>JAIKXS010000044.1 GCA_024683955.1 Desulfovibrio sp. | reverse complement strand
GCGTTCAATCTGAGCCAGAATCAAACTCTCCAGTTCAAATCTGTCTTAGATCTCTGCTAACGCAGAAATCAGAATCTCAAAGTTCTTTCTTCCACTCGCTATTTACTTGTCAATGAACAACGTCGGGGAACAACCTTGGGGCCATACCCCTGCGCTCGTGAAGCGCGGAGAAGAGTTATGCTCTTTTCTTTTCACTCCGTCAAGTGTTTTTTTTTCGTGACCGGCCAAATTTTTTTGCCGTGCTGAAAAGTGACTTTCAGGAGCGCTTCGTAAGCGCGAAAAAAGACAATGGTCCTTTTTTATCTTTTCGTCAAGCATTTTTTTTCAATTGTCGATTTTTTTTCGTTTTCTCTCTCTGATCCGCAAAAGCACCCGGCTGTTCCGCCTTCAACGACAGGCATTCACCTGACGGCCACGGCGTAGGAAGCTTTTCCGTTCTCTTTTACGTGGTAGAGCGCCGTATCCGCCGCACTGTACAGTTCCCCGAAGGATCTGCCGTTCTCGGGGAACATGGCAATACCGATGGAAAGGGAAAGATAGCCATGCAGGGGGGTATCCGCAAAGGCATCGGCAGCCTGCGCGCCAATGATCCTTGCCAGCCGTTCGGCCTCCCCCGCGTCATTGAGATCCTGCAGAAAGACCATGAACTCATCACCGCCGACCCTTCCCTTCACGTCAGATCCCTTCACGGCACTGTGCAGAATGCCGCCGACATACTTCAGCACCTTATCCCCTTTTTTGTGGCCGAAGGTGTCGTTGACCGTTTTAAAATCATCGACATCGATCATGAGGAGTGCGCCTTTTTCCATGGTCCCCGCGGCGATGTTTTTCTGGAGCACAAGGTCAATAAGATCCTCGGTCGCGCTTTTGTTAAGAAGACCGGTCAGGGGATCAAGGGTTGAACGACGCTCAAGCTCCCGGCGGAGGAGTTCACGTTCGGTCACGTCGGTAATAAGGGCCACGACACCATTGATATTTCCATCGCTGTCGTGAGTCGCACGCTTTACGAGTTCAAGGTATTCGACCCTGCCGTCAACCTCTTCCTGTATAATGTATTGGACGCCCTTGCCTGTCTTCAATATCTGCGCGTCGCTTTCCATGGCCTTCACGGCATTGGCCCTGTTCTTACGGATATCGATGTCACGCTTTCCGCGGATCGTCCAGTTGGGATCATCCGGCACCTCAATATGTTTCCAGTAATGGGTGCAGAAGACATAGCGGCCAAGACTGTCCTTCAGGAAAATATTTGAAGGAAGCTCCCGCAGGACCGTTTCAACTTCGGCAAAGGTTAAACTTTTCTTCGCACGGGCGGCATTGTGAATCCGGCAGGCGAGAAGCCTGGAATCAAGGGGAGGAAGAAGAATGTCCTGGGCCCATCTGTCAAGGACACTTGTGTCGGGGGAGGGAATGCTGCCGAGGGAATAGAGCAGATAGGGAATACTTGCGCAGTTATCGCCTTCTGAGGCCTTGCGGGAAAAGGCGTGAGAAACCGCCTCTGCAAGGGAATACTCGACAAGCACTGCGTAAACAGAAGTGGAAGTAAGGACGTCCAGCGCCTCGTCAGCACGTGAAATCCAGCTGAACGAAAAAACGGGAGCAAGCTTTGAACGGAAAAAATCGCATTCCTCTTTCCGGGCCGAGAGAACTATACATTTATACATTCAATGAGGCTCCACAAGACATCGTCCGCATCGTCAGTGAGAAATCCAGCCTTTTCCCACATGCTGCAGGGCCTTTGCCGTCGCCACACGCCCTCTCGGCGTGCGCTGCAGAAATCCGCTCTGAATGAGATAGGGCTCGTAGATGTCCTCAATGGTTCGTACGTCTTCGGAAATCGCTGCGGCGAGCGTCTTCAGCCCGACAGGACCCCCGTTATAGGAGTTGATCACGACCTCAAGGATTTTTCTGTCCATCACGTCAAGCCCCATGGCATCAACATCCATGCGGGCGAGGGCTTCGGATGCCTGATCCTCGGTAACTCGGCCGTCCCCGTGCACAAGGGCAAAATCCCGGACCCGGCGAAGAAGACGGTTGGCAATGCGGGGGGTGCCGCGAGAACGTTTTCCGATCTCCAGTGCCCCCTCCTCGTCAATATCCACGTGCAGGATACGTGCTGAGCGGAGCACAATGCGTGCGAGATCATTTGGCGAATAAAACTCCAGACGGTGCACGATGCCAAAACGGTCCCTGAGAGGCGAAGAAATAAGCCCGAGACGGGTCGTTGCACCCACAAGAGTAAAGGGCTCGATGTCAATGGTCACGGAGCGTGCGGCAGGCCCCTGACCACAGATAATGTCAAGATGAAAATCCTCCATGGCCGGATAGAGTATTTCCTCAACAGCAATGGGCATGCGGTGAATTTCATCCACAAAAAGGACATCGTGTTTTTCAAGCTTGGTCAGAATGGCTGCAAGATCACCGCCGCGTTCAAGGACAGGACCGGCAGTCGTCACAAGGTTCACTCCAAGCTCGGCCGCCATAATCTGGGCGAGGGTTGTCTTGCCAAGCCCCGGATTTCCGTAAAAAAGTGTGTGATCAAGGGCCTTCCCCCGCTCCTTCGCGGCATCAATATAGACGCTCAGATTGGCACAGAGCTCCTTTTGTCCGATAAATTCGGAAAGATGATGGGGGCGGACGTTCTCTTCAATAACGCCCAGTTCTTCTTCGCGTATGTCTTCCCGGCTCATTTTTTCTCTCTTGAAAGGACCTTCAGTGCCTCACGAAGGGCAGCGGGGACGTCCAAATCCGGCTCGGCCTTGAGCAATCCGCTGACAACGGGGTAGGTTTCCTGTTCGTTATAGCCAAGACCAGTGAGTCCGTCGAGAACGCTGCGCATCACTTCCCCTGTTCCGCCGGCGGCGGCACCTTCAAGGCCGTCGAGGAACTTCAGCTTGTCCTTCAGTTCAAGGAAGACATACTGGGCGGTTTTCTTGCCGATGCCGGGGACCTGGGTAAGAAGCAGGGGGTCACCGTCCACCACAACCTGCTGCAACGCCTTCGGCGAAAAAACGGAAAGCACGGCCAGAGCCGTTCTGGCGCCGACTTTCGATATGGAAAGAAGGAGATCAAAGGTCTCCCGCTCGTCACGTTCCGTAAAGCCGTAGAGCTCAAGGGCATCTTCGCGCACAATGAGGGTCGTATAGAGAGAGAGATTCTCCCCTTTCTTCGGAAGCGCCTCACGGGTTGCCGTGGAAATGCCGATACGGTAACCGACCCCGCCGGGGGTCAGAATCACGCAGGACGATTCCGTGGACTCAAGGAGCCGGCCTTCTAGATACGCGATCACTCGTTCCTCCCCCTCCTTCCTCAAGCGGTTTGTAAGAGGCAAGGAGATATCTCCTTAGTTACGTCAAAAAAAAGGCCTCTTTCAAGACCGTGGCTACCGGAAAAAAAGCTTACGACGTCTTCTTGCTACCCAAGAAACATACGGGCCGGAGATGTCGGTCTCTGCCGGCAGCCGCTCTCCTCCGCCCGAAAGAAGGGAAAAAAACAGGAACGGCTGCAAAGAAAGGCCCAGGCTCAGCCGCCGATACCGCTCATTCTCCGCTGTGCGACGGCACCATTCCGTTTTGCCAAAAGTTCATAGCCCATGGGTTTATTCCGGCAGGCATTCCGTATGATACGGGCGATTTCGGCATCCGTCGCCCCTCCCCGCAGATGTTCACGCAGCGGAACCTCACTGTCGTCAAAAAGACAGAGTCTGAGACTCCCCTCACTTGTCAGACGCAGACGGTTGCACCTGGCACAGAAGTGGTTAGTAAGGGCCGTAATAAAGCCTATGCGGCCGGTCCCGCCTTCAAGCGCATACATGCGTGCAGGCCCTGCAAGGGGATCGTGTTCTTCAAGAGGAGTCAGCGCGACCGACTGGGATATGGCGGAAAAAAGCGCGTCAACACCTAAAAACCGCTCCCTGCTCCAGAGCGTATCCTCGCCCATGGGCATAAATTCAATAAAACGCACGTCTACGGGGAGGCGTTCCGCACAGCGTATAAAGTCAGGAAGGGAAGGCTCCGTCACGGATTTTATGGCCACGGCATTCAGTTTGACTCTGATGCCGTACGAAAGCAGATCGTCAAGCACATCGAGAACGGCCGGGAGTTCATGTCGCCCCGTAATGGAGGCAAAGGTATCCGGATCAAAGGTGTCGATGGAAAGATTCACCGCGCCAATGCCGACGTCCCGCAAAAGAGGAATATGCTTCTTCAAAAGCGTTCCATTGCTCGTGATACGCACATCAAGCTCCGGATAGGATTCGCGAAGCATGACTAGAAAGCGGTCACAGCCTTTTCTCATGAACGGCTCGCCGCCCGTGAGACGCAGTTTTCGAAGGCCCATCTCCCGCAGAATGCCGACAAGTCTGTGCATTTCCTCGTAGTGAAGGATATTGGCATGCGGAATAAAATGCTGGACGGCGTTGCTCTGGCAGTAAAGACAGCGCAGATTACAACGGTCCGTCACGGAAAGTCGCAAATAAGTCACAAGACGCCCGAAGCTGTCGGAGAGTCCGGGATCCGTCCGTTGCGACAACGTTTCGTCTACCTCGTGGTTGATCATGGGGCACCGAAAGGTTGGGAATGTTCGGCAGGCGGTTCATTGCGTCATGCAGGGAAAAAACGCGGAAGCCTGCGGACAGTAAAGAAGTGACTACTCGCCTTCCTTGCGCTCAAAGCCAGGCAGAAGAATGCTGGCATCCTCGGCCTTGCCCTGTCCCTTCGGACAGTGGTCCTGCAAATGACAGATCTCACACCCCCCTCTGAAGGGGAAGTGGGTCACTACCGCATAAGGAAGGGAAAGAAGGCTTGAAGTTTCGCTCTTATAGGGGAGGCCGAGTTCAGCGAGAGTCTCCCGCAACGCCGCCGTCGGACGCGGGGACGGCGCGCACCCCCCGTCCTCCACCTCGGGCAGAAGGTCCTGCACCGTTGACATGATAAGGTACTGGGCGAGGGAATTCAACAAAAAGCCTTCGGACGCGGAAACCTTCCACGTCTCTTCGACGTCCTGCTCCACATCCTCCGGCAACCATACTGCAAGGTAGCCGATTTTGCCAATGGTGATCTGTTTAACGGAAAGCAGAGCGCTCCAAGAGTCCCACAGCGATTCAATCCGTTCAAGAATTGCGCTGCCGATGCGCGACTCGTGACTCATTTCCATAAACCCCAGAAGGTCAAAGCCCGCGCGTTCCGAATGGTCGGTTATCCGTATATCTGCCACATTTCTCTCCGTATCATAAAAGAACTGGTAATTCCGACGGACCGTGCAGGAAGAAGGTGAAGCCGCTTCCTGCAGGGAACATACATCAGAAAAGAAGAAATACGAAAAAACGCGCCATGTCAATGGATGAAGAAGAAGATCGGTCGGGGACAGGCCGGAGCACGCGGAAGGGACGGGAAGACGCGCGGGCGACTGAAGCTCCGCGGGAGAGAATGGATGTTCTCTACGGAAAACGGTGACGGCAGGCAGGCCCTGCCATACCTGGACGGCGCGGTGTGTGCGTTTTTTCTTGCCTTTGATGTATTCCTGACGCATACTGACATTTTCCAGAAAAGCTATTCAGCCTCTGCCACAATCGAATCACCGCCCTGTTTTTTTGAAACAAAAACACGGGGGGCGGCATTTTCTTCCAAACATATACCTCTGAATATCCACACCGAAATCTTTATGAAAAAAACCAACAAAAAAACCCATCTCGTCCGCTCCTACTACAGGACCCCCGAGTCTGTTCTTCAAAATCTCGTGGAGGGGGTGTCCGCATCCCTTACCCTCGACGGAAAAATCGAACTCAACTTCTACCACCTGGAGCTCAAAATTCCGGAATATACGATTCAGTACGTGGACGATACCGGATCGGTCATCGAAAGCCAGGACCACTATGACAGGACTTCGGAAAAGACCCCGACATTCGTTCGTGTTATCACAAACCGGGTGCGCATTCCCTATGAAACGGCCATTGAATTTGAGCAGCAGCTCTCGGTATTCATCAGTCGCCTTGAAGATATGCAGGATTTTCTGGACGATCTCGATAGTGAGGACTATGACGAACTTTATGAAACAGAGGCGGAACTCTTTGCGGACAGTCTGAACACCATAGACATAGATGCGAAAGAGGATTCAGATCCGGATCAGGATCTCCAAAAACGTACAACGAAAAAAGCAAAGTCCAGGGCAAAGCACGGTTCAAAACCAAAATCTAAACGCTAGAAGCCCTTTTACGGACTTCCCCTGCTGCCGGGTCATATCAACGATACCAAAGTTTCATTTTGGATATGATGTTGCTCCCATACTTATGCAGGAGAAGGACCAGTGCAGGGCTCAAAGGACATCCCGGAGGAGGCGGTTTTCCCGATACACCCGGAAATCGTCTGACACATATGAAAAAGAACAACAGCGACATCCTCTGTATCCGTTCAAACTATAGAATTCCGAAATCCGTCATGCAGCATTCCGTTGAAGGAGTCCGCGTCTCGATGACTCCCGGTGCCATGATCGATGTCGACTTCTACCACAACGAACATGACCTGCCTGAGTACAGCTATGAATACCTCGACGAAAACGGGGACATCGTCAATCGGGAAAACCACTACGCCGGGCTCAACGGGCAAACTCCGCAGGACCTGCGGATTATCACAAACCGGATTCGTCTTTCCCATGACACGGCGGTTGAACTGAAGGAACTGCTCTCGAACAACATCCAGGTCTTGAAAAAGGTACGCAGTCAGGCAAGAACACAGGATGAAAAGCAAGACGGTCAGTGAGAACGGGGCTCCTGTCCGGGAGGCAAGGAGCGTGATCATACCTTAATACGGCAGAAAAAACAGCAGAACGAAACAAGCCATGAGCATGCCCTTCACCTTTCACATCCTTACCTTCGGCTGCCAGATGAATGTCAACGATTCACTCTGGCTTGCCGGTGTTCTCTCCGCCCGTGGCGGTAAGGAGGCCGATGTCGGAACGGCCGACGTCATATGCCTCAACACCTGCTCCGTGCGCGAAAAGCCGGAGATACGGGTCAAGAACATGCTCTCCCAGATCTGCGGCTCGAGAAAGGCCAACCCGCCCCTTCTCATCGCCGTTCTCGGCTGTGTCGCAAAACAGCATGGTGAAGATCTTCTCTCCTTTCCGAACGTCCGCCTTGTGGCAGCGGCAGACCACCTTTTTGAGCTGCCGGACGTAATCGAAAAGATCCTGCAAAACCCCGATCAACGCGTTGCGCTTCTGGACTTCACGGAGGACTTTGTCGAACGGGAGGAGGGAATTCCCCTTTTCTCCGCCCCGACAGCCTACGTCAACATCATGCAGGGTTGCGACAATTTCTGTACGTACTGCATTGTCCCCTACACCAGGGGGCGCCAGCGTTCGCGTGAGGCAGGAGCCGTTCTTTCCGAATGCAGACAAAAAATCGGATACGGCGCAAAGGAGCTGGTGCTTCTTGGCCAGAACGTCAACGCTTTCGGTCTTGACGCCTGCAGGGGGCACAAAACACAAAGGCCCTCCTTTGCACGTCTCTGCCAGGAAGTGGCGGCGCTCCCGGGACTGCAGAGACTCCGGTACACAAGTCCGCATCCAAAGGATATGACGGAAGAGGACATTGCCGCCTTTTCAACCCTCCCCGCCCTCTGTCCCTCGCTCCACCTTCCCATGCAGGCCGGATCGGACCGGATTCTCAGACGCATGGGCCGGGGCTATACCAGGAAAGACTTTCTCCTCCTTGTCGAACGCCTGAAGAACGCGAGGCCGGACATCGCGCTTTCGACAGATATCATCGTGGGCTTTCCGGGGGAAACGGAGGAGGACCTCAACGAGACCCTTTCCCTTATGGAGGCCTGCGGCTTTGTCTCCAGCTATTCCTTCTGCTATTCCGACAGGCCGGAGGCCAGGGCCAGCACCTTCCCCGATAAGATCTCGCAGGAGACCAAGGTGAAGCGTCTGGAGGCCGTTCAGTCTCTTCAGGAGGAATTAAGCCGGAAATGGCTTGCATCACGCTGCCAGACGGAAACGGACATTCTTCTTGAGGGACCGAGCAAACGGGATGCGGAAGGAAGAAAAAGCTGGCAGGGCCGCGACCCCTACAACTGCCTTGTGCACGTGCACCTTCCGGAAGACGCCGGCAAACGGGGAGAGTCCGTTCCTGTCAGAATACGGGAGGCAGGGAAGCACTGCCTTTTTGCCGACCCGCTCCCCTGAGAGCCATGGGGAACGGTCCTGACGACCGCCTGACACGGGGAAGAAGGACAGCGCCCCTGGGGACGTCCCACGGCTCCTGACCACACGGCTTTTTCAAACAGTATGGAGACACATGCCCTATGGTTGAAATGCGCGTTGAGAACCTCGTCATGGATACGTCCACAGAAGAGAGCGTGTATCTCCTCACTCTCAGCGAAGCGGACGGTCCCCGCTATCTCACCATTGAAATCGGCGCCATGGAAGGCATGATTCTGACCTTTGTGCTGAATCGGGAAAAACTTCCGAGGCCCCTGACCCATGACCTTCTTCTTCTCTGTCTCAAAGCCCTTCAGGCTTCGTTTGTAAAGGCGGAGATCACGGCCCTGCGCCAGGGCATGTACTATGCCGCCATAGAACTCCACCGTTCCCGTAAACGGATCCGTATTGACTGCCGTCCGGCTGACGCCATAACACTTGCCTGCCGCACGCAGAAACCGATCTACGTCAAGGAATCCCTTCTGAAAGGTCTCGACGAGGAAGATGAGAGCCCTCAGGTTGAAAAAGACTGCATTCCCTACATGCGGACTCCGGATGCCGCCGCCGACATGGCACGGACGGCCAGTGCAAGTCATATTCTCGACATCATGAGTCTCACGCGCGAAAGCCGTGAAGAGCGTTCCCCGGAGCAGGAAAACGAGGAAAAACTGCTTGAGCTGCTAAAAAGCCTTGAGCCGGAGACACGCCACAAAATGTAAGGGAGGGGCTTTCCGGGGAGACGCCTGGCGCAGTTCCGGAACCCACCTGTCAGGTCACGGGCCAGAGCGCTCCCGAAACAAGGACGCGGGGAACAGAGCCCCGGGGACCGAGTACTCCGACGTGCCCTGGTTCCACCCCACCTCCTGACGCTGACGGCAGGGGAGACGGCACAACGGGGTCCGTTGACAGCCATTCTCCAAATGCCATAAAATGCAATGATTCGTAATGCGCTCTCTTCGTGGCACAAAATCCGCAATATCACGGCAATAAGAAGGTATCCCTTTTCCCTATGGAACGACTGGTCTTTGACGATCCTGATCTTGCGGCAACCCTCTTCGGACCGCAGAATCTCCACCTTGACATTCTCGGCGAGGCAAGCGGTGCGAGGCTCTTCAACCGTGGCAACACGCTCTTTATCGAAACAGAAAACCGTCACACCGAAACAAGTCTTGTCAAACTTCTCCTGGCCCTTTACGAGGACATCTCGGAAGGCCGGCCCATTGACCCGCAGGGGCTCAAGGGTCTTTTTCATTTTTTTGAGGAGGACTTCGCCACAAGAAAGGCAAGACGTGAAGCCTATATGGCGGAACAGTCAGCGCCCCCGCAAAAAAAGGCCAGAAGCAGAAAAACAGCCCTCCTGAAGGAAACGGACGACAGGAAGGAATCCAAAAGAACGACAAAAAAACCGACCGTCAGAACGTCGGCCTCCTCTGCCAAAACCTCCCGACGCGGAACGGCCGATACGGGCGAAGCCGGAGAAGTCCGCACGGAAGCTGAACAGAGACGGACGGAAGCAGCGGAGCCTCTGAAAAAGGGCGGGGAGAGCCAGCCCGGAGAGACCTTACGTCCCTCTTCCTTCAGCACCTTCCGCAGACAGGGCGGAATGGCCCCGTCTCCCATGACGCCGCCTGAGAGGACAGGAGCAAGAACTGCGTTTGCTTTCGCGGCACGAGGGGAAGACTCGCCAAAAACGTCCCGGACGTCAGGCAGCGCCTCGGTGCAGACTTCCTCCCCTGCCCCGCAGGGGCTGCGCACGACATCGGACAGGGCAGCGTCTCCCTCACCGACCGAAACGCTTCTTCAGAAAAAAGAACGTTTCCTCCGTGAAAAAGCCGCCCTCCTCTCTACGCACGAGACATCTGGCGCAAAGCCGTCCCTCTTTCTCTCCCTGCAGACACCGAAAAAACTCATCACGGCGCGCAACGCCGCGCAGCAGCGCTACATTGAACTTCTCCAGAGCCATGACATCGTCTTTGCCCTCGGCCCCGCCGGAACCGGCAAGACCTATCTCGCCGTGGCCTACGCGGTCCATCTTCTTTCCGCCCGCTCCATAACGAAGCTCATTCTTACCCGGCCGGCCGTTGAGGCGGGGGAGAAACTGGGATTCCTTCCGGGCGACCTCATCGAAAAAATCAATCCGTATCTGAGGCCCCTCTACGATGCCCTCTACGATATGCTTCCCCAGGCCAAGGTGGCCGCGCTCTGCGAAACGGGAAGCATTGAGATAGCGCCCCTGGCCTTCATGCGCGGGCGCACCCTGCACGACGCCTGTATCATCCTTGACGAAGCGCAAAACACCACGCGGGAACAGATGAAGATGTTCCTCACCCGCATGGGGTTCGGTTCAAAGATCATCGTCACAGGCGACACAAGCCAGATCGACCTGCCGTCCGGCGCAAAGGGTGAGCAGCCCCTCTCGGGTCTTGTCCACGCCACCCGAATTCTGGAACGCGTCAACGGAATCGCGCTCCATTCGTTCTCAAAGAGCGACGTTGTACGACATCCGCTGGTAGGAGAAATTGTCAACGCTTATGACATTGCAGAAAACAGACGCACACAGGCATAGACTGCTTTCCCTCTTCTTCACCCTGAAACGGCACCACCACTGTGGCTTTGCCGTTCTTCTTCTTGTGGCGACGCTCCTCTTTCTGTCCGCCCTCACGGCGGTCAATCTCAATACGGAAAACAAGCTCTATCTCATGGGCGACATCGCCCAGAGCGATGTGGTGGCCGACAAAGACCTCTATGTTGAGGATCCGAAGGGCACGGAAGAACGTATCAGTAACGCCATTCTCCTTCAGCCGCCCATCTACGATCTCACTCTGTCCCCCTATCTCAAATTTCAGGACAACCTCGTCAAGACCATAAGCTCGCTCAACACCAAGCGGGACGCGGCGCAGACCAGTGAGGAAGAGCCCGTGCCGCCGAGGACGGCCAACGAGGAAGCCTTCACGGCCTCCTTTTCCGAGGAGATACTGGAGGAACTGGCGAGACCCGAGGTGCAGGACGTTCTTCTCAAGCAGATTCTCCCTCTCATTCTGCAAAAAATGAGCATCGGCCTTGTGAGCGACCTCAGACAGAGTCATGTAAGCCGGGCCGGCATTCTTGTGCACGATCTTGATACCGACCGCATGATCCTTCGTCCCGAGCTCACATCCCTCCCCGATGTCCACTCCATGCTCGCGGAGATCTCCGTAAAGCTCAGACAGAATACCAGGCTCACACATCAGTCGCGCCGTGCGCTCAACGTGCTTTTGCAGACAACGCTCCCCCCCGCCTCCCTGACGCTCAATCAGGAGGCCACAAAACGCAAGGAAGACGAGATCCGCAACTCGATACGGCCCGTGCTCTACCATTTGCAGAAGGGCGAAAGCATCGTGCAGAAGGGAGAGCGGGTCAGCCGCGAGCAGTTCATCAAACTCCAGGCCTTCTATCAGTCCTCGAAAGCCCCTCTTGATGTCAGCAAAACCCTCGGGGTCTTTTTTACGAGCCTCTTTATAGCCCTGGGCTTCTTTATCGCGCCGAGCGGAAAACCGGGCACTCCTCTCTACAGGAAGGACGTGGTTCTGATCTCCCTCCTTCTTCTCTGTCTCGGACTCAGCGCCTTTGGAGCCTACGCCCTCGTCCTCAAGACCGATCCAAAGTTTCTCCCCATACTCATAACACTCCTCCCCGTTGCGAGCGTCGTGGGGCTCACGGCAACCATTTTTGCCGCTCGACGCTACTGCACCATGGGGCTTCTTACGGCCTTCTTCACGACCCTTCTCCTGCACGCCCCCTGGCAGGTCTTCACCTACTACTTCCTCGGGAGCATGTTCTTCACCTGGCTTGTGGTCTCTGCCTACAACAGGCGTGACACCGTCTGGACCATCGTGCCCTTCACCATCGGACTCGTGGCCCTCTGGCTCTGCGTTTCCATGCTCGCGCAATTCCCCGTTGAAACACTTCCGTCACACCTTGTCGCGGCGTTCGCAAGCAGCGTGCTTTCCCTCTTTCTCCTCTTTGCCGTCAGCCCCATTCTCGAGATCCTGTTCAATTACAGCACGCGCTTCAGGCTCATGGAGCTCATGAGTCTTGAACAGCCCCTTATGCAGGAACTCATGGTCCAGGCCCCCGGCACCTATCACCACAGCCTCATCGTGGCCAACATGGTGGAGGCCGGAGCCAAGGCCATCGGCGCCAACAGCCTTCTCTGCAAGGTGGCGGCGCTCTACCACGACATCGGCAAGATCAGCTATCCCGAGTACTTCATAGAAAACCAGTTCGGCGGCCCGAACCGCCACGACAAACTCGCGCCCTCCATGAGCGCCCTGATTCTGCTCTCCCACGTCAAGAAAGGCGTTGAGCTTGCCCGGGAATACGGTCTCGGCCAGGAAATCTCCGACATCATCCAGCAGCACCACGGCACCCGCATCATGCAGTTCTTCTATCAGAAGGCCCTCAAGATGGGAGAGAAAACAAGCGAGTCGGAATTCAGCTACCTCGGCCCCCGTCCGCAGACGAAGGAAAGCGCCATCATCATGCTCGCCGACTCCGTCGAGGCAAGCAGCCGGACCCTCACTGATCCGACGCCCGCCCGGGTCAAGAGCCACATCGACAAGATCGTGAAAGGCATTTTTGCCGAAGGGCAGCTTGACGAAAGCGAGCTGACCTTCAAGGATCTGCACTACCTGAGCGAAAACTTCCAGCGCATTCTGACGGGCCTTTTCCACCAGCGCATTGCCTACCCCGAACAGAACAAACAGGAGAGTGGCAAAGGCGGGGAAGGCGCAAAGGGAACGGACGCACAGAAAGGAAGCGAAAGCCCGAAAGGAACAGAAACGATCAAGGGGTCAGAACCGGCAAAGGGGTCAGAAACAGCTGGCGATGTTCGAAAGGAAGGAGAGGCGGCAACGAAGTAAGCTCGAGACAGGTGCCGGGAGCGGGCAGCAGGCGAAAGCGAGAGAACTCTCTCCATCCCACCCGGTGGACTTCAAAAAACCGGAGCCCCCTCTTCAGAAAGCATTCAGAAAGCAATGGCGGGCAACGTCCCGGGCAATAAGTCAGGCAGGGGCACGTCGGACATACGCGCTCATGGACCGGGGAATTTCCGCACGGGGATGCCTTCGCTCAGCACTCTCCCCCGTACGGCTTGCACGAAAGACGCAGGAACATGCTGCCCCCGGCAGCCCCCGCCGCGCGCGGCAGAGCCTTTCGGAAACAACGTTCACGGGCCGGCCCGCCCGCTTCACTCTCCAAAATCTAGCTTTTTTTGCGGCATACCGCTCCAAGGACCACGGGGAGCAGGGAAACGGCAATGATAGTGTAGACAATGAGGGAAAAATGGGTCCTCACAAAGGGAAGGCTTCCGAGAAAATACCCGGCCGAGGTCAGGCCCGCGACCCAGAGCACACAGCCAAGACAGTTATAGAAAAAAAAGGCGTAGGGGCGCATGAGGGCAATGCCCGCCACAAAGGGGGCAAAGGTGCGCACAATGGGGATGAACCGGGCAAAGAGGATGGCCTTTCCGCCGTGGCGTTCGTAAAAGGCGTGCGCTTCAAGAAGATAGCGCTTCTTTATGAAACGGGTTTCCTTCGCAAAGATCACGGGACCGACGTGCCGGCCGATAAAAAAGTTTACGGCGTCGCCAAGTATGCCCGCAAGCAGCAGAAGAAGCAGGACGAGGGGGAAGGAAAGAAGCCCGCTTCCGGCGCAGACCCCTGCTGCGAAAAGCAGGGAGTCACCGGGCAGAAAGGGCGTCACCACAAGACCCGTCTCACAGAAGACAACGGCGAAGAGAACAAGGTAGACAACAGCGCCGTACTCCGTGGCAAAGGTCTGAAGATACCTGTCCACATGCAGAAGAATATCAAAAAAGGATTGCGCAAGCTCCATATGAACTCCTAAAAAGGCCCTTGTATACTAAAGCCCCTTGTGGCACAAGAAAGCCATGCGAGCGAACAATTCCATTCCGACGACGATTTTCTTCACTCTTCTCTTCTTCCTTCTTTTTCTGACAGCGCCCGGTCTCTCCCTTGCCGATGAGCCTTACAAAGTCGGCTTCCGCACCATCGGCTTTTCTGTCCCGGAATCGGGTTTCCGTCTCGATGTCAACGTATGGTACCCGAGCATACGCCCTCCGAGGGAGCTCCAGTACTCCCCCTGGACCATTCTGGCATCGCGAAACGGAAAGGCCGTCGAAGGGCAGTTTCCTCTTCTTATCCTCTCCCACCCCTCGCCGGGCACCCGATTCTCCTACCACGACACCTGTGCGGCCCTGGCCCAGAACGGCTACGTCGTCTGCGCGCCGACCCACCCGAAGGACTGCATGGACAATATGCAGCAGCTCTTCACCTGGGAGCAGCTCTCCTCCCGCGCGGAGGATGTCAAAAAGATCATTGAGCTGATTCCGAAGGAGCAGGAGCTTGGCCCCATCATTGATCTAAAACGCATAGGTCTGATCGGCTTTGGCGCGGGCGGCACGATGGCCATGCTCCTTGGCGGAGCCATGCCCGACTGCGTCAGCTGGCCCGACTACTGTCCGAAGGCCGGGAAAAACGACATCTACTGCAATCCCTGGTCACGGGAAAAGATTAACAACATCTGCATTGAGTTTCCTCTCAGAAAATCCCTCAGAAATCCGGATGTCAAAGCCATAGTCGCGATTTCGCCGGGCTTCGGCATGCTCTTTTCCGCTTTTTCCTTCACGGATTTCCGCACACCTCTTCTCATAATAAGCGCGGAAAAGGACACGCTGAACAACCGGGATTTTCATGCCGATGTTTTCTCGGGCTTTCTGAGGGAACGCTGCAAGACAGCCGTCATCACCGGAGCCGATCAGGGATCCCTTATGGCACCCTGTCCGGAGAGCCTTGCCAATGAACTTTCCGACCTCTGCCGTTCCGTGAGTCTCAGGGAACGCAAGCGCATCCATAAACGCCTCTGGCAGGAGCTGCTCGCCTTCTTTGGAAAAGAACTCGCAAAAGACTAGGTCGTTCTTCCCGTAAAGACCTGTTTCTCCCATGATTTTCTCCGCCTTCCGTCCCGCCGCGGAAAACCCTCCTAAAATCACACGCAAAGAGCGAACATACCTCTCACGCCAAGTTTTTTGAAAACCTTGAAAAAATCTCTGGAACTACGTATCCTAAGGAGAAGAGGTCTTTCCCCGCTCTTCGTTTTTCCGCGCAGTCTGCGGCTGCCGCGTGCTTTTTTTTGTGGGGAATGAGGAGCGCCCCTCCTGCCGTTCTGCTTCCCGGCCCCCTGTCTTCGGGAGGAGATCTTTCCGCCTGGAACCTGCGGCAAAAGGAAAAGATACGGTGCGCTTCCGGCGTCCTCCCTTGCCAAGGCCCTTCTCCAGCCCTTCGTTCCGCACGGTCTTCCCGGAGAGCTACGGCACAGGTTCTCATTTTTCCCTCCCCTTCCGATACTTTGTTCGCTTTGCCCCTGCGAAAGGAGAGCTCATGCGCTTCAGGACTTTTTGCTCCTCGTTTCTCTTTATTATTCTTCTCTGTGCCCTCATTTTTGGCGGCTACACCTTCTTCAAGGATCTCGACGGGCCGGAAATCTCCATTTTCCCTGACAACGGCCGGATTTCCCAGAACGCCATGCTGCGGGTCACCATGAAGGACCCCTCGGGCATCCGTTCCGTAAAGGTCGGCATCCGTAAAAACAATGCCCTGATCCCCGTCTTCACCAAGGATTTTGACGAAATACTGCCCGAGCAGACGGTTGAGGTTTCCTTCAGGGACGTCCAGCTCAAAGAAGGCTCCCTTGACCTTGAAATCCGCTCAAAGGACGGCTCAAAGGCCGGTTTCGGCCAGGGCAACACAAAAACCCTCCTTCTTCCTTTCCGCTTTGACAGCAAGCCCCCCTACATCTCCCTGAAAACCGGCGCCCCCAACGTACGCCGGGGCGGCACGGGCATGGTTAGCTTTGAGGTCGATGAGGACGTCGAAAAATGCGGCATTCTCATCGATTCCTATTTCATACCGGCCTACAAGCAAAAGGACGGAACCTATATCTGTTTTTTCCCCTTCCCCTACTCCATGACGGTGCCCGACTTTAAAAAAGCCCTGCAGATCACGGCCACCGACCTTGCCGGCAATGTGACGCAAAACCAACTCCATGTCCTCGCCTACGAACGCCGGTTCAAAACCGACAAAATCAATATCTCGGACGAATTTCTGCAAATGGTTCAGGCAAAACTCGGGAACCTCGCCCCCATGGCCAGGACACCCCTTGAGTGCTACCTCTACATCAACAACACCGAGCGTCTTGCCAACAGCCGTGAACTTCTTGCCATAGGCAGGGACACGGCGCAGGCCATGCTCTGGGAGGGACGCTTCGAGCGTCTTCCCCGTTCGGCCGCCCGTGCCGGCTTTGCCGACCACAGGCAGCTTTTCTACAAGGGCTCCCAGGTCGGCGAATCCTACCATCTGGGCTATGACTTCGCCTCCGTGCGCAATGCGGAAGTGCCAGCGGCCAACAACGGCCGCGTTGTCTACACCGGCACCATGGGAATCTACGGCAATCTCATCGTGATCGACCACGGTCTCGGAATCATGTCCCTCTACTCTCACCTGAGCCAGATCATGGTGCAGAAAGGCGACATCGTGACCAAGGGAAAAATCATAGGCCACACCGGGACAACGGGCCTCGCCTTCGGTGACCATCTCCACTTCGGCATCCTCTGCGCAGGCATTGAGGTCACACCGCTTGAATGGATCGACGCAAAATGGATCCGTGACAATATCACGGGACGTCTTGGAAAAGAGGCGAACTAGGGATCAAAGGGCCGAAGAAATCCGGAACGCACAAAAAAACGCGCGGTGACAACATAAACCGCGCGTTTTTTTGTGGATAAAAAAGGCATGTTTTCCAAAGAAGGGAAGGAAAGAACCGAAAACGATGCCGATCAAGACAACGTGATCCGTTACGAGCCACGGGGAACGGCAACGTACGGCACGGGAGAAGACAGTGCCGGGAAAAAGAGTGGTACAGGGCTGCCCTTCCGGGTGGAAGGGAGTCTTTATTCGTCCTCCGCCCTGTCCCGCGGAGGAAGGGTGCGCCCACCCTCTTCAAGGCGGGCCAGAAATTTGTCACGGCATTCGTAGCTGCAGAAATAGTGCACCGTCTCTCCGTCACGCACGGTGATGCCGCAGTCCTTTGAGACATAGCTGCCGCACTCGGGATCCTTCACCATTTCCCCGTGGGCGATTTTTTCGGCCCGGTCCTTTTCCTCCTCCTTCCGGTCTTTCTCCTGTTTCTTCAAAAAATCGTTTTTGAAGAGGCGGTAGAGAACATAGATGGCAAGACCAAGAATCAAAAATTTCAGCATAGTTTTTCTCCAAAAAAAGAGGGGGAGGGAAAGGAAGGGGATACTCCTACCGGGGAAGGCGGATGTTCTCACTATCTTCTGTCACGGGGGTGCTGAGGCATATGGAGTCCCCCGTTCTGCGGCCTTCCTGATAGGCCCCTTCGGCAATTCTGACGGGACGCTGTCTTCGCCGTCTGACCCCGGCTTCCGCGTACACCTTGTCTATCAGACGTTGTTTTACGGGGACAAGGGCCTTTGACGTCACCGGGGTTTTCTTCTTCTGGCAGAGAAGACGGCTTCCGACGGTTTCAGTTGCGCCGACGAGGAAGGAACGGCGTAAAATCTGGCGTTCCCGGTCGGACAGAAGGGAATGGGGGTCAAGATCCTTCACATATGCCCTGGCGTATTTCTGCAGATTTCTGTACAGAAATTCAAAGGTCCAGCAACAGACCCTGGCATCGGCGCCCACGCCCACAAAAACGGTCGTCCGCTCGTCACAACTGTGGTAATAGCCACAGTCAAAGGCATCTGAGGTATACCACGCAAGAGTGTATGCCCATCTCTCAAGGGTCTGTCTCGTCCTGCACGGTTCAAGGGATGCCCGTTCACGGTCCTCATGGTTGATCCCCTCCACATCGGCCATGGTCAGATTATACTGGGAGAGCAGTTCCTGGGCCTTGGCTGCGGCGGCAGCGGCCTCATGTTCATTGCCCGAATTGGAAAGGGAGAGAATTTTGGCAACCCGCTCGGCAAAGCGGTTCTTTTCCTGCTGATCCATGGAGCACAACCCTTCAAAAAATACGTGACGGGCAGAACAAAGACGTCATGCCCAAAAAAAGCGGAGTCGCCCGCTTCTCCCCTCTTTCTTAGCCCATTTTCACGACAAGGTACAGTACGGAGAAGAAGCTTCCTCCCCGGAGCCGGACGGGGCCGGAAGGGACGCTGCCTCATATGCCCTGCAAAAAGCTCTTACTCCTTACTCTTACTCCTTACCCTTACTCTTTTGCTCCGGCACCGTGACGCTCTGAAAAATACGTCTCCCCTCAAGACGCCAGGGAAGCGCGCCCAGCAGGGAGCGAAGGCTCTGCTCATGAAGAACGAGATCCGGTGCGATCTCAAGAAGCGGAACGAGCACAAAGGCGCGCTCGCGGATACGCGGATGCGGAAGAAGACAGGACGGATCCGTCGACACCATGTTTCCGAAGAGAAGAAGATCAAGATCAAGGGGACGGGGCCCGAACCGCGGAAGATCGGGACGGCGCACGCGTCCGTGCCGGGTTTCGATGGCGTGAAGGGCCTGAAGAAAGTCCCAGGGCTTCCAGTGGTCGCAAAGGGAGAGGGAAAGCACCTGGTTTACGAACCATGGCTGATCGGAACAGAGCTGCGGCTCCGTCTCATAGAGGGAGGAGGCTGCCAGAAGGCTCACGCCTGGAAGGGCCAGGATGTCCTTAACGCCCTCCTGAAGGACTTTTGCCCGTTCTCCCATATTGGAGCCGAGGCTGACAAAGATATCGTTCTGCATTTTTTCTTCTCCGGGCTTTGCGGCATCGGACACGCCCCGTTCCGTCCATCCCTTGCCCTCAAAAACCTTTGTCGCTATCATGCTCCGATGGAACAAAACGCAGAAGAAGAGCGGCAACGCCGTTCACGGAACCATCTTCCGGACCAATCCGACACCAGATCCGCGCTTCAGCGCATTCTTCCGGAATGGCTCGATGCGCTTATTGCCCAACGCGGACTTGCCGAAAAGAGCGTCGAGGCCTACGGCGACGATCTCGGGAACTTCTTCGGATTTCTGGAGGAGGCCTCTGACGGTAACGGGGAGATCCAGGAACACGATATTCTTCTCTACCTCGCCTGGCAACGGGCCAGAGCGCAGAGCGAGCGAACCCAGGCCCGCCGTCTCTCGGCACTCCGTTCCTTCTTTTCCTACGCAAAGGAGCATGGCCATGTCAGGACGGATCCGACCCTCTTTTGCGCCAATCCAAAGCTTCCGCTCCACCTTCCGGATGTTCTGAGCCAGGAGGAGATGGCGGCCGTTCTCTCCCACTCCCAGCAATCCCCGAAAAGTCCCAAGGAAGAGCGCGACGCCGTGATCCTTGAACTTCTCTACGCCGCCGGTCTCAGGGTCTCCGAGCTCTGTTCCCTTACCCTCGGGGATCTGGATCTGCAGCGCAATATTCTCCGCATCACGGGCAAGGGCTCAAAGACCCGCTTTGTACCCATCCATTCCCTCGCAAGCGCGCGGCTTCTCGCCTTTCTTGAAAAAACACGTCCCCTTTTTTCCCCAAAACGCGACATTGTGTTTCCAAACAGGAACGGCTCCGCCCTGACCCGCCAGTACGTCTGGAAAATGGTCAGGGAAGCGGTCGCGCTCGCCGGCATACGGAAAACCGTCTCCCCCCACACCTTCCGCCATTCCTTCGCCACGCATCTCCTTGAGGGGGGCGCCGATTTACGGACCGTACAGATGCTTCTCGGCCACGCCGACATAACAGCGACGGAAATCTACACCCACGTCCAGACCAAGCGTCTCTTCACCCTTTTTGAGCGTCTCCACCCGAGGAATCACGGATGAGCACCCTCATCACCTGCCACACAAACGCTGATTTTGACGCCTTTGCGGCCATGCTCGCCGTGCGCCATCTCTATACCAGTCCTCTTCTGCTCTTTCCGGGCACGCAGGAAACCCGCCTCAGGAACGTCCTCGAAGGCCTCGACAAAACGAAGTACGGCTTCATCGAGCAGGGCATGATCAGGGAGGAGGAGATAACGCGGCTTGTCATTGTGGACACACGGAAACCGAACCGCGTGCCCCACGTCGAGGGCCTTCTCGGGCGGGACGGGATCACGGTGGAAATCTTTGACCACCACCCGAAGACAAGCGGCGACATAGGCGGGGCGGAGATCCACGAATGCGCGGCCGGCGCGGTCACAAGTTTTCTCGTGCTGATGCTCAGGGAGAAGGGCGTGCGTCTTGAAGCAGACGAGGCAACCCTTCTTGCCCTCGGCATTTACGAAGATACGGGAGGCTTCACCTATTCCTCCACGACGGCCATGGACTTTACGGCTGCTGCCTGGCTCAGCGAGCAGGGAATGGACATCGAACGCATAGCGGAACTCGAAACACAGCAGCTCAACCAGTCCCAGGTGCAGCTTCTGAACGATCTTATCGAAAACAGCCACATCTACCGGGTGAACAATCAGGATGTGGTCATTGCCGACATTGTGATCGAGGAATCCTACGACTGTGCCTTTCTGGCCTACCAGCTCATGGAAATGGGCAAGCATCAGGTGGTCTTTGTGCTCTGCCAGATGGGAGGACGCATCCAGGTCATCGCACGGAGCAAGAGCGACGACATCAATGTGGGGGCCATCTGTCAGCTTCTCGGAGGCGGCGGCCACAGCTACGCGGCCTCGGCCTCCATCAGGAACGTGACCATGCCGGCCGTTCGCGAAATCATTCTCCGGGAGCTCCAGCTGCAAAACGACACAAAGACCGTCCGCGCCTACATGTCGACCCCGCCCATCGGCATACAGACAACGACTCTGATCCGTGAAGCCGATGAGATGATGTTCCACTTCGGACTCAAGTCCGTTCCGGTCTTCATGCCGGGGACACGCTGTCTCGCGGGCGTTTTCGATGTGCAGACGGCAAGTCGCGCCATGAACCACCAGCTGCGGGATGTGGCTGTTGAGGAATACATGCAGCACAGGGTGCAGACGGTAACGCCCGACACGCTCATGAGCGATGTGGCAACCATCATCATCAACAACAATCAGCGCATGGTGCCCGTGATCGAGGGGGGGGAAGTGGTCGGCATCATGACACGCACGGATCTTGTGAACATCTTTGCCGAGATCTCAACGGAAGAGACGCCGCGGGGAACCAAAATCTACCACATGACCTCCCTCTTCAAGGAAAATCAGCCGCCCTGGGTGCTCAATCTCCTGCAGCAGGCCGGCGAGGTCGGCAGATCCCTGCACCTTGCGGTCTACGCGGTCGGCGGATTTGTGCGCGACGCCATTTTGCAGGTGCCGAACCATGACATTGATCTCGTGGTCGAGGGGAACGGCCCCCTCTTTGCCGAGGCCCTTGCCCAAAGCCTTCACGGCCGCGTCTCACGCCACGACGCCTTTCTCACGGCCCTTGTGATCTTCAGGGACGACGACGCCGTTGAACACAAAATCGATGTGGCCACGGCACGGCTCGAGTACTACGAACGCCCGGCGGCCCTTCCCATGGTCGAGGTCTCCCCGCTCAAGATGGACCTCGCACGCCGCGATTTCACCATCAACGCCCTCGCCGTCCGCCTTGATTCCGACACAAACCATCTCATCGACTTCTTCGGCGGTCAGCGGGACATCAAGGACAATGTCATCCGCGTGCTCCACACCCTGAGTTTCGTGGAGGATCCCACACGCTGCCTCAGGGCGGTCCGCTTTGAGCAGCGCTACGGCTTCCACATCGGCAAGAACACGGAAAAGCTCGTCAAGAACGCCGTCCAGCTCAAGGTCCTCGACCATGTGACCCACAAGCGTCTCCTCCATGAGTTCATCCAGATCTGCCTTGAACGCGATCCCTGCGCCTGTTTTGAACGTCTTGAGGAACTCGGGATCATGAGGGAGCTTCTCCCCCGCACAAGCCTCAGTAAAAGCCGGAAAAAGCTTCTGCAGCAGATAACGACCCATATCACCTGGTACCAGATGCTCTATCAGAAAGAGGAACTCAGGCCCTGGATTCTCTATCTCTGGGGGCTCAATCTTTCCCTCTCCTTCAAGGAGACGAGGGACAATCTGGAACGGCTTCACATTGCGCCGGCCGTTCTGAACTACATTCTCGCCAAAAAGACACAGATGCGCTTCATTTTCCAGAAGATCGAGAAGTGGAGCAAGGAGACCAGACCGCGCATAAGCGAACTCTGGGAGCTTTTGAAGCCCGTCGAAATGGAGGTGCTCCTCTTTCTCATGGCCGGCAACAACAATGAGAATCTCTCCAAGCATCTCTCAAAATACGTCACAACCTACCGCAACGCAAAACCCGACATACGCGGAAAGGACCTCATAAAGCTCGGCATTCCCCCGGGTCCCGTCTATTCCGCCATATTCGCCGAGGTTCTTGCGGCAAAGCTCGACGGCGAGGCCGACGACATCGAAAGCCAGGCGGCTCTCGCAAAAAAGATCGCGGCGCGCGGGCTTGTGAAGGCCGAAAAAACGGAAAGTCCGAAGCCCCGGAGGAGAACGCAGGAGCAGAATGCGAAAAATCTTGCGAAAAATAGTGCGGCACAGGGAGAAAAGGAAGGGGAGAGAACGAGGCGAACGGCAGGAATGAGAGGGGAAGCTGCGGAAAAAAGGCGAGGAAGAAGCGGAGAGGGCAAGGGGCCTGAGAAAAAGAGCTGAGCAGGCAGTCCCGGAGAGACCGGAATTCCGGTAAAAACGCCCCGGCGGATCTGCGAAGAAACGGGAAGGGAGCGCATGAGGGGAACGCGCCCTGATGAGGAAAAACGAGGACGTTTCCCTACTCCCAGATGCCGTCCTTCGGAAGCTTTGCCTTGCCCGTCACGGATTCAACCGTCAGGACGATAACGGCGGTGCGCGCAAGGGAATGCATGACGGCGTCTTCGGCCTTCTCCATATGATCCGGGAGGTATTTTTCGGCCAGGCGGAGAAGGATCTCTTTTTTTTCTTCGGCATCCGTCACAAGGGACAGGGTTCCAACGGCCATGGCCGACTCGAAAAACGTTGTGAAATTCGAGGTATAGACGGGTTTTGTCCTTCCGACGACCGTCAGCTGGGCCCGGGTACCACATTCCAGGGCCTCCATTTTCCTGCCCTCAAGAGCCGAGTGGAAATATACCCTTCCCTTCCACACAAGATAGGACATCGGGACGGCATAGGGTTCGCCGTTTGAAAGAAGGGAGAGGATACCGTATTCCCCCTTTTCAAGGAGCTCCCAGGCCCATTCCCTGCTCATTTCCCTGTCGGATCGTCGCATAAATTCCCCCCGGGAAAGAAAAATCACCGTTATCCGCACACGCCAGCCAGGCGATTCCTCAGCATAAAAATCCGTTTTTCAACGGCAAAAGCCGTCTTCCCGTCCAAATCAGTCTCCTTGACGGCAAAAGACAGTCTTCATCCTTCTTCAAAAAAACGCAAGCAACAAAGACTCTGGCGTGTGTCCTGAAAGAATAGGAGCAGCCTTCCCCATGGGGGATACTGCACTTCTCCCCTACCCTCCGCACTTAGAACAGGGGCGGAAGCCGTGTCTGCGGGCTTCTTCCGGAGAGTTAAAAAGAATGGTTGCCGACTTGCTTTTAAAATAGGAGCAGGTCGGATTGTGATAGACGCGGGTCTGGGGATTTCCCCGGCGCTGGTTACGCTGCTTCACGGTTTTTTTGGTTCCGACCATGCGTGGCTGGGCGACGCCTCCGCCGGAAAAGAAGGCCTGGGATGTGGTGTCGGGAGTGAGGGCGAAGGCAAAGGGAAGGAAAAGAAGGGAGCAAAGAAAAATACGGCGCAGGGATTTCATGACGGACTCCTTATAAGAACAAAACCATGACGGATATCCCGTATCATGCAAAATCCGTGACATATCCGGCGGCAGAGGCCGGGACGCGAAAGGGCTTGTGAGCACCCTGCAAAACCGCCCGGAGACGTCCGATACGGGAACGCCCCCGGGCAGATACGTGTGCATTCCTAGGACGCTGAGAGAAGGAGGTTGTCATCCGTGAAGGAAACAGGGGTATTCTCCGTCGTTCCCGTTACTTTGATGACGAAATCCTCCGCGTTGTGGGAAGTTTCAGAACCTGTGCTCTCAATATACGCATAACTTGCACC
>JAIKXS010000085.1 GCA_024683955.1 Desulfovibrio sp. | reverse complement strand
AAACTAACAAGTTGTCAACATTTAAAATGGTATTAATATGCGATACTATTGTCTATTTTTACGAATTGCTATATTGTTTTATATGGATATTAAAATATCTTTGTGACAAATTTGCTGCTTTTAGGAGAAAAGAAATTTTTGAAATTATACTTGATTATATAGATAAAAGGTGCAACTGTCATATTTTATACGCTAAGGGCTGGCTCTGGAGGTGGATTGATGGAAGAAGAAAATTTACAATATAATGTCACGATATAACGCACGCTTTCTTTAGCATTGCAGAATCATACCTTTCAAAAATCGAAAAAGTGAGGCTCCTCATGCCAACCGAAGAAAACGCTTCAACGCTCTTTGCGCCGTTCCCCATCCGCCTTGTTCCCGCGGAATGCGGCACAACTCTTCCCCTTTTACCCCAGAGGGCGGCTGGGTTTTATGCGTTTCTGAGGGGGTATGGAAGGAATGGCGGATCCTGGTTCCCCTTGCTTCCCACGGGCACGCTTCTTTTTTCGGAGGAGGAGGCCGAACCTTTTTGTCAGGTGGTTGGTCGGGTCGTTCTTCCAACTGATGGCGGAACCCACGCGTTGGAGTGTCCGCTTTTGAAGGCATTACGCGACATCCCTCTTGAAAAGGAGGTGCTTGCACGTCCAAAAAAGATGGGGTACAGCCTTGCTTGGGTAACCCTTTCTGACAAGGGTGCGCAAGGGCTCCGTGAAGACAGCGCAGGGCCGAAAATCAAGGAATTGGTTGAAAATGCCATCTCTCTTTCCTTTGCCCAGGGATTCCTTCTTCCTGATGAACCGTCAGTCTTGAAGGCCCGTCTTGTTTCTTTGGCCCTTTCGGAGCGTTACGATATGATTTGCACAACAGGCGGTACCGGGCTGACTGCCCGCGATATCACGCCTGACGTAACAAATAGTATCGTGGATCAGGTTTTGCCTGGCTTTATTCATGCCATGATGGCGGCCAGTCTTGCCAACACGCCTAGGGCTATTCTTTCCAGGGCAAGCGCTGGGATCCTCGGGACGACGCTGATTGTCAATCTGCCGGGAAGCCTTAAGGCTGTTTCGGAAAATCTTGAGGCCATTCTTCCCGCCCTCGGGCATGCTCTAGATAAGCTTCACAATGATCCCCGCGACTGCGCTCGTTCCTGAAGTTTTTTCTGGGTTTTGCCAAAAATTGGATTGATCAGCGCCAGCCTGCCGGTATTCCTTATTTTTTCCGTCGCGGGACCGTGGAATCATACAGATGCTGAACGGGCAGAATGCGCCTCCAGTCCACCGGGAGCGATCCCACCCTTTACCGAGTTATTCTTAATTAAGGAGGCGGCGGAAGCCTACCCTTTCGCTGAAAATATATGACAAACTCTGCTTTTGGGGCTTTCCGGGCCCTGTGCCGGATGGTTAAAATCGAGCATTCCGTTTTTGCGCTTCCCTATGCGTGGGCCGGTGCGTGTCTTGCGGCAAAGGGCCTTCCTTCCTTTTCTGCCTTTTTTTGGCTGACGCTTGCCATGGTGGCTGTCCGTTCTTTTGCCATGGGATTCAACCGCCTTCTTGATCTGCCCTACGACAGAGCAAACGAGCGGACAAAAAATCGCCCCCTGGTGACGGGAGAGATTACCGTTCAGCAGACAATTGTTTTCCTTATATGTACGGCTCTTGCCTTCCTGCTTTTTTGTGCTGCGCTGAATACGACATGTTTCTTTCTTTCTATTCCGGCCCTTATTGTTGTTGCTGTTTACAGTTATCTCAAGCGTGTGTCCCATCTTTGCCATTTTTGGCTAGGCGGTAACCTCGGTCTTGCCCCGCTTGCCGGTTGGCTCAGTGTCAATCCATCTTCAATGTCTCTTGCTCCTGTCATGCTTTTTTTTGCGGTGCTCTTTTGGGTCGCGGCTTTTGATATCTACTATGCATTTCAGGATATCGAGTTTGACCGTGCATATGGACTTCATTCCATTCCGGCTGACTTCGGACCAGATACTGCTCTGGCTCTTGCCGGCTTTTCACATTCAATGACCATTATCTTTCTCTTTTTGGCTGGTTTGGCAGCTCACCTCTCCATTATCTGGTATATCATTTGTGCATTTATAGGTATTATGCTCATTTCAGAGCACAAGCTTATGGCCACAAAAGATCTGCGGGTTGTCAATACGGCGTTTTTCACCCTTAATGGCATCATTTCCCCTGTTATGCTTCTGGGCGTGCTCCTTGGACTCTACTGGTAGGATGTATGGCTAAGCGTACGAAATTTCAGTGGGAAGGCGACAGCGAAAGCAGTTCTCCCCCGGAAAGAATAAGCCGTTCGGAGAAAAAGCGCCAAGCCCTTGCCCTCCAGGAACTTGGTGCCCGCCTTGTGCAGTGCGAAGTCTCCTCTCTTGCCTTCTCAGGCCTTCCCCGGGATCTGCGTTGTGCGGTAGGGGACTATGCGGCCTTTTCCAGTCGGGAAGCAAAACGTCGCCAGCTGCAATATATCGGTCGCCTTATGCGCGAACTTTCTGAGGAGGATTTAGAAGCCGTCAAAGCGGCTCTCGGGGAGCAGACCTAGCTTCCCCCACTGGCTCTTGCCCCCCCTGGCATATCTCTCCCCCCCCCTGAAATTTTTTCAGAGAACGAGAACACACACAAGACGTTATCAAATGCGCCGTAAAAGCCGCTCCTTTTGTGCGGGATTATGGGGCACGCCGTACCTGGCATTTCATGCCATTTTACCTTTCCTCTCCCAACATACTCTTTGGCGACTGGGTAAGCCGTGTCAGCCCGTGAAGAGGGGAGAGAACGCTGGCTCGCTGCCGTAAAATTCCCCACTATGGCAATTATGAGAGCAAAAATCACGTTGATTTTCCTCTGGGCAGTCTCGTTGAAGCAGAAACCCGCCCGGGGGGGGCAGGTGCAAGCCTGTCTCCGCTAATCATTCGACGCCGGGTGGGAGAGAACGCAACGACTGAACGCCTCCGTCTCCGTCTTTTTCTTTTGCAAAAAATGCTTGACAAAAGAAAGGCACGTGGCTAGAACAACGCAACAAATACGGGCATAAGCAGCCCTTAGTAATTCTTTTTGAGTTTTTGCCCATGTAGCTCAGTCGGTAGAGTGCATCCTTGGTAAGGATGAGGTCATCAGTTCAATCCTGATCATGGGCTCCAGAGTGTTAGGGCTTGCGAGGTTTTTCTTGCAAGCCCTTTTTTAGTGTTCACGGCCCAGCCTTGTTTTTTTGCGTTCGTTCCGAGGCCGTTTTTAGGATACAGGGGGGGGATGTGGCTGCACTGCAGTCTCATCCCGTGCGGGCTGCTCTGAGTTAGAGCCGGCCGTTTCCGGTCCGACGGACAGGACTCGTTTCAGACAGTCACTAAGGGCATTTCTTCCCGGTGCCAAAAAGTCGTCACGAGGACAACCCGGCGAACGTAAGCGATGCATATTGCCGGGGAGAGCTGGACGTTCACGCCCTCCGGAGGCGAGGGGTGCGTTGGCCGGAAATCAGTCCCGGTCTGTCCGATGTGAGTACGTCGTTTCGAAATCCTTTTTAGGACACTCCTTTGCTCTTCCGGATTTTTTCATCGCGCTGCCCCCTTTCTGCCCGAGGACGTGAGGCGCTCTTTCCCCGGGCATTTCCTTGCCTTTTTGTCTTTCCTGCCCCAACATACTCTTTTACGGCGGGACAAGCCGTGTCAGCCTGTGGAGAGATAGAGAGACCCCGGGGGAATAGCAGGGCGATGGTTCCCTGCTGTATAATTCGCCACAGTGGAAATTTGAAAGCGAAGACCAAGCTGATGTTCCTCTGGGCAGTCTCGTTGAAGCAGGAACCCGCTTAAGGATGCAGGTGTACGCCTGTCTCCGCCAGGAATCCCCCGACGTCAGGTGGGGGAGGATGTCAATATGCGAGCAGGTACAAAGCGAATTTTTGGTTCAATTCACCCCTTCCTTGAAAATGGGCCGGTTTTAGGGCGTATCGTTGCCAATGAAGGGTTCTTCAGGGCTTTGCTCGACATCGATCCATTTGATGAATATGTCTTTTTTCTCCATGCCCCTGACATGCTGCGCTCTATGCTGCGGGATGACACCTCGCAAGCCAGCCGCCGGGGCGCGATTACTGTCGCGTCCAATCAGGAGATTATTCCCCGCCTAAAAGAACAAACCTTTCATTGTTTTCATCTTGCCGATCCCCTTTGTGATCAGACTTCGCTTGCGTATGTACGTAATCATATTTCTCCTGAGCTTTTTCCCATTACGAGCGTCCCACACACGCTGAGCTATCATCCCTACGTAAAGGACTTTTTGCTGGAAATCTGGCCAGGCGTGAGCCCGCGTGATGCGATCTGCGCCACGTCACGCGCAGCCGTTTCCGTGCTCAAAACCTATTTTTCCCTTTTGCGAGAGCGCTATGCGCTTCCCGATTCTTGGGGGGAGCCTTCCCTGCGTCTTCTTCCCCTCGGCGTAGATACGGATCGTTTTGCTCCGGGGAGAGAACACGTACGCAGGGCTGAACGAAGGACACTCGGCATTGGGGATGATACGGTCTTACTGTTTGCACACGGGCGGATTTCCGTCGACGACAAGATGGATCTGCTTCCTCTCCTGTACGCTGTTCATCGCGTAATTCTGGAGGAAGACCCCCCAATCCTCCATCTTCTTGTTTCCGGGAAAAAAAGAGAAGGGGACAGATATCCAGATGTCCTTCTTGCACAGGCAAGGGCGCTCGGCATTCCGTTTTCTCTTGTCACGGATCCTGACGCTGAACGGCTTTGCTCCCTCTATGCTGCCGCCGATATTTTTGTTTCACCTTCCGATAATCTGCAGGAGACGTTTGGCCTTACCATTCTTGAGGCACAGGCTTCCGGACTTCCGGTCATCGCTTCGGACTGGGACGGTTATAGGGATCTTGTTATCAACGGAGAGACGGGCTTCCTCATACCGACACTGGCCCCACTTGAGACACCAGATCTTGACATATTCGGTCAAATTATCTCTGAAAATATCCATCAACTTTTGCGGGCGGAACAGACCGTCGTTGATGTCCGTTCTTTTTCTTCAGCTATCTCCCTGCTTGCGAGACGCCCTGACGCGAGAAGGCGCATGGGCATGGAAGGACGTAAACGGGTGCAGGAGCAGTACAGCTGGACCCGTTGTATACAGAGCTGGCTCAAGATAGTAGACGATCTGTGGAATATTTCTCTCTCTCCAGAAGAGGAAGAGCGTTTTCGCCATGGCGAACATCCTGCGTTCCTGCCGTTTACGAAGCTTTTTGCAGGACATCCTGCCCAACTTCTTGACCAGGGGGTCCGCAGCCGTCGTGTACGATTGAGCGCCAGAGGGGGCAGGGTGCTGGCGGGGAAAGATGTTGCTGTTCAGTGGAATGCGCTGCCGCTTCTCATGCAGGGACTTGATACACGTAAGCTCCTGACACTGCTGAGAAAGGGGGGGAGCATAGACTATCTGCTTTCGAGGATGCGTGGAGACGGGAATGAGGAAAACATTCTTTTTGCCGTTCTCTGGGCGTTAAAACATGATTTGCTGGAGTTTGAAGATCCTCTCTGCTCTTTTAACGAGTACGTTTAAGCAAGGAGGAGGTGAACTTTTTTCCCGTGCACGGCGTGTACGAAAAAGGAGGCAGCGTTTCACCAAAAACGCTGGGTTGCTATGAGTCGCAGTCAGGATCAAACAGATACGCTTACCTTGCTTCGCGGAGGACATCTGCCGGAGCCTGCGGACGGACCTTCAAGCTCACTGCTTCAGGTTTTTCCCAATGCCTGTCAGACCCGTCCCTATATAATATGCATTGATTTTCCCGAATTTACCTCCCTTTGCCCGGTGACAGGACAGCCTGATTTCGGGAGAATTCACCTGGCCTATATTCCGGATGCCTTTTGCGTGGAGTCGAAGAGCTACAAACTGTACATGTTTGCCTTCAGAAACCATCACTCATTCATGGAAACAATTACCAATACCATTCTGGATGACCTTATACGTGTCATGCACCCCCTGTGGTGTCGTGTCGACGGCCTTTTTGTTCCTCGTGGCGGAACGCGGATCAGCGTTTTTGCCGAAGAGATGCAGAAGGAAACAAGTCCCCGAATGGATCTGGTGCGGGAACTTGTATCCGGGTACCGGACAGACCGTCATACGGACCTGCTTCCGTAAGTCCTCTTCCCTCTTTATTCAACGGCTTTCCACGGGAGTTGACGTTTTCCAGCATGTATGCGTTTTCTTTTCTGCGCCGTTCTTCCATTCTCTTTATTTTTTCACTTTTTTCGCGCATTCTTGGCTTTGTGAGGGATCTTGCCATTGCCTGGCTTCTGGGAACGGGGCCCCAGGCTGACCTTTTGGCTCAGGCTTTTCGCATCCCCCACTGCTTCAGGCGTCTTCTTGCCGAAGGAACTCTTTCCCTGTCGCTTACCAATGCGTTTGTGGGGAGCCAGGAACAGGGGAAAAATGCCTCATGGCAGTACACGCTGTTTCGAACCCTTACCGTCCAAACTCTTCTTGCTTCGCTTCTTGTCCTCTTTTTTCTCTATATTCTTGCCCCGTATATTGCGTCTCTTCTGATTCCCGTTTCCGCTGACTCCGACGTCGGAACGCTTACTTTTCTTATTCGTCTGACCCTGCCCTACGTGCTCTTTGTCTGTCTTGCCAGCCTTTCAATGGCGTATTTGCATGCGCACGGCGTCTTTTCGGTCCCTGCAGCGGCCCCGCTAATCTTTAACCTCGTTATGCTTTTGTTCCTCGGATTTGCGTTCCTGCAGACAAGCCCATCTCTTCCCCTGATTGCCGTTGGACTGAGTTGCGCAGGCCTTTTTCAATGGCTTTGGATGCTGCGTGCTCTTGCCGCTACGTACACGCCATCTACAAAGGATAGATTTTCCTTTTCGTATGAACGTCATAATGCTCTTCGTCTTCTTGTATTGCAGGTGCCGGGACTTTTTGCCTGTTCCCTCCAGCATATGGCTTTTTTTATTGCAGTTTTTTTTCTGCCTTGCCTGGGAGAGGGATCTGTTGCAGCCTTTTTATACGCGGAGCGTCTTCTAGAGCTGCCACTTGGCCTTATAGGCGCATGCTTTGGTGTTGCGTCTCTTCCTCATATGAGTCGGCTTGCCGGCAAAGGTACTTTTTTCAGAATGCGAAGAGCTCTTGATGAATCCTTGCATTGGACCTTGCTTTTGATTCTTCCCTGTACCGCAGGACTGTATGTCGTGGCTCCCTTGCTCTTTGACAGTTTTTTTCAGTATGGGGAATTCGGGAGAGAGGCTTTGGAAATCACCCAATCGACTTTCTTTCTTCTCCTTCCGGCGCTTCCGGCTTTGGCGCTTTCAAGAATCCTTATAGGAGGCATGGTTGTCTTTCTTGGTGAGGTGCGCTCGGCGGCGTTCACCTTTTTTAATCTCCTTCTCATCTCCTTTCTCATGCATGCGTTGGGCCCTCTCAACGGGCTGAGTACGGGGCTTTGGCTCTATACCATTTTTCTTTTCGTTCTCCTTCGATTTATTTTTTCGATAAAGAAGGTCTCCCTTGCCTTTCGCCTTACTTTTTGGCTAAAAGCCCTTATAGCTGCATGCTTTGCGGGATGCGGGGCGTGGTTGACGCAGTATTTTCCGCTTGGGTCCTCTGGATTTCTTCTTATTTTGGCCTGCCTAGGCGGAATTGTTTTCTGGTTTCTTGCCGTGATCATTCTTCTTCCTCGTGATTTTATGCGATTGCGGCGCTTCCTTGGCCGTCCGCGTAATTAGTCCGTTACGAATTGACCGCCATCTTGTGGCGTTATGTTTTGAGGTGCACCATGGGGTTCTTTTCATCCATACGTAATTTTTTTGCATCACCGGCTCCTGAAAAGCGGGAGGTCGTAGAAGAAAAAATTCTTGAGGAGCAAAAGCCTGAGCTCGAAGAAATCTCCTCGTCCTCCGATGACGGGGATCGGGTAAGCACCGAAGGAACTTCATCTGCGGGCGTTTCCCACGGTTTCGAACATGAGGGGGGAGTTCCCTCTGAGAGCGCTTCAGGACCTTCTGGGAATTCTCTTACAACGACAGATTCAATCTCAGAGGAACAGAATACTGATCCTCTGTCTGGGACGGATAACGAAGCGGAGTTATCGTCAGGCCGAGAAGTGCCCGCTGCTTCCGGGCTGAATGAGGAGCAGCTTTCACAGTCAGGGGCGGAACCCGAGCCAGAGTTTGAGTCAATGCCCGAAACGCAGCCTGAAGAATTCGTTACAGTGGAAGAAGATGCCGCCCGAATAAGAGAGAAACGCGTTGTTGAAGATGGCGCCCATGATTCGGTAACAGGGGAAACAGCGGAGCTTCAGAAAGATTTGAAGTCGGACGTTGCGGAAACATCCTGCGAAACACTTCTTTCTCATGCCGGCGAAACTTCGGGGGGCATGGGTGCAGAAACCATGGCCGGGAACAACGAAGAGACGTTCGTCTCTTCTCAACGGCCCCCGGAAACGGATGAAGACGTATCCGTTCGAAAAAACGCCGAGCGCGTGCCGGATGAGGTCATTGTGCCCCCTGCGGCCTCCGTCGATCAGGTTCCGGAAGGTGGCGGTCGCCATGTCGCAAGGAGCGAGGAAGAGCAGTCCATGGTCCTGGCGTTACGCCAGGCGGAACCGAAACTCTCCTCATGGCTTGACATTGTGCTCGCCGGTCAGGAGGAAGTAAGCGACAGTCTATTTGAGAGGATATCATTCCTGCTGCGCGCTCTTGAGGCCCCTGCAGATGAAGTCGAACGTTTTGTTAATGAGTTCAGGATCTGGATCACGCGCATGGAGTACACCTATGTGGACGAGTTCCGTTCCGAGCTTCAATACCGCCTGGCTCTGGCTCTTGAACTCGAGGATGAGGAGGATGAGCGGAGCCGTCTTTTTATTAAAATCACCGACGGTCTTGCGAAGACCCGTGAGCACCTTTCCAAAAAACTTAACGCTTTGCTTCAGGCGCACAGCCGCCTTGACGAGGAGTTCTGGGAACACCTTGAGGAACTTTTCATCACGGCCGACCTTGGGTATGAGGCCGCACTTGCTCTTGTTGAACGGCTGAGGGAACGCGCGGGGCGCGAAGGCGTAACCGACCCGCAGGAGATCAGGCGCTTACTCAGGGCAGAGCTTGATGAAATTTTCCGTATTCCGCCGCATATAACTGCCTACACAGCGCCTGAGGTTGTTCTTATGGTGGGGGTAAACGGGGTCGGCAAGACAACGACGATCGGTAAGCTCGCGCACAGAGCTCGGCTCCAAGGCCGAAAGGTCATGATCTGTGCGGCAGATACGTTTAGAGCCGCCGCCATTGAGCAGTTGCAGGTGTGGGCCGAGCGATCGGGTGCGCTTTTCTACGCAAAGGCTCAGGGAAGCGACCCTGCTTCGGTTGCCTATGAGGCCATTGATCAGGCGATTAAGGAAGGGGTTGATCTTCTCTTTGTGGACACGGCAGGCCGGCTGCAGACAAAGGTGAATCTAATGGAAGAGCTCGGAAAAATTCGGAACGTCCTCGGAAAGAAACACCCGGGCGCACCTCACCGTACGGTTCTCGTCCTCGACGCGACAACAGGGCAGAATGCGCTCTCCCAGCTGAAACTTTTCAAGGATGCAAGCGGCGTTGACGAACTGATTCTGACAAAATTGGACGGAACGGCCAAGGGCGGCTTTGTTATTGCTCTGGCCCTGGAACACCACCTTCCCATTTCATTTATAGGTCTCGGAGAAAAGCTTGAGGACCTGCGCCCCTTTAATGGAAAGGACTTTGCGTTGGCGCTTCTTGAAGAGGGTGAAAGAGGGGGGAGAGAAGAGGCCGGCAACGAATAGAAGGATTTTTTTTAAGAATCTGCCACTTTTCCCTTGACAGTCCGGCGTTTCTCGACTAAAAGCTACGCGGATATGGGAAGTGACAAAAACGTTATGTGGCTTCTTGCTGCGTTACACTGTCCACTTCTTTCTGTATACCCTCCCCCTCTACGGCAGGGAATGATAGGTTGAGCCTATCAGTACGCACCCGATACATCGGGTTTGACATTCGCAGGCGTTGCCAAAATGCCGGAATTGTCGAGCCGTTCCAGCCCGCACAAGGTCCCCATGGGAATCCTCCATGCCCTGGGCTGTAAGGTTAGGGATTGTCCTCGTTTTTTGGGTGACGCTGCGAAGCTGCCCCAACCGTCGTGTTTCAAGACGGTTTGGCTGGACTTACCGCAGTGCGTTGATTGCTTATGGCAGGTCCGGCATCCCTCCGAATTTCTGCCACGCAGATCACATGCACTGAAGTGCAGCCTCCAAACAAGCATACGCAGTTATCAAGACAGTTCCTCTCAGAACCCAGGGTTGAACTGTGCGCCAAACGTGGCCAGTAGGTCATATGGGATTTTTTTTGCAAACGGAGTAGTCATAATGACAACAGTAGGGAGCGATCGCATTCGCATTAAACTCAGGGCCTATGATTACCGTATCCTAGATAAGGCTGTCGGTGAAATCGTAGATACTGCGCGCAATACCGGAGCCGGCGTAGCGGGGCCAATTCCCCTGCCGACCAATATCCATAAGTATACAATTCAGCGCTCTGTCCACGTGGACAAGAAGTCCCGCGAGCAATTTGAGATGCGTATCCATAAGCGCTTGATGGATATTCTTGAACCTACACAGCAGACAGTGGATGCCCTCGGCAAACTTTCTTTGCCTGCCGGTGTGGATGTGGAAATCAAGCTTTAGTGAGGAAGTCATGGCTGAGAAAATGGGAATTTTGGGTCGCAAGCTTGGTATGACCCGTATATTTGCCGGTGACGGCGCGGCTGTGGCGGTTACCGTTATTGAAGCTGGTCCCTGTGCAGTGACGCAGGTGAAAACCACTGAAACGGATGGGTACAACGCGCTGCAGATCGCTTTTGACAAGGCCAAGGAAAAGCATGTCTCCAAGCCCATGCAAGGACATTTCAAAAAAGCAGGAACAGATCTCTACCGTCATACACGTGAGATCCGTCTTGTGGATGCTCCCGAACACAAGGCCGGAGATACACTGACGGTTGAAATGTTTGCCCCGGGCGAGGTTATCAAGGTAACCGGAAAAAGTGTCGGTAAAGGCTATCAGGGACGTATGCGTCGCTGGAATTTCGCTGGATCCAAGGACACGCACGGTTGCGAAAAAGTTCACCGCAACAATGGCTCTGTTGGTAACAACACCTTCCCCGGTCATGTCTTCAAGGGACGCAAGATGGCCGGTCACTGGGGCAATGAAACCGTGACGGAAGAAGGGCTGCTTGTTGTTGGAATTCGTCCTGAGGACAACGTTATTCTGGTCAGGGGTTCTGTGCCTGGCCCCAAAAATGGCCTCGTGTTTGTGCGCAAGCAGTAGGCGAAGGCGATAGGTGAAAACATGGCTACTGTAAAAGTATACGATCAGAATAAACAGGAGACGGGTGAAATAACTCTCGCTCCCGAAGTCTTTGAGGTTGAGGTTCGCCCCGAGATTCTTCATCTCGTTGTGCGTTCTCAACTTGCCGCCCGTCGCGCAGGCACGCATGCTTCAAAGACCCGTGCCTATGTTTCCGGTGGTGGCAACAAACCCTGGAAACAGAAAGGAACGGGGCGTGCACGCGCCGGATCAAACCGCTCTCCCGTGTGGAAGGGTGGCGCCATCATTTTTGGCCCGCAACCCCGAGAGTACGGGTTTAAAGTCAATAGTAAAGTGCGTTCTCTGGCGCTTCGTATGGCACTGTCTAGCCGTCTTGATGACGAGAGCCTCCTGATTGTTAAAAATATCAATCTGCCCGAAGCGAAGACCAAACATTTTGCTCAGGTTGTCAATAATCTGGGCCTTAAAAAAGCCCTCTTTGTTTTGCCGGAAGACGATATCGCCCTCGGGCGTTCCGCGCGGAATCTGCCTGGGATGAAGGTGATAACGGTTTCGCAGCTCAACGTCCTTGACGTGCTCAATTATAAAGAGCTGGTTCTTCTCGAAGGATCCGTCGAACCTGTCGCCAAACGCTTTACCGCGAAGAAGGAGGCCTAAGATGGATCTCAATCTTATCCTGCTCAAACCGCATCTTTCGGAAAAGACAACGGCATATCAGACCAGTAATCAGTGCGTGACCTTTATGGTTCACCCCGATGCAAATAAAGTCGAGATTAAAAAGGCCGTCGAAGCCTTGTTTGAGGTTAAGGTTGTCAACGTGAACGTGGTTCGGAAGAGACCGTCCGACCGCGTACGTCAAGGACGCGTCGTGGGGCGTAAGCCCGGCTGGAAGAAAGCTTATGTAAAGCTTGCTCCCGGCGATAAAATTGAACTCATCCAGGGAGTGTAAGTCATGGCTGTCCGTAAATTAAAACCAACATCTGCCGGACGGCGCTTTCAGACAGTCTCTGATTTCGAGGAACTGACGCGTGCAGTACCGGAAAAATCGCTGACCGTCGGCCTCTGCAAGAAGGCAGGTAGAAACAATGTGGGACGTGTAACTAGCCGCCGTCGTGGCGGCGGTGTGAAACGCCTCTACCGCATCATTGATTTCAAACGTGATAAAGAAGGGATCAGCGCGAAAGTCGCCCATATCGAATATGATCCAAACCGTACGGCAAGGATTGCCCTGCTGCACTACGTTGATGGCGAGAAACGCTACATTTTGGCACCTGTTGGCCTGAAGCAGGGCGATGTTGTCATGAGCGGAGTGGATCAGAAGACCGGGCAGATGGCTGATATCAAGCCTGGGAACGCGCTTCAGCTTGCAAAGATTCCCGTCGGTACTGTTCTCCACAATATCGAGCTCTTCCCTGGAAAGGGAGGTCAGCTTTGCCGCTCAGCCGGATCGTATGCGCAGCTTGTGGCCAAGGAAGGAAAATTGGCTCTTTTGCGTTTGCCTTCGGGTGAAGTGCGTAAAGTGCAGGCGACCTGCATGGCCACAGTGGGGCAGGTTGGAAACGTCCAGCACGAGACCGTCTCTCTTGGTAAAGCCGGCCGAAACCGCTGGCTCGGACGGCGTCCGCAAGTTCGTGGTGTTGCCATGAACCCCATCGACCACCCGCTCGGCGGTGGCGAAGGCAGAAGCTCCGGTGGCCGCCATCCTGTTTCACCTTGGGGTATGCCTGCCAAGGGATACAAGACGAGAGATCCCAACAAGGCTTCTTCTCGTATGATCATCAAACGCAGCGGTCAGAAGTAGTAGGAGAATGAGATGCCAAGATCATTGAAAAAAGGCCCCTTTGTCGACGGCCACCTTATGAAGAAAGTTGACAATGCCGTTGCCAGCGGTGACCGCCGTGTCCTGAAGACTTGGTCTCGTCGCTCCACCATTCTTCCTGAAATGGTCGGCCTGACCTTTGCGGTGCACAACGGCAAGAAATTTATTCCTGTCTTTGTTACGGAAAATATGGTTGGTCACAAGTTGGGAGAATTCTCCCCCACAAGAACCTTCCATGGTCATTCTGCCGATTCCAAAGCCAAAGCAGGCAAAAAGTAGGGTAGTACTATGCAGGAACAAGCAGCAGTAGCAAAAGCGGTCGCGAAGTATCAGCGCGTCTCGCCTCGCAAAACCCGCCTCGTGGCAAGGAATGTGGTAGGGCTGGATGTGGAGAACGCCATCAACGTTCTCCGTTTTACGCCTAACAAGACCGCGGCGGTGTTAATGGGAGTGGTCAAGAGTGCGTACGCCAATGCCGCACAGAACGAGTCTCTTGATGAAGACTCGATGTATGTGAAGGAAGTGGTGGTCAATGAAGGACCGAGTTGGAAGCGTTTCATGCCTCGAGCGCAGGGCAGAGCCACTAAGATCCACAAGCGTACAAGCCACATCACCGTAATACTCGCAGAAGGGCAGGATTAGGATATGGGTCAGAAAGTACATCCGTTTGGCTTCAGACTCGGGTACAACAAAAACTGGCAGTCGCGCTGGTTCAGCGGAAAAGAGTATCCGACCTTTGTTCAGGAAGACAGTAAAATTCGTACGTACGTGAAGAAGCGGCTTTTTCAAGCGGGCCTTTCCCGTATCGAAATAGAGCGTGCTGGCGGCAAAGTGCGTCTGATTCTGTCTACGGCCAGACCCGGCATTGTCATCGGCCGGAAAGGCGCTGAAATAGAAAAACTGCGTCAGGATCTTCTTAATAAGTTCAGACGCGAATTCTCCATTGAGGTGAATGAAATCCGCCGTCCCGAAGTTGACGCACAACTTGTGGCGGAGAATATCGCTCAGCAGCTTGAGCGTCGCGTTGCTTTCAGACGTGCCATGAAGCGGACCGTTTCATTGGCAAGAAAGTCTGGAGGCGAAGGTATTAAGGTTACCTGCGCCGGACGTTTGGCCGGTGCCGAGATTGCTCGTACCGAATGGTATCGCGACGGACGGGTACCGTTACAGACATTGCGTGCGGATATCGACTATGGTTTTGCCGAAGCGCGCACAACCTATGGTGCCATCGGTATCAAGGTCTGGATTTATAAGGGTGAAATCCTTGATAAAGGGGTGGGACAATAATGCTTGCGCCAAAAAAAGTTAAATTTCGTAAATGGCAAAAAGGCCGTTTACGCGGACTAGCCACACGCGGGGCTGACCTCGCCTTTGGCGATATAGGATTGAAAGCAATCCAGCACGGACAGCTTTCCAGTCAGCAGATTGAAGCAGCCCGTATTGCCATGATGCGTCACATCCGTCGTGGTGGAAAGGTATGGATCAGGGTTTTCCCCGACAGACCGGTCACGGCAAAACCTCTTGAAACCCGACAGGGCTCCGGTAAAGGCGCTCCAGTGGGTTGGGCTGCACCTGTCAAGCCGGGCCGCATCCTTTATGAGATTCGTGGCGTTGATTTCGCATTGGCCCGTGAAGCCCTCAGACTCGCGGCACACAAACTGCCCATTAAGACCATTATTGTGCAGAAGGAGGGAATGTAATGGCTGCTGCAAAGAAATCCAAAACCCCTTCTGCCGAAACGCTTCGTGCTCTCTCTGAAGAGGAATTACGCACCAAGCTTCAAGAGGAACGTAAAAACCTCTTTACTTTGCGGATGCAGCATGCGACAGCCCAGCTTGAAAAGGTGAGTGAGTTGAAAGCTACGCGTCGATCCGTTGCCCGTATGGAAACAATTTTGACAGAAAAAGCGCAGAGGGCCTAAGCATGGAAGGGTTGGAAAACAGAAAGGGCAGGGTGCTCACCGGCTTTGTGATCAGTGACAAGAACGATAAAACAATTGTCGTTCGGGTTGAAACATTGGTGAAGCATCCTCTGCTCAAAAAATATATTCGGCGCCGCAGCAAGTTTACGGCTCATGATCCCAAAAATGAGTGCGGCATTGGCGATAAGGTGAAAATCATGGAGTACCGTCCCATGTCACGCAACAAACGCTGGCATCTGGTCTCCATTCTCGAAAAAGCTATATAGGGTATTTCCATGATCCAGGTAGAATCGACTCTGCAAGTCGCAGATAATTCCGGAGCCAAGCTCGTGGCCTGCATCAAGGTTCTTGGTGGCTCACACCGCCGTTATGCATCTGTTGGCGATATTATCGTAGTGTCCGTAAAGGACGCGATGCCGCACAGCAAGGTGAAAAAAGGCGATGTCATGAAGGCAGTCATTGTGCGGACGGCGAAAGAGGTGCGCCGTGTGGACGGAAGCTACATTAAGTTCGACGGCAATGCCGCTGTTCTGCTTACAGGACAGGGAGAGCCAGTCGGGACACGTATCTTTGGACCCGTTGCCCGTGAGTTGAGAGCACAGAACTTTATGAAAATCATCTCTCTTGCACCCGAAGTTCTGTAGGAGAGGTGACGTCACGCCGCCTGGCGGAGTGATGAGAGTAGAGTTCGGAGCTTTTCGAACGACGCTTGCACGTAAACAAGATAAGAATGGAGGCAGCGTATCTACCCCGTTTTAACGAACTGGGGAGACGCTGGGAATCTGATGAAGACGTATCGTATCCGTGTGAACGACAAAGTCGTTGTTATAGCAGGCAAAGATACGGGCAAAATAGGCAAGGTCACGCGCATCCTGAAGAAAAAGGACCGCGTCATTGTCGAGAAGGTGAACATCGCCAAGAGAAGCACTCGCCCGAATCCCTACGCGCAGCAGCCTGGCGGCATTATTGAAAAAGAAATGCCAATCGCTGTGTCCAATGTTATGGTATTGTGTTCAGCCTGCGGTAAGGCGACCCGTGTAGGGTATAAATATGTAGAGACGGACGGACAGAAGAAAAAAGTCCGCTTTTGCAAAAAATGCAACGAAGTAATGGAATAGGTGGAAAGCATGACTCGCCTCGAAAAGATTTATAGAGAGAAAGTAGCTCCGGTGCTGCAGAAAGAGTTTAATTACACCTCAAAGATGCAGCTTCCCGGAATTGAAAAGATCTCTCTTAATATCGGGCTCGGTGCCTTGAAGGATAACAACAAGGCTGTTGAAGAAGCGGTTGCGGAGCTTTCGGCCATCGCTGGACAGAAGGCTGTTGTGACCCGTGCCCACAAGTCCATTGCCGCATTTAAGGTCCGTGAGGGCCAGCCCATTGGATGCCGGGTTACTCTTCGCCGGGACCGCATGTGGGACTTTTTAGATAAATTAATGAATTTCGCCTTGCCTCGTGTCCGCGACTTCCGCGGTATTCCTGACCGTGGCTTTGATGGCCGTGGTAATTTTACCCTGGGCATAAAAGAGCACACCATCTTTCCCGAACTCGAGATTGATCGTGTTGAAAATCCCAAAGGTATGAATATCACAATCGTCACCACTGCTTCCACGGACAAAGAAGGAAAGTTTCTTCTTGATCAACTTGGAATGCCCTTCCGGAAATAGGAGTTCTCCATGTCGCGTACAGCCCTTGAAGTAAAGGCCCAACGTAAGGCAAAATTTAGTACAAGAAAGTATAACCGTTGCCCCCTGTGCGGGCGCCCGCATGCCTTTATGAGACAGTTTGGTCTCTGCCGTATCTGTTTTCGGAATATGGCCCTGCGCGGTGAACTGCCGGGAGTGCGGAAATCAAGTTGGTAGTGCTTGCTGTGCCTAGCGCAGCGTGTGGGAAGTGGTTGCATTGGGCAGCTAACCCCACGACCCAAAAGAGAGGAGCATGAATAATGACTGATCCCATTGCGGATATGCTCACGAGGATTCGCAATGCGCACAGGGCACTTCACAAAGATGTGAAGGTGCCACTGAGCCGTATGAAAGAGTCCCTGGCCAGGATCCTCAAAGATGAGGGCTATGTGGAAGACTATTCTGTTGAAGAGAACATGATCAACATCACATTGAAGTATGATCATGGCCGTCCCGTCATCAGCGGTCTGAATCGCATCAGCACACCCGGTCGCCGCGTCTACGTCAATGCCCGCAAGATTCCCAGAGTTCAGAATGGCCTTGGTATCTGCATTTTGTCCACGTCACGCGGTGTGATGGATGGCATGTCTGCCAGCGAGAAGAACGTTGGCGGCGAACTTTTGTGTGAAATCTGGTAGGGGTGGGCCATGTCAAGAATTGGTAGACTTCCTATTTCCGTTCCCAAAGGAGTGGAAATTACGATCGGGACCGATGACATCAAGGTGAAAGGCCCCAATGGTGAACTGCATACTCCTGTTTGTCCCCTTCTCGATTATGAACTGAAGGACGGGACGCTTACTTTGACGCGTAAAGAAGACAACCGTCAGAGTCGTTCCCAGCATGGGCTGCGCAGAACACTCCTCAGTAACGCGGTTAAGGGCGTTACCGAAGGCTTTTCAAAGGCTCTTGAGGTGATCGGCGTCGGCTATCGTGTTGCTGTCAAGGGCAATATGATTGAACTTTTCGTGGGCTTTTCCCACCCGGTCCTTGTTGATTTGCCCGACGGCATTAAAGCCAAGGTGGAAGGGCAGATCCTGACGCTTTCCGGCGCAGACAAGAACCAGGTCGGTGAAATGGCCGCACGTATTCGTCGTATTCGTAAGCCTGAGCCTTATAAGGGCAAAGGCATTAAATATGTAAATGAGACGATCCGCCGTAAGGTTGGTAAGTCTGGCGGCAAGAAGTAGGTGACGTCATGTTACAGAGCAGAAACGATAATCGTAAGCACCGTAAAATCAGAATTCGCAAGAAAATTTCTGGTACGAGCGCTCGCCCACGTCTTGTAGTCTTCCGTTCCAACCTGCACATTTATGCGCAAATCATAGATGATACAGCGGGAAAGAGTCTGGCGCAGGCTTCGACCCTTGCCCTCGCCAAGACGGAAGCAGGCCTTCGCTGCAACAAAGAAGGCGCTGCTCGCGTGGGCAAAGAGATTGCCCGTATGGCAAAGGAAAAAAACATCACTAAAGTGGTCTTTGATCGCAACGGGTATCTCTATCACGGGCGCATCAAGGCTGTAGCAGATGGTGCCCGCGAGGCGGGTCTGGAGTTCTGATATGCGTCAGGAGAATGCGAATAATCCCGAAGCCCAGTCCAACGAACTGGGAGAAATTGAAAAGATCGTGTCGTTGAACCGCGTGGCCAAAGTCGTAAAAGGCGGCCGACGTTTCAGCTTCAGCGCTCTTGTGGTTGTAGGTGATGGCAAAGGCAGTGTTGGCTTTGGCCTGGGAAAGGCTCAGGAAGTCCCTGAAGCCCTTCGCAAGGCGACTGAGCGTGCCCGCAAGAATCGTGTTCAGATTCCGCTTCTCGATGGCACATTGCCCTATGAGGTCCTTGGTCGTTTTGGCGCTGGGCGTGTGATGCTGAAACCCGCAAGCGAGGGAACTGGCATCATCGCCGGCGGTGCCGTCCGTGCCGTTATGGAGGCTGTCGGGGTGCGTGACGTGCTCGCGAAAGCCATTGGAACCAATAATCCCCACAATGTTTTGCGTGCCACAATTGCCGGCCTTGTCTCGTTGCGCAGCGCCGAGACGGTGTCTGAGTTGCGTGGCAAAACTCTAGTGGCGCCGAGGAAGTAACTATGGCTACGATTAAGGTCAAGCTCGTCCGCTCTCGCATCGGCAAGACGCCCATTCAGCGGCGCTTACTCGACTCTTTGGGTCTGAAACGCCGTGAGACCGTAAAAAGCTTTAATGATACACCGGCCATCCGTGGCATTATTGCCAAGCTGGCCAACATAGTCGCCATTGTCGAGTAAGCGTGTACGCTTACCATAAGGAGTTGAGCAAATGCAATTGCAGGATCTCTATCCCTTTCCTTCTGAGCGCAAAGGCCGGAAACGCGTTGGTCGCGGTGGCGGCTCCGGCTTGGGTGGAACAGCTGGAAAAGGTCATAAAGGACAGAATGCGAGAGCCGGCGGTGGTGTACGTCCCGGTTTTGAAGGCGGCCAGATGCCTTTAGCTCGTCGTCTGCCCAAGCACGGTTTCAAAAATTTTCTGTTTAAGACCACCTACGCTGTAATCAACGTGGGAGCCCTGTTGCAGGCTTTTGAAGGCGTGAATGATATCTCTCTAGAAGCCATTTATGAGCGTGGTCTTGCCTCCTATGGGCAACCGGTGAAAATCTTGGCTAACGGAGACGTCACGCGTGCTGTGACGGTTGAAGCGAGTAAGTTCAGCAAACAGGCGAAGGACAAGATCTGCAAGGCTGGCGGTTCCGTGAAGGAGCTCGAGGCCGAATCCCAGGACTGATCTTGTAGGGTTCGCCAAAAGAGATATACATGGCATCAGCATCACCTTCCCTCGGTGGGAATCCGACGGATCTCGGCAAACGACTTGCCTGGACTCTTTTTCTTCTTTGTTGTTACCGTATCGGCGTTCATGTGCCAATCCCTGGAGTCGATGCCGCGGCCATTGCCTCGTTCTTTGAAAGCATGTCGGGAACCCTTTTTGGTCTTTTCGACATGTTTTCAGGAGGAGGACTTAGCAATGTCTCGGTTTTTGCACTCGGCGTCATGCCCTACATCTCCGCATCCATTATTATGCAGCTCATGCAGGTAGTGAGTCCTACGGTCAAACGAATGGCCAAGGAAGAGGGACAGGCAGGGCGGAGAAAGATTACCCAGTGGACACGATATCTGACCGTGTTCATTACGCTGATACAGGGCTTCGGCATTGCTGTTGGCCTTGAAAACATGACAAGTCCGGGAGGGGCGAGCGTTGTGCTCGATCCCGGATGGCAGTTCCGCTTTGTGACTATGATCACCTTTACGGCCGGTTCCATTCTCGTAATGTGGCTCGGTGAGCAGATCACAGAACGGGGAATCGGCAACGGTATTTCCCTGATTATTTTCTGTGGTATCGTTGTTGGAATTCCACGCGCCATCATTCAGTCTGTCTCGCTTATCGAAGCCGGGGACATGAGTATTTTCATGGCGGTCCTGATTTTAGTCTTCATGGCGGTCGTCACTGTCTGTATTGTTTTCGTCGAAAGGGCGCAGCGTCGTATTCCCATTAGCTACGCAAAACGTCAGGTGGGTCGGAAGGTCTTTGGAGCCCAAAACTCCCATCTTCCGCTTAGACTCAACACCGCCGGAGTTATTCCTCCGATATTTGCCTCGTCGCTGTTGCTTTTCCCCGCAACGATAGGGCAGTTTGCTACCAATGAATATATAAAGAAGGCAGCCGATTTCTTTTCACCGCACAGCCTTCTCTACAATATCTGTTACGTGGCTCTGATGGTCTTCTTTTGCTACTTCTACACGGCCATCATATTTGATCCGAAGGATATTGCTGAAAATCTTAAAAAGTCCGGCGGTTTTGTTCCCGGTATTCGTCCTGGTGAGAAAACCCAGGAATACATAGATGGTGTATTATCAAGACTGACCTTCTCAGGCAGTATTTATATATCTATCGTCTGTCTTATGCCCATGCTGCTCATCAGCAAATTTAACGTGCCTTTTTATTTCGGCGGAACAAGTCTGCTGATTCTCGTGGGCGTTGCCATGGATTTCATGAATCGTGTTGAAAGCTATGTCATAAGCGGACAGTACCAGAAGTTAATGTCGGACGCGCGAAGAGGTGGCAGGTCGTAATCGAGGCGTTCAATGAAAAAGTATCACGGTGCTTATATCAAAAATGCGCGGGAAATCGGCTGCCTACGGGAAGCTGACCGCATGGTGGCTAACATTCTCGACGCGGTTGGCGACATGTTGAAACCCGGGGTCAAAACCCGTCAGATCAACGAGCTAGCCCTTGATATGTGCAATGACTATCATGTTCAGCCGGCTTTTCTTGGCTATAACGGATATCCTTTCGCCATCTGCACATCCGTCAATGAGGAGGTCGTACACGGATTTCCTTCGGAGCGGGTGGTCGAAAACGGTGATATCGTAAGTGTAGACATGGGAGTGGTCTTTGACGGATTTGTCGGAGATGCGGCGAGGACTTTTCCCGTAGGGGAAGTTTCAGCCGAGGCACGCACCCTCATGCGCGTTACTGAGGAATCGCTCTATGTTGGCATCGAGCAGGCTGTTTCCGGAAACGATGTCTACGCCATAGGGGCCGCAGTACAGGCCTATGTCGAAGAGCGCGGTCTCGGCGTCGTACGGCGTTTTGTCGGTCACGGAGTCGGTGCGCATATGCATGAAAAACCAGAGGTGCCGAATTTTAAGACAGGCGTTCGTGGGCTTACCCTTCAGAACGGCATGGTGATAGCGATTGAACCCATGGTCACTCAGGGATCCTACGAAGTCGACATACTGGACGACGGCTGGACGGCTGTGACGAGGGACCGCAAATGGGCGGCCCATTTTGAGCACAGCGTGGCAATTACCCCAAACGGTCCTCAGATTCTCAGCATTTCGGACCGAGGTTTGAATAGACATACTATTAGCGCTTGACAGCCATTTTTGTCGGGTGTATGAAAAATGGTTCTGTTTGGGCCTTGTACCCAAAGGACAACATGCGCCAGGCCCCTACGCACTCCCGGTGCGTTTTACGGGCGCTGCAAGCAGGAGAAAACCATGAAAGTAAGACCTTCAGTTAAGAAAATATGCCCTAAGTGCAAAGTTATCCGGCGCAAGGGTGTTCTTCGGGTCATTTGTGAAAACCCCCGGCATAAACAGCGCCAGGGCTAGGGCAGGAGATGTGTTGTGGCGAGAATAGCAGGAGTTGACTTGCCTCGTGGCAAAAGAGTGGATATTGCCTTGACGTACATTTACGGCGTCGGCCGCACAACAGCGCTCAAAGTCCTCGATAAAGCCGGCATAGACTGGCAACGCAACATTGATGACCTGTCTGCAGAAGAAGTCAACGACGTTCGTAAGGAACTCGAGCAAAACTACAAGGTGGAGGGAGACCTTCGCCGTGAAGTGTCGAGCAATATCAAGCGTTTGATGGACATCGGCTGTTATCGCGGCCTTCGCCATCGTCGTGGGTTGCCTGTCCGTGGTCAGCGGACACATACCAATGCGCATACACGTAAAGGCCCCAGACACGGTCTGGTCGGCAAAAAGAAATAAATAGAGGGTGAGTCATGGCCGCAGCCAGCAATAAATCCGCGAAAAGAAAAGACAAGAAGAACGTGCCTGTAGGCATTGCGCATATTCTGGCATCGTTCAATAATACAATTGTAACCTTCAGTGACACACGCGGGAACGCCGTTTCTTGGGCGTCTTCGGGGCAAAGTGGATTCAAGGGTTCACGGAAATCCACTCCATTTGCTGCCCAGGTGGCCGCTGAGACAGCTGCCAAGAAAGCGCAGGAAAGCGGAATGCGCACTGTTGGCGTCTATGTGAAAGGCCCCGGAACCGGTCGTGAGGCTGCTATGCGAGCTATCTCTCAGGCCGGGTTCAGAGTGGCTTTTATTCGTGATATTACCCCCATTCCTCACAATGGCTGCCGTCCGCCCAAGCGTCGTCGCGTGTAGCTTTTGTCGTTGTTATTGAAACAGTAAGGATATTGACATGGCTAAATATACAGATGGGAAGTGCCGGCTCTGCCGTCGTGAGGGGTGCAAGCTGTTTTTGAAAGGCGACCGTTGCTTCACAGAAAAGTGCGCCCAGGAAAAACATCCCTTTGTTCCGGGGCAGCACGGACATGCCCGCAAGAAAATCAGTGAGTATGCTGTGCAGTTGCGTGAAAAGCAGAAGACAAAACGTGCTTATGGCCTCCTTGAGCGCCAGTTCCGCAACTATTTCAAAAAGGCTGAAATGCAGAAAGGTGTCACCGGCGCCAACCTGCTTATCCTTCTTGAACGTCGACTTGACAATGTCGTCTACAGACTTGGTTTTGCCAATTCGCGCAACCAGGCACGCCAGCTTGTCCGGCACGGTATTTTCACCCTCAACGGTAAAAAAGTTGACATCCCTTCACTTCAGGTGAAGGTCGGCGATTGCATTGAAGTTCCCGAGGGAAATCGCAAAATTCCTGTTCTCGCTCAGGCGCAGGAAGTCATTGCCCGTCGTGGTTGTCCCTCTTGGCTTGAAAGTGACGGTGCCGCTTTCAAGGGAACAGTGAAAGCCATCCCGCAGCGCGAAGACATTCAGTTCCAGGTGAACGAACAGCTCATCGTCGAACTCTATTCGAAATAAGCAGGTGAGGCATGCTAAGTAAACAGGGTGACCGCCTTATCAATTCCCGCAACTGGTCTGTGCTTGTGAAACCGGAGCGTATAGTCCGTGATGACGAAAAAAGTACGAGCGCCACGCATGGGAAATTTGTTTGTGAACCCCTAGAGCGTGGTTACGGCACAACTATTGGTAACGCCATGCGCCGGGTTTTGCTTTCATCCTTGCAGGGTGCAGCCTTTGTGTCGGTGAAGATTTCCGGTGTTCAACACGAATTCACGGCCATACCAGGCGTCCATGAAGACGTAACCGATGTGATCCTGAATATTAAACAGGTTCGCATGGCCATGGACACTGATGAGCCGCAGCGTCTTACCCTGCATAAAGAAGGAAGGGGTGAAATCAAGGCCGGTGATATTGTGACCAACCAGCACGTGGCCATTTTGAATCCCGAGCTCCATATCGCAACTGTCACAGAAGACAAGTCATTGGATTTTGAGTTTGAGGTTCGCATGGGCAAGGGATATCTCCCGGCTGATATGCACGAAGGTCTTGATGAAGAGATCGGCTTGATTAAACTTGATTCAAGCTTCTCCCCGGTTCGCAAGGTTGCTTATACTGTTGAGCAGGCCCGTGTCGGCCAGATGACCAACTTCGATAAGCTTATTCTTGAAGTTTGGACCGATGGTTCTGTTACGCCTGAAGACGCCATCGCCTACAGTGCGAAAATTATCAAGGATCAGATTTCAGTCTTCATCAACTTCGATGAGCAGGATTCAGGTTCAAGCACGGACGGAAATGACGGGTCCGGTGATATCGATGAAAGCCTTTTCAAGGATATCTCCGAGCTCGAACTCTCTGTTCGCGCCACAAACTGTCTTCGCGGTGCCAATATCGCGACTGTTGGTGAGCTTGTCCAGCGTTCCGAATCTGAAATGCTCAAAACCAAGAATTTTGGGCGAAAATCCCTTGATGAAATTAAGAGCGTTCTGGTGAGTATGGGCCTTGACTTTGGCATGACCGTCGAAGGTTTTGATAAAAAATATCAGGAATGGAAGAAGAGGCAGGAAAATGAGGCACAATAATTCCGGGCGTAAATTTTCACGTACGCCGTCACATCGTAAGGTTTTAATGCAGAATTTGTCCAAATCCCTGCTCCTGCACGGAAAGATCCGGACCACAGTCCTCAAAGCCAAGGACATGCGCAGAGTCGTAGAACCACTTATTACCCTTGCCCAGCGTAATGACCTTCATGCGCGTCGCTTGGCGTATAAGGTTCTTAATGACCACAAACTCGTAAAGCATCTTTTTGACGTGGTCGGTCCTCTCTTTGCCGGTGTCCCAGGTGGCTATACCCGCATCTCAAAGCTCGCCATGCCCCGTCGTGGTGACAATGCCCCCATGGCTGTTATAGAGCTGACAAAATCACTTCCGCAGCCGAAGGAAGCTGAGTCTAGTGATGAATCTCAGCCGGCGAAAGAAGAGTAACCGTTAGTTCTCCCACATTTTTTTTGCTACCAAAGACCCTTGGACATTTTCTCCTGGGTCTTTTTTTCGCACAATTTTCAGAAAGGAAGTGCAATGTACGCTCCCATTCCCATGGTTCCAGGTCCCGTAACTGTCCCGTTCTACGTTCGTGAAGCCCTGGCTCAGGATTATCCCTCGGGACAGATAGACAACGATTTTTTTCAGGTATTGCGGGCTTCCGAGCGCTTCCTTCAACGCATGATGCACACGAAAAACAGAGTGGTCATCATGAGCGGTGAAGGTATGCTCGTCCTCTGGGGTGCTCTAAAAAGTACGCTCAAACCCGGGGACCGTGTTTTTGTCTTTGTCAACGGCGTGTTCAGCCAAGGAATTGCCGATATGGCCCGAGGTCTAGGCTGTGCCGTGGAAACAGTGGAAACCGCTTACAATCAAGTTCTTGACGATGATCTTTTGAACCGTTGTGAAATGAAAATCTCTTCCATGCGTCCAACCATGATTTGTGCCGTGCACTGTGAGACACCGTCTGGTACCCTCAATCCGTTGGAACGTCTTGGAATGCTCAAAAAGCAGTACGAAGTCCCCCTATTTTATGTGGATATGGTTTCTAGTCTTGGAGGCGTTGAAGTTGATGTCGATGGCTGGCATATTGACCTTGCTCTCGGCGGATCCCAGAAATGCCTCTCTCTTCCTCCGTCCCTTGCCTTTGTAGCGGTGAGCGACGTGGCTTTTTCACGTATGGGAGAGGTTGATTATCAGGGGTATGACTCCATTCTTCCCTTCAAAACAATCTATGAGGATGGCCGCTCGCCCTACACGCCCAACTGGCACGGCGTGGCCGCCCTTCATGCCTCGTTACAGGCCCTGTTTGCCGAAGGGCTAGATTCGGTCTTTCAGCGTCATCGTATCTGTCAGCATTTTGTGCATTCGTCGCTTAAAAAACTCGGTGTGCGGCTTTGGGCAGATGAACCAGTTTCATCCCCAACAGTCACGGCGGCCCTTGTTCCGGAGGGGTTCACCTTCGCAGGTTGGCAGGAAGCCTTGCGCCGGCGCGGACTTGTCGTTGCAGGAAGTTTTGGTCCCATGAGCGGCAAGGTCTTCAGATTGGGACATATGGGAGAGCAAGCCCGATTGTCTCTTTGTGAGTCGGCAATTGACGTAATTGACACTGTTCTTCATTCTTGCAAAATAGTGTCGGTGTAGATTCGGCAAACCGTCTTTTTCTTTTCCCAAATATAAGCCGCGTTTTTTCTGCAAAAATCTTCAACTTCTTGAGACTTCTTTGAAAAAGGGCTAGTCTTCTTCGATCTCCCCGATGGAAGTTTTTTCCACATCTCACGTCACTGCCCTTGTGATGTTGAGGCTATTTTTACTAGGGATATGGAGGCGGTGTCTTCCTGGTTTGTCCAGCGACGCTGAAGTGCGATGCGAGAGTATGAGAAATCACATAAACTGGATCATGTGTGCTATGACATTCGTGGCCCCATCATGGACGAAGCCCAGAAAATGATCCGTGGCGGTGAAGATATCCTGAAGCTTAATATCGGTAATCCCGCGTATTTCGGCTTCCGCTGTCCTGATCACATAGTAGATCACATGGCTCGCTGTCTCCCCGACACTGAGGGGTATTCTGACAGTAAGGGAAAAGTGAGTGCCAGAGAAGCAATCGTGAAGTACTGTGCAGAAAAAGGGATTCCTAACGTAGACATCGATGATGTCTACACGGGAAATGGAGTAAGTGAACTCATCACTCTTTCCATGCAGGGGCTTTTGAACGACGGAGACGAAGTTCTACTTCCTTCTCCCGACTATCCCCTCTGGACAGCGTCAGTGACCCTTGCCGGAGGCAAGGCCGTTCACTACGTGTGCGACGAGGAGAGTTCCTGGTTTCCGGACATTGAAGACATCCGCAAGAAGGTGACTGAAAAGACCAAAGGAATTGTTGTCATCAACCCCAATAATCCGACCGGCGCTCTCTACCCACGTGAAGTACTTGAACAGATCGTCGAAATAGCGCGTGAGCATGAGCTCATTCTCTTTGCGGACGAGATCTATGACAGACTTGTCCTGGACGGAAAAGAGCACATAGCCTTGGCTTCCCTTGCACCGGACCTTATGACTGTTTCGCTGAACGGCATTTCGAAATCTCACCTGGCTGCAGGATACCGTTGTGGGTGGATGTGCCTTGCAGGGAACAAAACGCACTGTAAGGGCTATATAGAAGGGCTCAATCTTTTGTCGGCCATGCGTCTTTGTTCAAATGTTCCCGCTCAGTCCATCATTGCGCCCGCGCTTGAATCCAGAGCTGATACAGAGGCTCTCCTTCAGCCCGGTGGTCGTATTTATGAACAGCGTAACTGTGTTCATAAACTCCTCAACGATATTCCGGGGCTCTCGGCTGTCAAACCAGAAGCCGCCTTTTATATTTTTCCGAAGATGGATGTGAAAAAATTTAACATTGTGGATGATGAGCTTTTTGCCCTGGATCTCCTCAAGCAGGCAAAAATACTTATCACTCATGGCGCTGGCTTCCATTGGGGAAAACCAGATCATTTCCGCGTTGTCTATCTGCCTGACGAATCCATGCTGACAACAGCCTGTGAGCGGATGGGACGCTTTTTCAGTCGTTATCATCAAAGCGCGTAACAACGCTGATGTTCACCTGACAGTAAATGCCCGAAGACAGAGTGCCTTTGGGCATTTTTTTAGGGGGATTCATGAAGATTGTCATTCTTGACGGGAAGGTCTTAAATCCTGGCGATATTGACTGGTCTCCTATCGAAAGGCTTGGGGAATGTGTTGTCTATGATGATACACCGCCTTCAGAGGTGCAATCGCGGGGCCGCGGAGCTGACGTCGTTCTTGTGAACAAAGTTGTTCTTGGAGCCTGGGAATGCTCCTTGCTAACGGATGTCGGCATGGTGGGGGTACTTGCTACGGGTTATAACAACATAGACCTTGATGCCTTTCGCGCCCGGCATATCCCTGTTTGTAATGTTGTCTCCTATGGCGTGCAGGATGTAGCGGAGCATGCCTTTGCGCTTCTTTTAGAACTTGTCCGTCATACAAGTCTGCATAGTGATAGTGTAAAGGCCGGGGAATGGACGGACAGGAACGTATGGTGTTACTGGAAAAAAACACCCCGCTGTCTTTCGGGGCTCACGCTGGGCATTTTCGGATTTGGGGCAATTGGCAGCTGTCTTGGGAGACTTGCCCATGCATTCGGTATGAATATCATTGCCTGCTCACGAAGCCGGGAGTTGCGCCCCGAATACAGTCCCTTTGCCTACGTAGAGCCTGAGGAACTTTTTCGTCAAAGTGATGTGATAAGTCTTCACTGCCCGCTCACTCCTGAGACGGAGGGCCTGATCAACGAAAAAAGCCTCGCCATGATGCGTAACGGGGTGATCCTTTTAAACACCTCCCGGGGCCCTCTTTTGGATGAAGTGGCGTGCGCGCGGGCCCTTGAAAGCGGAAAACTTGGAGGGTTGGGTGTTGATGTGCTCTCCCAGGAGCCACCCTGTGCCGATGCTCCTCTTCTCAATGCTCCGAACACTCTCATTACCCCTCATATCGCCTGGGCCACAACGAGGGCACGTCAGAAGATCATTGATCTCATGGCCGAAAACATTATTGCCTGGCAGAATGGAAAACCGATTCACGTTGTGAATTCCTAGAGAAGAACAGCTGCTTTTCCTATTTTTCCAGAGAGCCATCTTCCATCAGGCAGGAAGAGAGCGGCCGAGAAGAAGAAGGCGGCTAGCGCGCTCGGCCGCCGCCTCAAGATAGCTGGGAGCCTCGGCAAGAGCCGTATTCAGAAGACATGGGCCCGGCACGCTTGTCATAAGGGCGATTCCGCTGTCGAAGAGGTGGCGTGCGTCCTCCGTGACCATTCCACCGAAGGCCAGAACGGGTTTCCCGCGTGTATTCGCCAGATCCGCGATGCCCTTGACGGCCTTTCCATGGAGGGTTTGCTTGTCGATTTTTCCTTCTCCTGTCACCACAAGATCAGCCCATTCGACAGCGCCTGCCAATCCCACCGCGTCAGCGACAAGTTCAATGCCTGGGCGCATGGACGCGTGCAGAAAGGCCATCAGAGCCCATCCGATTCCCCCTGCAGCTCCGGCCCCTGGGGAATGAGAGACGTCCGCGCCATGGGCGCAGGAAACAAGGTCGGCAAGGAGTTCGAGGTTTTTGTCGAGCTCCTCAAGGACTTTTGCGGTTCCGCCTTTTTGAGGACCGTAGACGAAACTTGCGCCCCTTGGGCCGGTCAATGGGTTATTTACGTCGCAGGCAACTTCAATGTGGACATTGTCGAGACGCGGATCAATGTCTTCTTCGTCCACGTGCCTGATTTGTGCCATGTCCTCAGCCGTGCTCACTGTCTTTCCGTTCGCATCGAGGAAACGGACACCAAGAGCGCTCAGAAGACCGATCCCACCGTCGTTTGTGGCGCTCCCTCCGAGGCCGATGATGATGCGTTGCGCCCCGAGGTCGAGGGCTTTTTTGATGAGCTGCCCCGTGCCCTTGCTTGTGGTCCTTTTTGGATCCCTGAGTGATGGCGGTACCAGGGAAAGTCCGCTTGCCTCCGCCACGTCAAGAACTGCTGTGTTGTTGTCGAGCAAACCGAGACGGGCTGTTATGGGTTTGCCTAGAGGATCCTGCGCGGTTGAGGAAATCATCTTTCCATTCTTTGCGTTGACAATGGCCTCTGCTGTTCCTTCTCCTCCGTCTGCGAGAGGAAGAAGACGGAATGATGCGTCAGGAATAGCTTTTTGGAAGCCTTTCATAATGGCCTTTGCGGCATCGCTTGAAGACAGTGATTCCTTAAAGGAGTCTGGGGCGATGAGAATGTTCACGGATTTCTCCGGCGTATGGAGGGAAATTCCTCGAATGAAGAGGATATTCTGAGTATGGCGGACCACCTGATTATTTGGTCGCAACCCCTGGTATACAAAGAATCCCGCATTATGCGGGATTCTTTGTTAATAGTATCTAACGACCGAGATCGGCAATAACTGGCTTATCCTTCAGTTCATCAAGGAACTTGTCTGGTCGCTCCTTCTGATCCGGGACGACGATATCACCGGACACATAATCGCGATAGCCTGTACCTGCAGGAATGAGACGTCCCACGATGACGTTTTCCTTGAGTCCGCGCAAAGTGTCTGTCTTTCCCTTGAGCGAGGCCTCGGTGAGGACCTTGGTTGTTTCCTGGAAGGAGGCTGCCGAGATGAAGGACGTTGTTGAAAGGGAAGCCTGGGTGATTCCCAGCACCAGAGGTTCCGCCGTGGCTGGACGGCGTCCCTCGGCAATGGCCTTCCTGTTCTCGAGGCGGAAGTCAGTCTTGTCTACCTGTTCTCCCTCAAGAAGGGTTGTACCACCAGAATCAATGATGGTGACCTTTTTCAGCATCTGACGCACGATGGTTTCGATATGCTTGTCGTCGATAGCCACGCCCTGGAATCGATAGACGTTCTGAATTTCGTCCACTAGATAGCGGGCAAGGAATTTTTCTCCCTTGGTACGCAGAATATCCGGCAATTCAGGGAAACCTTCCGTCAGAGGATCTCCAGCGTCAATGAAGTCACCGTCGGCTGCTGTGATACGTTTGCCCTTTGGAATGAGATATTCCCGTTCCTCGCCGATTTCGGGGCGCACGATGATTTTTCTCTTTCCCTTGGCGTCAGGAGCGTAGACAACCGTGCCGGTAATATCAGAGACGACAGCGATATCCTTGGGCTTTCTCGCCTCAAAGAGTTCAGCTACGCGCGGAAGACCACCCACGATATCCTTTGTTTTTGATGTTTCACGAGGACGGCGCGCGATGGGTTCGCCCACCTCAATCCGGTCTCCGTCTTTCACCATGAGAATGGCGCCCACCGGCAAAATATAGGTGGCATCGGTATTAGAGCCATGGGAGAACTTTTTCACATTCCCTTCGTCGTCGCAAATGGAGATGGAGGGTTTGAGATTTGTTGAGCGATACTCCATGATTGTAAGTGACGTGGAACTCGTGATTTCGTCCGTCGACTCCTGAACGGTTTTGCCCTCAATGATATTTTCAAAGCGGACTATACCAGCTTCCTCAGAGATAAAGGGTTCGTTTGAGGAATCCCATTCGGCAAGAACTGTATCCTTCGCGATTTCCTGATCGTCATGGACAAAGAGATGAGAACCGTTCGGAAGCACGTATTTTTCGCACTCACGTCCTTGCGGGTCCACAATCGTCAGATGACCACTTTTGCCAAGGACAATCTGTGTTCCGTCGCTTCTCGTGACGGAACGGACCCTGTGCAGGTGGACACGGCCTTTGTTCTGCGATTTGTATTTGCTCAGTTCAAGGGTATTGGAAGCCGTACCACCGACGTGGAAGGTACGCATGGTCAGCTGCGTGCCCGGCTCACCGATGGATTGGGCCGCAATGATTCCGACGGTTTCACCGATGTTGACGAGATTCCCACGGGCAAGGTCTCGCCCGTAGCACATGGCGCAGATACCGCGTTCTGACTGGCAGGTGAGTGGTGAACGCACGGTGACGGACTGGATGTTCTTGCTTTCAATGAGTTTCGCTTCCTTTTCCGTGATCAGGGTGTTTTCAGGAAGGAGGATTTTCGTCGTGTCATCGGGATCATGGATGTCATAGAGAAGAACGCGACCGATAAGGCGTTCGGAGAGGGTCACCTTGACGTCTGCACCTTCCTTGATGGGAGTGAGTTCAACGCCGTTGACCGTATGACAGTCATGTTCGGAAACAATGACGTCCTGAACAACGTCGACGAGCCGGCGGGTGAGATATCCAGAGTTTGCAGTCTTAAGCGCCGTGTCGGCAAGACCTTTGCGGGCGCCGTGGGTGGAGGTGAAGTACTGCAGAACGGAGAGACCTTCACGGAAGGAGGATGTGATCGGCGTTTCGATGATATCACCGTTTGGCTTCGCCATAAGGCCGCGCATGCCGGCGAGCTGACGCATCTGTTCCGCGTTACCGCGTGCGCCGGAGTTGCTCATCATAAAGATTGGGTTGAAACTGTCATCTTCGGCTCTTGCGATCACCTGGCCTGACTCGTCTTTCTTTTCAAGACGGTCCTTGGATATCTCCTTCATCATTTCCTTGGAGATGTCCTGCGTTGTTTTCGTCCAGACGTCAATGACCTTGTTACGCTTTTCGCTCTTTGTGATGTTACCGTCCTGATACTGGCGTTCGATCTCGTCCACCTCGTTGGCAGACGCTTCAAGGATCATTTTCTTGCGTGCGGGAATCGTCATATCCTTAAGCCCGATGGTGATTCCGGCACGGGTTGCGAATTCGTACCCCATATCCTTGATTTTGTCGCAAAGGATGACCGTCGCCTTGATCCCGAAACTGCGGTATGCGGTGTCGACAAGCTTTCCGATAGCCTTCTTTGTGAGAACTTTGTTGACATTATCAAACGGCATGTTGGGGGGCAGAATATTGCTCACAAGAACTCGGCCAGGCGTTGTCTCTACAAGAGGTTCGTTCTCTTTCAGGCGCACCTTGATCTTGGCGTGGAGAGAGACCTGACCCGCGTCATAGGCGGCCTCCACTTCCCATGGAGCACAGAAGGTCATTCCCTCGCCCTTTTCGAAGCTTCGTGCGCAGGTCATGTAGTAAAGTCCAAGCACAATATCCTGCGAAGGCACAATGACAGGACTGCCGTTGGCCGGGGAGAGGATGTTGTTCGTGCTCATCATGAGCACGCGACATTCGATCTGAGCCTCCACGGAGAGGGGAATGTGCACTGCCATCTGGTCGCCGTCGAAGTCAGCGTTGTAGGCAGTACATACGAGAGGATGGAGTCGTATGGCCTTACCCTCCACAAGCAGGGGCTCAAAGGCCTGAATACCCAGTCTGTGGAGTGTTGGTGCACGGTTCAGCAGAATGGGGTATTCACGGACGACTTCAGAAAGAATATCCCACACAACGAGTTCTTCCCGCTCAACCATCTTTTTTGCGCTCTTGATGGTAGATGCGTGTCCCCGTTTCTCAAGTTCCGAATAAATAAACGGCTTGAAGAGTTCAAGAGCCATTTTTTTCGGCAGACCACACTGATGAAGTTTCAGGTAAGGTCCGACGGTGATAACGGAACGGCCTGAGTAGTCTACACGTTTGCCTAGGAGGTTTTGACGGAAACGTCCCTGCTTGCCCTTGATCATGTCGGAGAGGGATTTCAGTGGACGGCCATTTGTGCCGGAAATGGCACGACCACGGCGACCGTTGTCAAAAAGAGCATCAACCGCTTCCTGCAGCATACGTTTTTCGTTGCGGATGATGATTTCCGGGGCTCCGAGATCAATCAGACGTTTCAAACGGTTGTTTCTGTTGATTACGCGACGGTAAAGGTCGTTGAGATCACTTGTGGCGAAGCGGCCGCCGTCCAGAGGGACAAGGGGACGGAGTTCCGGCGGAATAACTGGAATCACTTCGAGAATCATCCATTCGGGTTTGTTGTGGGATTCCAGGAATGATTCGACAATTTTGAGGCGTTTTGTGATTTTCTTCTTCTTTGTGGAGCTCTTTGTGAGTTCTCCTTCCTCGCGCAGCTGTTCCTTCAACTCCTCGAGGTTGAGTTCCTCAAGAAGCTTTCTGATGGCTTCAGCGCCCATGCCTACTTCCAGAGCCTCTTCTCCGCCGTAGTGCTCAACGTACTGGGCATAGAGATCTTCAGAGATTACCTGCTGCTTCTGGAGATTGGTTTTGCCGGGATCAAGCACTACATAGGAGTCAAAGTATAGGACCTTCTCGAGATCCGCCATGGTGATGTCGAGAAGGGTGCCAATTTTGGAGGGCAGGGTCTTCAGGAACCAGATGTGGGCAACGGGTGCGGCGAGTTCGATATGTCCCATGCGCTCACGGCGCACCTTTGAGGCAATGACTTCAACGCCGCATTTCTCGCAGACGATGCCGCGATGCTTCATTCGTTTGTATTTGCCGCAGTTACATTCGTAGTCCTTTACGGGACCGAAGATCTTTGCGCAGAAGAGACCGTCACGTTCTGGTTTGAAGGTACGGTAGTTGATTGTCTCAGGTTTCTTGACCTCGCCATAACTCCACTCCCTGATAATCTCGGGAGAGGCAAGAGAAATTTGGATCGCGGTCAGGTTCTTGATATTGGAGACACTGTTGTTCATACCGCGGGCTGTAAAGAGTTCGTCAAGGCTCATGTCAATTCCTTATTGCGGAACGCTCAAGAAAAGGGTTTTGCAAAAGCGTGGGACAGGGAGATATCAGGCTTTGTAGACTCTGTCCGCAAAATGCTTGGGAGTTTTTTTCTCTTCCTCTTCGTGAAGAGTTACGTTCAGGCCAAGACTTTTGAGTTCCTGGACAAGAACGTTGAAGGATTCCGGCAAGCCTGCTTCAAGGAAGTTGTCTCCCTTGACGATTTTTTCATACATCTTCACGCGGCCTGCGACATCGTCGCTCTTGACGGTAAGAAATTCCTGCAGAAGATAGGCCGCTCCGTATGCCTCAAGAGCCCAGACCTCCATTTCACCGAGACGCTGCCCACCGAACTGGGCTTTACCACCGAGAGGCTGCTGCGTCACAAGCGAGTAGGGACCGGTTGAACGGGCATGGATCTTTTCGTCCACAAGATGGTGAAGTTTCAGCATATACATGACACCGGTGGTCACTCGGTTCTCAAACGGCTGGCCCGTGCGGCCATCGTAGAGTTGGGTCTTTCCGTCATTGTCAAGTTTTGCCTTGTCCATCCAACCCCAGATTTCTTCCTCGGTTGCACTGTCAAAGACAGGCGTTCGTGTCACAATTCCGCTTTTTAGCTTCTTTACGCTTTCAATGAATTCCTCATCACCCATATCATCAACGAGCTCGTTGATTTCCGGGGAGGAGAATATGTCCTTGACCTCATTACGTACAACATCAAGGGCTTTTCCGGAGTCAACTAGTGATGCCAGCATTCTGCCAAGTTCCTTGGCGCCCCATCCAAGGTGGGTCTCCATGATCTGACCGATGTTCATTCGGGAGGGCACGCCGAGGGGATTGAGGACAATGTCGACCGGTCTGCCGTCCTTAAAGAAGGGCATATCCTCTTCGGGCAAAATGCACGAGACAACACCCTTGTTTCCGTGACGGCCCGCCATTTTGTCACCAACGGAGAGTTTGCGTTTTATGGCCACATGAACCTTGACCATCTTGATGACACCGGGAGCCAAGTCGTCTCCTTCAGAAATCTTGCCACGTTTTGATTCGTAGATGTTGTGGATGTAGTCAACCTGCTTATTGTAGTCATCAAGGATTTTGGCGACCGCATCGTTTGTTTCCCGGCTTTTGAAGAGACCTGCGAATTTGCGTACGGGGATTGCCTCGATATTTTCCGTCGAGATCACTCCTCCGGCCTCGACGATAACGTCTCCCTTCTTCTTGCCAGAAACGGTGACGCTCACCTGTTTGCCACGAACAATGGGGATGAGCAGTTCGCGTGTCCGCATGCCAAGGGCCCGGATGTGGTTTTCCTCTTTTTCGTCGAGAGATTGGCGCTCCAGAAGTTCGATTTCCTTTGTGCGCTCATCTTTCTCCTTTTCGCTGGAGGAACGACGGTTGAAGACCTTGACGTCAATGACCGTACCCTCAACTCCCGGTGGAACCTTAAGGGAGGTGTTCTTAACGTCCCTGGCTTTTTCGCCGAAGATTGCCCGTAGCAGTTTTTCCTCAGGAGTCAGCTGCGTTTCGCCCTTAGGGGTAATTTTTCCGACAAGAATGTCTTCGGGCTTCACCGGGGCTCCGATGCGGATAATGCCGCTTTCATCGAGATTGCGCAGCATGTCATCGCCGACATTCGGAATATCGCAGGTGATTTCCTCGGGGCCAAGCTTGGTGTCTCTGGCCACTACCTCGAATTCCTCAATGTGGATGGATGTGAAGACATCGTCCTTGACAACTTTTTCCGAGATAAGGATGGAGTCCTCGTAGTTGTAGCCGCACCAGGGCATAAATGCTACGACTAGGTTCTTGCCAAGAGCCAGAACACCTTCGTCGATGCCGGGGCCGTCTGCAAGAATCTGACCTTTTGTAAAGGTCTGACCCGGGAAACATGTTGGTTTCTGGCCAAAGCAGGTGTTCTGGTTTGACTTGTGGAATTTGAGGAGATCGTATCCCTTGACGCCTCCCGACTCCGGAAAGAGGGACGGGTCATCATATGCAACGACTATACGCTTTGCATCCACGTACTGCACATGTCCGTCGCCGGGAGCCACAATACATGCTCCGCTGTCACGAGCGACATCCACTTCCATCCCTGTTCCCACAATAGGCTTTTCGCTGCGAAGAAGCGGAACCGCCTGGCGCTGCATGTTGCTTCCCATGAGGGCGCGGTTCGCGTCGTCGTGCTCAAGGAAGGGAATGAGGGCCGCTGAAATTGAGACCATCTGACTTGGGGAAATATCCATCAGGGTCACATCTTCCTTGCGTTTCATTTCCACTTCGCCCTTGACACGGGCCGTGACGAATTCATCAACAAGGTTGTTGTTCGCGTCAAGCTTAACGTCCGCCTGGGCAACGACCTGACGTTCGTCCTCACTTGAGGCGTCAAGCTGAATGACTTCATCGGTCACATGGCAGTTTTTCACCACACGGTAGGGTGTTTCGATAAAACCGAAGTCGTTGACACGGGCAAAGGTCGTAAGCGAGACAATAAGACCGATGTTTGGACCTTCGGGGGTTTCGATGGGGCAGATGCGGCCGTAGTGGGATGTGTGCACGTCACGTACCTCAAAACCGGCGCGCTCGCGCGTGAGGCCACCGGGACCAAGGGCCGAAAGACGGCGTTTGTGCGTAACCTCGGAAAGGGCATTAGTCTGATCCATGAACTGAGAAAGCTGAGAAGTCCCGAAAAATTCTTTGAGAACGGCTCCCACCGGCTTTGGATTGATAAGGTCGTGGGGCATCAGCTGGGAGCTTTCCTGCACGTTCATCCGTTCCTTAATGGCACGTTCCATCCGTACAAGACCTATACGGTACTGATTCTCGACAAGTTCTCCGACAAGCCGAACTCGGCGGTTTCCGAGATGATCGATATCGTCAGCCGGACCGTGGGCATCTTTGAGATCCACGAGGTTCTTGATGGCGATAAGGATATCTTCGTCACGAAGGGTTCTCACGCTTTTAAGGGCTTTGAGTTCGTTTTCGTCGAGACCTTTTTCGAGTTTGAGACGTTGGTTGATTTTGTAGCGACCCACGGGCGAAAGGTCGTAGTACATCTCATTGCGGAAAAGGTTGTCAAAGAAGCTTGCCGCGATCTCGGGGGTCGGCGGCGAGGACGGGCGGAGCCTGCGGTAGATTTCTTCCTGGGCCTTTAGGGTGTCCTCGGTATGGTCGAGAATCAACGTATCGCGGATTGAGGAGGACGTGTCTGTTCCCTGTGTATGAAGGACGGTGATCTCCGTGAAGCCAACCTCGCGAATTCTTTCAACGATTTGGGCTGTTATTTCATCGGCGGCTTTTGCAATGACTTCGCCCGTTTTTTCATCAACGATGTCTTTGGAGCAGAACATGCCGAGAAGGGCATCGGGGTTGACTTCGATTTTTTCGATGCCGCTCTCAATAATGCGATTCCACTTGCCCTTGGTGATTTCCTTGCCGGCTTTGACGAGGGTTTTCCCGTCGGCGGTGTTGATGTCGGCGTAGGCCGGCTCCTTTCTGAAAAGATCCTTTTCCACCTTCCAAAAGAGACGGGCGTCATCTGAGAGGGTGTAGGTTTCGGTTCTGTAGAAGTAATCGAGGATCTCTTGGGAACTCATCCCCATGGCCTTGAAGAGAATGGTTGCCGGCATTTTGCGCCGGCGGTCGATCCGTACATAAAGGATGTCTTTATGGTCGAAATCGAAGTCGAGCCAGGAACCGCGCATTGGAATAATGCGGCATGAGTAGAGAAATTTGTGGCTTGAATGGGTCTTGCCTTCATCATGTTCAAAGATGATACCGGGTGAGCGCTGGAGTTGATTGACAATGACGCGTTCGGTCCCGTTAATAATGAAGGTCCCCTTTTCCGTCATAAGCGGAATGGTGCCGAAATAGATGTCCTGTTCTTTGATATCGCGGGGGGTTTTTGTTGCCCCCTGGTCGTCTACGTCGTAGAGAACGAGGCGGACATGGATGCGCAGCGGAGCTTCGTAGGTCAATCCCTTCGTGATGCACTCGGGGATATCATATTTTGGGTCCTGAATTTCGTACTTGACAAATTCCAGACTGCTGGTCCCATTAAAATCTTCGATGGGGAAAACCGTATGAAAAACACCTTCGAGGCCGAGTGTTTTATCACGGTTTTCGGGGGTCGTGCCCTCTTGAAGAAATTTTTTGTAGGAATCAATCTGAAGAGTCAGGAGATGCGGAATAGGAACGGATACCTTGATTTTACCGAACTGCTTGGTAAGCTGCCGCATGGGTACCTCAAAAAAGAAAGAAGTTGAGAAAGGGCGTTTGGCGTTTGGCGCGTCATACGGGGAAGCGGGAAAAAGAGAAAAGGGCGACAGTTCCCCAGATTTTTGGAAAGCTGTCGACAAAAAATCGTTATTAATGATACATGAATTTTTAAAGCTACTGCATTAAATTGCAAAAAGCAAGTTTTTTGTGGAACTTTGCTGATTTTTTTTGGGGGTGAAGAAAAAAGGGGCGGAAAAATCCGCCCCTTGAAAAATAAGCCTTGTATGAGCTTACTTAAGCTCCACAACAGCACCGGCTTCGGTGAGCTGCTTCTTGGCTTCTTCAGCTTCCTCTTTGGATACGCCTTCCTTGAGAGTGGAGGGGCAGCCATCAACCTTTTCTTTCGCCTCTTTGAGGCCAAGGCTGGTCAGAGCACGGACAACCTTAATGACGTTGATCTTGTTGGGACCTACTTCCTTGAGGACGACATCAAATTCGGTTTTTTCCTCTGCAGCAGCTCCACCATCACCGCCTGCAGGTGCAGCCATGACCATGGCAGCGGCGGGGGCGGCAGCAGACACACCGAATTTGTCCTCAAGCTCCTTGATGAGCTCACTGAGTTCAAGGACGGTCATATTGGAAATAAATTCAATAACTTCTTCTTTCGTAACAGCCATGATTGACTCCTGATATGTACAAAGTGGGTGAATGAAAAATTAGGCCTTGCTTTTCTGCTCTTCAATAGCTTTGAGAGCATACAAAAGTCCGCGCAGAATATTCGCAAAGAGTGAAACAAAGTTTGTAGGAACGGCGTTGAATGTCCCGAGCAGTTGGGCAAGAAGTTGCTCACGGCCGGGAAGTTTAGAAAGCGCCTCTACTTGGGCTTTGTCCATGAGCTTTCCGTCGAGGCTTGCACAGCGCACGCCGAAAAGCTGGCTTGTTTTGGAAAATTCTACGACAGACTTGGCAACAGCAACCGGGTCATCAAAACCAAGGGCAACAGCGGTGTTCTCGTGGAATTTATCCTTGAGTCCATCGTGTTTTGTGTCGGTAACAGCTATGCGGCCGAGAGTGTTTTTGATGACGTGATATTCGCCACCCGCTTTGTGAATAGTTACTCTCAGGTTCGTCAGCTCTTCAACCGTCATCCCTTTGAAGTCGGTAACGCAGGCAAAGGAAGCCTTATCAGCCAGTGCCTTGAAGGCTTCAATTATTGCTGCTTTCCCAGATCTATCCATGTGAACCCTCACATGTTCAAAGTTCGTCGGAAGAAATGCCTAGCCAAAGAAACGTCTAGACAGGATTTTTACACCCTCTTGGGGGACCTGTTGTCTCGGACTGGAATTTCAGGGCCTCTGCCAATATGACTATGCGTCAAGAAATTTTTTAAGCTGACCCATGTCGACCTTGAAGCCGGGGCCCATGGTCGTTGAAATAGACATGGTCATCATGTAGGTACCTTTTGCGGCGGACGGCTTGGCCTGATTGACCGCTTTGAGCAGGGTCTTCAGGTTGTCGAGAATCTTTTCGTCGCCAAAGGAAACCTTGCCAAGGGGAGCATGAAGAATGCCTGCTTTGTCGACCTTGAATTCAACACGTCCGGCCTTGAGCTCATTTATGGTCTTGGCGACATCCATGGTCACCGTGCCTGTCTTAGCGTTAGGCATAAGACCGCGGGGACCGAGAATACGGCCGACCTGACCAACAAGGGCCATACAGTCAGGGGTGGCGACGGCGGCGTCAAATTCGAGCCAGCCGTCTTTGATCCGCGCGACAAGATCCTCGGCTCCGTACACGTCGGCGCCGGCGTCCTTGGCTTCTGCCTGCTTCTCACCCTTGCAGAAAACGGCAACACGCACGGTTTTGCCGAGACCGTGCGGAAGAGAGACCGCCCCGCGAACCATCTGATCGGAATATTTTGGATCAACGCCCAGGCGCAAGGCTACGTCAACAGTCTCGTCGAATTTGACAAAGGAACTTTTCAAAGACTTGGAGACGGCTTCCTCGACGCTTGTTTTGTCCTGAACAGCGTTGTTTTTAACAGCATCCTGAAATTTTTTTCCGTGTTTGGGCATAGTATTTTCCTTGTCGTTATGCATCTCCTGCCTGGGCCATACAGCCGGCAGTCCAATTGATCGCTACGAGTCTCGGTACTGAAGGGAGTCTTCTACTTCACATCAATGCCCATACTGCGTGCTGTTCCTGCAATGGTCTTCACCGCTGACTCAAGGCTGATGGCGTTGAGATCGGGGAGTTTTACCTTCGCGATCTCCTCAACCTGGGCCATGGTGAGACTTCCAACTTTTTTCTTGTTGGGCTCACCGCTTCCCTTTTCGATCTTGGCCGCCTTCAAAATGAGAACGGCCGCAGGGGGAGTCTTGGTGATAAAGGAGAATGAACGGTCTGCGTAGACTGTGATCACAACCGGAATAACCATGCCCTTTTGATCCTGGGTACGGGCATTGAATTCCTTACAGAAACCCATAATATTCAGACCGTGCTGACCAAGGGCAGGTCCCACCGGCGGAGAGGGATTGGCCGCTCCTGCCTGAATTTGCAATTTGATCTTTGCTACTTCTTTCTTCGCCATGATAGCTGATTCCTGATGACTATGAGGTTAATGAGGGACTAGCCCCTAGAAACCTGAGCAAAATCAAGTTCCATAGGTGTCTGACGGCCAAAAATGGAAACAGATACCGTCAGCTTGCCCTTGTCGTAATTTACTTCCTGGACCACGGCGTTAAAGCCGCCAAAAGGTCCATCAATAACGCGCACCTCTTCCCCTGGTTCATAGCTAAACTTGGGCCGAGGTGTATCCTGACTCGTTTTCATAAGGTCAAGGATGTGCTGTGCTTCGCTGTCTCGCATGGGAGCAGGGCGGTTTTTTCCACCGATAAAACCTGTCACCTTTGGTATAGACTGTACGAGATGCCACGAAAGGTCCGTCATAATCATACGCACAAGCACATAGCCCGGATAGGATTTACGTGTTGTTGTACGCTTCTGACCGCCTTTTGAGACTTCAACAACTTTTTCGGTCGGGACGATCACTTCTTCGATCAATCCCTGATCCTGCCCCGTGCGTTTCAATTCATTGATTGTTTTCTGCACGCGTTGTTCAAAGCCGGAATAGGTGTGCACAATATACCAGCGGGGTTTCTTCTGCGCTTCGCCTTCAAGAGACTCTTTGCCCTCGGCATCGAGAATGGGGGTGAAGGTATCAAGATCGTCCATTTCCTTCATCGTATATTCTCAGCGTGGAAATCCCTGGCTTCAGTCCGGGGAGGAAACGCTGCCTCTCAAAAATTTCTTTATTGGTGTGTGAACATCCGTCCGAATGCGTGTACCGGACGGCAGTATTTCCATGATTCCCAGAACGCATCGCCTTGGACAGTTTTTAATCTGCAGGTAATGTGTCTGATAGTCGTCTACCTGACGCAGCATGCGATGAGAAATGCATTTACCCTGTGAATCGCGTTTCGCTGTGCAATTGTATAAAAATCGGGCTTTGGTAAGCAGAGAACAGGTGTATACTCTCTGCCAGTATTCCCTCTACGATAAGACGAGTTTGATAAGACTCGAGAGACCGAGATCAACCAGGCCGAGAATTACGGCCATAACCGCAACAAAGCTTAGCACAGCAAGAGAAGCCTTTTTGGTCTCAGCGGCTGTTGGCCATGTAACCTTGCGCAATTCAAGGCGTGAGGCGTCAACGTATTCGCTGAAGCGACGGAAGACATTGGGCTTCGCGTTTTTATTGACGGAAGAAGCTTCCTGATTTTTGGCCATAAGAATCTACCTTGCAGGAGTTTTCGCCCATGCCTTTACGACATGTGGTCGGCGCGGTGTTTCTGGGTTGCCGTTCGGATCTTTCGAAGTGTTTCAGGCTTTGAAAAAAAAAAGCGCCTTCTCTTCCGCCATAGGGCCAGAACATTCGGCGCAAAAAAAAGATGGCAGGGCAGGAGGGATTCGAACCCCCAACTTGCGGTTTTGGAGACCGCCACTCTAGCCGTTGGAGTTACTGCCCTGCAAGCACCCGCGGAAGAACCGCGGGTGGAAGATTCGTTACTTGCTTTCGCGATGAAGTGTCACTTTTTTGTCCCAGGGACAATACTTTTTCACTTCAAGACGACCAGTTGTGTTCTTCTTGTTTTTTTGCGTGCTATAGTTGCGCCGTTTGCATTCGGTGCAAGCAAGTATGATATTGATTCGCATAATTGTTACTCAATAATTTCGGTTACAACGCCAGAACCAACTGTGTGTCCACCTTCACGAATAGCGAAGCGAAGCTGTTCCTGCATGGCGATGGGTGCAATAAGTTCAACGATGAACTGTGAGTTATCGCCAGGCATAACCATTTCAACGCCTTCAGGCAGCGTGATGACACCGGTGATGTCGGTGGTTCTGAAATAGAACTGCGGACGGTATCCAGAGAAGAAAGGCGTGTGACGACCACCCTCTTCCTTAGAGAGGACGAGCACTTCAGCCTTAAATTTCTTATGGGGCGTAATGGTCTTCGGAGCAGCGAGCACCTGACCGCGTTCCACCTCATCTCTCTTTGTGCCACGAAGAAGGACACCGATGTTGTCACCGGCTTCACCTTGATCAAGCAGCTTGCGGAACATTTCAACGCCTGTGCAGGTTGTCTTCTGGGTGTCTTTCACGCCGACGATTTCAACTTCGTCACCAACCTTGATGATACCGCGTTCCACACGGCCCGTAACAACAGTACCACGACCGGAGATGGAGAAGACATCTTCGATAGGCATAAGGAACGGCTTGTCGATTTCGCGGACAGGTTCCGGAATGTAATCATCGCAGGCGGCGAGGAGTTCATGGATGCATTTTGCATCGTCAGCAGCCGGATCATCGCACTCAAGGGCTTTCAGGGCCGAGCCGCGAATGATGGGGGTGTTGTCGCCGTCGAAATCGTACTTGGAGAGCTCTTCACGGACTTCCATCTCAACGAGGTCCAGAAGTTCCGGATCATCAACGAGATCGCATTTGTTGAGGAAGACAACGATACGAGGCACACCAACCTGACGGGCGAGCAGAATGTGCTCACGTGTCTGGGGCATGGGACCGTCGGTGGCTGCAACGACGAGGATTGCACCGTCCATCTGAGCTGCACCGGTGATCATGTTTTTGATGTAGTCAGCGTGGCCGGGGCAGTCAACGTGCGCGTAGTGACGCTTTTCTGTCTCGTATTCCACGTGCGCGGTAGCAATGGTGATGCCGCGTTCTTTTTCTTCAGGAGCGTTGTCGATCTGATCGTAGGATACGAATTCGCCACCCTTTTGCAGACTGGAAATTTTCGTAATGGCGGCCGTTAACGTGGTTTTGCCATGGTCGATATGACCGATGGTACCAATGTTAACGTGGGGCTTTGTGCGCTCATATTTTGCTTTGCCCATTGTGCATCTCCTATCCAGAAAAATGTTTTGAGGTAAGTTTTTAGGTTAAATGTTGCTGAGTACCGAGTACAGTGCAAAAAGGCAAAGACGCCTCAAGTTTGACTCTTCACGCATTGCGCCGCGACATTGTCAGTCCGCTCTGCTGAAGAAAACAGTTCGTCAATGTGGTGGTGCTCAAAGCAGATTGTACAGGAGAAAAGGAAGAGTGAGGTATACATGGAGCGGGAAACGGGATTCGAACCCGCAACCCTCAGCTTGGAAGGCTGATGCTCTAGCCGTTGAGCTATTCCCGCACAAATGATCGGGGGTGTATCCATGTACCGTAGTACTCGACCAGGGTCTCCTACAGTCAAGGTCTAAGCTGTGTATGCAACAGTGGACTGAGTGGTGGAGGGGGGTGGATTTGAACCACCGAAGTCAGACGACGACAGATTTACAGTCTGTTCCCTTTGGCCACTCGGGAACCCCTCCAATCAGAGTCCAATCTTGCGTGGAGCTGGCGATGGGACTTGAACCCGCAACCTGCTGATTACAAATCAGCTGCTCTACCAATTGAGCTACGCCAGCGACAACGGAATCTTTTACGCAATTTTTTTTTGAATTGCAAGCATTTTTTTTGCGTTCTGCAGAATTCTTCGCTGACGCCGTTATTGCTGGCTTTTAGTAAATTTTTCCGGGCTGCGCTTCTCGTTCTTTGGCGCTGACCTCACACTTTCACGCCGAGACTTACTCGTTCGCGACCGGCGAGATCCCGAATTGTTTCGATGTCTGTAAATGATTTTGAAAGCATGTTTCGCACCGCGTTGCCCTGCAGGTCTCCGTGTTCCAGGAGTATCCTTCCTCCTTTTTTGAGCAGCGGGCTGGCTCCCGTTATTATGGCCCTGAGCGATGCAAGTCCCATATCTTCCGCAAACAGGGCCGATTCCGGTTCATAACGCAGTACTTCTTCCATGACACGGTGTCGTTCCCCATGGCCGATGTAGGGGGGATTGGCCACAATAAGATCAAGACTTTCCGACGCAAACGGGAGCTGCGAGAAGGAGCCCTCCAGAAGCAATGTCGTTTCCTCCAGGGAAAAACGTGTCTGGTTTCTCCGGGCTGTTACAAGGGCTCTTCTGCTGACGTCAAGAAGATAGCCCCTTGCCATTTTTCTTTCAAGGGCGATGGTAAGACCGATATTGCCGCTCCCCGTGCCGAGATCCGCAAAGATTCGCGGCGACTCCGCAGGCCATCCGTTCAGCGCCTGCTCAACGAGGATCTCTGTTTCTGGCCGCGGAATCAGTGTGTGTTCGGAGACATGAAACGGGCGCCCGTAGAATTCGCGTTCCCCGGTCAGGTACGCCATGGGGACGCCCCCTTCGCGTTTTTCAAGAAGGGAAGAAAGAAGACCCTCCTCCTCCTTTGAGAGTTCCCGTTCTTCCTCGAGATACAGGCCCACACGGTTGCAGCCAAGCACCAGACATAGCAGAAGATCTGCCGAAAGGCGCGGACTGTCCCGGTGGGCCATTTGCAGGCGCTGGCCTGCCAGCTGTCTAAACTCGCGGACGCGCATGCAGTGTTAGCCGGAGTTTTTTGCGGATTTTTTCGTTGAAGCGGCCCTGCTTTTTGCCTTGCGTTCTTCGTCCTTACCCGTCACGCTTTTTTCCTTTTTGCTCTTTTTCGGGGCAAAGTGCTTGGGATGCACGAAAACAAGGGGCACAAGTTCCTCGTACGTATGTACCGTGTGAACGGTAATTTTTTTCAAAAGATCCGCCGGAATATCCTCCAGATCCTTGGTATTTTCGCGGGGAATGATGACGTGCCCCAGACCCTTTGCAACGCCTGCGAGGATTTTCTCCTTGATGCCACCGACCGGGAGAACGCGTCCCTGAAGCGTGATTTCTCCCGTCATGCAGACATCTGCCCTGACCGGCTCATTGGCAATGGCGCTGAGAAGAGCTGTTGTAAGGGTTACGCCTGCTGACGGACCGTCTTTCGGTGTCGCTCCTTCTGGCACATGGATATGAATATCATTCTTTTCGACAAAGGTCGCGTCGATGCCGAATTCAAAGGCTCGGCTGCGGATAAGGCTGACGGCAGCCTTGGCACTTTCCTTCATCACATCCCCGAGCTGACCTGTCAGGGTGAGAGCACCTTTACCTTGCATGAGACAGGCTTCACAGGTGAGCACAACGCCGCCTGCCGCAGTCCATGCAAGCCCCTGTGCAGTGCCCGGCATAAGCTTTTCCTCCCGTTTGTCATCTATATAACGGGGGGCGCCCAGAAGTTCTCTGACTTCCGTTGTGTCAACCTTGTAGGGCCCTTTTTGTTTTTCGGCTTTTTTTCTTGCCTCCTTCCGGCAAAGGGCTCCTATCTGGCGTTCAAGCGTACGGACGCCAGCCTCTCGTGTGTATTCCTGAATGACGGAGGTGAGTGCCTCGTCGGTGACGCTTATTTCGTCAGGGTCAAGACCGTTTTCTTCAATCTGCTTTGGAAGCAGGTGCTCACGGGCGATGTTAAGTTTTTCTTGGGATGTGTAGCCTGAAAGGGTAATCACCTCCATTCTGTCTCTCAACGCGGCCGGAATGGTATCCATCTGATTGGCCGTGCAGAGAAAAAGAACTTTAGAAAGGTCATAGGGAACATTGAGGTAATGGTCGCTGAAGGCCACATTTTGTTCCGGATCGAGGGCTTCAAGAAGGGCCGAGGATGGGTCTCCACGATAATTCTGGCTTATTTTGTCCACTTCATCGAGCACAATGACCGGATTGCAGGTTCCCGCCTGTTTCATGGCCTGGATGATGCGGCCGGGCAGGGCACCTATATAGGTCCTCCTGTGTCCGCGTATTTCCGCTTCATCGTGAACGCCTCCCAGAGAGATCCGCTGGAATTTTCGTTTCATGGCCCTGGCGATGGAACGGCCGAGAGATGTCTTCCCAACGCCTGGAGGGCCCACAAGACAGAGAATAGGACCTTTCGTATCGTGTTTGAGTTTTCTGACGCTCAAAAATTCAAGAATACGGTCTTTGACCTTTTCAAGACCACAGTGATCCTTGTCGAGGATGTCCTTGGCGCGTTTGATATCGATATTGTCTTTTGAGGTCTTTTTCCATGGAAGGCTCAGTATCCAGTCAAGATAGGTGTGCACAACATTGGCTTCCGCCGAATCGCCGTGAAGACTGGCCAGGCGCTTTAGCTGCTTATCTGCCTCTTTCTTCACATCCTTCGGAAGGCCGGCTTTGGCCAGGGCTTTCTTGAGCTCGGCGATTTCGTCGTCGTCCGATGGATCCTTTTCTCCAAGTTCTTGACGAATAGCCTTGATCTGCTCTCGCAGGTAGTAATCTTTCTGGGCCTTGTCCATTCCTTCTTTCGCCGAATGCATGATTTTGGCCTGGATCATGGATATCTGAACTTCATGAGCCAGTTTCTCGTTTACGAGTTTGATGCGGGCGACGGGATCAAATGTTTCGAGCAGTTCCTGCGCTTCGGGAATTTTGATGCGGATATTGGATGCAATGAGGTCGGCCAGGCGTCCAGGATCCTCGACACTTTGCAGAACCTGGGAAATATCGGGGGACATGATGCCACGGAAGGCCAGAACTTTTTCGCTCTGTTGTCTTGCGTTTTGCAGTTCGTTTTCGATGTCGGAAGACAAGGTAACTGTTTCTTCGGGAATGACCTCAATATGCGCTGCCAGATAGGGCTGATCGGCCTGAAAACGCTTGACCCTTGCCCGGCAGATTCCCTGAATTAACAGTTTGACCCGGGAATCGGGCAGCTTAAGGACCCGCAGAACGTTGACTACCGTACCAACGGTATAGAGATCGTTGGTGGTGGGTTCCTCCACATTTTCGTCCTTCTGGGCGAGCACAAGCAAGTGCTGGCCGGCATCCACGGCCTGTTCAACGGCCTTGACCGAGCGCTCACGACCAATGAAGAGCGGAAGAATCATATAGTTGAAGACCACCACATCGCGAACCGGCAATACCGGAATTATGCTCGGAATTTCGTGACGATCTTCGCTCGTGAAATCAGGCCGCATGGCGTTGACGATAATTGTTTCCTGTGTATCGGTATCGCGGGGATCATTACCCCTTGAATGATCAGCCATATACTTCTCCGCTGTGCATGTGCACGGCATATGTTGGGCGCAAATAACGCCAGACCCGCACCCTTATCGTGATGTACGGGCCGTTGCAAAGTTTTTTCTGGGATATTGCCAGATATAAGCACCTTTTTGGATGGGGCAAGGGCAGTGGTGGAATTTCTTTTGGCAGGGAGAGTCAGAGTCGTTCTTTTCCCGCAAAGAGGGCTGTCAGGGTGATGAGCATTGTGTCAAATGCCGTTGCAACGTCCATGGTTCCGTTTTTAATGGCCCATTCCGTTTCCACAAGGGTTGTCATGGCCCGGGCAAGAAGGGCAAAGGGAGTCCTTCGCGCCTGTTCCTTTTTTTTTGCCTGTATGCTCGGGGCAATGCTTGCCGACTGATTTGTCTTGAGTTGCCAGAGGGCCCGGAAATCGCGTTCAAGGAGAACCTGAAGTGTGAAGAAGAGCTTGGAGTGATCCTTCTGGCCCGCTATATCGCCAAAAACTTTTTCCAGATTACCTTCCTCGATATGACGGATACAGAGGAATGGGTTGAATTCCTGGTCGTAGGAGGAAAGAACGTCAAGGGCGTTTCCCCCGGGCTGCTTTTTTTCCTGTTCGGCACGCAGAAGAATCTCCAGTTTGTCGAGTTCATTCTCTATGGCCGCAGCTTCCGGTGGAAGAAGGGGAACCAGGGAGCGGAGAAGTGTGTCCGGAAGAGATGTCCCCCGTTCCCGGGCTCGTGAGAAAAGATAGGAAGAGATGTTTTGTTCGGTAAGCCCCATATTGCGCCAGACCCATCCCTTCTGGTCGGCGAGAATATAGGTTTTGGTTTTTGCGATGCTGGCGGGAATTTTGGGTTTGCCGGACTGCCAGGGAACGGTCAGAAGAAAAAATGGCCAGACAGTCTCGCTCATGTGGGGCAGAGTCTCATCAAGTTTTTTCCAGACGGCCTGATTCCATTTTTCAGCTTCAATGATCAGAAGACAGCGGTAAGTGGCAAAAAGTCCCTGCAAAAAAAATTGGTCCCAAAAGGACGCGTCAGGTTTTTCATCTCCCCAGTAGGTGTGTCTGATCCATTCTCCCGTCTCGGGGGGGAACGAGGCGAGAAGGCTCTGCATACGATGGAGAGCCATGGTTCTGTCGGGACAGATGAGAACGGAAAAAGGCGGCCGAGACATAGAAAACTTGGGAAAAGGCTCAGATGGCGTGACGGGAAGGGGCTATCCGAAAAATCCGGACAGCCCCTTTTTCTTATTTTGCGACAATATTGACGAGCTTTCCGGGAACGACGATAACCTTGACGATGTTTTTTCCTTCGGTATGGCGTTGTATGCTGGCATCGGAAAGAGCGGCCTTCTCGAGATCTTCTTTTCCGGATCCTCCCGGTACATCCATTGTACCTCGCAGCTTTCCGTTTACCTGGAGGGCGATGGTGACCACGTCTTTTTCAAGGGCGCTTTCGTCCAGTGCCGGCCAGCGTTCCTTGCAGAGGCTTGTTGTATGTCCCATGGCCTCCCAGAGTTCCTCGCAAAGATGCGGAGTAATGGGGGAAAGGAGGGTCAGGACCGTTGCCATGGCCGATGTGAAGACTCGTTTCTCTTCATTGGTATCGCCGAGTTTTTCCCGGCAAAGATACATGGTATTCACGAGTTCCATAATGGCCGCAATGGCCGTATTAAACTGGAATCGCGAGACAAGGTCTTCCCTGGCTTTTTTGACCGTTTCGTGCTCTTTGCGGCGAAGTTCCCGGAGGACCGGGGTTACGGCATCTGTTTCACCGGCCCCACATGCGTGCATGGGGGTAAAGAGATCTTTGTTCTCAACAAAAAGACGCCATACGCGTGAGAGAAAGCGCGAGGCACCTTCTATGCCCGAGTCTGACCAGTCAAAGTCCCGCTCCGGAGGAGCGGCGAAGAGACAAAAGAGACGTACCGTGTCGGCCCCGTAGCGTTCGATCATTTCGGCGGGGTTCACGATATTTCCCTTGGACTTGCTCATCTTGCTGCCTTCTTTCAGCACCATGCCCTGGGTAAGAAGATTGGCAAATGGCTCATCAAGATTCTTCGGGTAGATACCGAGGTCACGCAGGGCTTTCGTGAAGAAGCGCGCGTAGAGAAGGTGAAGAATGGCATGCTCGACACCGCCGATGTACTGATCGACGGGTAGCCAATAGTTCATGGCCTTTTCGTCAAAAGCCCTCTGCTCTTCCCGTGCAGATGTATAACGGGCGAAGTACCAGGAGGATTCCATGAAGGTATCCATGGTGTCGGTCTCCCGGCGTGCAGGACCTCCGCAGCGCGGGCATGTGCAGACGGCAAACGAGTCTTCCTCGGGGAGGGGAGAACGGCCGTCTTCGCGCACCTTGAGGTCGAGGGGAAGGAGAACCGGGAGATTTTCCTCCTTTTCGGGCACGATGCCACATTTTTTGCAGTAGACAACCGGGATTGGGGCACCCCAGTAGCGCTGGCGTGAAATGTTCCAGTCGCGCAGCCTGAATTGGGCTGTGGCAGAGCCTTTTTTAGCTGCCTCCAGTTTTTCAGTTATGGCTTTTTTGGCAGCTTCGCTTTCCATTCCCGTAAATTCACCCGAATTGATCAAACGTCCAGGGTTCGTCATCGCTTCTGTCTGATTTTCAGGCACACCTCCCTCGGGTTCAATGATGGGAAGAACCGGGAGATTGAACTTTTTGGCGAATTCGAAATCGCGCTGATCGGCGTACGGGACTCCCATGACTGCGCCCGTACCGTAGCCAGCGAGAACAAAATTTCCAAGCCAGATGGGAATTCGTTTCCCTGTCAGAGGATGGATGCAGTACGCGCCGGTTGCGATTCCTTCCTTTTCCAGTGTATCAGACTGACGCAGAAGGCGGTCGAGGTTGCGGGTTTTCGTGATGAAAGCCTTTATGGCGTCTTCATGTTCGTTTCCTGCAATCAGGGATTCCACAAGAGGATGCTCCGGAGCGATTGTCAGAAAGGTCACACCGAAGAGCGTGTCCGGACGCGTTGTGAAGACGGTTATATCCGTTGTGTCGCCAATGGGCGCCTCAAGCGGGAATGAGACAAGCGTTCCCGTGGATTTTCCTATCCAGTTTCTCTGCATGGCGAGCACACGGTCAGGCCATTTTCCTTCAAGGAGTGCGAGGTCAGAAAGCAGTTCATCTCCGTAGGCCGTAATTTTAAGAAACCACTGGGTCAGGTCCTTCTGTTCGACATCGCTGTCGCAGCGCCAACATTTGCCGTCTATAACCTGCTCGTTGGCCAGAACCGTGTGACAGGACGGGCACCAGTTTTGTGGCGCCTCCTTGCGGTAGACAAGGCCTTTTTCAAGAAAACGCAGAAAGAAACGCTGCTCCCATGTGTAGTACTCGGGTCTGCAGGTGGCGAGCTCTCTCGACCAGTCGTAGGAGTAGCCAAGGGTCTTAAGCTGGGCACGCATGGCCTGAATGTTGGAATATGTCCAGGCTGCGGGGTGCACCTGATTTTTAATGGCCGCGTTTTCCGCGGGCAGACCGAATGCGTCCCATCCCATGGGGTGGAGCACATTGAAACCGTCCATACGCTTGCTGCGGGCTATGACGTCGCCAATGCAGTAGTTGCGTACATGCCCCATATGTATATTGCCCGAAGGGTAGGGAAACATTTCAAGGACATAGTATTTTGGACGTTTGTCGTCCACCTCCACTTTCCAGGTCCCTTCCTTCTCCCAGCGTTCCTGCCATTTTTTTTCTATTTCTAGGGGCGTATAGCGAGTTCCTTTCATCCGTTCATCAGCGTGCTGCCGGAGAGTGTCCAGACGCTGCCTCCGTTTTTTCCGCCGCGGACGGCGGTGTTTTTGCGTGTTCGCAGATAAGGGTTCGATTGCCAGGGCTCATTCTTCGCCGATCCCGTCAGTCCGAGTGATGTCTTTATAAGCCGTGTCGAGGATTCCGTTGATAAATCTTTTGCCCGCTTCCTCACCAAAGTGGGTATCAAGTTCTATAGCCTCGTTTATGACGACTTTTGCCGGGGTATCATGGCGGAAGAAGAGCTCGTAAAACGCCAGGCGCAGAATTGTGAGCTCTATGTGTCCTATGCGTTCAATCTTCCAGCGCGTTGAGTACTGCGTGATGAGTTCGTCCAGTTTTGCAGTGGAACTCCAGACCCCCTCCACAAGTTCCCAGGCAAAACCGTCCGTGTTCTCAAGATCATGCGGACAGGGTTTCTCCTCGCTTGTAGGATAGCTCCGGTACGCGGAGAGAAGATCTTCCCGTGTCTGAATGGATTGATAGGTTATGCCGTAGAGAACCTGAAAAGCCAGCATGCGGGCCTTGCGGCGTTTTGACGGTTTGTGTTTTGGCATGGACTAGATGTTCTCCAGAACACGTATGGTTTCGATCATGGCGAGAGCCGCCTCCACGCCTTTGTTGCCCGCCTTGGAACCAGCCCGCTCAATGGCCTGGTCAATGGTGTCGCAGGTGAGGAGCCCGAACCCGATGGGGGTTTCTTGGGTCAGCATGATTTGGGCAATGCCTTTGCTTGCTTCCGAACAGACATAGTCGAAGTGGGGGGTTGCGCCACGGATGACGGCACCGAGGGCCAGGAGACCGTCGAATTGTTTGCTTTTCGCAAGTTTCTGACAGACAAGGGGGAGTTCAAAGGCCCCAGGGACACGGACGATGGTAATGTTCTCACGGGAGGCTCCGTGTCTGACAAGACAGTCAAGAGCTCCCCCGATGAGATGATCAACGATAAAATCATTGAAGCGGGTGGCCACAATGGCAACACGCAAGGCGTCAGCCTTGAGTTGTCCGGCTATGGTACGAATATCTTCCATGCTTTTTTCAGCATGCCGGATTTCCCGGCAAACGCTGCCTCCATTCGTTATCGGCCCTGTCTGTCGGGATCCGGCTGGCTGTTTTCGTGTGCGCAGAAATCTTCTGTCCCCAAGGAATTACCTCGGGGGTCTCCTGCAAGCTGTTTTCCCTCTGCCCTTTTTATGCGGTCCGGCACATGCGGACCGTCAGTGCAAATGTTCCGAATGCACGGCTTAGCTAAGGAACCCGTGTCTTGCCAAAAAATCTTTCGTTATGCGTTCTTTCGGTTCCTTTTCGTCCCTAAGCTCCAAGGCTCTCATGACATATTTCCCCAGGATATCGGTCTCGATATTGATCTTAGAGCCTTTTTGCCAGTGACGCATGGTCGTTTCTTTCTGGGTTTCGGGAATGATGTTGACGGAAAGCGTGTCCGTTGTGACCTCGTTGACCGTAAGGCTTATTCCATCAAGCGTCACAGAGCCTTTCGGCACGATCTGGGCGGCGAAGGCAGGGGGAAATGAGATGAGAACCCGGATGGATTCTCCGCGTTCTTCAAGTCCTGCCACTTCCCCGATGCAGTCCACATGCCCTGTCACAATGTGTCCGCCAAGGCGGTCATGACCCTGAAGGGCCCGTTCAAGATTGACAAGAGAGCCTTTTTGTAAAAGGCCGATGGTTGAATGTGTGGAAGTCTCTTCAGAGGCAAAACAGGTGAACACATGGTCTTCGTGGCTCTCAACGGAGAGACAGCATCCGTTAACCGCAATGGATTCGCCGACAACGAGATTGGCAAAGGCCTGACCTCTTGGCGTTATGCTGCATTCCATGCGAATGTCCCTGCCTCTTCTTTCAATGGAGGAGATACGGCCAAGGGCCTGAATAATGCCGGTAAACATGTCTACTCCCCGGCCTTCGGGCGAAGGACAATATGTACATCGGGCCCGCAGAGAGAAATGGAAGAAGTCCTGAAAACCATTCCCTCCTGCAGGGAGAGGGGCATTTTGCCGGAAAAGAGCGGGAGAGCTTCGTTATCCGCAAGAAAAAGCGGAGCGAGGTGCAGATGGAATTCATCAACAAGGCCTTCTTCAAGAAGACTGAGTCCCAAGAAGCCTCCCCCTTCACAGAGAATATAAGGACAGGAAAGCTCCGCGTAGAGCTGTCGCAGAAGCCCCTTCAGGTCAGTTGAGCCGTTAAGAAACTGGGGGACGGGGAAGACACGGACCCCAATTTTTCGAAGTTCTGCGGCCTGGGGGGAGGCTGCCGCCGCAGCTGAGGAGAGAAAAATGGTTTCCCCCGGGCGTTCCCTGATAAGGAAATAGTCGTCCGTGGCATTCGGAAGATGGCTTGTGAATACACAGGCTAGGGGACTTTTTGTGTTTTCTTCGCCGCTAAGTCGAACGGTAAGGCTTGGATTGTCCTGTCGAAAGGTTTTTCCCCCGATAAGGATAAGCCCTCCTTTTTGGGCGACCATGCTCCTGAGACGGTGGACGAGTACGCGGGATTCTGGGGAGCTGATCCACTGGGAATGGCCTGTTCGGGTCGCGATGCGGCCGTCCATGGTCTCAGCCATTTTCAAGATGACAAAGGGGCGTTTCTCAGTCTTCCAAAGCAGAAAGTCACGAATGAGTTCTCTGCATTCCTCTTCAAGGACGCCACGGATCACACGGACACCGTTGCTCTCAAGTATCTCTGCTCCCCCACCTGCCTCGGGGGTCGGGTCGGAGGTCCCGATGACAACCTGATCTATGCCCGCGCTGAGAATGGCCTCAGTACAGGGGGGGGTCTTGCCCATATGTTTGCATGGCTCAAGGGTCACGACAAGTGTTGCCCCTTTTGGATCAATACCCTTTTCCCTTGCGTTTCTGAGACACTCTACCTCTGCATGGGGGCCTCCTGCCTCGTGGTGATATCCCCGTGCCATAATGGTTCCGTCAACCACAAGTAAAGCCCCCACCCTTGGATTTGGATAGGTCATATAGAGGGCTTTTTGCGCCTCATTTAAGGCTTCCCGCATAAGGGCTTCGTTGTCCATCATGATACCCGGGGCGAAGAGCGTATATCCGGCTCGAACGCGTTTGTTTCTTCAGCTTATCGTGAGCTGATGCACTGGGATTCCCGCTTCTGCAAGCATGGCTTGGGAGAGCTCGTCGGGATAGGCTTCGGCGTAATAGATCGCGGAGACACCGCAGTTGATCAGCATTTTACAGCACTGCACGCAGGGATAGGTTGTTGTGTAGATGTCAGAGCCAGCAATGGAAATGCCATGGGTCGCGGCCTGTATGATTACATTCTGCTCAGCGTGGATGCCGCGACATATTTCATGGCGCTGACCCGAGGGAATGCCCAACTGTTCTCTGAGGCAACCCACCTCCAGACAGTGGGCGATGCCACGGGGAACGCCGTTATACCCTGTTGCGAGAATTCTGTTTTCACGAACGGCGAGAGCCCCGACCTGACGACGGATGCAGGTTGAGCGTCTGCGCACAAGGTCGACTATCTGCATGAAATAGTCAGGCCAAGGGATACGAGCATGTTTTATGGTTAACGCGTCATGGTCCATGGACTCTCCGTGAAAAAAGGGGCGGAGGGAAGGCCGGTCTACCAGGCAAAGAGAGGGAAGGATGTGGCAAAGTCCTTCACGTCGTCACGTATGCGCGTAAGGGCTGCCTCGTCCTTTCGTTTTTCAAGCGTGTCTATAATAAATGCCGCAACGGTCTTCATATCGTCTTCTTTAAGGCCGCGCGTTGTGAGGGCCGGAGTTCCGAGGCGGATACCGCTTGTAATAAAGGGAGAACGGGTTTCAAAGGGAATGCTGTTTTTATTGACCGTTATGCCGACACGGTCCAGCAGACTTTCCGCTTCCTTTCCCGTGAGATCTTTGGTCGTCAGATCGATGAGGAGAAGGTGGTTGTCCGTGCCATTTGAGACGAGACGGAATCCGTTGGAAGAAAGCTGGGACGCAAGGACTTTTGCGTTGGCGACAACCTGCTTCTGATAGCTCGCAAAACGGGGGGAGAGGGCCTCCCCGAAGCAGATGGCTTTGGCTGCCACCACGTGCATCAACGGGCCACCCTGGATGCCAGGAAAAATGCTTGAGTCGATTTTTTTTGCGTTTGCCTCGTTCTGAGACAGTATCATGCCGCCACGGGGACCCCGCAGGGTTTTATGGGTCGTGGTTGTCACGGCGTCCGCGTAGGGCAGGGGACTTGGGTGGAGATTTGTTGCCACGAGGCCTGCGATGTGCGCCATGTCTACAATGAGAACGGCATTAACTTCATCGGCTATGGCCTTGAAACGGGCGAAATCGATGATGCGCGGGTAGGCGCTTGCTCCGGCCACAATGGCTGCTGGTTTTGATTCCTTTGCGAGGCGTTCAAGATCCTCGTAATCGATTTCTTCGTTTTCCCTGCTTACGCCGTACGGGACGATGTTGAACTGACGTCCCGAGAAGTTCACTGGGCTTCCATGAGAAAGATGTCCACCGTGGCTCAAATCCATGCTGAGGATCGTTGCGTGGGGTTCGAGGAAAGCATAGTAGGTGGCCATATTGGCCTGTGAGCCCGAATGGGGTTGGACATTGGCGAAGTTTGCCTGAAATAGCTTCTTTGCACGTTCACGGGCAATACTTTCGACCTCGTCCACGTATTCGCATCCCCCGTAGTATCGTTTACCGGGATAGCCTTCGGCGTATTTATGGGTAAGGGTGCTTCCCTGCGCTTCGCGCACGGCGGAAGAGACAAAATTTTCCGAGGCAATGAGCTCAAGTTTACAAATTTGGCGCTCGGTTTCATTGGCAATGGCCTTGGCCACCTGGAAATCTTGCATGAAGATTGCGTCCATTGGAACTCCTTGGGAGTGCAGAGCATGCAATATGCCGGCAGAGAAAAGCAAAAACTGCAGGCGCGTCCTGCAGTCGGAATAGTCGTGTCTGAGGCCAGGATTGTGCGGGTTTTAGTCAAATCGTTTCAGAATAATACTGGCATTGGTTCCACCAAACCCAAAGGAGTTGCACATGGCGTATTCACAGGCGATATGCTTGCTCCCGTCGCCGAGGTAGTCGAGATCGCAGTCTTCCGAGGGTTCCTTGAGGTTGATGGTGCCCGGGAGCATTTCTCGGTTGAGGGCCAACGCCGTGAAGACGGTTTCAATGCCGCCCGCAGCACCAAGAAGATGTCCGGTCATGGATTTTGTGGCGGAAATCTTGAGCTTCTTTGCGTGGTCGCCGAAGACAAGCTTCATGGCCTTGGTTTCCGTGCTGTCGTTCAGCATGGTGGAAGTAGCATGGGCGTTGATGTGCTCAATGCGGTCCGGGGTGATTCCGGCCTCCTTAATGGCGTTTTGCATGGCACGGGCCATTCCGACGCCCGTATCGAGGGGGGCCGTCATATGGTGGGCATCACAGCTTGCCCCATAACCGGCAACTTCGGCGTAGATCTTTGCTCCCCGCGCCTTTGCGTGCTCAAGTTCCTCAAGGAGGAGAAGACCTGCTCCTTCGCCGATCACAAAGCCGTCCCTGTTTTTTTCAAAGGGGCGTGAGGCCTCGGCGGGCGTGTCATTATAGTGGGAGGAGAGAGCCTTGAGGGCCGTAAATCCCGCTACACCAAGGGGGGTGATGGTTGCTTCTGCACCACCGGAAATCACGGCTTTTGAACGGCCGAGAAGAATGTCCCCGAAGGCGTTGCCGAGGGCGTGGATTCCTGAGGCACAGGCAGATGTCGTAACAAAGTTTGTTCCGCGGGCCTTGCAGAACATGGCGATCTGTCCCGTACCCATGTTGGAGATCAACATGGGGATCATGAAGGGAGAAATCTTGCTGGGGCCACCCTTGAGGAGTTTTGTATGATATTCCTCAATGGTGTGAAGACCGCCAAGACCTATGCCGAGAATGACGGAGACATCATAGGCGTTTTCTTCCGTTATGGCGAAGTTTGCGTCACGGAGGAGCATGCTCTGGGCGGCTATGGCAAACTGAGTGAAGCGGTCCATGTGGCGGGCCTGCTTCGTTGTCATGTATTCTTCTGGATTAAAATTTTTGACCTCACCAGCCACCTTAGATGCGTAGTCACTGGCGTCAAAGAGGGTTATGGGGCAAATGCCCGATTCACCGTCAAGAAGCCGTTGCCATGTGGTTTCAATATCATTGGCAAGCGGCGTAACGCCTGCAATTCCTGTGATCACAACGCGGGGGCGAGACATGGGAAAATCCTTATCGGTACTGAAGTGACTTCTCCGAAGCGGTGGCGTCAACGGGGAATCCCTGACCGCCGCAACGGGGACGAAGCGTCCCTGTTTTTTTCGATATGCGGACAAGAACAAACAATGTCTGTCGCAAGGGAAAAAACGGGCACGATCCCGGATAGAGACCGTGCCATATCAACTATTTCTTGGCATTTTCTATATAAGCAACGGCATCCTGTACTTTCTGAATTTTCTGGGCATCCTCATCAGCAATTTCGATGTCGAACTCTTCTTCCATAGCCATGATCAGTTCCGTCAAATCCAGAGAGTCGGCGCCAAGGTCCTCGACGAAGGATGCCTCGGGTTTAACATTGGCAGCTTCAACGCCGAGTTGATCCATGATAATTTTTTTAACTTTTTCTGCAATATCGGACATGTTCCCTCCAAACAGAATTGTTTTCGTATTTCGGACACGCCTTACAAGGCGAAATGTCTGACAATTGGCATCCTCCCCCACGCAACGTCGGGGGATTCCTGACGGAGGCAGGCTTACACCTGCATCCTTAAGCGGGTTCCTGCTTCAACGAGACTGCCCGGAGGAAGATCGGCATGGTTTTCGCTTTCACATTCCCACGGTGGGGAATTTTAGGGCAGCGAACCAACGTCCTGCTATTCCCGGATCTCACACGCTCTCTACCGGCTGACAGGGCCTGCCCCGCCGCCTACGGGTATGTTGGAACAGGAAAGGCAAAATGGCAAAGATGTTCCAGTTAAGGTGCGCCTTATATTCTCGCCCTGAAGGGCGGGGGGGTACGGTGCATTTGACAAATAATGGACCGATGCCGGAAATCCCGGGTAAGGATTTTTTTCCGGCCTCTCTTAAAAAATAGTGCTCTTAGATGGCTGCTGCCCCACCTTGTCGGGCACGAGGGAGCGGAGCAGGAAGCAAGAGGGGAAACTCTGTTGTCGTCTTGAAAACAGGACTTATTTTTCCCATATTACGAGCGTAATAACATTCTACAAAGTTTACTTAAGCGATTCTCTGCTGTCAACCGGAAGACAACAATACAACACCTCGGAGGCACGGATCCTCAAGAAGCTGCTGTCAGCCGCTGATCTGTACCGAATCCCGAATCAGCAGTACATGCCGCCATTGACGGAGAGAACCTGCCCCGTGATATAGCGGGCGTCGTCCGACGCAAGAAAGGCGACGGCTCCCGCCACATCTTCCGCAGAACCCATGCGTCTCAGCGGGATGGCCTCCTTATACTGCTCCTTGAGCTCGGCGGGAATGGCGCTTGTCATGTCTGTTTCAATGAAGCCCGGTGCCACGGCATTGCACGTGACCTGACGTGCTGCAAGTTCCTTCGCGCACGATTTTGTGAAGCCGATGATACCGGCTTTGGCGGCTGCGTAGTTAGCCTGTCCGGCATTGCCCATGAGACCAACAACAGATGCAAGATTGATAATAGAGCCGGCCCTGTTTTTTGTCATGAGCTTTGCGGCTTCCTGCGTTGCGACAAATGTGCCTTTGAGACAGACATCTACCACCCGGCAGAAGTCCTCTTCCTTCATGCGGATAAGAAGACCGTCCTTTGTGATGCCGGCATTGTTCACAAGGCAGTTAAGGTTCACTCGGTCTTTGACTATGTCCTTGAAAAAGGTCCTGATTGCGTCCGTGTCCGCAATATCAAGTTGTGCGAAGCCACAGTTCCCGCCGGCATTTATGATGGAGGTACATACCTCCTCGGCTTCCGTCGCCTTGCTGCGGTAGGTCAGAAGAATCTGGAATCCGTCGCGTGCTAGACGTTGGGCAATGGCCTTGCCAATGCCTCGGGAACCGCCTGTCACAAGGGCTGTTTTTTTCGTTGCGTCAATGTGATCAAGTGATACGGCAGACATAGGTACCTCGGAAGGAGTGAAAGAATGATTGTATAGGGCAGGGAAAGAGAGGGGCCGGGCCTGAAATAGCAGATGAAAGACGTTACTGTGCGGAAAAAAAACTGTTCCCGTATAGTCATGGAAGAGGGCGCCAAACGCGAATCTGGCGATACATCGGGGTTAGAGAGCTCTTGAAAAGCGAGTCAGTTCCTCATTGGCCACAATGGTTTCCGCAAGACGGGTGTTGGTGTCCTTCCGGACGAATGTCCCTCCCATCTTGATGGCATTGCTCATGGCAAGGCTGTTTGATCTGCCATGGCACACGATGACAAGGCCCTGAAGCCCGAGCACGGGAGCCCCGCCGTACGATGCATAGTCGATTGTGTGAGCAAATTTTTTGAAAGCGCTTTTTGCAAGGAATGCTCCGAGAGCCGGAAGCAGTCCGGAAGTGAAAAGCCGTTTGAGCATGCGGACGAGGGAGATGGCAAGCCCTTCACTCATTTTTACCACAACGTTGCCGACGAAGCCGTCGCAGACAACCACGTCAATATCACCCGTAAAGATGTCTCGGCCTTCGGCGTTACCAATAAAGTTGATATTTTGCGCCATTTTCAAAAGCTCATACGCCTCTTTCACCTGACTGTTCCCCTTGCCTTCCTCCTCACCGATGCTGAGCAAACTGACGCGGGGCGAGGGGTAGCTGAGAAGGTCCCGGGCAAAGGCGTCGCCCATAAGGCCAAACTGAAAGAGATGGTACGGCTTACAGTCCACATTGGCTCCCGCATCAATAATGACAACGGGATTTTTTTCCGTGGGGAGCATGGCCGCAAGGGCCGGGCGTTCCACTCCCGGAAGGCGGCCTATGGTGAACATGCCACAGGCGACGGAAGCGCCCGAGTGGCCGGCACTCACAACGCCGTGGGCCTGACCTTCCTTGACGAGACGGCAGGCAACCTGAATTGAGGCGTCCTTTTTTCGGCGCAAAACATCAGAAGCCTTATCATTCATGCGTACCACGTCGCTTGCGTGGACAACATCGTAATGGGCTCCGTCCAGATTGATCTTGGCCAGTTCGGTTTCGATTTTAGCAGAGTCCCCTACAAGACGCACATGCAAATCATAGGCCTTGGAAGCTTCAATTGCTCCTGGAACAACCACGGAGGGGCCAAAGTCGCCCCCCATGGCATCCACAGCAATGGATGGACGATCCATCATTGAGCTTTGTTTTGCTCGATAACGGTACGGCCCTTGTATTTGCCACAGGCCGGGCAGACTCTGTGGGGCAGGGTGGGCTCACCGCAGGAGCAGAAAATAACGGAGGGCACGGCAATGTGATCGTGTGAGCGGCGCATGCCTTTACGTGAACGTGATTTTTTATTCTGCTGAACAGCCATGGAAAACTCCTTAAAAACAAAACTCAGTTTGATACAGTCAGAAAATGTAGTATCTGCTGTGAGATAATAAATCCTGCCAGAAGCGCCAAGCAAGAGGTCTTCCGGCAAAGAGGAAAAAAGTCACAAAAAATTACGCGTTTTTTAATGTTCTGTCTAGGGGGAATGCGCTGGAGTGCAAAAAGGAGATGCTGAAGGGATTGCCAGCGTCATGATTTTTTAGAAGAAACAGTCAGCGTTTTGAAAATCTCCATGCGCGGGTCATCCGTCTCGTCCTTGCATTGGCACGGGCCCAGATTGAGATTATGACCGCAACGAGGACAGAGGCCTTTGCAGTCGTCTGCACAAAGCGGGTGAAGGGGCTGGGCAAGGACAAACTCTTCCCAGAGAAGAGCTCCAAGATCGAGAAAAAAACTGCCGTTTTCTTCCCTGATGCGCGTGTCGATGTCCTCTGACCATGGTTCGTTCACGTTCTCGTCGTCCTCCTTTGTCTGCGGGTATCCGCCCTGCCTGAGCATGGGGTCGGCTGGCATGCATTCAAAGGACTCGAAGTCGTGATGAAGAGTGTGGGCTGTTGGCTCGGCACAACGCGTACAAGGGATCTCAATGGTTCCCGAAAGAGTTCCCCGGACAAGGAGCCCTTTTTCAAGTGGCGTGATATGGATCAGAACCGTTATCGATCCTGGCAGGGTGCAGGGGATGTCAAATTCTCTGATCCCGTTCATCCAAAGCTCCCGTTCTTCAAAGGAGAGCGTTTGGCCTTCGCGGGGGACGGAGGAAAGAGGAATACGCAGCGGGTCGGTCATGGCACCTCAGGGGTGATTGTTTTCAGAAAAAAACTTGTTTTGTGATATTTTTCAAGAGAAGTGCCTATAGCACTGCTTTACGGGGCTTGCAAGTGCCCTTCAGTTTTCAGTGGACGGTGGCGTCCGCGCATGTGGCGTTTACGGGAGCAAGTTGTTTGAGGTATGAGATTTTTTCTCCTCTTGATTTTCGCTTGACCGCACACTCCTCCTTAAGTGCCGTGCTCTTATCGGGACATGGAGAGCTTGCCACAAGGCGGACCGGCCGTCTTCCCCGTGTGTAGCGGGCGCCCCCAGGCTTTTCCCCGTTATGTTGGGCGACCCGGTCGTCAAGGTTTTTGGTGATCCCGCAGTAGAGACTCTTGTCGGAACACTCAACAAGGTAGACAAACCATGCTTCGTGCTTATCATTGGACGGTGTCATGAATAATCCTTGTGAAAGACGCTACCTGTAGCTGAAGTGAAGAGATCTGTGGAGTATAGAGGAGGTTTCTATGAAGTTTCTGAAAAAAAAAGCGTTAGGACTTTTTTTTCTGCTTTTGTCTTGTTCCGTTCCCACCGCGTGCTATGCCGACGGAAATCTGTCGGCAGCGGATCAGGATACGCTTGAGAAAGGCTGGCAAGCCTACAACATCGGTCATTATAAGGAAACGGTTGCTCTCCTGCAGCCGCTTGCCGTGAATGGCAATGCAACCGCCCAGGTGCTTATCGGACGCTGCTATGAAAGTGGCCTTGGGGTTGAGCAGAATCTGGAAACGGCCGCCAAGTGGTATTCAATCGCCGCGGAGCAGGGCGATCCCCAGGGAATACTCTGCCTTGCCTACTGCTATGAGAACGGTGTTGGCGTGAACCGCGATGAGGGAAAGACTCTCGAGCTTATGAAAAACGCGGCGGAAAAAGGGGTTCCAGAGGCGCAGTTTAATCTTGCGCTTTACGCCAGTAAAGGCCGGTACGGGGTCCCCAAGAATTATGAGGAAAGTTTTACATGGGCCAAGCGTGCGGCGGATCAGGGCTACGCGCAGGCTGAACGCTATGTCGGGGCATGCTATGAGTACGGCGTCGGAGTTGAGATGAATGTCGCTGAGGCGGCCAAGTGGTATGCGAAGGCGAAGGCCAAGGGGCTCGAAAAAGAGGGAAATGTCTTTAAGACTGTGCATGACAGTCCGATGTAAGGGCTCATCCTGTATGCGTTATGCAGTGAACGCGCTGGACGGAACGGGGCAGGAGGTTGACTCCTGCCCTTTTTGTATCTGTTTTTCTGATCAGCCGCGTTGTCCGAAATTTTCGTCGTTTCACCCTTTTCATCCGGTGTCCGATTGTAGGTGCGGGAAGAGGGCCGGGGCCGTGACGAAAGAGGGACGCTCCGGCGGCCCACAAAAAGACCCCTGCCTGCAGGGCTCCTCTGATGCCGATTTCGAGGGATGTCACAGGGCCTGCTTTTGTCGAGTTTTTTGTGCTTTCTCCGGGCGCTGCCTGAAGGAGGGTTATCCCGCCGTTAGTGCTCGAAGCCCTACTATGCCCTTGTAGCAAAGAACGGCTGCGGCACAGCTGAGAAAGGAGAGGACAAAGATGACGAAGGTCCTTTGATGAAGGTGTCTTCCTACCCTGTAGCCTGCATCCTGGCCGATAAGGCAGCCAAGGATGCCGATCAGGGATATGTGCAGGAGATACATGGAATAAAGGCCGGCAGCCCACTGGGAACATACGGTGATGAGTGTCGAGAGCATAAAGAACATGCTCATGGTGCCTCTTGCCCTGTCTTTATCCCAGTGCGCCAAGAGCACAAAGATGCCCATGGGAACGCCGACAATGGATACAGCTGATCCCGTAAAGCCGCTTCCTGCACCAGCGATGGAGAGGGAAAGAATCGTGCTTTTGAGAGGGGTGCGTGTTTTTTTCGCAGAAAGCTGTACAGCTATAAATATTGCAATGAGGATGCCTATGCCAAGCTCAAGCAGGGCGGGAGGTGCAACGGTTAGGACAAGGGTCCCCAGAAGACAACCAGGGATGCAGGCAAGCCAAAGGGGTTTCAGATCCGGCCAGTGGATGTTCTTGCGATAGTTCCATGCAAGCTGAAGGCAGCAAGGAAAGGCAACGAGGCAGCAGGTGAGAATGGCGTTCTGGGCAGAGAGCTTCATGGAAAGGATTGGCAGTGCAAGCATCATGGCTCCAAGTCCTGAAACACCGCTTGCAAAACCTCCAAGAAGCCAGCCCGTGAAGACAACGATGGCTGTTTGCAGATCTATTTCCATACGGTACACGCGGAAAAAATTCTGGGGGCCAATCTGATATGCCCCCAGAATTCTATGCGTCCTCTTCCAAATGAATGTCTTTGATTTCAAGTTCAGGCGTTGCAATGCCCCTGTAAACGTTGAGACGGAGTATAAAGGCAATGCGGACTTTTTTCCTGAGAAGAGTTGGGGGGGGGAAGAGTTCTGCCATGCGCCAGCCCTTTGCCTGAATTTTGATCTTGGAAGTGGGATCCCAAACCGTCAGTATGATGTTCCGTTGATCATAGCCGAGATAGTCGTGACGTTCCACGAGCAGACATGGGGAAGCGAAGATCGGTTCGGGATTTTTTTGGCCAAAGGGTTCAAGAAGGGCAATTTCTTCAAGGGTCTCGGCACAGTACGCACTTGAGAGATTGAGCTCTCCGTCGAGTAGGAGGGTTTGCTGTTGAGGATTTTCACGCATATGGCGCTCGGCGCAGGCTTCGAAGCTTTCGCGGAGGGTTTCAAGATTCTCGGGTTTGATGTTGAGCGCCGCGGCCGCCTTGTGGCCGCCAAAAGAGAGAAGGCATGAGGATATTTCCGTCAGCATGCCGTGCAGGTCGAGGTCTCCCAGAGTCCTTCCGGATCCTTTGAGATGATCACCGGCATCGCAGAGGATAAATGTTGGGCGCGCGAATTCCTCAACAATGCGCGATGCCACAATTCCGATGACACCGGGATGCCAGTTGGAACCGTAAAGGACAAGACTGGCATTGAAATGTTTTTTCATCTCTTCGGCCTGCAGGCGTGCCTCCTGCAGGATCCGTTCTTCTTCGCTGCGACGGGAGGTGTTCAGTGTGTCGAGTTCCTGGGCAAGAGTCATGGCGGCGTTATAGTCGCGGGTGCGGAGCAGGTGGAGGGCCGTATCGGCATGGTCCATGCGTCCTGACGCATTGAGCCTCGGCACGAGCCTGAAACTGATTTCCGTGCTTTTCATTTCTGCCGTGATGCTCAGGCGGGATGTGACCTTGAGGGCAGCGATACCGGGACGTTTTGCCTTTGCGATATGCTTGAGACCACCGGCAACAAGAAGTCGGTTCTCTCCCGTGAGAGGCATGAGATCCGCCAGGGTTCCCAGTGCCACAAGGTCAAGAGTACGATCCATACTGTAGGGAGTGGTCCCTGTTGCTTCGGAAAGGAGCCGGTTGACTTCGGCCATGAGATAAAATGCCACCCCTACACCGGCCAGCTCCGTGCAGGGGGTTTCATCCTTCGGCATGATACGGGGATTGCATATGGCGTCCGCGCAGGGCTGGTCGGCCTGTGCCAGATGGTGGTCGGTAATGATAACGGTAAAGCCAAGGGCCTTTGCCTGGGCCACTGGATCAAGGTTGGAGATGCCACAGTCAACAGTGAGGAGTACTTCAAAGCCTTTTTCCTTGAAGTACCTGATCTTCGGGATGTTGAGCCCGTAGCCCTCTCCGTGGCGCGCGGGAAGATGGTAGCCGGCAAAGATGCCGTGGTGCTCAAGAACGTCCAGGCAAAGGGTTGTGGCGGTGATGCCGTCAACATCGTAGTCGCCCCACACCAGAACTTTCTTGCCCTCCAGGATTTTGCTGACAAGGAGCTTTGCAGTTTCGGGAATATTCGGCCATTTTGTCGGTGGAGTCAGTTTCGCAAGCCTAGGAGAAAGAAAGGCATCCATATCCTCCGTGTCCTCAAAACCGCGACGGAAAAGGATGTCTGTCAGAAAGGGTGAAATACGTAATTGCTTGGCAACGTTCCGTATCGCATCCATTTTTTTCGGTTCACGGAATTGCCAGATTTTTTGTGTTGTCACGTGCGGGTATTCCTTGACTTGGCACTTTTCCTTGTTGAAAGGGCGAAGCGAGTTTGGCAGGCCTCGGGATAGTATGCTGCGGGGGCACATTGGAAGAGGGAACTGCTTGATACAACGAAGTGTTCATCTGGGATCTGTTCAGCAAAAAACGGGTGGAAGGCCTATTTTGTTTCCTCCTGCTCTGATGCGGGGGGCCGCTGCGCGGGCGCAGAGGCGGAAGCCTCCTGAGGCTGTGCCCTTGTGGTTTGAACATTGTTGATGACAGCCGTAACATCTGCAATGCGGTCTTCTGGTACCAACTTTTTTTGCATAAGCCATGCTAAAAATTTTAAGGAAGTTATGTGCTGTGGAGCTATTTCGAGGGCTTTAATGAGATAGTCAAGGCATTTGTTAATATCTTTTTTTTCAAGATATGCTCTTGCTACATTCATATATAGATTTTCATCAGTATTTGTCAGCTCAATGGCCCTCTCATAGTAGGCAATTGACTGATCAAACATTTTATTCTTGCGAAGCTGTATGCCGAATTCATTGAAGAGATGCTTATGTTCTGTTTCAAAGGCACTGTCGAGTTTTACGAGACGTTCAAAGATATTCTGTGCCTTTGATGTGTCCCCGCGCTCAAGATAGGTGAGCCCTATGCCGAAATTGGCGCGCACATTGTCGCTGTCCACCTTAAGTGCCGCCGAATATTCGTGTTCCGCACTAAATGTCTCTCCCTTTTCAAGATGGGCGTCTCCCCTGCTGATAGTCGTATAGAGTTCCTGCATCTTGGGATAGACGGAATTTTGATAGAATTCCGGTTCAGGGGAGAACTTGGAGAGCAGTTCATCAAGAGTGATGGTGCGCTTCGGGCCACTTGGTACATAGTTTGTGTTGAGGGGCTGACATACAATGTCATCGCCCTTCTGTTCAACAAACCAGAAGGTCTTGTGCACACTTTTTCTTGTGGTTGTGCCGGTTCCGACCTTACGGACTTCCTGTGAGGAAAAAACACCGTGGATCTCAGGCGCGGACTCCTGACGTACGTTTGTTTGGGTTGCAGGATCTGGAAAAGACATTGACTTGTTATCTCCAAAAATGGCTTCGCCTTCCGGCGTGTGGCAAATCAAGGGCTTGGGAAGTTCTGTTACTCGTAGGCAAAGCAATCTAGAAGCATGAAACCTGTCAGCGCTGACAACAGTTCCCTGCTCCCGCAAGGCGGATCTTAGCGTACGCTTCCGCAAACAGCCAGCGCCTTTTATCTGAGCAGGCTGCGACCCCGTGAACACACGGCCGTGATCAGGCCCTGATCAAGGCTTTTCTGTGGTCATGGAGCGTACACGACCGGCGTCTGTCCTAAAGCTGCTGAAACGTGGCTGTTCTTTTTGGCTGCGCCGATATCAGGAATACAATGGTGTGTCACGAAGGATGCCGTCAACGTTACCGCCACTTCAACTAGGTCCTTTTTGTGAGAGTATATGCGCACCGGAAAGATCAAGAGGTCTTGGCGCATTGTTCGGTTTCAGCGTGTGGCGCGGTGGGCGGGATATCCTAGCCATTTTCCTCAACGGCCTTCCTGCAGGCATCCAGAATCTTCTGATTTCTCCGTGAACGGCTGCCGTAGAGACGAGCCGAAAAGACGGAAATCATCTCAAGCATGTCATCGGCCAAATCTTCTTCGAAGTTTGCGTCCTCCCCTTTGTTCAGGATGACAACTTCGACATTCTTTTTTTCGCATATTGCGAAAACCAAGTCTGCCCCAAAGCGCAAGAGCCGGTCCTTGTGCGTAATGACAAGACGCCCGACATTGCCCGCCAGGATGTCGTTCAGCAGACGTCTTAGGCCTTTCTTGTGGCAATTTATGCCAGAGCCGAGATCAGAGACTATCTCGAAAGTCCAGCCGTTCTGCGCGCAGTACAACTCAAGTGTCTTCTTTTGGCGTTCAAGATCGGTCCTTTGGTCTTCGTTCGACACCCGGGCGTATGCTATGGTTGTCCGCTCGTTCGCGTGAGCAGCATGAAATTCCTGTGACATAAGCTTTGACAGATCGTAACGACGATGTCCGCCTTCCGTAAGCACAGGAATCAGTTTTCCCTTTTCTTGCCAACGACGGAGGGTTGTAATGGATACGCCGAGCACCTTCGCTGCTTCCCCGATGGTTACCAATCTATTCATGCTGCTAAGATTAGCATAGCTTTGTGCAGGTTGCAAGAAGGTCGCCCGCCCCATCTTTCATAGCGGAAATCTTACAGTTGTATCCGTAAAACAGGGATGTGTGCTGCATTTCCGGGAAGCACGCTTATGCTATTTCCTCAAGAATCATATGCAGAGCTTTCTTTGGGTCTTCGGCCTGGAGAATGGGACGTCCTATCACAAGGAAATCGGCTCCTTTGCGAACAGCTTCCTTCGGCGTTGCGATCCGTCGCTGATCGCCTGCAGGTGCCCAGGAAGGTCGTATGCCGGGACAGAGACAGAGAAGTTTCGGGTGAGCTTCCTTAATTACGGGAAGTTCGGCCACTGAACAGACAACACCGTCAAGGCCTGTTTTTGCCGCAAGGGATGCCAGGGTTTTGACCATTTCAGCACAGGATGCGGTAATACCGGGCAACTCACCATCTGCAAAGCTTGTGAGTACGGTGACGCCGAAAAGAAGAGGGCTGCCCGTTTTTGTTTCTCCCCCAATTCCGTTCCGCGCCTCAACGGCGCCTGCAAGCATTCGCTGGCCGCCCTGACAGTGAAGAGTGAGAATGTCGATATTGAGCTTTTGAGCGCTTCTGACGGCCTTTGCAACGGTATTTGGAATATCGTAGAACTTGAGATCAAGAAATACATGCAGACCGCGTTCCGAAAGTTCCTTAAGAAACGGTGGCCCGTAGCGCGTAAAAAGTTCCATGCCAACCTTGACCCAGGACAGATCTCCTGAGATTTCGTCAAGGAGTTTCAGTGCCTTTGTTTTATCGGGAAGATCAAGGGCCAGAATGAGGTTTGCCACTACAGTCCTCCGCGTATACGTTTCACAAGGTCAGGGTTGAGGGCCGGGGCCAGGGTTGCCGTTAGGTAGGTCGCACGGAGCTCGTCATAGGCTTTTTCTAGATTGTCGTTCACAATAATGGCATCGTACCATCGGGATTCGTCCAATTCAGCCCTGGCGTTTTGCATACGCTGAAGAATGGCTTCCTCCGTATCCGTCCCGCGTGTCCTGAGACGGCGTTCGAGTTCGCCAAGTGAGGGGGGGAGTATGAAGACAAAATGCGCTTCTGGCATGGTGAGCTTTAGCTGCGCTGCTCCCTGAACATCAATGTCAAAGAGAAGATCCAGTCCCTTTTCCTGCATTGCCCTGCAGGGGGCAAGAGGCGTTCCATAGAAATTGCCGTGTACCTCAGCCCATTCAGCGAAATAGTTCTGGTCCCGCCGGATGAGAAACGTATCATGATCCAGGAAATGATAGTCCCTGCCGTCCACCTCGCCTTCTCTCGGAGCACGGGTTGTGCAGGAAATTGAGTAAGAAAGAGCGGGAAACTCTTTACGTAGTAGTGCGATCAAGGTTGATTTGCCCGCGCCTGATGGGGCACTTAGTACAAACGCAATTCCTTTGCGCATCAGTTGATTTCCTCTTGCATGAAACGCTGTTTAAGTGTTTTTGGCTGTATGGCCGAGAGCACAATGTGGTTGGAGTCAAGTACAATGATAGCACGAGTTTTACGGCCGTGCGTGGCGTCAATAAGACGTCTCTCCGATGCCGCCTCTTCCCGGAGTTTACGCATGGGAGATGACTGCGGACTCACGATACCCGCAACACGTTCTTTCACCACATAGTTTTCAAAACCAATGTCGATTAAGGTCTCATTTGCCATTTATTCGAGATTCTGTACTTGCTCACGGCATTTTTCAAGTTCATTTTTAAAATCGACAACGAGCCGCGATATTTGCACGTCGGAAATCTTGTTGCCACAGGTATTAATTTCCCGGAAACATTCCTGAAGGGTGAAATCGAGTTTTCTCCCTGAGTCCTCGCCGAGACGGAGAAGCTCATGGAGACGCTCCAGGTGGGTATTCAGGCGGGTAAGCTCCTCCGTGACGTCGAGCCTGTCTGAAAGAATGACAACTTCCTGCAGGAAGCGGTCTTCTTCAAGTTCGCTGTCAAGTGTCTCAAGCCCCTCGCTCAGGCGTTCCCGAAGCGTTTGAACTCGTTCCTCCTTGATGATCGGGGCACGTTCGACAATCAGACCTGTCCACTCCTCCATTTGAAGAATACGTGAGTGAAGATCCTTCGCGAGCGCTTTTCCTTCGGTTGTCCTGGCTTCGTTCCAGTCGTCAAGGGCGAGGGACAATCCTTCGAGAAGGTCCTTTTCAAGATTTTCAGCAATATCCTCGCTCACATCTTTCCAGAGGGCGGAAATGGAAAGGAGGGCGTTATAATCCGGGGTAAATGTCTGTCCGCGTTCCCTGGCAAATTTGTCAAGGTGGGTCAGCATGGCGTTTGCCAGATTGGCATTGAATAACGGCTGCGGCCCACAGTTTTCGATAAACTGAAGGAAGAGTGTTATTTCAACACGCCCCCTGGATGCCTTCTGGCGTACCAGTTTCTCGAGTTTCGGCTCAAGGCCGTGAACAAAGGACGGAAGATGCCATTTGATGTCAAGATGGCGACCGTTGACGCTTTTGATTTCCCATTGCTGGGTTGCCTCCTGATTTTCTATCAGACAACGGCCAAAGCCTGTCATGCTGCGCAGCATTGTCGCTCCTGGGAAAAAGGAGAATAATAAGGAATCAGAACAACGGACACTCCCCGTGCCTTAAGGCAGGGTTTTTTTGCGTTTCCCACGTTGTCGCGGGTAAACACTATGTTTTTGTCAGGTCGCAGTGCAAGAAAAGGAATGTCGTGCCACGATAGAATGAGATATGCAGCTTTTGACTCTGTATATTCATCAGTATTGCTGACAGCATGCCTTGTTGCATTGGTGGTATGGCAAAATATAGAGAAATTTGAAATGCTTTATTATATAAGATATTCTTGAGTTGTA
>JAIKXS010000056.1 GCA_024683955.1 Desulfovibrio sp. | reverse complement strand
GGCACCGACAGACTACGCCGGAGAATTTTCAAAGGCCCTTGACGAGAATCTTTCCGAAATCAACGCGGGTCTGGCCGAGGCGGGCCTTCCTCCCCTGAGCCAGAAGCAGATCGCGGCAACGCGCGCAAAGCTTGATCAAATGGCGAAAGAGCTTTCGTCCTTTGAAAAAAACGTGCAGAAGGCGCAGAAGGCGCAGGAGCCAGAGCTTGCAAGCGTGCTGCGCGAGGCCGGCATCAGTGAAACGAAGATTGCCGATATGGAGAAGGCCATGACCCTTCCCATGCCGGACCCGGCTCTCTGCAGGACGGAAAGCGAGTGGAAGCTCCTTGTTGACCAGTACCTTGAACGCTTTTCGAGCCTGCTGCGTCCCTCAAAGGGGATGCTCGAAACGATGCGGACAACATTCCTCATGCAGGGGCCCTGGGGCGCGGCCGCTGCCGAAAGTCTTGCCGAAGAGCAGATGCGCCCGGAGGCCGTTCTTTCGAAGATCGGCATGAAGCCTGAAAAGGCCGCCGAGTTTGTTCGTCTTCTTGATCAGGACCTTCCGGAAGATCCCAAGACCATGAACGCCTTTCTGGCGGATCTTGAGGAGGCCGGCGGTTTTCCCAAGGGGAGACTTGCCGAAAAAATGGCCGCCTATGAGTCGCTCCTCGCCAAAAATGGCTTCTCGCTGAAAGCTCCGGCGCAGAAGCCTCCGGCCCCTGCGGAGGCGGCCGGCGCTCAAAAGACGGAAACCGCGAGTCCTGAAGCGGAAAAAATGGCAGAACAAGGGGCTCCGGAAGAAGAGGAGAAGAAATTCACGGCGGAGAGTTCCCCCCCGACAACGCGGGAAGAGGTGCTTCTCTGGCTTGCAGGCGGGCATGTTCTGCAGGGCCTTTCCCTCGCCTCCGTGGATCTTTCGGGGCTTGACCTTTCAGGCCAGGACATGCGGGATGTCGATCTCTCAGGCGGAAGCCTTGCCGGGACACGGCTGAACGGAGCCAATCTTTCCGGGGCGGTGCTGAAAAAGTGCGACTGCACAGGCGCCAATTTCACGTCCGCTTCTCTGCGGGGAGCCTCTCTTTCCGGGGCGACGTTTGACAAGGCCGTCCTCGCCGAAACGGACATGTCAGGCGCCGATGCAACGTCCGTCAGGGCGCGCGACGCGGAATTCTCCAAGGCCGTCCTTGCCAAAACAACACTTGCGAACGGAATTTTTTCGGACGCGACCTTTGAACACGTCGCGGGGGAGGGGGTCGACGCCAAAGGCGCATCCTTTGCGAACGCGCGCTTCCGCTTCTGCCGCTTCCCCTCGATGCGCTGCGAAAAGGCCGATTTCTCAGGAGCCGATCTCCATGATTCGGATTTCAGCGGAGCCCTTTTTCAGGGCGCCGTTCTGAAAAACGCCAGCCTCTGCTACGGCACGCGTGTTGCCGGGGCCGATTTTGAGGGGGCGGTGCTTGAGGATGCGGTCTGCACGTCCGTCAACGGCGAAGGAGCATCCTTCAGGGCTGTCTCGGCATTGAAAGCGGTCTTTTCCGACTCCCTGTTCACGGCGTCCGACTGGAGCGGGGCCGATCTCCGCTTCGGAGACTTCTCAAGGAGTCTTTTATCCGCGTCCTCAATGGAAGGGGCGAACCTTTTCCAAGGGGTTCTTCGGGAGGCGGATCTTTCTTCAGCGCGTCTTGGAAACGCCAGTCTCTACGGCGTAGACATGACGCGGATGAAGACCGATGGCCGTACGGTCTTTGACAACGCGGATTTGACCAACACCATCCTCAACGCACGGGAGCGCGGACTTTGAGCACGCTGCAAGCTGAAGGGAACGTCCTCGAAACGGACTGTTCGGGGCAGAGCCTTTCCGGTGCATCCTTTGCCGGAAAGTGTCTTAAAAACTGCTCCTTTGCCGGTGCGGACCTGCGCGGCGCCGATTTTACGGGCGCGCACGTTGAAGGCTCTGACTTTTCGTCCGCCGTCATGGATGAGGCGGGCTTTGACGAGGCGACGCTTGAAAGATGCCGCTTTTCCGGCGCGTCTTTGAAGCACGCACGATTTGTCCGGACACGGCTGCTTGGTCTCGATCTGGACGGTGCACACCTTGAGCGCGCTCTTTTCCAGACAGCAACCCTGCGCGACATCACCTGGAAAAACGCGTTTTTCTCCGAGGCAACCTTCATGGATCTTTCAGGTCTTCCGCCCTTTGAAAACGCGGATCTCACAAAGACCCATTTTCTTGGCTGCAACCTTGAAGGACTGCGCATTGCCGCGTCAACGGCGCCCATGCTTATCCTTCAGAACTGCCGCGGTGCTTCCATGGCGTTTTCCGATTCCTCCATGCCGCAGCTTATGGCCATGGAGGGAGACTATCGGGGTTCGTCCTTTCTGCGGTGCACGCTTGATCTTTCGGCCTTCATCGGCAGCACGCTCACCGACGCCGTTTTTTCCGGCTCAAGTCTGCAAAACGCCCATTTCATCGACGCCTCTCTCGCCCGGGCCGACATGAGTTCCGTGCCCCTGCAGAAAGCCAGCTTCAGCGGGGCGGATCTTGAAGGCGCCAATTTCAGGGGAGCGGATCTGACCATGGCGGATCTCTCTCACGCGAGGCTTGAACGGGCTGTCTTTGACGAGGCCGTTTTGACGCAGGCCAATCTGCACGCAAGCGACATAACCCGGGCCTCTACAGCCGGCGCCAGGCTTGCCGGCATGCGCGGGACGGATCAGACCCTGCTCCGCGCCGAAACGTTTGTCCCGTCACTGCGGGCAAAAGGAGGATAAGGTGGGCTACGCACTTTCTTCCGTCGCACTGGAAAACACCATGGTGCGCGGCACAGTCCAGGGTGGAGGGGAGGATTCCCTGCTTGTGCTTGGACGGGCCGGACTCATACGCGCCACGAGGGCCGAGAGCTGTCTTCTGACACCGGAAAAAGGGGATACTGTTCTTATGGCGCTCCTCGACGACGGAAGTGCCTGGGTTCTAGCCGTCCTTCAGCGGAAGGGGAAGGGCGCGTGCACGATCGCATTTCCCGAAAAAAGCACGCTCAGCGCTCCGTCCCTCACCGTTTCGTCGACCGAGACGCGCATCAGCGCCTCCTCCTTCAGCCTTCAGGGAGAGGACATCCTCATAGAGGGGAAGAGTCTCGGCCTCAGTGCCCGCGTTGTCCAGTTTTGCGGCGCCGTGCTCATACAGGGCTTTTCCGTCGTGAGGACTCTTTGCAGGAGCCTTTCCGAGCAGATTTTCCGGCGCACGGGCCATTACGGAAGCCTTGAAGAAAAGGTTGAGGAATTAAGCCGGCATGAGGCGGGACGCGTACGCCTCTCATCCGACACATCTTTCCGCATGCGGGCTGAAAATGCCGATTTGCGGGCGGAGAAGCAGATGGATATCGACGCGACCCAGATAAAGGTTGGCTAGACATGTTTGCCTTGACCCTTGCCGGCGGAACGTGCATGAGCACGCCGCCCGATGTATGCAAGACACCCGCTCCGAACGGCACGGTGCCCGTGCCGTATGTGAACATCTTCCAGTGCAATATGGTGCTTCCGAACACGGCTTCTTCCAAGGTTCTCATCTGTGGATCCCCGGCCCTGACAGTCAAGTCCAGCACGGCCATTTCAAACGGTGATGAGGCCGGGGTGCAGGGAGGCGTTGTCTCCTCCAAGTTCATTGGCAAGGGAGAATTCATAAAGGGATCCCTTAAAGTAACGCTTCAGGGAAAGGCCGCTGTTTCTCAGGGGGCCACCACCAAGCATAACAACGGAAACACAACGGGCATGAACAGTATGGCAGCCCAGTCAAAGGTGCAGATTGCGTAACATACTTCTTTTTCTTTTTCTGGGCGTGGTTTATCTGGGAGCCTGCGGAGGGTCGAAAGAGACGCCCCTGCCACCCCCTCCGTCCCCTGCCGGCAATCCGGCAAAAGTCACCTGGAATCTGGAGGCGAAAGGCATAAGTCTCCGACTCGAGGCTGCCGAGGATTTGAACAGAGAGGGCGAGAAACCGCTTGGTCTCACTGTCTGCGTGTACCAGCTTGATGACCCGTCCACATTCCAGTCCCTGGCCGGTTCGCCTTCCGGCATTGACCGTCTTCTTGACTGTTCCCTTGATGCGGCCAAGGCCCGTTCAAGTCGCCTTTTTTCCATGCAGCCGGGCAAGAGCGTCGACGCGAGCATGGACAGGGTTGAAAACGCACGCTATCTCGCTGTTGTCGCCGGCTATGATCATATGAACGTGGAGCTCTGTTCATCCATCATACCCTTTCCCATACACCATGAGAAAAAAGGGATTCTCTTCAGGGAGGATCTTTATACGGCCGCTCCCATGCGGGCGTTGATTCACCTTGGCGCGGAATCCGTCACCATATCAGGAGTGGAACGTGTACAATAGCCCCCTTTTCTGGGAACACGGCGCTTTTTTGCAGCCCCAGCATTTTCAGCTTGCCCATCTCCAGGCGGAGCGGTCACTTGCGTCAGGGCTGGCTCTTCTCAATCCCTGGCTCTGGGGGGTCCGCACTCTTTCCATCAATGAGGAGGCCCTGACAAGCGAGATGTTCGAGCTTGTCTCCCTCGAGCTTCTTCTGCCCTCGGGCGCGTGGCTGTTCGTCCCCGAAAACGCCCCTCTGGCCCCGCGTCCCTTCAGAGACGAATGGACCAATCCCGAACTTCCCCTCACGGTTTCCCTGGGGCTGGCCCTCTTTCGCGAGCAGGGCGGAAATGTGCTCCGGAGCGATAACGGAGCCGATGCGCCCGAGCAGTACCGCTTTCTCGCGCCTCTCACCCCCGATGTCGTTCCTGATCTCTACGGAGACGGGCCGAAGGCGGAAGTGGGCACCCTGCGTTACAATCTGCGGCTCTGTTTCGGAGAGGAGGGAAAGGAGCTCTGGAAGATTCCCATTGCAAGACTGCTCCGGGACGGTGACCGTGTGCGTCTCGACACCCGCTTTGCGCCTCCGTCCATCGACTGCAATGCGGTTCAGTCCCTTCACCGTCTGGTTCGCGACGTGCGCGACAGTCTTCTTTCCCGCAGCAAGCAGCTCGAGGAATATAAAATCGTGGCGGGGGACGCGGGAACATCCGAGATTTCCTCCCTTCACGGCATAACGCTTTTCAGCATACTCGGCGTCCTCAGTCGCAACGTGCCCGCTCTCGAGCGCTATCTCAATGCCCCTTCAATTCATCCCTGGCCGGTCTACGGGGCTCTTCAGACGCTCGTCGGCGAGCTTTCGGTTTTTTCGGCCACCCTTTCTCCCCTTGGCGAAACGCCGCAGGGCACGAAGGCCCTCCCGCCTTACGACCACACGCGTCTCTATGAGTGCTTCAGCGCCGCATCGCAGATTATTCTGCGGCTCATTGATACTCTTGTTGTCGGTCCGGCGTTCACCTTTCTTCTCGACTCTCTTGAAGGCGGACTTCTCGGCACTGTCATGCCGCAGAGCGCGCGCGGCAATTCCTACGCCTATTGGCTGCTTTTGCGCACCTCGAAAAAGGACGGGCTTGCGGAGCGGGTCGAAACCATGGGAAAATTCGCCCCGACTGCAGATATGCGCGGCATTGTCGGCCAGGCTCTTCCCGGCATCCGGCTTCTCTACACCGAGCAGCCGCCGGCCGGCCTTCCGCGCCGAAGCGACACCCTGTACTTCATGATTGATCAGAACGATCCCCTCTGGCAGAAAGTTTTGCAGAACGGCGACGTTGCCTTTATGCTGCCGAACCGTCCGGACGATCTTCTGGTCCAGCTTACCGTTATTCAGAGGTAGCCTGCCGTTATGGATGAACACGATCGCTTTTCCTCCCTCATGGCATTCTCACTGCATTACGCCGAAAGCGCCGAAGGTCTTTCCATGACGCTTGAGGACATTGCGGCGGAACTGGCGCGTCTTTTTGAAGAGGAGCGGGGATCCTCTTTTTTCCTCGATGCATCGGAACGCACGGAGAACGATGAGGCGCTTCTGGATGACGCACGTTTTGCGGTCGCAGCCTTTGCGGACGAGAAGATGTTGAACGCGCCCCGTCCCGACGCGACCGGCTGGATGCCCCTTTCCCTGCAGTGCCGCTATTTCTCGACAACCGAAGCCGGCATCCGTTTCTTTGACCGTCTTGATGCGCTTCTTTCGGGCTTTGGCATTGAGGGGGCGTCGGAGCGTTCGTATTCCGATCTGCCCGAACGCCTCGAGCGTGCGCGCGGGCACGAGGGACGGCCGGGGTTCTGGTGTCTCAAGGTTTTTGCACGCTGTCTGCTCTACGGGTTCCGCGGCCGTCTTTTTGGTGAGGAAGATCTTTTGGCGAGAATACGCATGGCCTCGTCGTCCCTTCTGCAGCAGCATGAGGAGCCCAGGTATTCTGCACATCTTTCAACACCCCGGAAAAAATCCTTCCGTTTTTCCCTGGAACCGTTTTTCTATGTATTTTTGCCTCTTTGCGTTGTTATTCTCTTCTGGTTTTACTGCGCTGACATCCTGGCGCATATTCCCGTTGATTCGTTGGAAACGGTCGAAACGGAGAAGGTGGCGGAGGAGGGAGAAGCAAGTCTTCTTCACTGAAGTCAGCATCACGTGTACGCCTTTGGCTGTCTGCATGAATTGGGGAGACGGGACCGAATAGCCGGCATGCGGCCCTGCCTCCCGCCATCTTCAGGGGATTCCAACCTCTAACGGCACGGCGTTTTTTGCGGAGCCTTACGCCCATGAAATTTTTCTTTTCGCTTCTGAAGGGCCTTCTTTGGCTTGTCCTCATCATCCTGTTCCTTGCGCTGCTGACACTTCTCGCCTGGTGGATGCAGTGGCCGCTTATCACGGGCGTTGTCCTCCTGCTTGCTTTTCTCGGACTCTTTCTGGCCTTTCTTGGTATCCGGGCCCTCTTCCGCTGGCGTGACAAAAGCCGTTTCGTGAAAAAGGTCCTCGATGAGCAGTCGGCTGAAACGAAGGTCCCCCTTTCCCTTGGAGGCATGGCAGATTGCTGGCAGCAGGGGATGAATCTTTTGTGGACCTCCCCTCACCGGTTTCAGGAGCGCATTGAGAGCAGCCAACCCTGGTTCCTGACCCTGGAAGCGGGTACAAACGCCTTTTCCCTCCTTGCAGCCCGCGGAGAGACGGTTCCCGAGACGGAAACCTCGCCGCTTTTCTGGCATTTTCTTTCGTCATCCGTTCTTCTGCATTGCCGGGAGGACCGCATCTCAAGCGTCGAGTGGCAGGAACTGCTTGAAAAGCTTGCTGCGGGCAGGAAATCCTTTCCCGTGCGCGGGATTCTCCTTGTTTTTTCCGTGAACGACCTGCAGGGCCGCTCGAGGGAGGGGCTTTCCACCCTCGGCAGATCGCTCCGCATGAAGATAGAGCAGCTCATGCTTACCATGGGGCGCTGCTACCCCGTCTATGCGCTTGTACAGGGGATTGAATCCCTTTCGGGCATGCAGGACATCATCTCCGTTCTTCCCGCGGAGGAGTATGATACGGCGCTCGGGCTTGTCGAAAGCCCGTCTGCTGACGCGCGTGAAGCCGCTGCGTGCGCCGTCAGGCGTCTTGAAGACGTTTTGCAGAAAAACGCCGTCGAGGGCAGACTGCCTTCCTCGGACATGCTTCTCGGCCTCCATTCCCTGCGCGAGTTCGGTGAACGGCTCGCCCCTCTTTTCGAGCAGCTTGTCCTTTCCGTTTCCCACAAAGTCTCGCCCTTTCTTTGCGGCATTGCCTTCTGTCAGGGACAGTCCGGCAGCAGCCGGCCGGCCTTCCTCACGGGTCTTCTTTCCTATGTCCTGCCAAAGGTTCCCCGTCCACTGCCTCTTTCCGGCGGCCTGCCTTTTCTTGCCAATACGCGCGTTATGATCATGGGAGCCTGGCTTTTGCTGACCTTCTCCGTCTGCGCCCTCATGGGCGTCAACGTACTCTATCAGCAGCGTGCGCTGACGGAAGCCGTTTCGACGACGGCTCCCCTGGTCCATGACAGGGTGTCCGATCAGCTCTATCGTCGCATGCTGCGCATCATCCAGCTGGATAAGGCCAGTGAATCATGGTATCTCCCTCGCTTCGGCCAGGATGCGCTCTCGCGCGCCGCGGATACGATGAAGAGCTCCTTTGCTCCGGATGTCTTCTCCCTCGTCATCAGGCCCATTCTTGCAGACTTCCGCGCGCGCGTCACCGGTCAGAAGACAACTTCAAAGGAGGAGGAGCAGAGCGTCGCACAGGAACTCATGTGGCTTACGGCCCTCGTCTCAGACAGGTTGCGTCACGGAAAGCTGTGCGAGGAAACAAAATATCTCTTTCCCCTGACAGTCGCGAACAACAGCAGCTGGAATCCCGTAACGGGCCGTCTGACCGCTAATTGCGTATTGTGGATGGAGAAAACCTCTCTTGCTGTATTCGCGCGGGAAATGCGCGATCTTCTCGCCACAGCCCTGAGCAGACAGGAAGGCCGCGTCTTTGATCACATGGTGAGCGACATCAATACGCGTTACCCCGCCGCAAAAGTTTGTCTTTCACAGTTCTGGTCGCACATGAGCAGCAATGATCCCAACAATTACTGCGTGCCGTCGGCGTACACCTCGGTCGGCTACAAATCCTTTTCAGGCACTCTGGAAGATCTGGAATCCCTTGACGACAAGAGCAGGAGCATCCATCTGAGCACAAACGCCTTCCGGACCGACTATTTCCGACGGTACGCGAAATACTGGCAGAACTTCAGCAAGGCGTTCTCCACCATTCGCGCCTCCATGCAGGAAGGAGATGTCTTTGTATCCTATTCGGACATCCACAGCATCGAGCAGATGCCTCATTACCGGGCGCTTCAGACCGTTGCGGACGAGGTTAAGCCGCTGAAGGACGCCGGAAACGAGAAGCCGGTCTGGCTTCAGGACTCCCTTCTTGTAGACGTGCTCGTCGACATAGCCGAATTCGAACACCGCAGGGACCCCGAAAACATGGTGCGGGCCATGCTTGCCCTGGCCGGTTCGTCACCGGATCTACTGCAGCGTCTTCGCGCCGAGACACAGGATGCGAAGCAGGCCCGGCAGATGTTCGACGTGGCCGAAAAACTGAAAATTTACTTTGACGACTGCCTTTCCCTGCTGAAGATCCTGGAAAGTCCCGACAAGTGCTACAGTCTTGCCTCCTCCTGGTTCGGGGCTCATAAACACGCCAAGGTGTCGCAGAAAAAAGAGGACGGGCAGGGGGACAACACCGAGGATCTCTACGCCAACGCCAAGAAGAACCTGGATGCCATCCTTCAGAACATCAAGGGCAGCCATCAGGATCCCGTCCTTCAAATATTGCCGGGGATCCTCGACTTTATAGCACAGGGCATCACCGTGCAGACGGCCAAGGTCGTTCAGGAAGCCTGGGAACAGGATGTTCTTGGAAGCAGTGCGGCTCTCTACAGGCAGGACGACGTGGCCGCGCTTTTCGGAGAGAAGGGTGTGGTCCAGACCTTTGTTCAAACGAATCTCAAACCCTTTCTCTCCCGCAACGCCAAGTCGCTTGCGGCGGCCGAATGGGGCGACATTGTCTTCCCGTTTACCAACGACGGGCTGAAGACCCTGTCCCAGGCCGAAATGATCGCTGCCAGACCTCCCGAGGACACCTATTATGTGCAGCTGCGTTCCCAGCCGACGCTCGTCAATGTGGACGCCCGCGAGCGCGTCGACTCAACGCGTCTGACGCTTGCCTGCCAGGACAAGACCTTCTCCCTGCTCAACCGCAACTATCCGCGTGAAGAAAAATTCCAGTATACCGTTAAACAGTGCGGGGCCGCGACCCTTGAGATCACCTTTCCGTCCTTCGTCCTTTCAAGGAAGTACGATACGTTCACGGACTTCCTGAAGGATTTTCAGTATGGAGAACGGGAATTTGTCCAGGATGATTTTGAAGGGGCCGCGGACACCATGGAGAGCGCCGGTGTCAAGAACGTCACCGTGCGCATTCTCCCCGACAATGTGTCCGATGTACTGCAGAAGGAGGGCAATCAATTGCCAACCCTTCCCGATCGACTCACGTACGTGTGGTAATTATGGACTCCCAACGATCACTTTATCGCATCATGCTGCTTGTCTGGCTTCTCCTCGTGCTCAGTGTAGGCGTGCTTTTGAAGTACGCGACGGACAGCAGGGGGGAGCTCGGGCTCTTTGCCTTTCTCCTGCCCCGCACGGAAAAGGTCATGGACCTTCCTCCCCCTTCCTCCCCCAAGGCGCCGGAAAAGGCCCCGGAAAAGGAAGTGCCAGCCGAGCCGAAGCCTTCGGTAACGCCGCAGGAAAAAATGCCGTCCGAATGGATCAACCTCAAAAAGGGAAAGAAAGCCGGCAGAGGAAGCCTTGGCACTCCGCAGTTGACCATATTGGGCAATGGCGACGCGGAAGTGTCCTTCCAGCTTACCGACGCTCCGGGTGACTACCGTTCGTTTCATCCAACGAACGTGGATTCCCTTGCCGTAGATCTCATGGGGACCTGGGGAAAGGGAATTCTTAAGGATGAACGCCTCGGCACAGGCGTTCTCAAACGTCTGCAGATTGCGGATCACAAGGAATGGGTGCGGATTTCGGGAATTTCCAGGGACGCGAACCACTCTCTTCAAGCAACGGTTCAATACGCGCCCACGAAAAAAACGCTGCGCATTGTCTTTTCGCGTGAAGAGCCCGCATCTCGTGCGCAGTAAGGACACTCCGCTGTCCGGACCCTCTTGTTTCCAAGGGGATTTCTCATTAATGGTGATGTGTGTGATCCACACTACCGTGTAAGGGCTCATGGGACATGAGAGGAGCAAAACGCCGTGGCAGGTCTTCGTTTTCTTGAACGGCTCCGCGAAATGCAGCGGGATCCCGAGCGGCGTGTTGCGGCAACGCCCGATGAAATTCTGCAGTCTGTAACGCAGTATGTGGGGAAAATTCTTAACACCAGAAAGGGAAGTGCGCTTATTGACGAAGAGTTCGGCATTCCCGATTTCACGAGTGCCGGTATTTCTTTCTCCAATGAGGATATGCCGGAGATCGAGCGTGAAATCGCCGCTTTCATTGAGCGCTATGAACCGCGTCTGAAAAACGTTTCGGTCCACTTCACGCCAGAAAGCGGCGCGCCGCTGCAGATGGTTTTCTCCCTCAACGCCGAACTGTGCTGCGGGACGAACGATGTCTTTCCGGTGCACCTTGTGACACGTGTTGACCCGCTCGGAAAGGTCACGGTGTCCTGATCTCCGAAGTGCCGGCTGCCGTCTTTTCACGGCTGTTTTTCGGAATCTGCGTGTACAGGGCCGTCTTGAAAGACGCCAAAAGGCCTGTGGATTCGCGGTGTTCGGAACTGGGAATGCTGCAGGTGTCAAAAGGGACCGCGTACAACATTATGAACAGGCGCATACGCATTCTGATCTGTATGGAAGATCTCTGTTTCGGCGGAACGCAGAGACAGACGCTGGCCCTTGCCGAGCGGTTAAACAGGAACGATTTTGACCCGTCATTTCTTGTTATGACCGGAAAAACCGATCTTGACGAGATTCCCCTGACCCAGGGCCTTCCCGTGACCTACCTTGGCCGCGGCCGCGGTGTCTGTCCCTTTTTTTTCCTGACCATGGGGCGGGCGATCCTGGCTTCAAAACCCGATCTCCTTTTTCCCTGCACGGCCCTTCCCAATATCTGGGCGCGCCTTTGGGGCAGGGTTCTTGGCATTCCGGTGATCGGGACCTGTCGGGGGGGCGGCGGCCCAAAACGTCAGCATGAACGTTTTCTCTGGCGTCTGACGGCGCATATGATTTGCAATTCTCTGGCCCTTCGTGATATTTTAACCGGCTTGGGCATGCCTGAAGGGCGTTTGAGTTATATCCCGAACGGTTGTGATACGGCACATTTTTCGTCACACACGCTTCCGCCTTCACGGCGTCCACCGCTTCTACTTTGCGTCGCACGCCTTTGCGACGACAAGAACCATTTGACCCTCCTGCGGGCCTTTGCAAGGCTTCATGAACGTTTCCCGGAGGCACGTCTCCGGATGGTTGGTGATGGTCCCATGGAAGGGACCCTCAAGGAATGGGCTCTCAGACATCCTTCTCTTCCCATTGAATTTGTGCCCGGAGTAGGGGATGTGCGCCCCCATTATGAAGAGGCCCGCCTTTTTGTGCTCACTTCGAAGCGGGAAGGACAACCTAATGTTCTTCTTGAAGCCATGAGTATGGGGCTTCCGGTCTGCGCAAGCCGGGTCGGGGGCATACCGGCCCTCGTCCGGCACGAAGAGACCGGTCTTCTGGCGGATCCGTCGGATCCCGAATCGTTTGTCAGTATTCTTGCCCGTCTCCTTGAAAACCCGGACATGGGTGACAGCATGGGGAAAAAAGGCAGGGAATATGTTGAGTCACACCATTCCTTTTCCGTCATGGTTGCGGCCCACGAGGCGATTTTCCGGCGTTTTGCCTCTTTTTCAGAAACACTGTAATCCGGGGAAGACAAGCCCCATTATTTTTCTATGAGAAAGCCGTTCTGCCTCGTTCTTCTTTTTCTCCTTTTTCTCGCCCTCTTCACACCCCCGGCCCTTCTCCTTGCCGATGACGAACGTCAGGAGCTCTGGAGCGGATCTATTTACACGTCAACCTTTCGATGTGGCTTTTGTTTCGCCAGGGACGGACGTGCGCGTGGCGTCCTTCTGCTCAAAACCCTTTTCGGACAGGTGGACGAATACCATCTCTACGGTACGATACGTAACGGACACGTGGATGTCAGACACAGTTCGGGACACCATGTTGTGGGCGACATCCTCTCCGATAATTCCATAAAGGGGCAGATCACACTCGGCACGGGTAAGGTCATTTCCTTTAAAGGAAAACGCAGTACGGAGGCCCGCCTTGCCCAGGATGACTGCGCCCCCCTGCCCTGAAGAAGCGGTGTTTCGCCATGCAGCTTGTTCCCTATCTTTTTGAAAGTTTCGTCCTGATCCTTCTTATTCTTCTTTGCCGTGCCGGATACCGTCTTCAACGCGATGCCCGACGTGAGAACGAGGCACGTGAACGCCAGACAATTATGAACTGGCCGCGTGCGGCTGTGATTATCCCCGTGGCCGGAACCGACCCCCGTATCGCATCTTCTCTTCGTTCCATCCTCTCTCAGTCGTACCCGGCCTTTTATACCTTTCTTGTGACAGAACGGGCCGATGAGCCTGCCGCGTTTCTCATCAGGGATCTTAAGAAGGATTTTCCCAATCTTCTGCACGTCACGGCCGGTCAGAGCGCGCTCTGCGGACAGAAAAATCACAATATTCTCATGGGGGTTGAGGCCGCAAAGGCCATGCGTCCTGATTGCTATGTCTTCTGCGACAGCACCCACAAGGCTCCCGATGATTTCCTCTTCTCCCTTCTTCATCCGATAGCCTGCGGCGAGGCTTCCATAACCACAGGCTATCATCAGGTCGTTCCCGAGGAACAGGGGCTGACCGCCCTTGCGTACGCGGCAAGCGTCCTTATTATGCGTCTGCTTCAGTCTCTTTCCGCCTTTACGCAGCCATGGGGCGGGGCATTGGCCATGCGCAGAGGTTTTTTTGAAGAACTTGATATCGCCTCGCACTGGAGAAAATGTGTGGTGGACGACTGCGCTCTCATCCCGCTTTTAAGCCGCCATAAACGGCGTGTCCGTCTTGTGGCGGGAGCGCTCCTCGACACGCACTGCCGGGAGGTCAGAAAGGAATGGTGGGAAGCCTGGATGGAGCGCCAGATTCTTTTTCCCCGTTTTTGTGTTCCCGTACAGTGGTTTCTTCTCGGCGTCATGCTCGCCCTCTTTTTTCTTCCTCCTTTTCTCTGTTTTGAGGACCTTTGTCTTGCCGTGCGTCACGCTTCCTTCTCCCTTGCTCTCTTTCCTCTTTTCTGGCTTGCAGCGCTCTTCTTTCTTGTTCTCTTCCTGCGCCGTTTTCTCCCTGTTCAGGTCGCGCCCCTTCAGTGGCTTGCGGCTTTTTTCCTTGCGTTGATCACTTTTTTGCGCGTATATTTGGGTACTATTGGCGCACATGAAATAGCATGGCACGGCTATGTCTACACGGTAGAAAAGGGTGGCATTGTTCTGACCAAATCACGGCGCTGAAGGACGGCGTATGTCCTGTTGCGTCGTTTCTGAATTTTTTGACTTCAACGCATCTTTTGCGGATTCGTGAGCGGATTTTTTTTTCTTTCCCGCTCTTTTCTGCGTTTATACGTTATGATCACCTTTACTGACCTTCTGAAAGTAAGCACACGGCAGGTTGTGCGGCAACGCGGTTTCGGCGTTATCTTTTCCATTGCCCTCGGCATTACGGCCTTTATCGTTCTGGCTGTCCTTGGCCGTGAAATCCGGTTCAAGGTCGGTCAGGACATGGTTCTTATGGGCGGTGTCAACGTGATGCAGGTCTACATGGACGACAGGCATTATCCGGGGCAGCCGATGCGGGAGTTCCTTCCCTCAACCATCAAGGCCCTTGAGGACGTCGACGGGGTCGGCCTTGTGAGCAGGAATATGATGAGCACGGAGAATTTTTCCGTGCGGTCCGATGCCGGCGAAAAGAATTTTCACCTCCCCATGCTTGCCGTCGACGAGTCATTTTCTTCTCTCTATTCCCTGAATCTTAATCAGGGCCGTCTTCTGAACACAGAGGACGTGAAGGAGCACAAGCGCGTATGCATGCTCGGGAACGACGCGGCGAGGACCATTTTTGGCTCCGATGAGGAAGCGCTCGGAAAACTCCTTTTTCTCGGGCGGGACGTTTTTACCGTCATTGGCGTTGTGAGCGGCGTTATGATGGGGGACTGGCGTGAGTGCGGCTTTTTACCCTATACCAGCATGATTGACAGGAACTGGGGGGACGGAAAGATAACAAGGCTCTTCATCCGTTCAACCACATGGGAGGATGTGCCACGCCTTATGCGGGAAATCCCGGAGACCATCCACGCCCATCAGGACGCCCCCTATCTTGTGCTGCGGACTCAGGAAGAGCAGCTTGAACGGCTCAAGGTGACGTTCATGTGGGTCGAAACCCTGCTCTGGCTGGGCATTGCCGCATCTCTCATGCTCGGTGGCTTTGGTATCTGGTATGGTACCTTTGCCGCAGTCCGGGCCAGAACCAAGGAAGTGGGCCTCAAAAAGGCCATGGGCGGCTCGGACGGAGATATTCTGGCGCAGTTCCTCGCCGAGGCGCTCTGCAAGTCCATCGCCGGAGGTGTGCTCGGTATTTGTATCGGCGTTTCGATTGTTGAGCTGGGGGCGTTTCTGCTCGGAATTGATGTTCTCTACTCGCTCCTTTTTCTTGCGAGCATCGGAAGCATTCTCTTTTCGGCGCTTATTGGTGTGGCCGGCGGTCTTTATCCGGCGCTTTCGGCCAGCAAGATGGACGTTGTTTCCGCCCTGCGTTTTGAGTAGGGACGCATTGTACTGTTATGTAATGAAGGAAAGGCACAAGAAGCCACGTTATGTCTGTCATCGTTGCCAAAGGATTACACAAGGCCTATCAGGGTTTTTCCCCCGTCCTGCGCGGCGTGGATATCAGTGTGGAGGAAGGCGAGCTTGTGGCCATTATGGGGCCGTCGGGTTGCGGCAAGTCGACCATGCTGCATATTCTTGGCATGCTCCATGCCCCCGATCAGGGCTCGCTGCGTATTCTGGATACCGATGTGCTCGCGTTCAGCCGTGAGGAGCAGTCTGCCTTCAGGCGTGAGAATATGGGCTTTGTTATGCAGTCCAATAATCTCTTTGAGCACTCGACGGTCTTCGAAAACGTTGAATTTCCCCTGATCTATGCCAAGGTGCAGCCTGAGGAGCGTTGGGAGCGTGTTATCCTGGCCCTTGATCTTGTGCACCTTTCCCAGCGTGTTCATTACCGCTCAAACCGTCTTTCGGGCGGCGAACAGCAGCGCGTGGCCATTGCGAGAGCCATGGTCAACAAACCCCGCATTCTTCTTGCCGATGAGCCGACAGGCGCCCTTGACGCCCGCACAAGCCGTCTCATCATGGAAATCTTTCGTTCCCTCTGCCACGCATCGGGCGTTGCCATGGTCATGGTGACCCACGACCCCAAAATGGCGGAATTTTGCGACAGCATCTACACACTTGAGGAAGGCCTTCTTGTTTCGAAAAAGCACGAGTTGCCCGTGCGCACCTCTTCCGGCACCAGTGATTTCCTTGCGCCCCCAAAGCCCAGAATGCGCGGCGCCATGATTGCAAAATCCCCAAGAGGCATCGGTACGAGCGGTCTTCTCGGCTTTGCCCGCATGCTCTATAAGGAAGGCCTGCTGACCCGCATCTACACCCTTTCAGCGACAAATCAGCTGAGCGCCCCTGAGGACTATTCTCTTCCCCTTGCCATACGGCGTCTTGGTCTTTTTTCGACCCTTCGCAAAAGCGGTCGGCTTCTTACCCCTTCCTTCTGGCGTTTTCTCCGTTCTCTTCCAATGAATGCCTCGCTTCTGTCGCGCATGAATGCGGTACTTGCGGGCTTCCTTTTTGCCGAATGGGCGAAGGAGGAACATCTCGATTTCCTTTTTGCGGGAGACGGGGAGCACACCGTAGTCAGTGCGTATGTTGCTTCAGCGCTTTCCGGCATCCCCTTCGGGGTGAACGCCGCCTTTTCAAGTGTGCTTTCCCAGCGTCAGATTCCCTTCCTCATGGAACACGCCTCACTTGTCCGTGTGAAAACACGGTCGATCGAAACCCGTATCCGTTCTCTTCTGCCGGCCACGGAAGTTCCGATTTTTCATGTCCCGGATCCGCTCCTTTTCGAAGCGGTTTCCTCACGCCCGCCCATTGATACAAGTGATCACGTTCTGACGATTGCCGCAGCCGGCCCGCTGACGCCTCCCCAGGGCTTCGACGTGCTTCTGCAGGCCTGCGCTCTTTTGAAAAACGAGACGCAGATCGCTGTCAAAATCGCCGGAAAAGGCCCCGAACTCTCTTCTCTCAAAGCGCTGACAAAAAGTCTTGGCGGCCTCAACATGGTCAGTTTCCTTGGTGAGCTGCCTCTTGAGCACATGGAGGATTTTTTTCAGTCGTCCGATATCTTTGTGGTGCCGCAGCGTATGGATATGAATGCCTTCTGCGATGACATCCCCCAGGCCCTTTCCCTTGCCATGTCCTTTGCGCTCCCCATTGTCGCCACTGATCTTCCCGTTCTCGGGGAAGTGCTGACGCATGGACAGAACGCCCTTATCATCCCCCAAAATGATCCGGAAGCCCTCGCACGGGCTATTCTTACCCTTTCAAAAAATCCTGAAACGGCCGCCCGCCTTGGGGAAAAGGCTTCCTCAACCATCCGTCAGCAGACGGAACATCCTGAGGGACAACGTCTTTTGACGGAAAAGCTCCTTGCTTTCGCAAAAAATCCGCCTCTCCATTCTGACCAATAAGCAGCGTGATGCCTCCGTTGAAGGTTTTGCCCCTTTAATCCCAAGGAGTCTCCATGGCCCTCTATCTTGTCTCCGATATCGGCGGCACCCATTGCCGTGCCGGGCTTTGTGAGAAAAAAGAGGGTGTCTGCAGACTTCTCCGGAAGCGGGAAGTTCAGACACGGTCCATCTCCGGAATATCCGCGCTTGCCTCCCTTCTCCGTTCTCTTTTGCCGGAGGACGCCACACCAAAAGGTCTTGCCGTGGCGTTCGCGGGGCCTGTCATTGACGGGGAAGCCCGTCTCACAAACGCGCCCCTCACTCTTTCCTCTTCCGCCCTGCGCGAGGCCATCGGCTTTTCATCCCTTCCCGTTTTTCTTCTGAACGATTTCGCAGCCCAGGCGTACGCAACGCTTTCGGCGGCCGGTGATGACCTCTTGACTGTCAGGGATGGATGCAAAATTTCCGGCGTCCGTGGCTGCATTGGGGCCGGAACGGGGCTTGGGGCCGTTGCCATGATTACGGACAGGGGAGAGCCCCTGGTCCTTTCGTCCGAGGGCGGGCATATTCCATTTCCGTTCGAGGGCGGGGAAGAAGAGCGTCTGGCCGGCCTGATTCGCGACGAGTGCGGAGGGCGTATGCCCGAAGCGGAGGACGTTCTTTCAGGAAGGGGACTTGAACGGATCCATATGTGTCTGACAGACGAGAGGCGCGGGGCCCGTGAGATAGGTGCGCGTTTTCTGCAGGGTGAAAGTCCTACCACGACGCTTTTCGCACGCTGGTACGCCCGTTTTGCCCATATGTGGATGCTCGCAACCTGCTGCTACGAGGGGCTGTGGATCGGTGGGGGGATCGCCGCGAAAAATCCTCATGTCGTCATGTGCCGGGCCTTTCGTGAGGAACTTGCACGCCTTCAGGGCGAGACGTCCTTCTCGCGTATTCCTCTGTATCTCCTTCGCTCGACCGATGCCGGGCTGCTTGGAGCCGGTACGTTTCTTGCCTCCCGCGAAAACTGATCCGCGTCTCCTCGTCGGAGCCCGCAGCGTTGCGGGAGGAAACCCCTGCCGCGGCTGTCACGGGTCCACGATGGCGGAGATCCTTGCAGGCTCCTTCCCTGTTCTGAATCTTCTTCAGGAATTTTGATCGTATCCCGCGATCTCCTTTGCCGGCTGCCGTGATGCAGCTTCAGGCCGGGCCCCACGGAGAGGGGGCCCGCTTTCTTCCCCGGGCTTTTTTTGGGCCGTCTTCCGTTCCGCCGCGTTTTCGGTCTACCGTGTTACGAGACAGAGATCGGCGTATGCGCAGAACTTGCAGGAGTCGCCGACGATCGGCTCAAAGGAGGGGTTTTTTTCAAGGCAGTAGATGAGAAGTGCGAGAATGTCCCGGCAGTACCTGAGCCGCTCTTCAGGCGGAACGGGGTCCTTTCCGGAAAAAAGGGGCAGTTCCTTTCCGTCCTTTGCGAGATTGACAAGCGCGGCGTTTGCGGCGGGGTTTTTGAACTTTTCCCTGCAGAATTCTTCGGTCAGCACCATGTAGAGCGGGAGCTGAATGCTCGGAAGAAGCGGACGGATCTCATCGAGAAGGGCGGAGGCCTTTTCGACGGGTTTTTCTTTACTGAGAACAGCCTCGATCTCCGTAAACAGGTTTTCGTCGCTCCACAGTTCTTTTTTCGGTAAATGGGGAGCGCCTGTTTTATAGTCGAGAATGACGATTTCGTCGTTCCTTTTGTCAATCCTGTCCACAATGCCGAAGAGCGTGTACTCGTTTTCTCCGGCACGCCAGAATCTCCGTCTTATTTTCGCCTCAAGAGCGAGGGCCGTGCTCTTCGGAATCGTTTCAAAATAACGTCCGAGGAGATTTTTCATGGAGACCCGCAAAATGTAGTAGGTAAGCGGATGAATTCCCCTGAGTTCATCGCTTGCAAGGCTTTTTTCCACTTCCTGATCGATCATCTCCTTTGTCACGCAGTTCGCAGACATCTCGCGGCCGAGAAACGGCCCAATGAGCCGTTCAAGTATGCTGTGGACGGCACTGCCAATACGCAGCGGAAGGTCGCGTTCGCTTGTTTCGTCGACGGTTTTGAGCTCAAGGATCCGTTCTCTCGCAAAGCGGGCGGGACAGGAGAGATAGCCGTCAAGAAGCGTGGCTGAGAGCGGCTTTTCGAGGACCGTGTGCAGTTTTTTCGCCATAGCGTCCGTTTTTCGGAGCGCGACACGTTCGTCGCGGCTCTGGGTCAGAACGGCGCGTGCGCTTTCGAGCGGTTCATCATTGGGCCCGAGAACACGCCCGAGTTCCTGCTCCGCCTCCCAGATCAGCTGCTCGACAAAACGGCTTCTAACCTTTCTTCCCGTGCCGCCTTTTTCCAATCCCTCCTGCCAGTAGAAGCTCGCCAGCCCGCTTCCTTCAATCAGCCTGAAGATATTGTATTCGTTTTTCTGGCTTCTCGTTTCCTGATTCGGCATACCAAGGAGCAGGCGCAGCTCGTCGGGAAGAAAGACGTCGGGTGCGTTGCCGCCAGGGAGAAGATCGTCAGTGGCGTCGAGAATGTAGACATGGTCGAAGTGGAGAAGCTGGGTTTCGGAAAGTCCGAGGATCTGTATGCCAGTGAGGGGGTCTGCTTCAAAGGGGATGCGTTCTTCGGAAAGCATGTCGTTGAGAATCGTGCGCAGAAGGGCCCGTGAAACGGGCTTCCCCGACATGGCGTTTTCCGCAAGGGACGGAAGAACACTGGCCTGGAGGACGGCAAAGGATTCCCGGTCGAGAGGACGGGAGATCATGGTCTCGTCCGCATCGCCGCACAGTTTTTCGAGCAGCTCCTCAAGGGCGTCCGCGAGGTCTTCGAGACAGTTCGCATTCCCTATCCGGTCGAAGAGCAGGGTGCAAAGAGCACCGAGGATCTCTTTCTGTTCCGCTGAACCCGGGTAGACGGAGAGAAGTTCCCCGATGCTCAGCGTTCGTTTCCCGGAAAGAAGGGTTTCGTCGAAGGATGCGAGATCGACCGCGGAACGCTGCGGGTTCTGTCCGTTTTCCTCCGCGTTTTCGAGTACGCGCCAGATATAGGGATGGTGCAGGAGATGGACAATGTCCGAGGTCCTGTATTCCGTGTCTTCACGGTGTTCAAGAAGGACGAGGAGTTCATGGAGGAGTTGCCCAAGTGGCGTACGAAGGAACGGATAGCCCAGGGATATATTCACGTCCTTTTCGGGGAGACTGTGCAGAACAGGCATGAGAAGCCCCGGGTCCAGCAGAATGACGGCCTGGGATTCCTTCTTCCCCGTCCGTCTGGCTATATCCCGGTTCAGTGCGGCAAGCTCGGAATGGCTGTCGTAGCCCGCGAAGAAATGCAGGGCCGGCCGCGGGCCCTCCGGAGAATCGCCTTCGAAGCAGACGCCTTCGGCATGCCACCTGCTCATCCACGTTCTGTGGGGAAGGGCTGCATGGTGGCAGGGCCCTGTTCCGATAAGAGCCTGGTCGGTGTGAAGGGCCATGACGGCGCCCTGTTCCCAGAGCCTGCGGAGCAGGATCTCCTCGGCGCCGTCAAGAACCGAGAAGCCCGCTATAATGAGGCGACGCTCTTCCGAGGGGGAAAGAGCCGGAGGCGTCTTCTCTCCCCTGACCGCTGCAAGATAGAGATCAATGGCCTTTGTCGAGAGATTTTGTTCCGAAAGGGTTCTCTGATAGTCATGATGGATTCTGCCGAGAGATGCCAGGAGGGGAATGAAGGATCTGGCTTCTTCCGCGTCGGGCAAATGGATGTCCCTTGGCGTTTTTCCCTGCCGGTATATTTCATCGAGCAGGCCGGCAAGACGCCTGCCGACAGGCCAAAATCGCGCGAGGTCCGGGGAGGCGAAATGGCTTTGCAGAAAGGGCTCGTCGGCGGAACAGGAGGAAACGATGTCGAAAAGAATGGAGATGGTGTCAAGAGACGTGGCGTAGGGGCGTACGGGAATGGCGTTTGCCTGAAGCCAGGCGCGAAGACAGTCCTCTAGGGTGACAACCTTGGGAAGGAGTCCTACGTGATGCCTGCTCCGGTATTCGTCGACAAGATAGCGCCATGGTCTCGTGCTCGGAATAACGAGAAGAGCACGTTCAGGATGTCCATTTGTCTCGTTATGGATAAAGGAGGTCAGATCGGCAAGAAATGAACGACGCCATGAAAAAAGAACAAAGGGAGATGCGGGCATGATGCTTGTCTTCTCTTCTATGACGTACACGATATTGCACGCCTTATGGATTTAAAACATTTAGCTTGATATACTTCGAAATCGCAATTAAAATTATATTAGGAATGATGTATTGTTGTCGTCAGATGAAGGCATGTTGCAGATCGCGTGTTCGGGACATCCATTCTCGTGGTCACGCGGTGTGTGTCCCTGGAGATGAAGATGAACGCGTTTCTTTGTGAAGGATCCGGTCTCTTTTTCATGAAAGTCTTCCGGAATTTCAAATCCGCCCTTAAAAAGCATTTGTCCGGCGAGAGACACTGAGACATTGCAGATGCCGGGGTAAGCCCGTGAATCACAAGAAACAACACTTCTGTAGAACACATGGGAATGAGATTGTCACATAAAAGACTGCATGTGGCATTGCAATACGTATGCATGTATATCTTTGCATTTACTATAATTTATTTTTTTGAGCAGTGAATTATCCATTCAAAGCCAAGAAGTGGCAGTTGAAAAGATCCTTTTGATAAAATTCCATATGAAATATCCCGTACGGATATAAGCACAAGGAGATGCTATGACGATTATTGGAAATTCCAGTCAGCTGATCAACAGCATTAATGCAAATGCCGTGTTTACAATGACAGATGACAATAGAATAGAGGCAAAAACCGGATTCAGTAAACTTTTGCAAAGGATCTCAGATTTTTTTTCTTTTCGTTCAACACTCGAAGCCCGGCAGAACCGATTAGATCAGGCTATGGGGAATATGCTGAGAGAGTCGCCTTTACCCAATGCTACGGAAGATAACCTGCAAGGCACATCTCCGCAATTATCAGAAAAATCAAAGCTTTTTTTAGACAAGGTTCAGGATAGACTGGCTATTGCAAACATGCCGGAATCACTACAAGGTCTTGCAAAAAATATTTTGGCAAAAACAGGCCGACGAGATTTGCTGAAGTTTATAGAGGGATGGAGGAACTGTTCTGAAATTTCTAAAAAAGACATGGAACAGACCGTGCAGGCCTTGAAAACGAATTTTGTTAACTATCAGAAAACATATATTAACTCGAAGAAGAATCAAGACGGTTTTCATGAACAATTTTTAGGTGACTATAAGAGGCAAAATCTTGAAATTAATGGTCAAAAAATAAACTCAGAGCAAGTGCTTGAAAACCTGAAAAAAACAATTCCGGATGAAACTTCACGATTATTTTTAACTTCCATGATGTGTCAGACAATCTTTGGCTCGCCGAGCACTCTTTTTATCCTGGGAAAGGACAACCCGATCAAGGCACCTGTTCCTGAGGGATTCCCGGTATTTGATGGAGAAAACTTCCAGTTTGGCAATGTAGATGAGAAGGGAAACACTGCGGGGCTGAACGTAAATCTTCAGATTTCGAAAGAAAATCCTAACAAAGCAACCATTTCATTGAAAACGAAAGTTGCTGTTCAAGCCTCTCCCGATATTATAATGAATAACCGTACCATGGGGTTCATCGATGTGAATGTGACTATTGACTGCGACCTAGGTCCCAATCCGTCCATTTCAAACTACAACCTTGACTATTCACTCAGAGGCGCTAACTGACATTTCAAGAAAGAATAGCCTTCTTTTTTGCATATTGAAGGAACGTGACTAATCGGCCGAGACGGGGACGGACGGCGAGAGTGCTGACCGTTCTGCCCGGGTCCTTCGTGTGCTGATCGTTCTATGAGTGCGGGAGTATTCTGCACCCTTTTGGAACAGCAAAACAACCGGCGGTTGCAGCGTACGGAAGACCGGGTTTCAATACGACCAGGCACGGGCTTAGGCGAATGTTTGCCGAAGCCCGTATTCTTTTTTTTCTTCAATGAGACGAAAGCGCTCCATCTCGAGGTAGACAAGGACCGCCCTGGCGCGTGCGCCCGCTTGGGCAAGCGCCTTCATGTACCTTCTGACCTGCTTAACGTCCTCGTTTTGCGGTGCGCCGCTCTTATAGTCGACAACAAGGAGGTGGTCCCGGCAGGGGACGAGAAGGTCGCAGCGCAGCATGGATCCATTTTCGTCAAGAAGGGCGTGTTCGCGAAGTCCTTTCGCGAGCCAGATGCGACTTTCCTTCTGTTCCAGAAACCAGGCAACGGCCCTGAAAAGTCTGTCTCGTGCTTCACGGGAAACGAGTCTTTCACAGCCAATGGTGCGAATCGCCGTTGAAACCGCTTCCTCCACGGATTTCTGAACGGCTTCTTCCGGATTGATCAACTCAAGGGCTCTGTGGAGCAAAAGTCCCATGTCGAGGGCCTTTGCCCTGCGTGACGAAAGAGGCGCGTGAAGTATTTTCAGGGCGGGAAGCCATGAGAGGGGTTTTTCTTCCGGGGGAAGGGACGGCTGAAGAGGAGGGGTTGGAGGCGTCTCCGGCTCGTCGAGGGCGACTCGGGTTCCCGCGGGCTCCCTGCCGTAGCTGGAGGGAAACACGATGCCCGCTTCTTCACAGAGATTGAGAAGCAGATCCTTGGCATCATTCCTTGAGCGTATACGCTGGACGTAAAGTTCCTCCCTGGCCCGTGTCGTGGCAACATAGAGAATGTTCACGGCTTCTTCAAGAACCTTCATGTAGCTTGTCGAATAGGCGTCGACTGTCTCTTTTTTCATGCGCAGAGCGAGATGCAGTCCGCCATGTTCCTCGAAAAGAAGACGCTCCTGGGTTTTGACAGTCGGCATTTCCCAGGGGAAGAAGACCACGGGCGCCTCGAGTCCCTTGGCTTTATGAACGGTCATAATGCGCACGGCGTCCATGTTTTCCGGCATGGGGACCTTTTCATCCCCGTTGCAACTGTTCCAGTATTCCAGAAAGGAGGAGAGTGTTGCGCACTGCTCTTCTTCTGCCCTGTGGAGCACCTCCCGGAAACGGCGGAAAAAGACGATGGATTCGGGAAAGCGTGTTTCCACCTGCAGGACGTTGTACCACTCGCTTATGAGGTCGTAGGGGGAGTGGAGGGTGGCTGCATCGAGGTAGGGAAGAAAAAAGCGCTTCCAGAGATCCGGCCAGAGTTCTATGAAGGTTTCTTCCAGAGGTTTTCTTCTCTCGAGGCTTCCGGTAAAAAGGGCATCCTGCGAAAAGGTGTCGTCGACTGCCTGCAGGTCGAGAATTCTTCCGGCAAGAAGGATGGCCAGGGATGTTTCCTCATGCCAGAGGAGAAAGCGTATCAGGGCAATGCTTTCGATGATGACGCCCTGCTTCGCAAGGAGAAGGCTGTTTTCCGTCACGACGGGAACGCCACCTTCAAGCAGCGTTTCCGCCAGGGACTGGCATTCGCTGTTTCTGCGCACGACAACAAGAATTTCCGACCACGCCCGGCGTTCGTGAATCTTCAGTATGCGCTCGGCGAGCACCGGGGCGGCCTCTTCCCTCTCCGTTTCAAAAAGCTCCACAAACCCTTCCTCCTGCGCGTCATTGCAGGGAGGGAGATCTTGCTTTGCCTGGCTGAAGGTTTTCAGGGTTCGGACTACCGAACGGGACATATATGCTTCGGTGACCGGTGTCTCCTTCGGCAGGGCCTTCGTAAAAACCTCATGCACGGACGTTTCGTTTTCAAAGGGCGCGTAGAGGGCGTTATTAAAGTCGACGATGGCTTTGCGGCTTCGCCAGTTGTAGGGGAGCACTTCCCTGTGGACATCCTTCTTCTCGGCGAGGTCTGTCAGGATATCCATGTCGAGGAGACCGTCAAAGAGTTCGGGATTGGCCCCGCGCCAGCCGTAGATCGACTGCTTTATATCACCGACCCAGGTGAAGGAGCCCCCGAGGGCAAGGGTGTTGACGACCAGATCCTGCAGCGCCGCCCACTGTCCGTCATCCGTATCCTGGAATTCGTCAATCAGAAGGTGTTTTGTACGGTTCCCGAGCCTGAAAAGCGTTTCGTTTACTTCAAGTATCCCGTCAAATATGGCTCGCACAAGCATGGGGATAACAGCTGTATGCAAGGAGGCCGCGGCGTTTTCGCCGCGTTCGAATTCGCAAACCATGCGCTTGCCAAGCTCGATGAAAGGCATGGTCCCAACGGCGTTTTTCAGGCGGAGAACGGCTGCAAGAGAGGCCTTGAGGCGTTCATACTCCGGTTGAAGAAGATCCGCGTCGATATGCGCGTTTTTTGAGAAGAGTTCCGCCACGCTGGTTTTGGAAAGATAGACCGAGGAGGAGCTTGTCCTTGTTCCGTCCGCCAGCGGAAGAAGAGCTTTCTTTGCATTGGCAAGCCATGGAAATCCCTCTCCTGCCTCGAGAAGGCTTTCGGCGCATTCCCGGACTGTTTCCTTTTTTCCGCGGTAGGCGTCCCGTACGAGCGTCGAGGGGCTGAGGGCTTCGCATTTCTTGAGAAGAATGGCCGAAAAAAGCGGAGTAAGGAGATTTTCAAGCTTCGTCCTGGCCCTGAATCCTTCCGCATCGCCTTCCTCATAGAGGCAGGACATGACGTGCGTAAAGAGGGCGGCAAGCTCATCATCTCCCCGGAGGGCTTTGCCGGCCAGGATTTCAAGACAGGGTAGAACGGTTTCCTTTTCGGAGAAAACGGGCTCGAAATCCGGATCGAGGGAAAGAGAGAGGGCGGCCGTGCGGACAATATGCAGAAGAAGGCTGTCTATGGTGCGCACATTGAGCGCCGTGTAATTATAGAGGATGTTTCGGAGAAGGGAGAGGGATTGCCGGCGTTTTTCCTCCTTCAGCGTTCTGTCGAGCGCATTTTTTTTCAGCTGCAGAAGGATGCGGCTTCGCATCTCTTCTGCAGCGGCGTTGGTAAACGTGATGGCGACAATACTGTTCAGCGGGTTTTTCTTCTCAAGGAGATCGAGAAAACGCCGGGTCAGCGTATAGGTTTTTCCGCTTCCGGCGGACGCCTTGATCTGATAAAGACCGTGCAACTGCTTAATCCTCCGGCAGCATTCCTTTAAGGGTTCCCTGTCCGGTTGATTCAAGGACCGCGCGCCACAAATCCGAATGAATGTTGAGCTTCCTGCGTGAGCGGGTCACAATCTCGAAGGGCAGATGCACGTACTGGCCCTGCACCTTGGCGACGACCATGTCCGTGCGTCCGGCCATGGCGGCATGGACAGCGTACTGGCCGAGAAAGCCGCAGTAGACCTTGTCCGAAGAATTGGCCGGAACGGAGCGGATGATGTAGCTTGGATCGATGTATTTGATGGTGTGGCGCACATTGTGGCTGTTTAGATAGTTCTTGATGGCCCTGCGCAGATACACCGCGATGTCACCGAGAACCACGTTCCCTGACGCGTCGGTTTCGCTTGTACGTTCAAGAAGGTGCTGGCCTGCGCCTTCAGCGGTGACGATGACCGCGTGGCCGCGTTTGAGAAGACGCTGTTCCAGAGCCTGCAAAACGCCTCCTTCGCCTTCAAGGGTGAAGGGAGCCTCCGGAATAAGGACGAAGTTCACCTCTTTAAGGGCCAGCGTCGCCTGTGCGGCGATGAAGCCGCTTTCCCGGCCCATGAGTTTCACAAGGCCGATGCCGTGAGGAACGCCGCATGCCTCGGTATGGGCGCATTCAATCGCTTCCGTGGCTTTGTAGACCGCGGTTTCGAAGCCGAAGGACTGGGGGATGAAGTTGATGTCGTTGTCAATGGTTTTCGGGATGCCGATAACCGCTATCTTGCGACCGCGATTCTGAATCGCATTGCTGATCATCTGCGCTGCCTTCATGGTGCCGTCGCCGCCAATGACAAAGAGGATGTTTATATTGCAGCGTTCGAGGGTATCAACGATGTCCTCGGCATCCTGTGGACCGCGGGATGAACCGAGAATTGTGCCGCCAAAAAGGTGTATGTCTGAAACCTTGGAGGGGGTAAGCTCGATAAAGTTGTGGTTGAAGGTGTGGATAAATCCTTCAAGGCCGTAGGGAATGCCGATGATCGAGGGAACATGGTAGGCATGGTGCGCCTCCATGACGATGGCACGTATGACGTCGTTGATGCCGGGACAAAGCCCTCCGCAGGTGACAATGGCACATTTTGCCTGGGTGGGATTGAAGTAGAGTTTCTTTCTGGGTCCGGCCGCCTCCAGGGAAAGAATCTGGGGGTCGATCTCCTGGCTGCAGTCTTTGTCGACGAAAACCTGGACCTGCTTGTCGTCTTCAAGATTATTGTAGGGAAGGGGAGAGTCTATTTTTCGGGCACCGAGTGTCTGAATCTGTGTATTGAGGGGCATTGTGAGATCCTCTGTCCTTTCGTTTTTTTTAGGGAACCCATGTCTGGCTTTTGTTGTATGTTGCGGTTCTTTTCACGTCCGCATGCAGGGGTGTTTTTCTGCAAGTCACGGCGTAACGGCTGCCTGTCTGTTCCCATCGTGCGTCATACAACGAAAACGTATGCCATTTTATGCCGCAGGGAAAGACATGGCGTTTCCTGCGTTTTTTTGTTGATGGTTGTGTCATTACCCACGGCCGGGTGTCGGCGGGGATGCTTTCCGGCAGCATCCGACTCCGGTCGGCCCGGTGTAGAGTCACGGACCACCGGGAAAGGTTACGGACATTTGTTACGTAGCTGTAAAGAGGAAACGTTACCGCAAATTTGGGTAACGTCTTTTTCTTGTATTACTCTTCAAGAAGTTTTTTGTCCAAGGTAATGGTTGTGTGCCCGCCACGGGAGATATCTTTCCTTTATTGGGTAATGGTAGGTATGTGGATCACTCCGGTCAGTCAGCCGGTATGCCGTGCACCGGGATTGAGGACCTTCAGTCAATGACGCTGGCAGACGTTGATATCCCCTTGTCATTTCGTGCCATTTTTTTCTTTTCAATCATGTATTTTCAACGCGATGACGTTTGCGTGGCAAAGACTGCTGCAAAGCTTTCGTGTGCTGGTCGCTTCCTCCCGGATACCATGACAGTTCCGTATTCGCTTTCATAGGGATGAATTCTTAAATCCGTGGAATCATATCCCTGATCAGCCTGGAGATGCTCTGGCGCACATTTATCATTCAGGACCACAATTAGGCTTGAAATGTAAAGGTGAGCCCTCTGATGCTCCATGTTCCCTGATTGTCTTCTTGTGAGAATCTTTGTGATGTACTTACTGTATTTCGCAGTTTGTGCGGCTGCAGTCCAGGAATGTGGAGACGGGACAACCCGGTTTTTTTGCTATGTATGGTAAAAAACCGCTTCACCCCTGTTGGGTGAAGCGGTTTTTTATGGGATGCTGATACGCATGCGGGTTCGGGATTTTCCGAACGCGGTATCCACTGCGGGATGGCCTCTTCTTTTCTTCTGACAGGAAGAGTTTCGCCGCAAATGCGTGACACTTACCGCAGCATATCCGGTAAAAAGGTGATAATGGATGGGAAATAGGTCAGGATAAGAAGGTTGAGAAGAAGTACCAGAAGGTACGGCATGACCTTTGCCGTAACCTTATCTATGGAAACTCCGGTTATGGAGCTCACCACAAAGAGATCCAGACCGACTGGCGGAGTTATGCAGCCTATGGCCAGGTTAACTACCATAAGGACGCCGAAGAACATGGGGTCAATCCCGAGACCGAGTGCTACGGGAAGGAGGATAGGAGTCAGAATGACGACAGCGGCAGAGGCGTTGATCAGCGTGCCGATAAAGAGCAGAAGCACGTTCACAAGCATGAGAAAGACGAGAGGGCTGTCGGTGAGGGTGGCAAAGCTTTGAGCAAGAATATGTGGCACCTGGGCATTGGTCAGAATCCAGCCAAAAAGATTGGCCGCCCCCACAACAAACATGATCATTGTGGTGTTGTAGGCCGCGCTCAAAAGGGTTTTTGGCAAATGGCTGAGTTTTAATTCTTTGTAGACGAAGAAGCCGACAAAGGCGCCGTAGACAGCTGCAACAGCCGCGGCCTCTGTGGGCGTGAACATTCCGGAATAAATGCCGCCAAGAATAATAACGGGCATCATCAGGGCCCAAAAGCACTCAATAAATGATTTGCCGATGCGCAGAAGGGAGAACGATCCCTCTCCTTGGTAGCCGTTTTTCTTGGAGATAACCCAACTTACGAGGCACATGGAGACACCCATCAGGATGCCCGGTGCAAAGCCCGCTATAAAAAGATCCGCTATGGAGGTATTGGCGATGGCCCCGTACACAACCATGGTGATTGATGGGGGTATCACAATGCCGACGGTGCCGCCGCTTGCCACCACTGCCGCGGCAAACGAGCGCGGGTATCCGCGTCTTTCCATTTCGTCAATCATGGAGGCACCGATGGCAGCCGTGGTAGCGGCTGAAGAGCCGGAAAGCGCGGCAAAGAACATTCCCGCAACCGCTACGACAAGGGCAAGGCCGCCTGCAAGAGCACCAACAAGTGCCATGGAAAAATCCACAATCCTTCTTGTGACGCCACCGTCTGCCATGAAGGCGCCAGCAAGCATAAAAAAGGGAACGGCCATGAAGGAGAAGGAGTCGACGGAGGTAAACATGCGCTGCACAACAACGACAAGCGGCATGTCAAGAACGGCGTAGAGCACGATAGCCGAGGACAGGCCGAGGCCGACACCGATGGAGGCTCCCGTGGCAAGTATCACTACAAATGATGTCAGAATAACCCAGAGTGTCATGGCATCCCCCTATTTGCTCAGTTCGTTTGCGGGGGTCCTGAGAACCCGGATGAGATTGGCAAAAACATAGCAGAGCATAACACCGCAGCCGAAGGGGATGACAGCATAAACATAAGACATGGGAATCATCATTGCGGGAGAGGTTTGAAAGCTTGTTCGTTCGACCATAAGAACGCCGTTCCACGTCATGATAATCAGGAAGGCGATACTAAAAAGGTCTGCGAGAATGTTGAGAACTTTGAGTGTCATGCCGTGAACACGGCTTGTGATCGTTTCGATACACATATGCCCGCCGTATTTGGCAACCAGAGGCAGGGAAAGAAAGACAACCCAGACAAAGAGGTAGCGGGCCAATTCCTCCCCGAAGTGGGGCGTCCAGCCAAAGCAGTAGCGCGTAATGACCTGGCCAAACACAAGAAGAAGCATGCTCCCGTTCGCGAGAATAACCAGAGCTTTTAAAATTTTTTCGAAGAAGGCTGCAAAAGCACCCATATGGGAACCCCGTTTGCTGTCAGGCCTAATCACCGCATACATCCGTGCGGAAAGAAAGCCTGTTTTTGAAGAAGAATATCCGCCAAAGAGAGTCGGATTCCAGAGAAAAGCGCAAAATCGTACATGATGTCGGCAGCGTTGTGTGCCGTTGCGTAGTTCGGCAAGTCCGATTGTGTGACAGGTTAAAATGTGCTGCAGGAGGACGGCTCTGCAATCACTCGTTGTCGGCAGCTCTTCCTCAATGAAAAGCGTTGTACAACGCTGCTTTCCCTGTGCGTTTCTGTTTGTTCGGGAGCAGAAGGGCGGGCATATGCCCGCCCCGTTGTTGAAAGCCGTTACTTGATCGCTTCGATGGCCTTGAGGCTCGCGTCGCCGAAGCGCTTGGTGTAGATGTCCCAGACGGAGCGGGTCGCCTTGGCAAAGGCGGCCTTGTCCACGTCCTCGTTTACTTCGGCCTTGCCGCTGTCAAGAATGGTCTTCATAAACTTGCCTTCAAGTTCACGGCAGAGCTTGCGCTGCCAGTCACGAGTGTCGATCGCGGCCTGGCGCACGATGTTCTGCTGTTCGGGCGAAAGTTTCTTCCAGGCCATGGTGCTGATAAGCACTGGTTCCGGAGCGTAGGTGTGACCGGTAAGGGAGATGTATTTCTGCACCTCGTAGAAGCGCTTTGTGGCAATATGGGCGAGGGGATTTTCCTGACCGTCAATCACGCCTTTCTGAAGAGCCGTGTAGAGTTCGCTCATGGCCATGGGCGTGGGGCTTGCGCCAAGAGATTTCATCATTTGAATGTAGACGGGTTGTTCCATTACACGGAATTTGAGTCCCTTCATATCCTCGGGCTTTCTGATGGGACGCACATTGTTGGTCATGTGACGCACGCCGTTTTCCCAGATGGCAAGGGTGATCATGCCGCGTTGCTCGCCTTTCTTGCAGAGCTCCATACCGATTGTATCGAGAGCCTTGTAGGCGTGCTCGACATTGCGGAAGAGGAAGGGAAGATCGAAAATTGAGACTTCGGGAACAAAGTTGCCCAGGACGGCAGTTCCCGTCAGCGTCATGTCAACGGTACCAAGGGTCAGCCCCTCGACAAGGTCACGCTGATTGCCAAGCTGGCTTGAGGGATACACCTGGATGATGACTTCTCCGTTTGATCTCTCTTTTACCAGTTTTGCGAAGTGATCAGCACCCTGACCGTAAGGGTTCTCCGGCTCGGCAATGTGACCCAGTTTTAGGGTCAGAGGAGCTGCCATGGCCAGCTGGGCGCTGAAAAGAAAGGCAGCAAGCAGGGCAAAAATACGCATCATGTGGTAACCTCCCGAAAAAAAGTGAATGGGTCTTAATCAAGTTGTCCACTATGCCTGACGCACCTCGGCAGACGTGTTTCCTTGTAGATGCGGAATCCGGTACCAAGGGGCTCGAAAAGGTCTGATCGCGCAAGTGGGGAACAAGATCCTGGCTCATGACGGATAAATCAGGTCGCCGTAAAAAAGTCATGACGCATGAGACATGGATGCTATTCAATAATACGCTGAGTGGCCTCTAAAATATAACCTTGCGTAAAAGCCCGCAAGCCCAAAGTGGTTTTTTTCTCATGCAGGGCGGCTTTTCGGACTGATGGAGTATTTTTTTATGCCGAATAATTTTTTTTACCTTCTTTTCCTCGTTGTTCAATCTCCCTGTGTTATCAAACGCGCCATTCCGCCCCTCTCCCTTCAGGACGAGGATATAGGGATCATGTCTCCTTGAATTTCCTTGCTATTTTGCCTTTCCTGTTCCAACATATTCTTTTGCGGCTGGAGAAGCCGTGTCAGCCTGTGGAGAGAGTGTGAGACCCGGGGAAACAGGGCATTGGTTTCTGCCGTAATATTCCCCACTGGGGAAATTTGAAAGAGAACCCCAATCTGATCTTCTTCCGGACAGTCTCGTTGAAGCAGAAACCTGCCTTGGGATGGCGGTGCAAGCCTGCCTCCGCCAGGTATCCCGCGATGTCAGACTGGGGAGAATGTCATCTACGCGTTTCAATTGGACGCTTTCCTGCTTTCGGTGTATGCTCCCGAAACCACGTTTCCCCCTCATCGTTCCGTGTACAAAGGATTTTCCCTTGTCAATATACAGTTTGCAATTGCATGCATTTGGTCAGCCATCGTACTTTTCCTCACCGACACCTTTGCAGGTCGGTGACAAAGTTATTGTGCGTGAGGAGGATGACCGGCTCTGCATGGCAACCGTTCTTTCCGGACCATGGTCAACAATCAGCAATCGTTCCGACGATGAATTCCCCCTTATTTACCGTACTGCCGATGAAAAGGACCTCTTTGACGAGCACGAAAACAGGGAACTCGCCGCTGACGCCCGCTCCTTCTGCCGTTCCTGCATAAAGACCCGTCAGCTTGAGATGAAACTTGTGGATGTGGAGGTCTTTTTCGACCGAAGCAAGATTATTTTCTTTTTCACCGCACCGACGCGTATCGATTTTCGTGAGCTCGTCAAGGATCTTGTCAGACGCTATCATACCCGGATCGAGCTGCGTCAGATCGGTGTACGTCATGAAACACAGATGGTCGGCGCTATCGGCAACTGCGGTATGATCTGCTGCTGCCGACGTTATCTGCGGCGTTTTGCGCCTGTTACCATCAAGATGGCCAAGGAGCAGAATCTTTTTCTCAATCCCGCAAAGATCTCCGGCAGCTGCGGAAGACTTCTTTGCTGCCTGGCCTACGAGCAGGAAAACTACGACAATTTTTTCGGCATGTCCCCCAAGGTTGGCAAAAGGTACCGGACACGGATTGGTGAATGCAAGGTCGTCAGGCTCAACATGTTTCGCAACACCGTTTCGTACGTGCGGGAGAACAACGAGGAAAAGGAACTCGTTCTGGAGGACTGGCTTGCCCTGAACCCTGAACGCGTGGACGCGGTATCTGGAAATGAGACGGAACAGACTGAGGCAATATCTGATTCAGATGCGCTGTATGACGGCTCTTTTTCTTTTGAATCCATTGAAGGAGACAGCGATTCCCCTCAGGAACAGCTTTATAACCAGCCCGTACACCATAAGGAACAGCCCCACCAGCGAAAGAAGCAGGAAGTAAAACCGAAAAACAGTGATGTCGAAAAGGATTCCGTTAAAAGCAAAAAGCGTAAGAAGACAAAAATCACACGCCGATAAGAGCATTCTGGAGGAAGAATGTCTTCATTTTATATCACAACACCAATTTACTATGTAAATGCCCGCCCGCATTTAGGTCATGCCTACAGCACACTCGTCTGCGACGCCTTGGTGCGCATGCACAAGCTTCTTGATGACGAAGCACTTTTCGTCACGGGGAGTGATGAACACGGCGATAAAATTGCACAGGCTGCCGAAAAAAATGGTCAGACTCCCCAGTCCTTTGCCGACACAACAAGTGCTCTTTTCAGAAACCTGTGGCCGGATCTTGGTATTGAAGGATATCGTTTTGCCAGGACGACAGACCCTGCCCATGAATCTCTTGTTCAGGCCATGCTTACGCGCGTCTATGAGAAGGGTGATATCTATTATGGAGAGTTCAGCGGACATTACTGCTACGGCTGCGAACGGTTTTATACGGAAAAGGAGCTGGAGAACGGACTCTGTCCCCAGCATTTGACAAAGCCTGAACTCATCAGCGAGAAGAACTATTTCTTCCGCATGTCCAAATACCTTCCCTGGCTGAAGGAATATATTGAGACTCATCCTGATTTTATCCGTCCGGAGCGCTACCGTTCAGAGGCCCTTGGCATGCTCGAGACGGGGGCCCTTGACGATCTCTGTATTTCCCGTCCCAAATCACGACTGACGTGGGGGATAGAACTTCCGTTCGACAAAAACTATGTCTGCTATGTCTGGTTTGATGCGCTTCTGACATATATCAGTGCTCTGGGCGGGCCTGAAGCCAAGGACTTTTCGCACTTCTGGCCGGGTGAGCATCTGGTCGCCAAAGATATTTTAAAACCTCACGCTGTTTTCTGGCCCATTATGCTCAAGGCACTGGATCTTCCCCTGTACAGGCATCTGCATGTTCACGGCTACTGGCTTTCCCGCAACACAAAGATGTCGAAATCGATTGGCAACATCGTTGATCCGGTGGATGTGGTGGCCCGTTACGGCAGGGATCCCTTTCGCTATTACCTCTTTCGCGAGATGCATTTCGGTTCGGACGCGAGTTTCAACGAAGAAGGGATGGTGACGCGTATCAATGCGGATCTCGCCAATGATCTTGGTAATTTATTCAGTCGTGTGCTGACCATGACTGATAAGTACTGCCAGGGGACTGTGCCACATCCCGGCGCAAAGCACGATGCGGATAAAGAGATCATTGATCTTTCGGTCACGGCAATGCAGAATTTCGTCCAGCTTTTCAGCGGCCTGAAATTTGCTGAAGGACTGGAATCCCTTTGGGAGCTTGTCAGGGCGCTTAACAAGTACGTTGATCAGGAAGCGCCGTGGAGCCTTGCGAAAAAAGGAGACACCGAGCGCCTGCAGACGGTCATGTACACGCTTCTTGCCTCCATGCGGAAAGTGGCTCTCTGTCTATGGCCGGTTATGCCCGAAGCGAGTGTGCAAATGCTCGAGCAGCTTGGTCAGAAGGCCAGCGTTCATACGCCTCCCGTGGCATCGATCAGGGATGAGATCGCCTGCTTTGGCGGTCTTTATGCGGGAACTCAAGTGGCGAAAAAGTCCAATCTTTTCCCGCGTATTGACCCGGCTAAGCGCGTCACTGAAGCAGATGAAAAGAATTCCGAAGGGCCGGAAACGAAAAAGGAAATATCCTTTGATAATTTTGAAGCTCTTGATATCCGGGTTGGCACGGTGAAAGAGGCGGCAAAACACCCCAATGCCGATAAAATTCTTGTTTTGCAGATCGATTTCGGGCCCCTTGGTGTGCGTCAGATCCTTTCCGGACTCGCACAGCATTATGCCCCGCAGGATCTCCTTGGAAAACAGGTGACGGCGGTACTGAATCTAAAACCGAGAAAAATTCGTGGTCTTTTGTCAAACGGCATGGTTCTGACCTGTGAAGGGGAGAGCGGTCTTTCTCTTCTCTCACCCGAAAAAGCAGGCAAAAACGGAGGTGCCGTCTCCTGATCATGTTTTTTACGCAGGCGAAACACGGCGTTTCGTTCGCCTGCTTCCCCCCTCCCGTTGGGGGCTGTGTGCAGGACGAGTTTCCGTACTGCTTGTTTTGAATGTAATGGTGAAACTTTTAGTCAATTTTTCCACAACCTTCATCCCGAGGACATTTATATGGCAACAGTCGTTTCCCAAAGTGAACTTGTTCGTAAAGCCGCTGAGTATATCAATGAACAACGTGCGGCAAATCCTGATAAAGACATCCAAAAACTTCTTGATGAGGCTGGAATGCGTTTTAATCTGACTCCGCTTGATGCAGCCTCCCTCGAGCGTATTTTCACCGAAGGAAAATAAGTTCTTTAAAAGGGCTTTTCTGTTGCGCCTTATGTCCCCCACACAGTGGTCAGCGGATATAAGGCGCATGTTTTTTATGTCCCGTGGCAGCGCTTTCCGCGCGTTCTGCCATCACGGGCGGTGAGTTCATGTAAAAGACAGCTGAATCCCTGACGCTCTCTTACCATGCACAGCGTGAAGAAAGAAACGCTCCCGGGCACGCCTCCTGCTGTCTGAAGTGCGGATGATATGACGCTTTTTCCCGTTTCTTATCCGTACCGCTGATTGCAGGCCGAAGGCCTGCTTTACCGGGAAAGGGGATCGGCAGACAATGGAAAAACTGCGCGGGTTTTTTTATTGCCGTACATGGACAAGGGAAGGGGATGCCGTTACACTTTTTAGACGTAAAAGTGTCGATGATCGGAACTGATAACGTAAAATTTTTGGATTAAGAATGTATTACGTAAAGACATGCACAGTAGTTTTACAAAAACATTCCTCTGTATGAACAATATAGAATCAGATATAATTTTCTGCTATAAATAGTATGATATCTATGTATTTTATTGATTGTG
>JAIKXS010000077.1 GCA_024683955.1 Desulfovibrio sp. | reverse complement strand
GAAAAAGGAGAATCGTATATGAAAAAAGGCATTTGTGCAGTCACCTTCCTTGGATTCCTCGCCTTTTCTTCACAGGTCAGCGCTCACAGTGCGCTTATGAACTGTTTTGATAACGGGGACAACACGTTTACGTGCCAGGGGGGCTTCTCTGACGGATCATCTGCGCAGGGCATCGAGATAACCGTTCGTGACAGCGCCGGGAACGCACTGCAGAAAGCCAAAATGGATTCCAACAGCGAAGTTGTCTTTGATCGTCCCCGCGGGGATTTCTCCGTATTCTTTGATGGCGGGCCCGGTCATTCCGTCGAGGTGGACGGAAAATCTCTTGCCCGCTAGGGCGCTCCCGTATTTTTGGGTAAGGCGTTTGTTCCCCGGAACAGGCGCTTTTTTTTGTCCGATGCCTGTGTCAGGGCTCAGGTATGATGCGTTGGGCTTTAAAAAAAAGCGTATCGGGGGGCTCCCGATACGCAGACAGGATTCAATGGGGTTCTTTCTATTTCATATCAACAGCCTGAACCCAGATAACGGCATCCTGGCTCAGCTCTTTTCCTTCGTGCTGCTTGTCAGGACCGACACCGAGGGCGGCAAATCCCCACCAGCCGGCCTTGGGGAGGCCAAAGGAGAAAACGCCGTTGGAATCAGTAACGATGGTCTGGGTGACAAGGACGTCGTTTGGATAGTCGACGTTGCTTTTCTTGGCCAGCGCATTTTTTTTCAGATCGGGCTTGTGGCTCATGTATTCCACTTCGATCTCGGCATTGGCCACTGGTTTTCCCTCGGAAAGGACCTGAGCCTGGAAGACGTTGCCGGTCCAGAGACCGTACGGTTTTGACATGGGAACGATTTCGCAGGGAAGACCGGCGGGCTCGTTCCAGTTGCCGGGGATGCCGCCAACATTCACGAGGAGCTTTGCGATCTGCTGCATGTAGGCGCCTTCCTCTTTTTCGAAGTAGTAGCCGGGCACCATGACGAACATGTAGTCACCCATGCTTCTGATGTCCTTCTTTGTGATCGTCGCGGCATAGGCTTTATTGCTGGACTCGGGGTTCGTCCAGGTGATTTCTTTAAGGGAAGCCTTCAGGTCGATCTTTTTGGCATCGGAGTCGCCGCGTTTATGGATGGCGTAGAATTCCTTCACTCCGCCCATGTCCATGGTGTGGCCGGCTTCGGCGGGGTGCGTGAAGACGATGCGCATCTCTATGTCCTTCGCCTTGGGAAGCACGGTTTCCGGGGTGTAGGTCATCATGAAATGGGCGGACGCTGGGGTCGTGCAGGCAAGCATCCCCACACCGAGAAGGGCGGCAAGTGTTTTTTTCATGCAGAACTCCTTTATTTGGTTTCAGGTATATGACAGCTTTTATTGAACAATATCTTTGCCTTCGCGGGTGACCTGGTGGCCGGCACCGGCGTCGAAGGTGACCTTGTAGTCCCCGGCGGGTTTCTTGAAGGTGATCTCGCTGTTTTTGTCGAGCTTCAGCTCTTCAACGGTTTTCCCGGATCCGTCGAGAAGATGGATTGCAACACCGGACGCGGAAGAACCGTCGGAAAAGCCGCCTTCGCAGGATACGGTTCCGTCGCCGTTGTCGCTGCAGTCAAAAATGGGACTGTGGGCATTGGCTGCAACCGGGAACGCAAGGGTGGCTGCGAGCGCGAGGGTCATCATTACCTTATTCATGGTGTACTCCTTAAGGTGTTAAGTTGAACTGATCTGTTTTTCCACTTTGTATTTTCCTTCACCCCTGTTGGGGATCATGGCCATGATGCAAAGGATGACGCAGAGAAGGGCGTAATAGCTCCACATGGTCTGCTCGGCCGAAAGCCCTAGACTGTTTCCTCCGGTGAAGATCAGAATGGCCACGAAAACGCCGAGAAGCATCTGGAAGATAATGGAGAAGATCATCCACTTGCTTGAACCCGCCTGTACTTTCACCATGACTGATGCTGCGATGCAGGGCGGATAGAGGGACATGAAGAGCATGAGGGCCAGGGCGTGTAGGGGAGTGAAGCCGCTGTTTGAGCGTAGTCCCTCACCGATGGACTGGCCGGAGATGCCATAGATGGCGCCGAGCGTTGCGGCGCTGTTTTCCTTCGCCGCAAAGGCTGAAAGAAGGGCCACGTTAACCTGCCAGTTGAAGCCCGCATACCTGGTCAGAGGTTCAAGGGCACGGCCTGCTATGCCGAGGAAGCTGCCGCGGAACCGTTCTTCACGTATTTCACGGCGAAGATTTTTGCGGCCTGTTTCGATTTTCTTCAGGACCTTGGCCAGAGCCTTGCCGTCCTTGCCCTGTTTGAGAACAACCGCGGCGTAGAGAGGATGCTCGGCTTTTGCCTTTTCATTAATTTTTGAGGCCTCCTCCTGGCTTACCCCGCGTTTTTTCAGCTTGAGATCGTCCTGAAAGTTGAGCATCGGAACGATGTCGGCGGCAGTCAGCTTTCCGGCAAGTCCGGTCTTTCCGACCTCTTCCGTGAAAAGTGTCTCGAGCTTTGTTTGCTCATCGGTGTAGTGGGCCTGACGTTCGGCAGAGAGGTTCGGGTAGTTGATGAGAATGAAGATCACAATGGCAACGGAGATGATGATCGTCATGATCTTCTTCAGGAAGAGCCAGATACGCGAAAAGGTCTGCTGAACCACACCCTGAACCGTGGGCATGTGGTAGATGGGCATTTCTATGATGAAGGGAGCGGAGGGGACGTTTTTCAGAAGGGTCAGGGTAAGAATTTTGGCAACGATAAGGCCCGTGAGCAGGGTCACGGTGCCGATGAAGAACATGGTGGTTCCGGCTGAGGTCGGGAAGAAGGCATCGACAAGAAGGAGATAGAGGGGAACCTTTGCCAGACAGTTCATCATGGGCGTGATGAGGATAGTCGCCATGCGCGCCCTGTCATCGGGTATGGCCTTGGTTGCAATGACGGCCGGGATGGCGCAACCGCCGACATAGAGGCCACCAAGAATGAGGGGAAGAGTGGACTGGCCGTGGAGGCCCATTCTGTGGAAGAGTCTGTCCATCACAAAGGCTATGCGCGCCATGTAGCCGGATTCTTCAAGAATGGCCACAAGGGCGAACATGATGAGGAAGATCGGCAGGTAGTTGAGCACTGCCGTGACGCTTTTCACAACCCAGTTGCCCATGGACGTCAGAAGCGGATCTTCAACGAAGCCGGGCGCCGGGAGGAGGGCCGCCGCCCAGATTTCGAGCTTTTCCCAGACGGGCCACACAACGGGCGTCAGCGCGTTGCCGTAGGTCACGGAGCAGACGTAGAAAACAAAAAGAATGGCCACCATGATGATGGGACCGAAGAGGCGGTGACAGAGGATGGAGTCCGCTTTTTCCGTTGCGGAAACAACAAATTTTTCGCGTTTCGTGCACTCGGCGGCAATGGCTCTGGCCGCCTTATAGCGTGCCGCGCCGATCAGGCGGACCGTATCTATTCCTTCTGTCCGTTCCACTCGTTCGATGGCATTTTTTGCATAGTCACATACTTCATCGCCGCCTGGTGTTTTCCTGACGATTTCATAGGCAAGATTATCGTTTTCAAGAAGCTTTATGGCGAGCCATCGTGCCGGATATCCGTCAATACCGCCTTCCGGCAGCATTCCTTCGAGTTTTTGAAGTTCCGGTTCAAGGTTTCCGTAGTCAACCTCACGGCCGCTTGTGACCGTTCCCTTGCATTCGGCAAGACTTGAGGCAAGTTCCGCCTTTCCGATACGTTTATTGGCCTGAACCGGGACAATGGGGATCCCGAGTTTTTCGCTCAGGAGCTCGGGATTGACCTCGATGTGACGTTTTCTGGCCACATCGAGCATGTTGAGAGCCCCGATCGTCGGCCTGCGGAGTTCGAGAAGCTGAAGGCAGAAGTAGAGGCTTTTTTCAAGGGTCGAGGCGTCCATGGCCGCAATCAGCTGGTCGATTTTTTCTCCGACAATGAATTCACGCGAGACTTTTTCTTCAAGCGACCAGGACGTTAATCCGTAGGTTCCAGGCAAATCCACAATGCGGATTTTTTTGCCGTTCCATTCAAATGCGCCTGATTTTTTTTCAACCGTCACACCGGGATAGTTGGCAATATGCTGATGGGCCCCGGTCAGCATATTAAACATGGTGGATTTGCCGCAGTTTGGCTGACCCGCAAGAGCTACGAGAATATCGTTCACAAGACGCCCCTACTTAATTTCGCCAATTTCGATTTCTTTGGCTTCCGCCAGACGCAGGGCAACATGATAGGTCCCCATCTGCACATGTACTGGATCGCCAAGAGGCGCCTTTCGTACAAAAAGAATCTCTTCGCCGGGACAAAAGCCCATGTCGGCCAGCCGTTGGCCTAGCATTCCCGTGGCGTTTACCCGCTTGACGCGGCATGGTGTTTTTCTGTTCAGTTGATTAAGGGTCATAATTTCATCTCCTCATGAATCGAATACGTGAAAGTGGTACGGACGGCGGGATGAGGGAGTAGTGTCCCTTTCATTGTCTATAAAATGATAACGAAAATTATATTCATTTTGTAATTTTTCGGAATCAAAATTAACTTTTATTTTCAATTTGTCAAGTAATTCCTTGTCTTGTTGCACGGTAAAAAATGCGGTGGAGCAGGTTGGATAATCGGGGAAAATTAAAGGAGTCCTTGAAGAACGGGGAAAGTGCTTTAGTTCGGGACCGTCTCCGTGGCTGAAGAGATGGAGGCGGAATGGATGACGGATGGCTTCCTTTGGGAGGAAGGGCCGGGTGTTAGGTCCGGCAGATACGGTCCGCTTCCGGGGGATGAAGCGGGAAGGAACGGAAGAATGCAGGGAAGCCCGTGCATGTTTTTTAAGGATCTCTCATTGCGCTATCTGGCGCTTTTTGTCCGATTGCTTTTCCATGGTCCGTAATAGGCTTATGGAATGCAGGCTTACGGATGTGTCAATGTCCGGTCGCAGATGAAGCGTATATTAAGGATGAATATATGCGGAAATTGCCCGCTATTGATTGCAATTCCTCTAGTCGCCGGCTTCCGGGCCAATATCTTCATCTCTCAGAAGATGGTGCAGGATCGTGCATGCCGTTGTGAGGTCCTTCTTCGTGTGGTCTGCACGAAGGGTGAGGCGCAGACGCGCTTCGCCCCTTGCCACGGTCGGGTAGCGTATTGCCTGGAGGAAAAGTCCCCGTTCCCTGGCGCCCTGTGCTATGTGAAGTGCCTTTTCCTCACTGCCGACAAGTACCGGGAAAATGGCGCTTGTTCCGGTATCGGGCGGAATCGGGAGAAGGGGAGAGGACAGATGCTTAAAGAAGCGGATATTGTCCTGAAGGCGTTTCACGTGTTCCTCTTCCTCCTCCAGAAGCCGGAGCGCCTCACGGGCAGCAGCCACGGGCGCCGGAGAGAGGGATGTCGAGAAGATAAAGCTTCTTGCCGTGTTCCGCAGAAATTCTATGATCTCCCTGTTCCCCGCAACGAAGCCCCCCTCGCTGCCCAGAGCCTTGCTGAGGGTGCCTACCGTCAGGTCCGCTTTCTCGGAAATGCCGAAATATTCTTCTATCCCCCGCCCCAGTTTTCCGATGACGCCTGTGGCATGGGCTTCGTCGATCATGGTGAGAAAGCCGTGACGTCTGCCTATGGAGAGAAACTCGGGAAGGTTCAGAATGTCACCGTCCATACTGAAGACCGCATCGCTGACCATAAGGCCCGGCCGTCCTTCGTATTCACGGGCCTTCGCTTCAAGGTCTTCCATGTCGTTGTGGGCGTAGACAACGATTTCCGCCTTGCTGAGTCTCGCCCCGTCGATGATGCTTGCATGGTTCAGCGCGTCGCTGAGGATGACGCAGTCCTTTCCGCAGAGAGCCTGCACGGTTCCGAGGTTGGCCTGGTAGCCTGTGGCAAAGAGAATACAGTCCTCTCTGTGTTTAAAGGCGGCAAGGGCCTCTTCAAGGGCGCAGTGGAGGAAAAGAGTTCCGCTTGTGAGGCGGGAGCCGCCGCTTCCCGTGCCGAAGAGTTCTGCCGCCTCCATGGCCTTCTTTTTGAGCTGAGGATTGGAGGCAAAGGCCAGGTAGTCATTGGAGGAGAAGAGGAGTGCTCTGCCTGATGACAGGGAAATCTCACGTCCGGGAGCCGAAGAGAGGGCTTCGATGTGTCTTCTGAGTCGTTGGCGTTCAAGATCGCCGAGGATTTTTCTGCAGCGCATAAGGAGGGGAACGCCAGGCATTGCTTGTGATATCCCGGTTTTCCCGTTCCCATTTGTCTTTTGCCGGTGTCTGATGAGGCAGGGCGTGTGCTCAAGAAAGCGGATGGTTTTTTCTATATTCTCCCTGCTTCCCCTGTAGAAAAAAAGGCGCCCGCCTTTGGGATCACCTTCTTCCTTGAGTTTTGTAATGCGGACATAGCCCGTTGGCTCCGAGGCGACGTAGCCTGTGACGTAGTCGGGATCATCCGAGATGCAGAGCTCGGCAACGATGCCCGGAGCACGTGCGACCTTGCTTGCAAGTACAAGCGCCTCGGAATAGTGGTCCTTTTTTGCCGGTGATGAGGGGATGCCCTTTTCTTCGTCCGGTTCATAATCCATATAGGTCGCCCGGACTCCCCTCGTGTGGTCTGGTTCAAGCCGCGTATAGGTGTCGGCGTCAACAAGAACGGCTCCGCGCATATTGTGCATGGAATCGATGAGGAGGCGGATGGCTTCGCGGTTTTGAAGACCGAGTCCGGCAAGGAGGTCAAGTGCCTTGTCGATCCCTTCCGTGCTTGTTTCGACGGATATGGTCCGCACGGGAAGTTCGGGAAGGGTCAGAAAGTCCTCCCGTTTCATGGCTTCAAGTTTTAGATTAACATGATCCGCCTTTCCCTTGGTATGGTTGAGTGCGCGGCGTATGAGGGTTTCCGCCAGACGGGCGGCCATAGGTTCACGGCAGAAGCGTTCTGCACCTGAGATATGTTCGGAACGGCCTTCCTGCATGCGGGAGGCCCGCATCTTGATGCTGAAAAGAGTTGTCTTGTCGTTCATGGCGTGTTTAAAAAAATACTGGGATGGTTACTGGGTGAAGAAAGCCTGGGCCGTCAGTATTCCTGGATCCCGCGGCTTTTCCTTTGCCTGACAATCTGGACCAGAAGGGCCGAGGCAAGGAGGGCGGTCCCCAGAGCGAGGAGAAGAAGCGGATGGGGCGTTTTGCAGAGAAAAAGGCCCAGGGTGACAAGGGCCGGGAGAACAAGGAGGGTTTCCGGGAGACGGAGACGGGTTATGGCGTAGGTGTTCAGGAGCACGGCAAGACAGACAAAGAAAAGGGCCGTTCCCGCTATGACAGCCGCATTGTCCCCCGTGCTTCCCCTCAGAAGAAGTTCCGGTGCGTAGACGAAGAGAAAGGGCAGGAGAAAGGAGGGCATGGCGGCCTTGAGCGCTTCGAGTGCCGAGGCCGAGTAGCGTGAATTGGCCATCTTACAGGCAACCATGAGTCCGATTCCGACAGGTGGCGTCAGGTGGGAGAAAAGGGCGTAGTAGAGCGGAAAAAGATGGGCAATAAGCAGCGGAACACCGATTTTGACAAGGGCCGGCGAGAGAACCGTCGCGCAGATGATATAGGCGGCGGGGGAGGGAAGGCCTATGCCGAGAACAATGGCTGTCAGCGCCGTCATGAGAAGGAGAAGAAGGAGATTATTCTGGCTGAGTCCCACAAGAAAGGTTCCGAGTTTCATCCCTATTCCCGACACTTCAACACAGGCCACTGCAATGCCTATGACGGCGAGCACGACGGCGATCTGGCTTCCCGAAACCGTTCCCTTGACGGTCGCTTCGAGAACCTTGCCGAAATTGAGTTTCTTTTGTTGGAAGAGATTGCAGAAGAGGCCTATGCCCACCACGGCAATGATGCAGTAAAAAATGGTTTTCATGAGGGAGAGGCCCGTGAGGAGGAGCACCAGAAGAAGGATCAACGGCAGGATGAAAACGGGTGCGGAAAGAAGGAGTTCCCGCATGTCGACCTTTTCTCCCTTCATGGGAAGAATATGTCGTTTGGCCGCGTTGAGTTCGGCGTAGAGAAGAAGCTGTCCGAAGTAGAGAATGGCCGAAAAGACCGACGCTTTGACGATGTCGATGTAGGGAATGCCGGTGAAGCCGCTCATGATAAAGACGGTCGCGCCCATGACGGGGGGAAGTATCTGGCCCCCGCATGAGGCCGCGGTCTCAATGGCCGCAGCCTGTTCCGGAGTGTAGTTGCTTTTCTTCATAAGCGGGATGGTAAAGGTCCCGGTCACGGTGATGTTGGCAACCGTACTGCCCGTGATGGACCCGAGGAGCGCGCTTGAAATCACGGAGAGGGAGGCCGCACCGCTTCTGAAATGGCGAGCGGCGGCGTTTCCGACGCACATGATGAATCTCAGTCCACCGAAGGCCTCAAGGACCGAGCCGAAAATGATGAAGAGAAAGAGGTAGTTTGCCGAGAGAATCAGAAGGCTTCCGTAGAGTCCCCAGGGGCTTGTCACGTCTGAAACGAGGAGGGTCAGAAGGCGTTCGAGATCCATGCTCGGCGCCTTGAGCGCGCCCGGTATGGACGAGCCGAAGAGCAGATAGGTCACGGCGATCAGGGCCACGAGGGGAAAGACGAGACCGAAGGTTCTGTAGGTAAGGTAGAAGGCGATGACTGCCGCAGCGATACCGGCATAGGCCGCGGCGTCGGGCGGATAGCTCGGGTCCTCAAGGATGATGTCGTAGGCGGAGAAAAAATAGATCGTGGCGGCGATCCCGACTCCCAGGAGAATAAGATCCGTCAGACGGAAGCGGAGCGAAAGCTGGGCGAGAAGAAGCACGGAGAATGCCAGACCAAGGTGGACGATGGCGTTGATGGATGTTTCGTAGGGGAGAGCGACGATATAGAAGAAATGGTAGCATATCATGCCAACTGCCACGATGGCAGTGAGGCGTCTGAAAAAAGTGGAAAGCATGGAGGACTGCATGGAGATACCGCCAAAGAAAAGCACGGCTCACAAGCAGGGGATGTGAGCCGTGAATAGATGTGAAGGAATACGGGCTTAGTTGTTGGTGTAGGTTTCGCTGACGCTGTGCAGGCGGATTCCGCGTTCGTCAAAATACTTCAGGGCGCCGGGGTGGTAGTTTTTTCGGCATTCGTCGACGGTCGGCCAGAACGAGGTCACAAGAAATTCAGGTGTCATTCCTTTTCCTATGACATGGAACTGGGCGAATTCTCCCTTTTCAGCGGCCTCATACATGATCTTTGTGATCTCATAGACGGTTTTTTCTGGCACTTCGGTGCCGGCAGCCCAGAAGACGGGAGGTGTCATGATAACGAGGGGTTTCGTCTGGGTCTTGCCAAAGGAATTGGGCTTCACAACCATGCCCAGGGGCGGCACTGTCGCGCCTTCAAATTCTTTCTGACGGCCCGCTTCTTTCATCATGGCGAGATTTTCCTTGATATTGCCCTCCTCAAGGAAATAGACAGGTCCTCTTGTCTGGAGCTGTTCAAGGAAGGGACCCGGTGTTGCCTCGTTCGGGAAGATGAAGGAAATCATAATGGCGCCGGCGTCCGCCGCGCCGTCCTGAAGAGCTGTGAGACAGGAGGATGTTCCGCCGTGCATCAGTTTGACACTGTCGAGAACGCCTGCCTGGCGGAGCATGTCAATGTACAGGTGGGTGTAGGACTGCTTCACCTTCCTTGGCAGGGCAATGGTCTTCCCCTTGAGGTCGGCCCAGGTCTTGATGTCGGGATTCATCGTCACAAGGGCAGAGGAAAGCATCCCCATGGAACCGATTTTTTTTGTCGTATACTCTGGAGTCGCCCAGAGTTCCATGCCAGGTGTCATGGTGATGACGATATGTGTTTTGCGTTTTTCAGGGTCCCTCTGGGCAAGGCGTGTGGCATCGCCGATGCCGGCTGTTGCGATCACTTCCGCCTCAAGCCAGCTGCTTCGTTCGTTGATCATTTTGGCAAGGCCGTGAGAGAGGGCAAACCAGGCGTCGTCGGGGCGTCCTGCCGCAAAAATGACCTTGTCGGTTTTGGCTGCGTGAGAAAGGGCGCTCATCGAGACGAGCATAAGACAGGCAAGTAGAAGGTGAATGATTTTGAGTTTTTTCATGGCGTTTCGGGGTTATGGGTTTTCTATACGGGGATAAGCTCGTAGGAGCGTGATCCCATGCCGATTTCCTCTGCGTATTCGACCTGGTGGTAGCCGCGGGTTTTCGGGTGCCTTGCCTGAAATTTGTCGAAATTCGTGCCGTGGCAGGCATTATCTCCAATGGGATGAAGACTCGGGGCCTCCCTGACCAGATCGAAACAGGCCGTGTCAAGCGCAACGGGATCGGTGGAGGCGAGTATGCCAATGTCCGGTACGAGTACGGGATCAGACCATGCGGCACAGTCGCACTGCGGGGTGACATTCATGAGAAAGTTTATGAAGAAAAGCCGTCCTTCCTTTCCTTTCAGGGCTCCGCAGGCGTATTCAACCATGCGTTCGGAGAAGTCCTCGTACTCGTTTGGCATGGCAATGCCGATGCCACGCTGCTTACAGACGCTCATGCACTCGTAGCAGCCAAAGCAGGCGTCCTTGTCAATGACGCATTTGCGGCCTTTTTCGACCTTTTTGAGCGAAAGGGCTTTCTGCGGGCAGATTTTGACGCACTGACCGCAGCCGATACAGTTGTCTGTAATAATGATATTGCGTCCGTGCTGATCTATTTTTCCTTCCCGGGGCGCACATCCCATGGCCAGATTTTTGATGGCTCCGCCAAATCCCGCAAAGGCGTGTCCCTTGAAGTGGGAAATGACCACCATGGCGTTGGCCGAAAGAAAGGCGTCAGCAATTTTAACCCGGGTGAAGTGTTTGAGATTCACCGTGACGTCGTGCCAGGCATGGCTGTTGACGCCGTCGGCAATGACCACCGGTGCGTTGACGACGTAGGGAGTGAATCCGTGGAGATATGCTGTCTCAAGGTGGTCGACGCCGTTATGCCGGAAGGCCTTGTAGAGCGTACAGGTGTCGGCGAGGAAGGGTTTTGCCCCGCTTGCGCGGACCTGATCGACAATCTCCCGCACAAAGGTCGGGTGGATGTAGGTGTCGTTGCCCCGTTCCCCGAAGTGCACCTTGATGGCAACAAGCTGATCTTCATTTGCGATCTCAAGGGGTTTGACTTTGTTCTCAAGGTCGCCTGCCTTGCAGATGCGCCGGATTTTGGCAAGTTTGTTGTCCGAGGGATTTTTGACGGCGAGTTTTGCAAAATACACGGGTGATCCCATTGTGACTCCTTCGGTTGATATATGACTTCCCGGACTGGTCAGTGTCGGTCCGTAAGAGCGGGCCCCGCTTCGGGGGAGCAGATGGAGCGTAGAAGGCCGGAGACACCGTCTTCACCCTTATTGGGGAGGAATACGGGGGGCGTTGTCTTGAGGAGCGTGACCTGTCAGAAGGTGCGTGGTATCCGCCGGCGTTCTCACCCTCCCGGAGGGGGAAAACTGCTGACGGTGGCAGTATGTGCCGTCGCGAAGCCGGTTACTTCTCCGGGGCCGGTGCTGACCGCAGCGGGCGCATCGACCCTTCACGTCGGAAAGGCATCACGGCTTGTCCGGCCGCTTCAGCCGGTTGGTGCATTGGGTGCATTCTTCGTTTCAATGCCAAAGGTGTGCGTTGAAAGTCAGACTGCTATGGTCTATTGTCCGTATCCGCCCGTCTGCGGCGGCTGCATGGCTGTGCAGAGGGCAGAGTTGCTTCAGTCAGTATTCCCCACATCCCGGTGTATGTCCTGTCCTGAGGAACGGGGTTTTGCAGTGCCTTTTGACGATGTTCAGAGTGGAGCAGGAACCGGAAAAAAGCAAGAATTTTTCAGTATTTTGCCCGTGATCATGTGTCAGCGTCCTGCAGGTGTTTCAGGCGATTCCTTTGTTGGGCATGTTCCGGAACCTCGCGTACAATCTGTGCACGAAGCGCCTCGATCTGCAGCATTCTGAGCTTTTCGGCCGATTTTTTCCCAAGGTTCCAGTACTCTTTTGGGAGGCGCACCGAAAGAAGAATCTCACGTTCCCTGCCTGCCTCCCCGGAAAGATCCGTATGGCTGTCGTTATCAACCACGTTCCAGAAGGGGTCGTGCAGCCCGAGGCCGTGTACGCGTACAAGAAGATCGCGTCTTACGCCGTAACGGAGGATCTTAAGGCGTCCGGCCTTCATGTGTTCCCGGCAGATGAGGCGTCCTGCCGTGATGAAGCGGACTGGCAGGGCGAGGCGTTTCCCGAGTTCAAGAGCCAGGATCTCGCCCCGTTCTTCATGGCCGTAATGGTGGGGGAGCATGTCTTCGGGGGTTGTGGTTTTTCCGAGATCATGGCAGAGGGCCATCCAGGCGGCAAGCGGATCCCCCCCCAGGGGGGCGAGCACGGCGAGCGTATGCTCAAAGACCGATTCATTATGCCACGGAGGTGGGCCTGCCGTGATGTGTCGTGCGGCGTCCAGTTCTCTAAACCAGGGGGAAAGGAGGTCGTGATCGGCCAGAAAGGTGAAAAAACGCGAGGGGTCAGCGGTCAGAAATGCCTTGCGGAGTTCGTTTCCGACGCGTTCCGGGGGAATGTGCCAGAGGAGTTCCCGGGGAGCTTCCGAAAGCATATCCTCCAGTTCAGGCGAAAGGCTCCAGTCGGGCCAGGCGGCCGCAAAGCGGGCGAGACGGAAGATACGGACCGGATCCTTGAGAAAGATTTCCCTTGAGCAGGGACGGATGACGCGGGAGGCAAGGTCATCAAGCGAGGAAGGGTGCATAAACAGATGCCCTTCCTCGTCAAGGGCAAGGGCATTGACGGTAAAATCCCGGTTTCTGAGGTCTGTTTCCGGATCATCGTCGACGAGACGGGCATATTCGCATCCATTGACAATATATATGCCGTGGGTTTTGCCGACGGCCCGGGCGTCCGGATGCGCTTTGCGGAAACTTGTCTCATCTCCGCTAAAGGCATAATCAAAATCGCGGGGGGTGAGGCCAAGAAGCATGTCGCGTACCGCACCCCCGACAAGATAGTATTTCATTTCCATGCACTATCACAGGAGAAGAGCTTTGAAAAGTTGTGAGGATACGGATACGGGTTCGCTGCCCCGGATACACGAGCTTGGAGAGGTCGATTCCGTTCTCGACAGCGCATACACGCTGGCCGGGGAGGGGAATCTTTCTCCGTGGGAGAGTGTGACGGCCGTCTCTCAGCGGGCCGGACGCGGACAGATGCGACGGAACTGGTATTCTCCCGAGGGAAATCTTTATGCAGCCCTGATGCTTCCTCCCCTTCCACCGTTTACATGCGACTGTGCCGCACCCGCCTTCGGCTTTCTCATGGCGAAGGCCATGAATATGCTCGGCATGACCGTACGTCTTAAGTGGCCCAACGACCTTGTGACCCCTCTTGGCGAACCGAGGAAGCTTGGTGGTATCCTGCTCGAGGAACGCGGCAGTTTTATTTTTGCCGGTATTGGCATTAATATCACCTCGCATCCTTCGGATGACGCCATGCGAACGGATCACGTTTTGCCTGCCACTTCACTTCATTCCGCCTTTTCTCTTCATATTTCGGCGCAAAAGTTGTGGAGCTCTCTTGTCAGAAGCCTCATTAAGGCCTACAAAGAGGAAGATAATTTTGCCACTCTCTGGCATGAAGCGATTAAGGACTATCTTCTGTGGCTTGGCCGCCCCGTGACAATTGCGTCCCATGCCGGTCCCGTTGAAGGAATCCTGACGGGTGTAGCTCCCGATGGGGCTCTTCTTCTTGAAACGTCGGGCGGCCTTGTCGGGTGTTCTTCCGGCAGTCTTGCCCCGCTGGTCTCCTCTACTGACGTATATGGAACCGGAAAAGGGGATGCAGAGCGCATATGAATGTCTTTGTCTGCACGGGACATTCTTGAAGACGACCCTTATTCCGTCTTTTCCGGCAGGTATATTGCCACCGTGCGACAGGGAGTTGGAGAAGTGTGTTTCTCCTCCGCACCCCGCCCAGATTTTCCGTTCGTGCTGTCCCCGTTGCTTAGGTCATCTGTTTCTCCACCGTTAACCCCTGGTCGCTTCGTTTTGTTCAGAAGAATCTTCGCGAAGGCTGGACAACATTCACGCAGAGCGCACCGTTTTTTTATATTCATTGTGAGCGCCCAGAGTTCGCAGCTTCGGGCCGCTGAGGAAAGGGTATAGTTCTATGGCGCATAAAACGTTTGCTGAAGTACAACAATTTCTCAAAGGGAAAACTCTGCTTGTTGCCAACCGCGGTATTCCCGCACGACGTATCTGTCGCTCCATCCGTGAGGGCTTTGATGCCATTTCCGTTATGACGGCGACGGACGTTGATAAAACAGCTCCTGCAGCCTCCGCTGCCCAGGAACTGCTGCTTCTCGGCAATGAAGCCCGTTCGTATCTGCATATTGACGAAATTATTGCCAAGGCAAAACGTCGCGGTGTGATCGGTATCCATCCGGGCTGGGGGTTCGCCTCGGAGGACACCAACTTTCCCAAACGATGTAAGGAGGCGGGGATCACATTTATCGGAGCCAGCGCCGAAGCCATGAATCTTCTTGGTAACAAGGTCCAGGCCCGTAACGTTGCGCGGAAAATAGGCATCCCTGTTGTGCCGGGTTCCGAAGGAGCCGTTGATGTTCCTGCTGCGCGTGAGCTCATCAAGGAGATGGGCCTCCCCATCATGCTCAAGGCCGAGGGGGGCGGCGGCGGTCGCGGTATCTTTGCCGTACACGATGAGGCAGAGCTCGAGGACGCTTTCTTCAAGGCCTCATCCATGGCCCAGGCTTCCTTTGGCAACCCAAGGCTTTTTGTTGAAAAGCTTCTGCGTGATGTGCGTCATATCGAGATTCAGGTCATAGCTGACATATACGGCAATGTTTTCGCGTTTGATGAGCGCGACTGCAGTGTGCAGCGCAATAACCAGAAGCTCATGGAGATCACCCCGAGCCCCTGGCCAAAGATGACAAAGGAGCTCAGGGAACGGCTGAAGGATTATTCAAGGCGTCTTATCAAGGCCGTCGGCTATTCCTCCCTTGCGACGGTCGAATTCCTTGTGACGCCGGACGGCAACCCCTACCTGATTGAGGTTAACACGAGACTGCAGGTTGAACACGGGATCACGGAAAGCCGTTACGGCATAGACCTTGTCGAGGAACAGATCGCCATTGCCTTCGGTTCGGAACTCCGGTACCGGGAGGACAACCTCCGTCCCTCCTACTGCGCCATGCAGGTGCGCATCAACTGCGAAAACCCGCAGGATAACTTTGCCCCCAACGCCGGACTCATTTCCCGTTACGTCTCCCCCGGAGGTCCCGGTGTCCGTCTTGACTCCAATATCTCCGCCGGTTACGATTTTCCTGCCAACTATGATTCGGCGGGCGCGCTTCTTATCACCTACGCTCCGGATTTCGCGAAGACCTGCTCCATCATGGAACGGGCTCTTGATGAGTACATCATCGGCGGCATCAAAACCACCATTCCCTTTTTCAAGAAGGTCTTTTCAAACAAGAATTTCAAAGATGGGAATTTCACAACATCCTTTATCGCCGAGCACCCGGAGCTCATGCAGTATACGGATGTGGCGCCTGAGGCGGAACGCCTTGCCCGTCTTGTGGCCGAAATTTCAGCCAAGGGCTACAACCCCTTTGTGCAGCGCGGTGAGTACCGTTCCACAACAACGCCGCGACTCGGGCGTTTTGAGCCGGTTTTGCCGCCTATTTCAAGGGAAACGCGCCGTGCTCCGAACCCCTATCCCCAGGGTGACCGTCTGGCGACGCTTGATTTCATCCGTGATTCCAACTTCGTTCACTTCTGCGACACCACTCCCCGTGATGTGACCCAGTCCAATACGAGCAACCGTTTCCGTCTGGCCGAGGACAGGCTTATCGGGCCGTATCTTGACAACGCGGGCTTCTTTTCCATCGAAAACGGAGGCGGGGCCCACTTCCATGTGGCCATGCTCGCCAATATGACCTACCCGTTCTCAGAGGCAAAGGACTGGATGCATTTTGCGCCGAAGACGCTCAAACAGCTCCTTGTGCGTTCGACCAATGTCCTTGGTTACACGCCCCAGCCGACGAACCTTATGCGCATCACGGGCGAGATGATCTGCGACAACTATCAGGTCGTGCGCTGCTTTGACTTTCTGAACCACATCGAAAACATGCGTCCCATTGCGGAAGTGGTGCTTTCAAGAAAGGACGTAATCTTTCAGCCGGCCCTGTCCATGTCCTATGCCAAGGGCTTTGATGTGAACCACTATCTTGATGTGACGGGCGAAATCCTCCGGATGACCGCCAACATTCTTGGCTGCGACGAGAAGGAGGCCTCCCGGAACATCATTCTCGGTCTGAAGGACATGGCCGGTGTCTGTCCGCCGCGTTTCATGGACGCTCTTGTGACGGCCCTGCGCAAAAAGTGGCCCGAACTTGTCCTGCATTACCATCGCCACTGTACTGACGGGCTTTTCATCCCCTCCTGCGGCGCGGCCGCCAAGGCGGGGGCGCACATCCTTGATGTGGCCCTCGGCTCATCGGTTCGTTCGTATGGTCAGGGGGATGTGCTCGCAACGGTCGCCTACCTTGAAGACGAGCTGGGGCTTGAGTGTCATCTCGACAAAGAGTCGATTCGTGATGCCAACTTTGTCTGCAAGCAGATAATGCCCTATTATGACCGCTACTGTTCTCCTTATTTCCAGGGTATTGACTACGATGTGACACGGCACGGCATGCCGGGCGGCGCCACTTCCTCCTCGCAGGAGGGAGCCATGAAGCAGGGTTACATCCATCTTCTGCCCTACATGCTTCGTTTTCTCGCTTCGACAAGACAGATTGTTCGCTATCACGATGTCACACCTGGCTCACAGATCACATGGAACACCGCCTTCCTGGCCGTGACCGGCGCCTTCAAGCGTGGCGGTGAGGACGAGGTGAGCTATCTTCTTCAGGTCCTTGAGGATGTGGCCAAAACGCCTGAGGCCGAGCTTTCGGCCGAAATGCGTAAGGCACGTCTTTCCATCTACCAGGACTGCAACGACGCCTTCAGAAATCTTCTGCTCGGGAAATTCGGCCGTCTTCCTCTTGGATTCCCCGCAGACTGGGTTTATGAGAGCGCCTTCGGCCGCGACTGGAAGAAGGCCATCGCCGAGCGTACCGAAGATTCTCCGCTTCTGGCGCTCAAGGACGTCAATCTCTCCGCCGAAAAGAAGGCCTGCACGGAATTTCTGAAACGTGAGCCTAACGACGAAGAGTTTGTGATGTATCTCAACCATCCTGCCGACGCGCTGAAGACCATTCGTTTCAAGAATTCCTTCGGCGATCCCAATAACCTTCCCCTTGATGTGTGGTTTGAAGGTCTGGGCGTGGGCGAGGATCTCTTCTTCAACGACAGCAACGGCAAACCCCACCATCTTGTTCTTCTGCGTATTCAGCAGCCGAATGAGGCCGGAGTATCCATCTGCCGCTATGTGCTCGACTCTGAGTTCATGAGCTCAGAGGTGCAGGTGAGTGAACCGACGGGTGCGAGAAAGAGCGATGTTCCCATGGCCGATCCTGATGATCCCTATCAGATCGCTTCGCCAAGCACCGGTGACCTCTGGGTTATGTATGTGCACCCGGGAGACATCGTCAAAGCCGGAGAGGAAGTCTTTAATATTTCCATAATGAAACAGGAAAAGGCCGTTCTCGCGAAGACGGACGGCATCGTCAAGCGCGTACTCAAAAGCGCTGACTTCAAGGAAAACAAGAAAATGGTTCCCGTGGCGGAAGGGGAGCTGATCGTTGAGCTTGGGCCTGTGCCGCATATTTGCCCCAACGAAGGGTGCGGACATGTCCTGCCGAGCGATAAGGTTCATTTCTGCCCCTACTGCGGAACGAAGATCTCATCCATGGACTGATGCGCTGTTCAGAACAGGGCAAAACCGTATACACAACCTTAAAGTTCTCATCCAATCGCACGCTCGGAGGCAAATCATGGCAAAAAGCCGCGAAGAAAATGGTTCCCAGGCCAAGGACATGAAAGAAAAGGATGTTGAGAAATTACGGCAGAAACTTGTTTTATCGGGTGCCGACATTGTTGCAATAGGCCCCGAGGCAGAAATGCTCGTTGGCGGTAAGAACTACAATACCGCCCTGATTAGTCAGATTAAGGGGATTCAGGCCCCCCATTTCAGAGCTATCTCTTCGCTTGCCTTCCATAAACTCCTCGATGAAACCAAGGTGAACAGCAAGGTTTTGCGCAGCGTGGTGGATAAGGAGTACGGCCGTATCGACTGGAATGATCCCGAGATCAATCAGGATCCCGATTTTCTTCAGAAGCTTGTTCGTCAGCTCGGCAAGCAGAGCCGTGAGGTGGCGAGCGCGGAAGGTGCTGATCAGCCACGGACCAAATTGCGTACGTTTATCAATAATATTGTCGAAGGGTTTGCCACCTCTCCCGAGGGCATAGACCAGCTGCGTAAGCGTTCCGTCATGGTGCAGGCGGCCATTTTGTCAGTGGAGATCCCCGCAGAGATCCAGGATGCCGTACGTGGCGCCTACAAAGATATTTGCAAGGAAAACTGCGACGATATGACCCCCGTGGCCGTGCGTTCCTCGGCTGCGGGCGAAGATTCGAGAAAGAAGGCCTTTGCCGGTCTTCAGGACACCTTCCTGAACATGGTTGGCGAGGACAAGGTTGTTGAGGCGTATCACTGGGATTGTGCCTCGGCCTACAACCTTCGTTCCATGACCTACCGTCGTGAATCCATCCTCGACGCCCTGGCCAAGGCCGAAGAGACGGGGGATGAAAGCATCGCCGAAAACGCCAAGAAGGACTGGGCCATCGAGCACACTTCTTTGTCCGTCTGTATGATGCAGATGGTGAATCCGGTTGTCTCAGGTACGGCCTTCGCCGCCGATACGTCGACCGGCTGCCGCGGAACCGACCGGAAGGATCTGGTCAGCATTGATACGAGCTACGGCCTCGGTGAAGCGGTTGTGGGCGGAAAGGTGACGCCTGACAAACTGTATGTCTTCAGCCGTGACGACGGCAGCGAAGTCGTGATTCGTCAGATGGGCTGCAAGGACATGAAGATTGTCTACGACGAGAAGGGCGGAACGCGAGAGGTGGAGGTCCCGGAGATAGAGGCTTATCGCTGGGCTCTCTCCCTGAGTCAGGCGGAGCGTGTTGCCAAGGGAGTCCGGGCCGTCAGTCGTGCCTATGACGGTATCATTATGGATACCGAGTTCTGCTTTGACGCCAACGATCAGCTGTGGTTTGTTCAGGCCCGCCCTGAGACCCGTTGGAACGAAGAGCTTGAGCTGCACCCGAACACCATCTATATGCGCCGTCGCGAGGTGGATCCCAAAGCGGCGGATTCGGCCGAAATCATCGTTGAAGGCAATGGCGCCTCCCACGGTGCCGGGCGCGGAACGGTGCGTTTCCTTCGTTCGGCCCTTGAGCTCAACAAGGTGACACCCGGTGATATCCTCGTTGCCGAGCGCACGGACCCTGACATGGTTCCCGGCATGCGTGTTGCCTCAGCCATCATTGCCGATGTGGGCGGTGATACGAGCCACGCTGCCATCACAAGCCGTGAGCTTGGTATTGCGGCCGTTATCGGTATTCAGCATCTCGATATTCTTCGCGGTCTGGACGGTGTTGACGTCACAGTTGATGGCAGTCGCGGCCGTGTGTACCGTGGTCTGCTTCCTCTTCATGAAGTCGGTGGTGAGATCGATGTGGCGGCGTTGCCGCCGACCAAGATGAAGGTGGGGCTTATTCTTGCCGATGTGGCCCAGTCCCTCTTTTTGTCGAGACTTCGCAACTATCCTCAGTTTGAAGTTGGTCTTCTGCGTGCGGAATTCATGCTCGGCAATATCGGTGTCCATCCGCAGGCCCTTGAAGCTTTTGACAACGGTGATCTTGAAGCCATTGTCCAGAAACACGTGAAACAGCAGGAAGACCGTCTGACCAAGATTTTGCGTGAGCAGATGGCAGCAGGGCTACTTGTCTACAACTTCAATCTTCGTGAATACGTGGGTGCCATCACTGGTCTTTCAAAGGAAATCGCCCAGGTCGCCGAAGTTGACACGAGCCAGAATGCCGAAGAAATTCTCATGCAGCACAGAAAGATGCGCGACCTTGATCATAAGCTTGATCAGTATATGGAAGTGGCATCCCGCAGTATCGAGATTCTGAAAACATCTGATGATCTCTCGGAACACGTTCGTCTTATCATGGGGTACGAGGAGGAACTTCGCAATCTGTCGACGACGGATCCCGAAGCCGTGAAACGGGCCGCCGAAATCGAGGCCAGCGTGGAGGATCAGGTTTCAAAGGTAAAGGATCTTCCGCTTGTCACCAAGGTTCTCGGTGATATCCGCCATCTTCGCGAAGAGGTCGGTTTGCGTAACGGCATCAAAAAGGAGATCGATACCCTCCTGAACCTGCCTGATAAGATCCGCTTTATCATTAAATCTCACGGATACCGTACGGGTCGTGAACACTATGTGCAGACTCTTGCACAAAGCCTTGCTCTTTTTGCCATGGCTTTTTATGGCAAGCCCATCACCTACCGTACAACCGATTTCAAGAGCAATGAATACCGGAATCTCCTTGGCGGCAATCTCTTTGAAGGCGTGGAGTCGAACCCCATGCTCGGTTACCGCGGTGTCTCACGTAATATCCACGACTGGGAGCTTGAAGCCTTCAAGCTCGCCCGCGGTGTCTACGGCGGCAGCAATCTGCGTCTCATGCTTCCCTTTGTCCGCACTCTCGAAGAGGCCCGCTCCATGCGTACCTACCTTGAGCAGGTTCATAAACTGAAGAGCGGGGTGGATGGACTGAAGATTATCCTTATGAGTGAAATTCCTTCAAACGCCATTCTTTCCAAGCAGTTTGTGGAGGAGTTTGACGGTTTCTCCATCGGTTCCAATGATATGACTCAGATGGTGCTTGCCACGGACCGTGACAATGCCCGTCTTTCCCATATTTACGACGAAGAGGACCCGGCGGTTGTGTGGGCCATTCTTTCGAGCATATTCACGGCCCAGAAGTATGGAAAGAAGGTCGGCTTCTGCGGGCAGGGTGTCTCAAACAGCCTTATTATCCGTGGCCTTGTGGCTGTTGCGGGCATTGTTTCCGCCTCAGTTGTGCCTGACACCTACGCCCAGACGGTTCAGGACATCGCCCGCGTTGAATCGGAAAATATTCCGACATCGGGCCTTGGAGCCTGGCTTGCCGCACAGCATCATGAGCGTCTTTCAAAGCTTATGGAGCGCGAAGGTTACGGCCATATCCTGAAGAAATACACAGAGCCCCAGGACTTGCTTGAATGGTATGAAGGTGAACTGCAGCGTCGTCATGAGCAGCTGCGTGAACACCTCGGGACACCCAAGGAAGGTTTCTACCGCACAGAGCTTGATGCCTTCCGTTCGGTCTTCCATAAGCCTGTCATATATGCAACGTGGGATTGGAATTCAACGGTTGAGGATGCGTTGCACCATTCGGGTTTTGCGACCTTTGAAGAGCAGACGGAAGCAATGGAACGGACACGGGCGTTGAACGATTAGATGACGTTTTCGGACTGATCCGTAAAAGCGGGGCCTGCAGTATCTGCGGGGCCCGCTTTTTTTTTTGCGCCGTGACCGGTGTAAAGGGGGCGTCTACCGGGTTTTCTTGATGGGGAATGCCGTGTTGAATAGTAGTTGTAGGGTTAGTTTGGCCTTTCTTGTGGGACATGTCTTAGGTGTCATGCCAAACATCCTCCCTGCGTTTCTTTGCCAGAATGTCAGCATGGAGGGACGGATGGTCATATCCTTCGCTGGCTCCTTCCCCCGGCAGAACGAGGGTGGACACAATGCGTGCCCGTCAGGGCGAGCTCTCCTTCTCCCTTCCTGAACCTTACTTCCGGCAGGGAAGGAAAGAGGGGGGGGCTGTGCATGAGAACGACGGGTTTTGAAATTTCCCTTTGCTTTGGAAAAGAAGATTCAGGAGTTTCTTTGGAGGCTTTGCGACCTTTTTTCAGGGGCACGTCTTTTGCCAACACTCATATCCCGACAGGGGGAGGGTACGCTTCGGAAAAAACGAAACGGGGCGCCCTCAGGGGCGCCCCGTTGATAGCATAGGAGAGAAAAGGGATTGTTAGCCTTGCTTCATGTGTTCGACAAGAGCACTCAGACTCTCTGTCTGCTGCGCGAGGTCGGAAATGGCCTGTGCTGCCTCGTTCATGGCCTGTGCTGTCTGCGAGGACATTTCGTTGACCGTTACAACGGACTGATTGATCTCATCGCTTGCTGCAGACTGTTCCTCTGCGGCCGCTGCGATGGCCCTAACCTGATCGGCTGTCTCCTCCACGTTTTGGACAATCTGACCGAGGGCCTCACCGGACTGTTGGGCAAGGTTATTGGCCTTTTCAACCGCATCAAGGGCTTCGGCCATCTTGTCAACGCTCATCTGTGCGCTGTTCTGAATGGACGTGATGGCCTTGGAAACATCATTTGTTGAGGCCATGGTCTTTTCCGCAAGCTTTCTGACCTCATCGGCCACAACTGCGAATCCGCGTCCGGCTTCACCCGCTCTGGCAGCCTCGATGGCGGCGTTCAGGGCAAGAAGGTTTGTCTGGTCGGCGATGTCCGTGATAACACTCATGATCTGGGCAATGTTCTGGGTATGACCATGGAGCTCGCCCATATCTTCCTGCAGTTCAAGGGAAACCTTGCGCACATTGGAGATGCTTTGCATGGCATCTGCCAGAATCTTCTGTCCGTCCTCGGCATTTCGTCTCGTCTCGCCCGAAACGGAAGCCGCAGAGGAGGCGTTTCTGGCTACTTCCTGGACGGTTGCGTTCATTTCATTCATAGCTGTGGCGGCTTCTCCAAGGCGGCTTGAAGACTCGTTTGCGCCACGGTCTGATTCCTCAATCTGGGCTGACAGTTCGCTTGCTGCCGCGGAAATAGCGTCGACCACTGTTTCAAGTTGTCCGGCTGCGGCCTGCATGCCTTCCCGCTTGGCGTTCTGTGCCTCAAGGGCGGCTTCTTCTGCCTTCTTTGTTGCTTCTTCAGCAAGCTTGGTCTTCTCTTCGGCCATCTTCATGGCGTCATTCGCCTCGCTGATCTTATTCTTCAGCGAATCCACCATGGTTTGCAGGGCTACCACAAGATCCCCAATTTCATCTCCTCTTGCCTTAACATCCAGACGGCTGTCGAGATTCCCGTTTGACACGAGGGTGGCGTATTCAACGGCCTTCTTGAGCGGAGTGACCAGGCGGTAGAAGAAAATGTAGCCCAGTATGCTGAGGACAATGACGATGATGGCGGTTGCAATCAGGCAGTAGAAGGCTATTGCGTCAACTTTTGCCTGGACGTCCTTCACGCTTTCGCCGATGAACCACATGCCGAGAGTTCTGCCTTCACTGTCCTTGATCGGCCAATAGATGGTTCTGTAGTCCGTACCAAGAATCTTTGCGGGGGCTGCATAGGTTCCGCCGCCTTGAAGCACGGCTCTCTCAACGGCAGGGTTGTTGAGCTGTGTTCCGGTGGCACGGTTCCCGTTGTTTTGAATGGTTGTTGAAAGCCGTGTATCTCCTTGGAAAATGGTCATATCCATACCGGTGATTTTTTTGATTTCGTCAACAAAGGCATGTGACTTGAA
>JAIKXS010000095.1 GCA_024683955.1 Desulfovibrio sp. | reverse complement strand
GGCTTTGGTGCTGCCGGAGCAGCCGGTTTTGGAGCTGCCGGAGCAGCCGGCTTCGGAGCTGCCGGAGCTGCGGGTTTTGCAGCCGCCGGAGCAGCCGGTTTTGGCGCTGCCGGAGCAGCCGGTTTTGGCGCTGCCGGAGCAGCCGGTTTTTCAGCCACAGGAGCAGCCGGCTTTGCAGCCTCGGGAGCCGCCGGCTTTTCCGGAGCCTTTTCTTTTGGCGTTACTTCTGTGGCTGTTGCGGGCGTCTCTTTGGGTTTCGCATCAGACATGCTGACGTCGCCCTCTTCGACAGCCTTTTTCACCATGTCTTCAATGATGCCCACTTCCTGATTCATCATATCGACCATCATGCCGAAATCGATGCCGGTCTTCTGGCCCTGTTCGACAATGCCGGCGGTTCGTTCCGCGTAGATCTTGATCTCGTCAAGACCGACTGCGGAGCAGGCATTGCGAACAACGATGAGGCAGCGGTGGAGGGCGTCAATACTTTCTTTATTGCTCCCGTCCTTCTGGAGTGTTGCCAGGGCAGCGTGGATGATTTCCATCTGCTGCATGACCATGACCCTGAAGGCCTCATTATCATCCGTCTCCGTCCCGACGGGGATGATGGTCGGCTTGACGGTTTCGACGACGGGTGATTCTTTGCTTTCTCCTGCCTGGGCGGCTTCTTCCTCACCCGGTTCATTCACGGGCGCCTTGCCGGCCAGACTGTCGGGCAATTCAATGGCTCCGCCGGCCAGAACCTGCTGGAGTTTCTTGATCACTTCCTCTGTTTCAACGGGGGCGACCTTGCCATCGTTAATATTGATGTGCTGTATCAGGGCCTCCATCACGTCAACTACGAGGAGGAGCAGATCAATAAGTTCTGGCGAAGTCTGCATTTTGTCCTGACGTACATTGTTCAGGACTGTTTCGGCTTCATGGGTAAGGGCGTTAAGTTCCGAATAGCCGATGATGCCGCTGTTGCCCTTCATGTTGTGGAAAAAACGGAAAATATCGTTGACCATGTCTTTATGGTCTTCGGGATTTTCTTCAAGGGCGAGGAGGCCGGAATTCAGATTTTCTATGTTTTCGAAGGATTCGTCGATAAAGTCCTTCAGGTGATCTTCGCCGAAGGATTCAAGCGCATAGGGGGGCCGTGTGGGAAGCTGGGCTATCCATTCCTTGGAGGTCATGGTGCGGCCTCCCCTGGTATTCTGGGCCGGGGCTTCCATTCCTTCGGCGTCTGCCGGTACATCGGCCGGCGTCTGGGCAGTGACGGCTGCCGGGGCTGCGGGTTCCTGAGGAACCGCCTCCGGCTCCTGTGCTTCGACAACGACGGCATCGGGCGAGGGGGGGGCGGCAGGGGCTGCCGGTTCTGTCCCGGCCGTCGCATCTGCGGGTTCGGCACTGACTTCCAGTTCGACCCCGGCGCTGGGTTCGGCGGTCTCTCCGGCGGGAGCTGCCGGCGCTGCCGGGGCTCCGCCTCCACTCATGATGGTGTCGATCTGCGCGATGATGGGTTCAATGGCAACATCACCCTCCGCACTGGTGGCTTCCAGATTGTCGATCATTTGCCTCAGTGCATCCGTTGATGCAAGAATCACATCCATGATTTCCGATGTGACGACCATCTCTCCCTTGCGCAGGGCGTCGAGAATATTTTCAGACCGGTGGGCAATCTGATTGATCCGGTTTAATCCGAGAAAACCCGATGCACCCTTGAGAGAGTGCATCGGCCTGAATATTTCGTTGAGGAGGGCAAGATTATCCGGAGTCTTTTCCAGTTCCAAAAGGTTAGGCTCGATGGTTTCGAGGTGCTCTCTCGCTTCGGCAATGAAATCTGTAAAAAGTTCTGGATCAAACATGTCCTGGCTCATACCTATCCTACCTTCATTGGGCTATCATAACGATTCGTGAGTCTTGGCTCTCGCGTTCCTTCAGAGCAAAGTACTCATCTTATCGGTTAACCCAGAAGCATCTTTATATTACGCACCATTTTTTCAGGCTGGGCCGGTTTGACCATATAAAGATTGGCTCCAAGGCTCATACCCTTTTGGATATCTTTCTCCTGTCCCTCGGTCGAAAGGACGATGATGGGGATATCCTTATACGCATCCTGGGTCCGTACCGTCTTGATAAAGGTGAAGCCGTCCATGCGCGGCATATTGACGTCAACAATGATCAGATCCACGTGATCAATGTTGTAGAGTTTTTCGATTCCGTCGAGGCCGTCCTCTGCCGTGCTGGTTTTAAACCCTTCGGATTTGAGTACAAAAGCCACGAGATTACGGATCGTCTTTGAGTCGTCGATGACCAGAACGTGTTTTTGCATAAAAAAATATCCTTTTCGCAGTAAGGTCTTGTGGGGGGCGGTGCAACACCGCTCCTTTATGCCAGTTTGCGGTAGACAATGGTGCCTGCGTAGTGCTCAAGTTTAAATGAACGGCAGATATTGTGCAGGGTCTCGGAGTGCCCGATCAGCAGGGCACCGCCGGGAAGAAGATTGTCGTAGAACGAGTTGATGACACGGCGCTTCATATCGTCGTCAAAATAGATAATGACGTTGCGGCAGAAGACGATGTGCGAATGTTCCACGCGTTTGATCTGATCCCGTTCATTCAGATTGATCTGGCCAAAGCTTATGAGCCGCTTCATGTCGGGAATGATTTTGTAAACCTGTTCCTCTTTTTTGAAATACTTGCTCACGAGTTCCTTGGGGGTGGTTCTCAGGGAGTATTCGGAGTAAATGCCCTGACGCGCCGCAGCAAGGACCTGGGTCGAGAGGTCGTTGGCCGTTATTTTGACATCCCAAGACTGTAGTTCACTCTTGAGAACCTCACTTATGATGATGGCGAGGGTATAGGGCTCCTCACCCGTTGAGCAGCCCGCGGACCAGATGCGCAGGCGTTTTTGCCCGGTTTTTCTGATCTCGTTAATCATGTTCGTGAGAACTTCTTCCTGAAAGACCTTCAACTGGGGCGGATTTCTGAAGAAACTCGTCTCATTGGTCGTCATGAGCACATAGAGCTCGTTCAGTTCCGCGTCCTTGTTGGGATCGAACCTCAGGTATTTGTAGTACTCGGAGTAACTTTTGAGGTTCAGGGTCTTGATGCGGTTTGAAAGGCGGTTTTCAACCAGGTATTTCCTGTTCTCGGCGATGAAGATGCCGCACTTCTGGTAGATGAAGTCGCGCAGCAGGATGAATTCTTCATCGGAGATGGTCATATCCTTGTGAAAACCCTGTCCGGAAGATGACAGGGGAGAGCGACCAGCCTGCGGCGTGCGGAAGGAGGGTCTCGGCGTTGTCTGGCCCAGAGGGGATGTCTGGGGACGGGTACCGAAGGCCGGCTGGCTTTTTCCGAAGGCCGGGGCCGCTGGACGCTGGCCGAAGGAAGACGTGGCCGGGCGCTGTCCGAAGGCAGGGGCCTGCGGACGGGAAAGGCCCTGAGTCGTGTCCTTGGCCTGTGTGCCGAACGTCCGTGTCTGGTTCTGCGTCCCGAAGGAAGACGAAGGGGAGCGCAGGGAGGAAAAGGGCTTCGCCTGATTCTGTCCCGCATTCTGGGAAAAGAGAGAAGATGCGGGTTTGCCGGTGTTCTGACTCAGCGGTGAATGAGCAAAGGGAGATGTCCCGGACTGGCCAAAAGGCGTCTTTTCCTTGTCATCGTGGGTTGTGGTTGACCCAAAGGGGGGGTGATTGTCAAAAGGGGTTGATGTGCTCATTCTTCCTACTCCTGATTGGCCTGAATAGCGGCAACCGCTTCAGCCGCAGCGTGCTGGATCTCTGGATCTTCACTATTCATGAGGCCAAGCAGGACGGTGAAGGCAACGTTGCCACCAATCATTCCAAGAGCCTCGATGACCTTGGAGATCAAAAGGGGATTGCCCGTTTCAATGATTTGCGAGAGTTGCGGAATGGCTTCCTCATGGCGTGCAATGCCCAGGGCTTCGATGGCACGGATCCGGACCCAGTCGTTTTCATCGTTCAGGGCTTCCATGAGGTGGTTCATCATCTGCGGTGTGCCGATCTGACCGAGCAGATCGACCGCTGCCATGCGTACATCTTTGTCGGGGTCGTGCAGGCAGGGAAGAATACGCGGCAGGAAGCGTTCCGCATCCGGACCGAGGTTGAAGAAGGCTTCGACACTCATGCGGCGTACGCCGGGATCTTCGTCCTCAAGCCCCACGGTCAGTTCGTTGATGTTTTCCATGGCACTGTAACGTCCGAGAGCGTAGATGGCCATCATGCGCTGCACCACATCCCCTTCACGGAGCATGGCGCGGAACTGTTCGTTGAGCGCCGGACTGTGCAGATTGATGCACGCCTCAAGCGCCATTTCCTGGACTTCCTGATGATGGTGCGAAAGCAGACTGAACACCACGTCCTCGATGTCGCGGCATGTGGACTGTGTACCGAGGAATCCCAGGACGCTTTTCAGAATTTCCGAATCGTCGCACTCATCGATAACCGACAGGAAGAAGGGCATATCCTGGCAGTTTCCCATGTGGGAGATCTCGCTGATGGCAAGGCGTTTCAGATCCTCGTTGACACGCCAGAAACAGTTCTTCAGCTCCTCGAGGGGGGCACGGTCATCGATGAACTGGCATGCATGCATGGCAATGGAGATGGCCTTCTCATCGTCGGAACGGAGGGCATCCTTGAGGGCCGGTGAGAAGCCGAGGGCGGCCAGGGTCTCAATGGCGAGCCCGTAGATTTCGCTCTGGGTTTCCGGATCTTTGCCTATGGCAAATTCAAGGACCTTCTTGCTCGCTTTCTGTGTGCCGATGACCTTGATACCCGTAAGGGCGGCCTCCTGAATTTCTTCGTCGTCATCGGAGAGCGCGGAGAGCAGGTAGATGTTGAGGTTTTCCTTGTTCTTGGCGGGCAGAAGAGAAAGAGAGGCCCCGTTTAGAATCTTGACCACGCTTTTGACGATGGTGTTGCGCAGGGCGTCACTGACGTTTTCAAGCGCGTTCAGCAGCATGGGAAGAATTTTGATGTCGCCAAGGTCACCCAGAGCATCAACGATGGCCGAGCAGACAAGGGGCGAGGACTGCGGCAACAACTGGACAAGGGCGCTTGTGGCGCTTCTGTCCTTGATTTTCGCAAGGGCTTCAACCACGGCGAACTGTACCCACTCGGCGTCGTGCATGGCGCGGGAGAGAGGATCGACCGATTCGGGATAAGCCAGGGTCCCGAGACTCACGGCCGCCTGGTAGCGGACGTTTTCCTCGGGATCACGCAGCAGGGCCTCAGCAAGAAGATCGGCTGACTTGTGGCTTTTGCAGTGTCCGAGGATATCCGTAATAAAGATCCTCAGATCGGGATCCTCGCCTTTGAGGTAGGGTCGCATGCTTTCAATGCTATCCACCCCGATTTCTCGCAGGATGTCCATGGCTGCATTGCGCACTGAGACCTCTTCACTCTGGAGAAGCGGAAGCAGATTCTCTATAACCTCCTGTCCTCGAATCCGTCGCAGTGCGTATTCCGCCGCCTCCTGTATACCGATATTCGTGCTGCGGACAAGGTTACAGAGTGCCGGAACAGCCTCTTTCATCTCGTGATCGCCAGCCATGAATGCGGCGTCACGGATTTCAGAACTGTCTTCTGACTGCAGTCCGGCAAGGATCTGTTGGGGGGATGTTTGCATTGTTTCATTTTCCATGCTGTTACCTACCAGGTGATTGCTTCTCCGGGCCTTCCCCCGCTGACGGCGGACGGTTCCCCGAAAAGCAGATTCAAACGTTCCCGCAGGGTCTGCGGGATTATGTATTTTCGCTATACGCCTCGTGTTGTGTTGATAATGGCCTGAGCAATATCATCCGCATCGAGAACGACATTGGCGAGCTTAGCATCGATAACGGCCTTGTTCATGCCGTAGACAACGCAGGATGCTTCGTCCTGGGCAATGAGGCAGCCACCGTTTTCGACAAGAACCTTTGCGCCTTCGACGCCGTCGTTACCCATACCCGTCAGCATAACACCGAGTGAACGCCGTCCCATAAATCTTCCGGCCGTGTCCATAAGGACATTGACCGTTGGTTTGTAGAGGGCGTCCTTGGGTTCAACGGTGATGGCAATTTCGGGGAGGACACCACGCATACGGATGCCGATGTGTTTGCCGCCGGGGCAGACATACGCATGGCCCCGCATGAACTTGTCTCCGTCCACCGCTTCCGTGACCGTCAGTTTGCTCACACCATCGAGACGACGTGCAAAGGGTCCCGTAAAGGCCGGGGGCATATGTTGGGCGATCAGAATACATGCCGGAAGATCGGCCGGCATGGCTGAAAGAATCTTTTGCACGACCGGCGGCCCGCCTGTCGAGACGCCGATGACCACGAGATCTCGTGGTCCTTTCATGGGGGTCTGCACATAGTCTGGCGGGGCACCTTTTCTGAACGTCTTATCGTCAGAAAGCGGTTTGACTTTGGAGGCCTCCCTGTTTTTCATACCGTATTTGAGGCGGAGAAAAACCTTACGACGGGCGATACTCTTGATTTTCTGGCGGATATCGCGGCCAAAGAGTTCCTTGTTCTTTTCAAGTGATTTGGGAATGAAATCAAGGGCCCCGAGTTCCAGTGCCTTCAGGGTTGTCTCTGCACCCTGTTCGGTGAGGGAGCTGATCATAAGCACGGGAAGCGGGACGGTTTCCATAAGTTTTTTCAATGTGTCAAGGCCGTTCATGTTGGGCATTTCCACATCGAGGGTCACCACATCGAAGTCGTCCGGCGCAGCCTGTATTTTTCGGAGCGCGTCGAGCCCGTCCCTAGCGGTTGCGGCAACCTTGATTTCCGGATCCTGCTGTATGATGGAAACAAGTGAGTTACGCAGGAAGAGTGAATCGTCAACTACAATAACTTTGATCATTCGATATCAGTGCACGGTCAACGAGGTTGACGGCGTTGCACTGCCTCCTCAATTTCCTGATTGGCGCGGGCCAAGGTCCGGTGCGGACATCCCGGATGCCTGGCACGGACAGCCTGAAGAAGTTCTTATGTTTTGGCTGAACCGTGGGAGGACTCGCGTGTAAAATGGTAAGATTTTGCGGGCTTCTGCGCGAGCATGAGGGATAAGGGCGCAGAAAAGATGATTATGATACAATGAAATGAAAACACAAAGCTTTATGCTACGCCAAAGAGGTTCCTTTGACAAACAGAAAGTTTCCGTGTTTCTGGCGTTTCGGCTTCTTGACGGAGTCATCAGGGAGAAGGAAGGACCCGGGAGGTCGCGGGCACCGGCAGATGAGTCGCTTGAGAGGAAAAAGGACAGGGACGTACGGGCTGTCCCGGTGCATGCATGCGTCTTCGGAGCACAGGGGCGGATGAGAAGGGCATGGGCTCAGCCCGTGATTTTCCGTGTTTTTTTTTCTGATCAAAGAGGAAATGCAAAATTTGACTTGCTAAAAAACGGTGATGGATGTAGGAAAGGGCAGTCGGGATGTGGCTCAGTTTGGCTAGAGCGCAGCGTTCGGGACGCTGAGGCCGCGCGTTCAAATCGCGCCATCCCGACCATCTTCATCCCTGCACGCTCTTTCTCATTTCTCCCGTACATCTCCTCTTCCTTCTTTTTCATTCCTCTCTTTTTGTTCCATCCTTCCCCGTTTCTGCAGTTCCTCCCCTTTTTCGCGGATACGCAGCTCTCCCGTTGCGTCCGAAGGAAGGCCTTGTCGCGTCCAATTCGCCCGGAATTACCTTGTCTCGTGCGTCCCGGCTGGAACGGGCGGACAGGATGCCCTCCGTGTTCCGTTCGTTGACGACGGTGGCCTACAGATTCCGGTCATAGTATCTGTGGGCTTCTTCGATGAGGGCCATGGCGATGGCAAGGAGCACCGGGCCTGCAACGAGGCCTATGGGGCCGAAGACCGCCATGCCGCATATGATGGTCAGAATAAGGACGAAGAACGGTGCCTTGATGCCGTGTTGAAGAAAAAGCGGACGGCAGATGTTGTCCACCCCGGAGACGATGATGGCGCCCCAGAGCGTGAGACCGACGGCTGCGAAATGTGAGCCCTTGAGCCAGAGGAGGATCGCGAGCGGCCCCCAGACAAGCATTGTTCCGATCATGGGAATGGGGGCCACAAAGGCCGCCATCAGTCCCCAGAAGGCCGGGGAGTCGATGCCGGCCACGGCAAAGCCTATGCCGCAGAGCAGACCCTGCAGAAGCGCCACAACGACTATGCCGAGCATGATGGCGTTCAGGGCTTTTTGGACAACACGCATGAAGTGTTTGATGGTTTTGTTCGGGAGTCCGAGAATTCGTGCGGTTATGACGCGCGCGTTACGGGCGTAGAGTGTGAAGAGAATGGTCAGGATGAAAAAGAGAAAGCAGATCCAGAGCATCGTCATGCCGCCGCCAAGGAGGCTGACGGAACGGTTCCAGAGAGCCAAAGGGCTGAAAATGTCACCGAGAAAGGAGTATATCTGGCTTGAAATGGTGCCCGTGAATTCATCTATTATATTTGAGAGGGCCGGATAGTCCTTGAGCGAGGGGAGGCTCGTATTGATGAATATTTTGAGATTGTCGGGCATGAGAACATTGATCTTCTCTCCAAGCTGCATGTCCCGCAGTTGCGTGAGACCTCTTGAGGCCTGGGGAGCCACGAGAAGAACAAGAATGGAGAGGGGAATCAGAATCGAGGAGAAGAGGGTGAAGGTGTAGGCCGTAAGGGGAAATCGACGCCAGAGGGAGCGGGCAAGGCGTTTCTTCTTGTTCAGCCTGCGCTCTTTCCGGAGACTTATGGACTTGAAGCGGCGGTAGAGGGGGATCGTCAGACAGGAGAAGCAGACCGCGAGAAAAACCGTTCCCGGATAGGGAAGGAGGAGAAGGCCGCAGGCGCAAACGGCCACAAAATAAAAAATCCTGTAGTGTCCTTGTTTCAGCATTGTCGTCGATCCAGGTATCTTGGGTTGTGCGAAAAAATGCGTGCGCGCTCCGGAGAAGGAGCATCCTCCCCTTCGTCGTTCCTGAAACGGGAGGGGACAGTACGTTTTCGGAATGGCCGCCTTCTGCGGTGGAAGCGACGGCCGTTGTCACGGGATTTTTCGCGTTTTGTGGCCGGCCCCGCAGACTGCTTTGCCTGGTGTTGATCCTTGCCTGGTTTATGAGTGGCTCTTCTGTTGTCAGGGATCTCTGACAGGTATGGAAGAACGGGGTCGTATCACAGGGAGGCGGGGTCTGCAAGAAACAAGTTCTTTTCAATAAGTGTACGGAAAAGAAGGGATGATACCTTCAGAGTAGTGAAGAGATCGGAGGCAGAGGCCCCGTTGACAGGGTGTCCAGGTGTCAGGGGCGTTGCGGGTGTCCGCCGGGATGGGCGTTCTGTTCGTCCCTCTCCCATTCCGCAAGACTTTCGCCGATAAAGGTACAGATTCGTTCATGCACCTCCCGTCCGTTACCCGTACACCTCTCCTCCTTCCCGAAGCGAAAATGCACAGGGATTTGCGGAACAAAGTGTCCGATTTCCTTGACGTGTGTTCCCATCTGCCATGCATCCGTCTTGAGGGCCAGAGGGATGACGGGAACGTCTGCGCGTTTGGCAAGCTTTTCACCTATGGTATTGAAATGGGCAGGAGAAAAAGTCTTCATCCGCGTACTTTGCGGGAAGACGATAATGGAGATGCCCTTTCTGAGGCGGTCCTCGCCCTCACGAAGAACGGTTGTCAGGTCTTCCCTCGGATTTTTCCGTTTCACGACAACCGGATTGCGGGAACGCATGAGAGGTCCGAAAAACGGCATTTTGACGAGGCTTTCCTTGACAACGAACGTGACGGGAGAATAGGGGCGCACGATACCCGGAAGAAGGAATGTCTCGAGGGATCCCATATGGTTTGCCTCGATCACAAAAGGGGATGTCTGCCGTTCGAGCACATCGAGTCCCTCGATGGTGATGGATATCCCCTGCTGTTCGATGCGGTCGGCAAACCATGCGCAGCCCTTGGCCCAGCAGGCATCGTCGCACAGATTTCTGCGGGCCTGCAGACAGAGCCAGCCAAGAGGCCCGGCAAGCATTGCTGTGTAGAAGTAGAGGGATGGAAAGAGGCGTGAGAGAAGGGGACGGTCACCACGCCGTGGCGTTGTATAGACGGGCGGACAATGAAATTTCTGGCAGATTTCCTGTGCATCAGTATTCACGACGGACCTCGCGGACGTTCGAAGGATTCTCCTGGGACTGACCCGGGCGCGGCTGCGCCCTTTCCGGTGTCCTCCCCTGACGTGTCCGGTTGCGCCACTGGGTATAGAGGCGTGATTCGGCGCCGTTTTCCTTCGGTTGATAAAAATGTCCCGGAATATCTTCGGGCAGGTACTGCTGTTTGACCCAGCTCTCCGGGACATTGTGCGGATATTTGTATCCCTGTCCGTAGCCCCATTCCCTCTGCAGGGCTGTCGTTGCGTTTCTCAGGTGGAGGGGAACAGGAGACGGACCGTTCTGACGTATGTATTTTGCGGCCCTTGCGTAGGCACTGTAGGTGGAGTTGCTCTTGGGAGCAAGGGCCAGATAGGTGACGGTCTCCGCCATGGGCAGATAGCCTTCCGGCATGCCGACGAATTCCACGGCCTGCTGGCAGGATACGGCGAGAGGAAGGGCGGACGGATCGGCAAGGCCGATGTCTTCCGCCGCCGAGAGAATGAGGCGCCGGCAAATAAATCGCGGATCTTCCCCGCCTTCAAGAAGGCAGGCGAGATAGTAGAGAGCGGCGTCTGCGTCGCTGCCCCGCACCGACTTGATGAGCGCCGAGATATACTCGTAGTGGCTATCCCCGTTTTTATCATGACGCATGAGCATTTCCGGGAGGAGCAGGCGGATGCGTTCCGGGGTGATTTCTTCCTGTATACCGGCCGTGTACTCAAGAAGATTGAGCAGTGTCCGTGCGTCGCCGTGGGCGGCGAGGCAGAGAACTTCAAGGGCGTCGTCCCCGATGTGTTTCTCAAGGGCCACGGCCCCACGGCGGGCAAGGGGAAGAAGTTCGTCAAGGCCCAGGGGGTGAAGGCGGAGCACATGAAGGCGGGAAAGCAGCTGGCGGGTCACGCTGAAGGAGGGATTTTCCGTTGTTGTGGCGAGAAGGACCAGTTCACCGCTCTCAATCAGGGGCAGAAAGAAGTCCTGCTGCGCCTTTGTGAAGCGGTGGAGCTCATCGAGAATAAGAATGTCGACGCCGTTCAGCCGGCGCCGGAGATTCTGCAGACCCGTCTCCGGGGCGCTTATGCGGACGAAGGGCTTTCCTGAGTGTTTTGCGAGAAGGAGAGCGAGGGTCGATTTGCCGCAGCCCGGAGGGCCGAAAAAGAGAAGGCTCGGCAGATGATCAGAGGCCAGAATGGCTGCAAGGCGTGTCTTCAGCTGGGCCTGGCCAAGAAAGTCTTCCAGTGTGTCAGGACGGATGCGTTCCGGGAGGGGGGCTTGTACGCTCATAAAGGACCTCGCGGTCTTTTAGGAAAGATGGGATGCCCAGTAATGCAGACCAAGGGTCAGAACCGCCGCCGTCTCGCAGCGGAGAACGCGCGGTCCGAGACTCACGCGCTGAAAATGCCATGTGTCGAGGAGGGCAAGTTCCGCGTCTGAAAAGCCCCCTTCGGGGCCGATCACATAGATGGTCTTTCCGGCCTTTCCGAGATGGCCCGGGCGTATCATGGATTCCTGTCCCTGCAGTTCCCAGGGAAGGATACGGTTGGGAATGTCGTCGACGGCTGGAAGCAGTTCACGGAGGCCTTTGGGAAAGAGTCGGATTTCCGGAATCCACGGGTTTCTGCATTGTTTTGCACCGGCAATCATCTGGCGTCTGAAGCCTTCCGCCATATCGGCTGCAATTTTCCCCTGACTTGTCTCCCCTTGAAAGAGCCAGACGGCGTGGGCCCCAAGCTCCACGGCTTTTTCCATGAAGAAGCCGCGGCGGACGGCTTTGCTGAGGGCGAGGGCCATGACGGCCTTTGAGACAGGTTCAGGCTGTCGTTCCTCACCGAGGCGTTTCAGGGTGCAGTATTTTTTCGTGATCCCCGTGATCTCGAAGACGCCTGTCCGTCCGCTGCCGTCGAGGAGGGCGACGGTCTCGTGCTCCCTGAGTCGCAGAACGCGGGCGAGATGGTTGCTTTCCGATTCGTCGAGGGTGACGCTTTCGCCCCATTTGTCAGGGGCAAGATAGAAATGGTGAAGAGACTGATGCTGATGTTCCGTTGGCATGGTGAGGCGTGTCCGGAGCGCGCTGTTAATTTTTTGTGCCGTGCTTTGAGGCGGTTCTGTTCTTTCGTAATTCCTTGAATTCATCCTGCAGCTGCACAAGGCGCCCGTAGCTCTTCTTGATTTCAAGTCCTGCTTTCGAAAGGGTATTCTCGGCGGGCAGAATGTAGGTGCGGCAGAGGTAGCGGTCGCTCAGCATTTTTTCAATGGTGTTGATGACCGCATTGGCGATAGGCTCGAAATAGGTGCCCATTTCGAATTTAAGGTCGGGAAGGAGCTCAAAGGCTTCCCGGAACATCTGACGGTAGGTCAGTTTCTGTTTTTTATATTTGCGTTCCCCGATTTCTTCAAGCTGACGTACAACACGGGCCTGCTGAATATAGGAGAATCGGGAGACGACCTCAAGGTACAGTTCCCGCACATTTTCAAACACATCGTCCTTGTAGGGCTGATAGAGGTAGTCGCCGATGACCTTGACCACATTGGTAAAGAATTCATCGCTGTAGCTTATTATGCGGCGCTGATGCTTGGAGAGCCAGGTGGAGAGAAATTTGAGCTTTTTCTCGTCAGTGTCCGTGTTTTCCACAAGTTCCGTCCGTTTGTAGAGAATGCAGCCGATGTACTCGCCGCGCACGATATCATTGAGATGATAGAGCATGTTGCTCGTGTCCTTGATGACATTGAGGTCGGAGAGAACGGCTCCCGTGAGGGGGTGGATGATTTCCTGTGAGGTGACGGAGATGGCCCGGTCCTCGCGGATATTGCTTGCGTTGAAGGCGTGCTGACGGTAGCTGATGCGCAGAATGATGATGCGGCGTTTTTTATCGAGGAAGAATCCCCGTTCGGCGATGGTGTTGCAGACGTCCTTCTGATCGGGGTCGAGACGGACAAGGGCGATTTTTTCAAGGGCGGGGTAACGCTGATTCTCGCCCAGGGAATAGTAGGTCGTGATGGTGCGGTCTGTCTGGCCAAGAACACGGAGAAGAAAGTGCTCCCCCATTTTGTGGAGCCGCCGGGCGAAGAGGGCGCTTGAGGTGCGCCGCTCCGAAACTATCGGAAAACCGTAGAGCTCCATGAGATACTGATAGACGAACATGCGGTTCTGTTCGTAGATTTCGTTGTCACCGGGAATGAATTTGCCGATCCGCGTCCCGAAATGTTTGAGCTCGCTGTCGATGTCGGAGGGAAAGGACGCAAAGATGCCTGTCAGATGGAAATCGCCCATTTCATCCCACGCCAGAACCTGCGCGCGGTCCATTTGAAGCAGATAGGGCATGAGCTTTGCGTACGAGGCGAGATCAACGAGATTACAGGACTGGAATCTGGAGCGGAACTCCTGCTGTATAATGCGGGGGATGCGGCTTGAAAAGGTCTGAAGATTGGCCGCGAGCACGTTCCGTTCCGGCGTGCTGCCTGCGTCACCACTGGCCGGCAGCCGCAGCTTGTCGTACTGAAAAATTTCGGAAAAGTAGTTTAAATGGCGGGCGAAGGCGACAAGGGCAAATCCCGGAAGATTCTTGAATTCGAACATGTCGCTGTCAAACGAAGGAAGAAGCTCCCGTCCCTCCACGAGGGGGTAATTTTTCTCTTCCTGCAGAGGTTTAACAAGACAGTAGCGGATATGTACGGCATCAAGAAAACGTTTCAGACCCAGAATGTCCTGAATATCAGGTCTGATCTTTGGTGTGCAGCCGTCCTCCCAGGTGAATTCGTCTTCGGATAACACGTCTTGCCAGCGTATCATTGTGAGCCTGCTCTGCCATTTGCAACGGATGTGCGTCGTCGTGAACTTGTTATGCGGTTCCTTCGGCGGATGTCCGCGGAAACCGTCTTGCCAGTCTTTTTATTTCCGTAGCACCTTCGGCTGAAAAAACTGTTTTTCAGCGCATCGTCAGTCTTTCTGCAGTGTAACAATTGGTATATACACACTTTCTCTTTTTTTATGTGTAAATACCATAATTTCACGGTGTCGGTTGTTTTATGTAATTATATATCAAAACACTTTGTTTGTAATTTTTCTGCTATCATCATTCTCAATATTGTCTTTTTGTATTCTTGTAATGATTAGTATAGAAAAGTCCAATTGAGATTCTATAAAGAAGGATGATGATATATCAGAAATATGCATCTGCAGAATAGAACAATACTGTTATCTTTTTTGTAGGCTTTTGTTTCAGAGACTGCAGATTCATGCCTCTTTCTGGGAGCGACGGGATGCGGGGAAGATCCGGAAGATCCGGAAAACCGTGCCTCTCCCTTCAAAAGGAGTGTATACGATTTTCGTCTTTTTGAATACTCTTTTTCCGGCATTTGTTCAAAGGAGGTATCTCTCCTTTTCTTCAGTACTGCGCCGGATCAAAAAAACGGTCATCCGTCCGAATAGTCCTTCTCACAGGGTTTTTCCCGACTTCTTTTTTCGTTTGAGAGTGGCGCTGTCCGGATCTCTCTTCGCCGCACCGCGGACTCTCATGCGGGACGCGGATCATCTCCTCCCCGGTTTTACGAGCTGATTATTTTCTGTGGTTTCATCGATACCTTGGCTTATTTTATCTTTTTATCAAAATGCTTCTTCTTTTCCTGTCGTTAAAATATAGCTGGTTTATATCGTTATAAAATAGTTGTATGTCAGCTGTATTTGCTACAAAAATACTTGTGTTTTGATTCCTTCATAAAATATACTCTTCTTTAGATACGGCATTTATGGGATTGTCATCTCAGAAATATTGGTTGCCAAAGTTTTTTTGTGTGAAAAACATCACGACATAAAAGAGGGTAAAAACATTGAAGCGAAGGGTAAAACGTGGTAAAAAATGCAGAGCGTGACGAGTCACACACCTGTGGCAACATATTTCCTTTTCGGCATCACAGCGTTTTTCAGGTCGGCTTGACCGGCAGGTAAGGAGTTTGTTCTTGCGTCGTCTTGTTCTTTACTGCATCGCCTTTTTCTCCGTGGCCGCCTTTGCGCTTTTGGCGTACACGGTCAGCTATACCGTTGTCATGGACGGTGTGGATTCCCTTGAAATACGGCATGCCGAAGAAAGCATGCATCAGCTGCAGAACTACCTTAGGGCCACGGAGCTGCAGATGCATCAGCGTGCCGTTGACTGGGCATGCTGGGATGAAGCCTATGCCTATATGGAGAATCACGACGACACCTTCATAGAGAACAACTTCGACGATGATTTCCTGCGCTCACAGAACATCTCCTTTGCCGCTTTCTTTGATACTAATGCTAAGACGCCTTTTCAAATTGTCGATAACTGTTCCGAAAATGAGGTCTTTACTGCAGAGGATCTGAAAACCATGAGCATGCGGGTGGTGGAGAAGCTTAATGAGCGGGACACCATGACTCTTTTCGGCTATACGCAGGCGAATGGACGTCCCTTTGTCATTGCGGCACACCGTGTCTTTGACGGGAATCAGATGAAAACTCCGCACGGTGTTCTTGTCATGGCACGCATTATGGACTCGTACTTTGTGGAGGACGTGGCGAACATGATCCGTCAGAAATTCTCCATTCTGCCTGTCTCCTCCTTTTCCGTGCCTGCACTGAGCCCGTTGCCCTCCACCTCCTTCAAGTTTGTGCAGAACAGTGATCATTTCAAGGTCTATGCGCTCAAGAAGGATGTCTTCGGAGCACCCGTATTCTGTCTTGAGGTCGTGAACGACCGCGACATCTCCAAGATGGGGCAGAGCATGTCGAACAAGAACTTCCTCCTCATGCTCAGCCTTGGTCTCGCTCTTCTTCTGACAGGTCTGCTGATTCTTCATCAACAGGAAAAGGATTTGATGCGGAAGGAAGTCTCCTACCGCATCAGTCACGACAGTCTGACGGGCCTCGCCAACAAAAACGCGGTCCACGACGCCCTTCCCCCTCTTCTTAACCGTGCATCCGGGACCGGTCGGAATCTCGTACTGCTCTTCATTGATCTCAACCGCTTCAAAAACGTCAATGACAGCTACGGCCATCATGTGGGGGATGAGATCCTGCGTGGCTCCGCGATGCGCATCGAAACCCTGTTCCCGGAGGCCTTCGTGGCCCGCATGGGAGGCGATGAGTTTCTCGTGGCCCTCATCTGCAGTCATCGCCAGGACATTGTCTCACCGGCTGAGCGGCTTGTCGCAAGTCTTTCCGAACCGTTCGAGGTTGAGAACTATTCCATCCATCTCGGCGCAAGTGTCGGCATTGCCTCCTACCCCGGCGATGCCGGGGACCTCTCCACTCTTTTGCAGAGGGCCGAGCTTGCCATGTTTTTTGCCAAGGCTGCCAGAAAAAGCACCTTTTTGTTCTTTGACGGCAAAATGGCTGACAAAGCGGCGAGACGCATGCATCTTGAAACGGACCTGTACAAGGCCGTTGAGGACAACTCCTTTGCCGTCTTTTACCAGCCGAAGGTGGACAGCGTGAAGAAACGCGTTGTGGGGCTCGAGGCGCTCATCCGGTGGAAGAGAAACGATGTCTGGGTGCCGCCCGCGGTCTTTGTTCCGGTCGCTGAAGAAGCAAATCTCGTGACAAAGCTTGACATGTTCGTTTTGCGCAGCGCCTGCCGTGAGGCAAAGCGATGGGCCTCGGAGGGCCTGGGCGTGCGCATATCGGTCAATATGTCGGCCAAAAGCATTCTTTCGGAACATTTTGCGGACGAGGTCTGGCGCATCATGAACGAGGAGGGGGTCCCTGCCCGTTACATAGGCGTCGAGGTGACGGAGACCTGTATTCTGACGCATCTCGACATGGCCTCATCCGCGATCGCAAAGCTCGCGCAGCGGGGCATTGAGGTCTCCCTCGACGATTTTGGCACGGGGTATTCCTCTCTTCTCTATCTCCATACCCTTCCTCTCTCCTGTCTCAAGATCGACAAGAAGTTCATCGATGACATCAATGCCCAGGAGGGGAGTTCCAACAGCCTTGTCAAGGGAATTCTGGCCCTTGCGAGGGGGCTTGGCATGGCAACGGTTGCCGAGGGGGTGGAGAAGCGCGAACAGCTTGATTTTCTGACCCAGAACGCCTGTTCCGTCATTCAGGGCTATTTCTTTTCAAAGCCGCTTCCCGTGGCTGACTGCGACCTGTTTCTGCGGCAGCAGAAAACTTATCTTTCCTCCCTTCTCGGCTAGGCAACGGCGTTGGAAGGGGACGGAAGCGGCCGGCAGGACCGCTTTTCCGGCAAGTCAATCTTCCGGCGTCTTCCGGGGAGAATGACAGGCGCAGGACGTTTCCGGGAGGGAAAAACAACGGATGCCGTCCGCAGAAGAAAATTTTTTTGCAAAACCCTAAACTCTTCTGTAAAATAACCGATAGGCTTCGTTGAGTGGACTAAAAAAGGCTGTGTTTTTTTCTGTGCACGGCCGTCTGACAGGGATGTTGTGACCCGTTCAAGGAGGAATGGACATGTCGCTTACCACTACCCGGACCGTCGATCGGACGCAGGGGTCGTTGAACATACGTTCTCCCGGCGCTGATGAGACCATAGATCGTTTGGACAGTTATTTGGCCGTCTTGGAAGATAATCGTCAGGCAGCCCGTTTTGTTCCGAGGGATGCCGTTTTGGCGCTTGATATGGCAAGTTTTGTATGCGGACGCCTCAGGGGCAATACGGACCGTCCCTATATTCCTGTCATGCGTCTTTCTCTTGCCCTGATTCAATCGGATATAAACGAGGTGGAGCAGTAGAGACTGTTCTGCTTTTTTTCGTGCGCTTGTGCACAAGGATATGTGTTATCATTCCCTGTTTCTTTCCACTCTTCTTCTGATACCATCGGGGGCCCTGCGGCCCCCGTTCTTTTTTTCTGCACGGGCGTTGTCCGTGGCAGCTCCCGTTTCCCCAACCTGCCGCAATACTCCGTCCTTCAGGACCGGGATATAAGGCGCACCGTAACCGGAATCTTTTTCCAAGCCCGGGGTACGCTGATTTTCAATGCAGTATTGCAAAACAGAAATCGGAGCACCGCCACAACTCCCCGCAAAGTAACCTTGCGACCGGAGATATCCACCCCAAAGCTTGCGTTGCAGGCCTCGAGACCCGCGCCTCCCGACCAGTCTGCCGGAAACGCCTTTCAGGTTGCGGACCAGTGAGGATACGGCAAATTTTGGGGGTAATCCACCGGCAGGTGCATATGGTCATCTTCACCGCCAATCCCGACAGGTTCTGCTTCAAATCCGGTGCGCACAGTGGCAAATATTGGTTTCAGCTTATTGAGGACTTCGCTTGTGAAGACGCCACGGCGGTATTTTGGAGCAAAGACCAAACGAAGATATCTCGTGAAAACGCAATCCCTGCATTAAGAATATCCTTGGTATTTTCCATAGACCAACTATAGTTGCGGTGTGCAAATTCTGCAAGACTTCAACTACCGGCTTGTGCCGGGAGCCTCTGAAGTTGCCGCATGCGCCGGCTTTCCGTTTCCATGTACTGAACCTCTCAACAGTTTTCGTAACGAATATTTTGGCGTAAGGGCATGCAGTGTCAGCCTGTGGAAGAGGGCTTGAGAGCGGCCGCGATGAAGCAGGAACCCGCCCGTGGTACGGCCAACAGGGCCGCTACCGACAGGAATCACCCGACGTCAGGCGGGGGGAGGATGTCAACTCCCGTCCCGAACACGGGCGTCCTCTTCCCCCTCTTCCCGTTTCCTTCGAAAGCCGTGGCTGAAATCGGCCGCATAGAGCCTTGACGGCGACCCTTTCTTCCCTTCCGCCGGCAGCACCAGAAAAACGGTCTGACGCATGAGGTCGTGTTCCTTAACGGTTTCTGCAAGACGTCCAAGGGTTGTCCAGACGCATTTTTCCTCAGGCCAGCCGATCCTGTGCGCGCAGAGAATGTGCGTGTCGGGGGAAAGTCCTCCGGCAAGGAGTTCCTCGCGGATGGTTTCTGCCTGCTTTCCCGCAAGATAGATCGCAAGGGATGTGCCGTGGGAGGCAAGAAGACGAAGCTCTTCCGTCCGGGGCATGGGGGTTTTTCCGGCGAGGCGTGTGATCATGAGTGTCTGTGTGCATGTGGGGACGGTGAAGGTGACTCCGGCCCGTGCTGCCGCGGCACAGGCGGCCGTAATGCCCGGAACGATTTCCCACGTGATTCCGCTTGTTTCAAGCACCTCCACTTCTTCGCGCAGAGCCCCGTAAAGAGAGGGGTCGCCTGTGTGAATGCGTGCAACAAGGCCGTTTCTGGCGCCCTTTTTCATGGCGCGGGCGATGTCCTCGAGGGTCATGGATGAGGAATCGAGAATCTCCGCACCGGTTTTGACGGAGGAGAGCATGGTCTCCGGCACAAGGGAACCTGCGTAGATGAGAAGGTCCGCACGGCGGATGATGTCCAGTCCCCTGACGGTTATGAGTTCGGGGTCTCCTGGGCCCGCCCCGACAAAGACGACACGTCCGTTGTATTCCATAATGATCCTCGCATGCCGGTGGCTGCCGTGTCCGGGTGGCAGGGGACCGGGTTCGTTGTGCTGATGTTTCTCCGCTATTTCCCGGAATGAGCGGGCAGTGAGTGTTTTTGTATGCGCAGAAGAAAAACCGGGTTGCTGGCCTTCATATGCCGGTCTCCGGCAAGAGGTCTTGATGAGGAGATCTGAATTTCATGCAGATCCCACTGCACCCCTTCTGTTCGGCAGAAGTTCAGGGCCTTCCCGAGACTTTCAAGGAGTACTATTGCCGCGACAAGAATGCCTCCCGGTCTGAGGCGGGCGGTAAGGGCCCGTAAAAGAGTCTCCCCTTCTTCCATGAGGCCCCCGCCGAGAAAAATGGCGTCGGGGTCAGGGAGGGTTTCAAGACATTCCGGGGCCCTTCCATGCACGGTATGGACCGTTGCGGCCTGAAGAAGTTGCGCCCGTTTCCGTATCCGTTCCGCCCGTTCCTTTCTTTCCTCGACGGCGTAGACACGGCCCCTTGAGAGAAGGACTGCTGCGTCGAAGGAAAAGGCCCCTGATCCGGCGCCTATGTCCCAGAGGACATGGGTCGGTGAGAGGGAAAGAAGGGCAACGGCACTTCCGCGGACAGGAAGGGCTGTCGCATAATCAGGGGAAAAGAAATCGTTAGGAAGGCCGAAGACCGGACGTCTTTCTCTGGTCGGGAGAAGAAGGGCAAGTGCCGGACCTCCGGGGTGGGGCATGGGGCTGTCCGGCATGTGATGTTCGTAGTGTTCGTTTTCGCTTCCGAGATCGGTGAAGACATGCATGGCATAATGGTGCGCGCCGTGTTCCCTCAGATAGCCCGCAACGAAGGATGGGGAATGACGTTCGTCGAGGAGGAGGGCGATCTTTTCGTTCTGGGCGAGCGCTTCGTCAAGGCGGGAGAGATCGTCACGTCCATGGAGGGAGAGGGGGCGGATGTCGTGGTTTTGGATGGAGAGACGGGCGCAGGCGAGCTGGACCGAGGAAGGACTCGGAATGATACGGAGATCGTCCGGCTGGAACACGTTGCGAAGCTTTGCGCCGAGGCCGAAGAAGAGGGGGTCCCCGTTGCAGAGAAGGAGGACCGGACCTTCCCTGCCGCGTTCCCGGAGGGTTCGGAGACTTTGTTCCAGGGGAAGCCCGAGGGTGAGAAGGGGGTGGGTACGCGCGGCGGGATAGCGGGCGGTAAAAAGCTCCAGCGTTTTTGGAAAGCCGGCAAGGAGGCGTGTCTCCTCAAGAAGGCGCATGACGGCGTCACGGGATTCGAAGGCTTCATCGATGGAGAGGCCGAGGACCGTGAGGACGGGGTGCTTGGAAGATGTTGTTGCCATGGGAGGTCCCCCGGGGCGTTTTTATCCAACGCGCCGTACAACCTCTCCCTTCGGGGGGAGAATATAAGGCGCACGTTAACTGGGATTTTTGCTACTGACAGGAATCCCCCGACGTTAGGCGGGGGAGGATGTCAACACTGCTCCCCGGACTCAGGGGAGGTGTGCCAGTTCATGGCCGTCGAGGTGGAAAAGATGGACGGAAACCTTTTGGCCCGCAAAGTTCTGGGCCGCCTCTTTGGCCAGAGAGAGAATTGTGCGCAGGATGTCCGTCCCCGCATTGTCGCGCAGAATGTATTCAAGGGCCAGAGCCGCTGTTTTTGCCGAGGCTACGGCATCGCTTCCGGAGGCGCCGTGGCGTGCGCAGAGGTCTGCCAGGGCCCGGAAGTCGATGTCCTGGGTATGGGCATGGGTCATGCTCCCCCCCTGGGCAAGTTTCAGGAGCTTGCCGAAGAAGGAGCCCCAGACGATGGACGAAAAGCCAAGTCTGCGGGTTTCGTTCAGAGCGTGGCCGCAAAAGTCCCCGACCTGGACAAAGGCCTGTTCGGGGGCGTCAGGAAAGCACGTCATGAGGAGGCGTTCGGAGCGTCTGCCGGTTGTCAGAAAGATACGGTCGATACCGAGGGCTTTGGCGAGGGAGAGCTCTTCGGAGATTGTGGCCATGAAGGCAGTGTTGCTGAAGGGCTTTACCGTTCCCTGGGTGCCGAGTATGGATATTCCGCCAAGAATGCCGAGCCGGGGGTTGAAGGTCTTTTTTGCGAGGGCCTCCCCGTCGGGAACGCTTATGCGTACCGTCATGGCGGGACAGGGCGCGGGTGCGTATTTCCGCCAGGCTTCTTTGAGGGCGTAGCAAATTTGTGCCCGGGGAACGGGATTTATGGCCGGGGCGCCCACGGGGAGGGGAAGACCAGGAAGGGTTATGCGGCCAACACCTTTTCCTCCGAGTATCTCGATCTGGTCGCGTTCGGGATGAAGAGCGCCGTGGAGACTCAGACTTGTGTATATCTTGGCGCCGTGGGTGACATCCGGGTCGTCCCCCCCGTCCTTTATGACCAGTGCCGTAGCCGTGCGCGTTCCGTGAAGAGGGGTGGCATCGAGAAAGGGCGGAATGCCTGAAACGACATCCTCAATGGCTATCTTCATCCAGGCGCGGGGCGTGGGAAGGAGGAATGCGTCCCCGGGGGATGCGAGGTCCTCGTGGCCTTTGTCACGAAAGGGGGGGAGAGGGCAGGAGACACGGTCCGGTTTTCTTCCGTGCTGAAGGAAGAGGAGTGCCGCAAGGGCTCCTGCGGTGGCACACGTTCCGGTTGTGAAGCCTTCCCGCAGGGGCTTTTTCGTTGCCGATGAGAGAAGGCCTTTATCCAAAATAGGTCCCTTCCGCGATGAGGTCCACACTCCCTTCGACAAGAACCTCCCGTCGCTCCGGAACCATGGAGATTGCAAGGCTAGAGCCGGCCGGCTGGCCGACAGAGAGGTGGCTTTCTCCGGAGGAAAGAAGGTGGATGGCAAGGGCAAGGGATCCCGAGCCGCAGGACTGCTCGAAGATAAGGGTGTCTGTCTCGAGGACATGGACAAGGGGAATGATGGCGCAGCCTGCATCGTCGTTTTTCCACCAGATGCAGCCGAAGCAGGCTTCTTCGGTCAGGCGGAGCCGTTTCTGGAAGTCGAGGGCGGTTTGTCTTGCCCGGGAACGGTCGTTCCGGGGGAAGGGGTGAAGAGTTGTGTCGAGAAGAAGGTGGGTGATACCAGGCAGACGGACAAGGGCCAGTCCCTCTCCGACGGGGGAGACGGTGACCGCAGGGAGCGGAAGGGTGAGCATCGCGGTAAAATGGGGGCATTTGCCGCGGCAGGAGACCTTCATCGGATGCGGCCAGCCCGACACGGTTATGGTGAAGGTCTTTTCTTCATCCCCTGACCCGGTGGACATGGCATGGAGAAGATACGCGCCGAAGGCCCTGGCGGCATTGAGGCAGAATTCTCCGCCCGCCATGGCAAGGTGTCTTTCTGACGGACTGATGAAGCCCACCTGCTCGGCTGCGAGTTCTCCGGGCCCGAGGCATTTCTGTGCGAGTTCGCGCCGTTCGCCGGACGGAACAGTATCATTGAAGAAAATCGTTGTATTGCCGCACGGACTCCATTTGGAAAAGGGCAGTTCTGACATGGCTTGCACCTGGGCGTTTCTGGCAAGGAAGGGCGTCCGGCGGGTGCCCGGATCCTCCGTTCCTTGCGGCGTGTTGTTTGGCTCTCCCATTATGCACAGGCGGGCTGGCGATTTCAACAGATGTCTGCATCAGTCACGGGCGTATTCCGGGAGGGAAGACGGTTCGGCTTCGGGCTGACACGGGAAAGGCATTTGGCGTCCGCCGGGAAGCTGTATTTGTTCTCCGGCTTGTGGTAGAAACTGACTGCAGATAAGGATGACATTGTATTTTGTTTGTTCCGTAAAGGAGGGAACTATGCTGCGTTACGGTTTTGCCGGGGCTTTTTGTCTGTGTTTGCTCGTTATGGCCGCCGTGGCCTTTGCCGGTCCGCAGGTCAAGCTCGAGACAAGCCTTGGGGACATAGTGATCAGTCTTGATCAGAAAAAGGCTCCTCTGACCACACAGAATTTTTTGCAGTACGTCAAGAGCGGACATTACGATGGCACGATTTTTCACCGTGTCATCAGGGATTTTATGATACAGGGCGGTGGTCTTGAGGCGGACATGAAGGAAAAGCCGACCAAGAATCCCATCAGGAACGAAGCCAGAAACGGACTGAAGAACAAGAAGTACACCATCGCCATGGCCAGAACGTCCGATCCCCATTCCGCCACATCACAGTTCTTCATCAATACCGTCAATAACTCGAGTCTCGATTTCCGCGAAGAGAGCGGGAGCGGCTGGGGCTATGCGGTTTTTGGACAGGTTGTCAAGGGCAAGGACGTGGTTGACAAGATTGAACGCGTGGCCACAACCTCAAGGGGCATGTATCAGGATGTGCCCATTTCTCCCATTGTGATCAGGAAAGCAACGGTACTGCCGTAAAACCTGTTCGGCATTGCCTTAAAAAATCCGCTTCAATCAAGGTTGAAGCGGATTTTTTCGTATTGTCGTCATGGGCGTGATCCGTATAGCCTGCGCTAAAACATTTTTCCTCTTTGTTTTCGTCTGCACCTGCCCTCATGCCCAGGCTGCCCCGGGAGGGAAGACTGGGCCCGGAATGCAGGCCTGTCTTTATTCAGTTTTTCCGGGTCTGCATGCCGTATGTGTCCAGAAAAAAGTCGTTTCCTTCCATCCGTGAGCGGGCGGCCACAAAAAAAGCGCCCCGGACCTTTCGGGCGGGGCGCTTTTGCGATATGTGCGACGGGGCGAATGTGCGGAGGACTTGTCTCTTCCTATCCCGCCCGCGATGTCCGTCTCTTCATGCCGAGGCTGGACAGGGGATTATTTCTCAGCGACAGATGGCAGATGGCGATTCCGAGTGCGTCGGTGGTGTCCAGGGGGAGATCTTCCGAAAGACCTCCGAGAAGCTGGCCGACCATGAAGGCCACCTGTGTTTTTTCCGCGCGTCCCGTGCCGACAATGGTTTTCTTGACAAGGGTCGGCTCATAGTCGCTGACGGGAATGCCATGTGCCGCGCAGGCCGCGACCGCAACGCCGCGGGCCTGCCCGAGCTTAAGGGCGCTCTTGCTGTTCTGGGAAACGAAGACATCCTCGATGGCTGCCTCCTCCGGTGCGAAGCGTCCGAGAATACCGGTCAGACTGGTGTAGATGAGGGCCAGACGGCGGGAGAAGACGCGTTCCGAGGACGTTGTGCGGACGATGCCGCATTCAACGAGGGTCAGCTTGCCCGATGTCTCCCGCACGATGCCCCATCCCGTACGTTCAGAACCCGGATCTATGCCAATGACCGTGACGGACATCAGTCCTCCGGCATATCGTCCGGGAAGTCCGCGTTCACATAGACATTCTGTACATCGTCGTTGTCGTCGAGGGCGTCCATGAGGCGGAGAATCTTTCCGCCGAGCTCCTTGTCCACGGCCACAAGGTTCTGCGGCACCATGGCAAGGGATGCGGACTGCATGTCGACCCCGGCGTTTTCAAGGGCTTCGCGTACAGCGTTGAAGTCCGCCATGGCCGTCTGAATGGTCCAGACATCCTCGTCGTCGATGACGTCGTCTGCTCCGGCCTCAAGGGCTTTTTCCATCATGGCCTCTTCGTCGTAGGCGTTCCGGTCAACGGTTATGACGCCCTTGTGGTCGAACATCCAGCCGACGCTTCCGTTTTCCCCCATGGTTCCGCCATGCTTTGTGAAGAGGTGGCGCACTTCAGCCACGGTACGGTTCTTGTTGTCGGTTGCGACCTCAACCATGATGGCAATGCCGCCCGGTCCGTAGCCTTCATAGAAACATTCGGTGAAATCACCGCCGGCGTCCTCGCCTGTTCCTTTGCGTATGGCCGCTTCGATCTTGTCCTTGGGAAGATTGACAGCCTTGGCCGCAGCTATAGCCGAACGAAGCCGCGGATTGCCTGAAGGATCACCACCGTTTTTGGCTGCAATGATGATTTCCTTGGCGGCCTTGGTGAAAACCTTGCCGCGTTTGGCGTCCTGACGGCCCTTACGGTGCTGAATATTGGCCCATTTGCTGTGACCTGACATAAATCCTCCCTAAACGGGTTAGCTGTTGACAGAGGCATGTTCGCTGTCCGAGGGAAGGCCAAGGAAGGAACTTGCAACGAAAAAGGTTTCTTTGCTTTCGGCCCGCGAACTTTTGGGCTTGAAGCTTTTGACGGTGCGGAAGACCCTGCGCATGGGAGTAAGAAGTTCCTGAATGTCGGGGCCCATAAAAATCTTGACGATAAAGTGTCCCTGCGTCTTGAGGTGCAGTGTGGCCACGCTGAAGGCCTCGACGGCCAGCTCAAGGGAGCGTGCCTGGTCGGTGAAGCGCGTGCCCGTTGTACGGGGAGCCATGTCGCTCATGACGATGTCAAAGGGGGCCAGTTCAGCCATGTCCCCGTCGTTTTCAGGGGTAAGCGCAAAAATATCCTGTTTTCTGAATACCACGTTTGGCGGCAGCGCACAGTCGATGGAGTGGAGATCCAGCGCCAGTATTCGGCCCTCGGGACCGATCTTTCGGCTTGCCCAGAGTGACCAGGAACCCGGAGCCGCCCCGAGATCAAGGATATGCATGCCCCGGCGGAAAAGGCGGAATTTGGCGTCGATTTCCTGCAGCTTGTAGACGGACCGTGCAGGGTAGTTCTCCTGTTTGGCCTTCAGAAAATAATGGTCGCGGTATTCCTTCATCAGAATGTTCCCGGGGTGGAGATCCCGTGCGCCGAAGGCCTCGGGGCGTGTTTTTTTAGAAAAGAGGCCGGCAGCCGGCCGGTACGTCCGTGACGGGCGCACGGCCATCCTTTGCGGCGCGGGGTTCGGACCGGTTTTTGCGGGGCGTCTCCTTCCTTGCGGGGCAAGAGCAGGGCAAAAAAAGATCAGCCCGAAATTTCTGAGGGAGGGAGTATAGCTTTTTTTTTATCGCGAGCCAAGAAAAAACTGAAGGGTGCGGCGGGATCATGCGCAGGGACAGGCGGCATGCCGTTTTTGCAGGTTCATCCTGAAATTTCCGGAGGCCCCGGGAGGCGGAATATCAGTCAAGAAGAATACGGACGCAGTCCGTTCCTTCCTCCTCAACGCGTCCGACCTCCGTGGCCCCGTCCCCGTGTTCCATGAGAAAGGAGATGACCTCCGAACGTTTTTCCGGGGGCACGGCGAGAAGGAGTCCCCCCGAAGTCTGGGGATCGAAGGCCGCAAGCACACGCAGGGGGTCCGCCTGCTCACTGACGCGGACACGGTCCTGGCAGTGGGTGCGGTTCCTGTAGGCGCCCTGCGGGACAAGACCGTCTTCCGCATGGGAGAGGACGTTCGTGAAGAGAGGAAGCTCTGCACTCAGCAGTCGTATGCGAACGTGTGATGCGATGGCCATTTCGAGGGCATGTCCGATAAGCCCGAAGCCCGTGACATCGGTTGCCGCCGGAAGGAGAAAGGTGCGGATGGCTTCCCCGGCATGCCTGTTCAGGCGCCCGCTTGAGGCGATGATTTCTTTCTCGTCGAGTGCGCATCCTTCCCAGCCGGCTTTCATGGCGGTTGAAAGGATACCCGTCCCGAGGGGTTTTGTGAGGAGAAGAAGATGTCCGGGCTGCAGTCTGTCGTTGCTTGCTATGTGGTGCGGATCGATGAGGCCCGTCACGGAAAAGCCGTATTTCAGTTCGGGATCCTGAACCGTGTGCCCGCCGGCAAGGACGCAGTCCGCTTCATCGAGGACATCCATCCCGCCTTCAAAAATGTGTATGAGATTCTCCCGCTCCTCTCCCTCCGCCCATTCTTCGGGAAAACAGGCGACGTTCATGGCGCACCAGGGCTCCCCGCCCATGGCGTAGACGTCCGAGAGGGCGTTACACGCCGCGATGCGCCCGAAGGCACGTGGATCGTTGACCACGGGGGTCAGTATGTCCACGGTCTGCACGATGGCCTTTCCCTGCGGCACGGCAAGCACGCTTGCGTCCTCATTTTTGGCACGACCGGCGAGAAGGCGCGAGGCAAGTTCGCGTCGCGGGGGGGCAATGCCCGCAAGAAGCTGCTCCAGAGACCCCGGAGCTATCTTGGCAGCTCAGCCGGCAGCACGGGTTTTTTCAAGCAGTCTGACCATAGGGTTGCGCCTTGGAGGGGTTTTGATACGCGTGATGCGGGGATCAGGAAAGACAGGCTGTTCACGGATGCCCGCGGACAAGCTTTTCTGTGTGTACAGAAGAAAGGAATAACTGCCTAATATCGTGAGGCAGAAAAAGAGTCAAATCGTAGTCCCGCACATGCGGCTATTCCACTCCTCCCCGCGTTCTGCTTTTATTGGGGCAGCTTCTTTTTTACGGATCCCTTCGGGAAGAAGGCCCTGTTCAGCCCGGGGCCGCTTGCAATTTTGTGTTGGGATGTGTAGATGGGGCCTTATGCCCTGTTTTTGCGGAATGTATGTTTTCTCGAGGTGCTATGCGAATTCTCTTTTTTCTTCTTTTCGTTCCTCCTCTCTGGCTCTCCGTTCACGTTGTCCGGAAGCGTTCCTGGCATCCGCTTTTTCGTGCGTTTCTGGTGCTTCTTCTTATACTGATATCGCAAAAATACACGATAAACGCCTTTTTCTTCGGCTCTCTGGCCGGTCCCGATATGCCGGAGTGGGTGCTCCTGACACAGGCCTTTGCGCTTATCCTTCTTGTTCTTGTGTTTTTCTGTGTGGCGGTGTCAGATGCCGCAGGTCTCTTCGCGCGCTTTTTTCGGGGCAGAAATACGGCGGTCGACAGAGGCCGGCGCAGCTTTCTTTCTGGAATGGGGTGGGGCGTGCCTCTTCTGATTCCCCTTTCCGGAGCAGCGGCTCTTGGTGTGCACGAAGGCATTGCCGTACCACGGGTTTTTCATACATCCAGGGTTTTTTCCTTTCTTCCGCCCGGTCTTGACGGTCTGCGCATAGCGCATCTTTCGGATATTCACATCGGCCCCCTGACGAGTCTGGCCTGGATGGAACAGGTGACGGAGCTTGTGGCCCGCGAGAAGCCTGATCTTGTCTGCATCACGGGGGACCTTGCCGACGGTCTGCCCGGCTACGATGCTCCCGGAGGCGGAAGGCGGGCGGATGTGGCCCTGATGATGAAGAAACTCTCCGCGCCGCTCGGCGTCTATGCCTGCACGGGCAATCATGAGTATTACAGTGACTATTCCGGATGGATGGCGATCTACCGTGAAGCCGGCATCTCCTTCCTGCACGACACGGCGATGATCCTGAACCGGAACGGAACCGAGCTGGTCCTTGCCGGTCGAAACGATCCCCAATGCAAACTGATAAGCGGAGTGTCCCAGACCTGTTCCTCTGTTTTTCAGGGATTCCCCTGGCGCAAGGATTCTGCCTTCCGCCTTCTCCTTGATCACAGGCCAAACCGTGCGCCTGCCAACGCCCCCTTTTGCGATCTGCAGCTTTCCGGTCACACCCACGGCGGCCACTGCCTTTTCATGGACCGCCTTGTGGCGCGTGCCAACAAGGGCTTTGTCCGCGGCTGGTACGAAGTTGCCGGTATGCCGCTTTTCATAACAAGCGGCGTCGGGCTCTGGTCGGGCTTTCCCGTGAGGATCGGCATTCCGGCTGAAATTGCCTGCATAACACTGCGTGCGGCCTGATCTTTCTTTTTCTTACGGTCGTGTTTGCAGGTTGAGGGACTTAATGCCTGAGGGGCGGTCTTTTATGCCGGGGCGGCAGGTCAGAGCCTCAAATTTCCTTTGGCTTTTTTTGAGAAGTGCCGTAGAGTTCACTTTTTCCTCTTTTGCCAGACACACATGGCCTCCCCATAAGTGAGGAATGTCACACGCGAAGTTCCCGTCTCTTTATTGATAAGAATGGCGAGGGGCGGCAAAAACGTTTTGTAACAGACACGTATGCTCACGGATTAGGTATGCAGAAATTCACAGTTTCTTTTCTCGGTCGGGATTGTCCGGGGGTTGTTTCAACCGTCAGCGGACTTCTTAATGAGTGCGGCTGCAATATACTTGCCGCCACCCAGAGCCTTCTGCTCGGCGAGTTTGCCGGTATATTCATCACTGCGGTGGAAGAAGGTCTGTCCCGTGAGGCCCTGCAGGACAGTCTCGAACGCGGACTGAAGAAGGCGTCTCTTGATCTTTCCCTCATTGTGCGCCCCACATGCGAGGGAATCTGGGGAGAGGGTGAGGCCTGCGCCCCCTTTGTCGTCAGTGCCGACGGCATTGACGGCAAGGGACAGATTGCGGGCATAAGCCGGGTTTTTTCACGCCACGGTGTCAACATAGAGAGCCTGAGAGCCTTCCTGGGTGAGGAGGACGAGAAACGCGCTCTTTTTGTCTTTGAAATCATGGTGCCGGCAAGCGTCGATATCGGACGTCTGCGGCGCGAGCTCGCGTGTGAGGGTCAGACCCACGGCCTGCGGGTCAGTGTTCAGCACAGGGATATCTTTGAGGCTGTGAACCGCATCGAGTCGATATAGGTCCTGTCCGTCCGCTGAAGGACAAGGAGGCATGCACGGGGCTTTCTGCGGAATCCGGTCTTCGTTCCCCACGATTTGTCTCGCACGTTTTTTGACTGTTCTTTTGTGTGAGGCCTACCAATTGCCAAGGAATTACAATGCTCTCAGATAGAGAAGTTACCAATACATTGAATATGTTGCGTAACGAACATCTTGATGTTCGTACCGTTACACTGGGTGTAAGTTTATTTGATTGCGTGAGCCATGATCTTGAGCTTTTTATCGCCAATGTCCAGGCTAAGATTGCGCGTTATGCATCGCATCTTGTTCCTATCTGCAATGAAATAGGTGCAAAATACGGGATCCCGGTGGTGAACAAGCGTATCAGCGTAAGTCCCATAGCTGTTGTTGCGGCGCCTTTCGGTCCCGAAGGCATGGTAAAGGTTTGCAAGGCGCTTGACTGGGCGGCCAAGGAAGCCAAGGTGGATTTTCTCGGGGGCTATTCGGCGCTTGTCGAGAAGGGACTCGCCAACGGCGACCGCGCCCTGCTTGAATCGTTGCCCGACGCTCTTTCCCAGACGGAACGCATCTGCTCCTCCATCAATGTCGCCTCCTCGCGTGCCGGCATCAACATGGACGCCATTGCGCTCATGGGACAACAGATCCTTGGCTGTGCAAAAGCCAGCGCCGATAAGGACGGCATCGCTTGCGCAAAGCTTGTTGTCTTTGCCAACATACCGCAGGATGTTCCCTTCATGGCCGGGGCGTATCTCGGCGTTGGGGAGCCAGATGTGGTCATCAACGTTGGCGTCTCGGGACCCGGTGTTGTACGCAAGGCCATTGACCGTCTTCTGCAGCGGGGGACCAACGACAAGGGGGAACCCCTTTCTCTGCTCGACATGGCCGAAGTGATTAAACGCACGGCCTACAAGGTGACGCGAGTCGGCGAGATAATAGGAACCGAAGTCGCGCAGCGTCTCGGCCTTCCTTTCGGTGTGGCGGATCTCTCGCTTGCCCCGACGCCGGCAGTCGGCGATTCTGTCGGTGAAATTTTTCAGAGTCTCGGACTTTCAAGCATAGGAGCACCCGGAAGCACGGCTGTCCTTGCCATGCTGAACGACGCCGTGAAAAAGGGCGGGGCCTTTGCCTCAAGTTCCGTTGGCGGTCTTTCCGGGGCCTTTATTCCCGTTTCGGAGGACTCCAGTATTGAGGACGCCGCAGCCAGGGGGCTTTTGAGCATGGAAAAACTTGAGGCCATGACGAGCGTGTGCTCTGTCGGTCTTGATATGATCGCCATCCCGGGAGATACACCGGCAAGCAGCATCGCCGGTATCATCGCCGACGAGATGGCCATCGGCATGATCAACCACAAGACAACGGCCGTCCGCCTTATTCCCGTGCCGGGAAAGAAGGCAGGGGATGTGGTCTCCTTTGGCGGGCTTTTAGGAAAGGCGACCATTATGCCCGTGCCTCAGGGTGATGCGAGCCGGTTTATTGCCCTCGGAGGACGAGTGCCGGCTCCCATCAACAGTCTGAAAAATTAGCGGGGCTGCTCTGTTGGACAAGGCCGTCTTCGCTGTCTCCGGGAGCGCCTGCCGGTATCTGACGGAACGGGATCCCCGTCTTGGTGCCGTAATCAGCCGTATAGGGCCCGTTGAGCGTCAGATCATTCCCGATCTCTTTTCCGCACTCGTCCATGCCATTGTGGGACAGCAGATTTCCGGAAAAGCGCAGGCCTCCATCTGGAAACGTGTCCTTGATCTTCTGGGATATCCTTTGCTCCCCGGGAACGTCCTTTCCCTTGATGAGCCGGCGCTCAGGGCCTGCGGTCTTTCCGCCCGCAAGGTTGGCTACATCAGGGAGGCCGCTCGTCGTATCGAAACCGGTGCGCTTGACCTTGCAGGCCTTTCGAGCATTGAGGATGAGGCCTGTATCGGCGAGCTTCTTGCTCTTCCCGGGGTCGGAAGATGGACGGCGGAGATGCTCCTTATTTTCTCCATGAAACGCCCCGATGTCTTCAGCATCGCTGATCTTGGCATTCAGCGGGGTATCCGTATGCTCTACAGGATAGAGCGTGTTTCAGCGGAATTTGCACGTACGCTTGCCGCCCTTTACAGTCCCTATGCAACAACGGCAAGCTTCTATTTATGGGAGCTTTCGGGCGGAGCCTGTCCGGATATGGATGACCCGGCAAAATCCTGATGCTTTTGCCGTTTTTTCCCGTATTTCTTTCTCTCGCTTCCCTTTCCTCTTTTCCATTTTTCTTGTGACGTATGAGAGAGTCTTCTTCAAAGGGTTATGACATTATCGGTGATGTGCACGGTCACCTTGAGCTGCTGACGGCACTGCTTGAAAAGCTCGGCTACAGACCTGTTCACGGCACATGGCGTCATGAAGGGGGGCGAACCGCTGTTTTTGTGGGGGATATTATAGACCGCGGCCCTTTTCAGGTGGACACGGTTCGCGTGGTCCGGGACATGGTGGAGGAGGGCAGTGCATGCTGTGTGCTCGGCAATCATGAGTATAATGCGCTCTGCTACGCCCTTGGTCTGCGTGATCTTCGTGCGTCAGACCCGCACCATACCTTCCTTTCCGAGGCCCCGAAGGGCAGTGCGGTATATAAGGAGTGCATCAGCTGGTTTTTACGCCTTCCTGTCTGGCTTGATTTCAGCGACTTTTCCGTGGTTCATGCCTGCTGGGACCCATTATCGGTCAACCGGCTTTTGGAGGCCGGGGTGACCGACGATCACCTTCTTGACAAAGATTTCTATCACTTTGCCGTCAGAGGTGAGTTTGCTCCTGAAGGCTCGCAGGAAAACCTCGCCTATCATGCCCTTGACACCTTGCTGAAGGGGCGTGAAATCGCATTGCCGCCGCCCTATACGTTTACTGATAATGACGGCAGAGAACGGACTCGCATGCGCATTCGCTGGTGGGACGGTGAGGCAAAGACCTATGCCGCTCTCGCGCTGCAGCCTGGTGTGCGCGACATCCCGAATATTCCCCTCCGGGAACCTGTTCGTACAACCCCGCCCGCAAAACCCCTTTTTATGGGGCATTACTGGCTTACTCCGACAGAGATACCTGCTCCGCTTTCTTCAAGCATTGTCTGTGTTGATTACAGTGCAGGTCACGGAGGGCCTCTTGTTGCCTATCGGTGGAGCGAGGAAGACGGCAGAAGGCTTACAGGCGGCCATTTTGTCCTTGCCGATGCCTTTACGGGGTGACTTCCGAATCCTTTTTCCGTCTTTCTTTTTCTGAACAGTGCTTCATTTCCCGCCGATTCTTTTTTCAGCGGGGCAGAACGTCTGACGGCTTCCGCTCATCGTATAATCTGCCAAGCGATTTAATCCTTCTTTAACGTTATTTTTTCTGCTGTTCACAGGAATGGACTTGATTTTTTTTGTGAACGTGCGCATAATAAAAAAATTCCGTTGAGAAAAATTTTTGGGGAAGTAGCTCAGCTGGGAGAGCATCGCGTTCGCAACGCGGGGGTCGAGGGTTCAAATCCCTTCTTCTCCACCAAATTTTATTTTCCGATTTCCGAAAAAACCCGCAAGGCCTTGAGCTGAGCGGGTTTTATATTGCCTGCAGTTGCTTAGGCATACTTCCAAATTCTTGCGCTTAGGAAAATCCGGGGGTACATCTGTGGGCACGAACACGCGCACATCCAATCCGACAGGAGGTTGTACCCCTCATGAACGAGAAGCTCACGGCGCAGGCGGTCAAGGCCGCAACACCAAAGGAAAAGCAGTACAAGCTGAGCGACGGCAACGGCATGTTCCTTCTCGTCCACCCCAACGGCTCCAAGTACTGGCGGCTGAAGTACCGCATAGCGGGCAAGGAGAAGACGCTGGCGCTCGGAGTGTACCCCGGGGTCGGCCTCTCCGAAGCCCGCAAGCTCTGCGTGAAGGCGAGGGAGCTGATTTCCCAGGGCATCGACCCGATAGCCCAGAGACGCGAGGCCCAGTCCGCGGCGGAGGAGAAGGAGCGGCGCGACGCGCTCA
>JAIKXS010000088.1 GCA_024683955.1 Desulfovibrio sp. | reverse complement strand
TAAGATTTCAGAGGATTTCCGAAAGGATCGCTGTTATGCGGGTCTTATTAGGAATTGCCGAAGAACATGTGCACGTGCGTCGCGTGGGGAGGGACGGCTACGAATACCTGTACATACACGAGCAGGGGGGGAACATGCATTAAATACGTTATGCATTCCGTATAAGCGGGCAGAAAAGAGCCGAGGCCGCTTTTCGTAAATCCTCGGGTGCGAGTTCAAGCTGCAGCCCTCTTAGTCCCGCACTGATGAAGATGGTGGAATAGTCCCTTGCGCTTTCATGAATGAAGACCGGATACTTTTTTTTTGCACAGAGCGGCGAACAGCCTCCGCGTATATATCCCGTGAGCCCCTGGACTTCTTTTAGAGGAACCATTTCAACATGCTTGTTGCCCGAGTGAGCGGCAAGGGCCTTAAGGTCAAGTTCCTCTCCGGCCGGAATGCAAGCCATAAGGACCCCCGTTTTGTCGCCACGCGTCACAAGTGTTTTGAAGACACGTCGCGGGTCCTCGCCGAGTGATTTTGCCATTGTTTCTGCTGAGAGGTCGTGTATGTCGACCTTCCCCTCGTGGAGGCTGTAAACTATCCCAAGACTTTCAAGAAGGCGGGCGGCGTTTGTTTTTTTCATGGTGGTCTTTTTATGCTCTTGGTTTTATTTGAGATGAATGACCGGAAATTCTTCTCTTTTTTTCCTCCCTTTGTCCACTCTTGAGCCTCGGGGAAATATGGCGTATAATTTTTGACACTCGCCCTCGCCTAACATCGGGGGATTCCTATCAGCAGCGGTTCTGTTGGGCTGCTTCACAGGCGGGTTCCTGCTTCATTGAGACTGCCCAGAGGAATATTAGTCTGGTTTTTGCTCTCAAATTCCCACCGTGGGGATTTTTACGGCTGTGAACCAACTTCCTTCCCCCCAGGTCTCACTATCTCTTCACAGGCTGACGGGCATCCCCTGCCGTCTAGAGAACATGTTGAAAGAGGAAAGGCAAAAGGACAAGGAAATCCCAATTAACGTGCGCCTTATATTCTCCCCCCTGAAGGGAGAGGTTTTTCGGCGCGTTAGATACAATTCGTTGCCAAGTTTTGTCTTGATATGTCTTTGTTGATTTCCTGAAATCTTGTATCGTAGCTATGTGAAGAAATGTTGCTTTATTTTTTTCTCTTACGATAGAAAGAAATTGTATAATAAATTTAAAATACAGCTAGAATTGATAATATAAGAAATCTGATGTATTGTGTGATATTTTTATAGGTCAATTCATTTTCTGCTTCAGTCGTTAGATATATGCATATAATATAACCTATTTTGTAAGGATATGCCTAAGAGTATTTTATATGCATAAAGATCCGGTTGCTAAACTGGTTGTTTGTGGCTCGAATGATTCTTATGCCTTGGTGAGTTGATGCTGAAGAATATGTGTGAACCCTTTTATACGTTTGCACGGTGTTGCAAAACGGTCGGGGCGCAGAAAGCTTTCTTCGCTGCTATATGTTTTTCTTTCTTTTGTGCAAATACGGTTCTTGCTGATCCCGTCCCTTCTTCCAACCCTCCGGCATCCGCAGCTGGCCTCACACCTCAAAAAAACTCAAATAATAAAATCAATCTCTTCGGAACGGTTGAATTTAAACGTCCTCTTTCCTCTCTGCCAGCCTGGCTCAAACTCCTCGAGCGCAATAAGGTCAGCAGCATCTTTGTGAATGGCAAGCAATTTACCAAATCAAGTACCTGGGACACCCTGAAGGCAGGAGCCAAGGGAAAACAGGGACTTGAACTTTTGCGTTACGTACATACCTTCTGGAATAAATGGCCGTACCGTGAGGATTCTCTGAACTGGGGCACCCAGGACTACTGGGCGATTCCCGCAGAATTCCTTAAAAAATCCGGCGACTGCGAAGATTATGCGATTATCAAATATTTTACCCTTAAGGAATTGGGCATTCCGGCTGATAAGATGCGTATAGTGGTGTTACGAGACACTGTCCGTAATCTTGCCCATGCGGTCCTTGTTGTTTACCTTGATAGCGATGCCTATGTCCTTGATAATCTGAGTAGCGCCGTTCTTTCTCATACACGGTTCAGACACTATCAACCTCAATACTCGGTGAACGAGTTTGGCCGCTGGGCGCATTTAAAGGGAAGGCCTGTTGCGCCTGCCGCGAGAAAATAAGCGTTCACCACGGAAGTCGGGTGCCTTGAATGCCTACGGGCTGCATCCCATTGACAGCACATCTTATGGAGGCGGCTGAAGCCAGATGACTGGATTACGCCGAATATCTGTATGGAACTATACAAAGAAGATCTGTCTGCTGTGACTCCCAACGCCAGCAAGCAGAAGCCCAAGGAGCAGGCCTATTCCTTCTCCCACAAGCTTCTTTATATGATTCTTGCCTGTGTCGTCCTTGTTGTGGGGACAGTGGCAACGCTTTTGTGCCGGGCGCAGGTCCGTTATCTTGAGCAGAATATTCTGGCTGATCACCGTGAAATTGAGCAGCTTTGGATTGACAATACTCTGGAGAGCATCCGTTCCTGGCAGACCAAGTCCCTTGAATCAATTCGGTATGTGAGCCAGGCAGAAATGTTCCGTCTTTTTGCAAAAGATGTTGAATTCTTGTTAAACGGGAACCCCGAAGATCTTGCGTCCATAGCAGAGGAGCGCGACTATCTGGTTGATCTCCTTGCCGATACGGCAGCGAGGCGCGGCTGGCAAACGGCCCGCATTCTCTCCGTCAAGGGGCAGGATGTTGTGGCACCAAAAGGTCTGCCTCCTGTGCGCAGCGAGATCCTTGACCTCCTTGGCAGGGCAAAGAAGGAGCGTGGCGCCGTGTATTCCGGACTTTATCATGATCAGGGGCTGATTCTCCTTGATGTGGTTGATCCGCTTTATGAGGTGCAGAGCACGGAAGAGCCGGCCATTGTGGGCTTCCTTGTCACAACTCTTCCCATGGATGAACTTTTTCAGGCGTTTCTCGCCGAAGAGCATATGAAGGACTCTTCCTATACAGGAAAGATTCTTGCCCAAGGAGAAAATTGCGTCAAAGTGGTGCAGCTTGTTGGCGGAAAGCCTGCCCTGCTTTCCGACTGTATCGCGGTCCCGCAAAGCATTCCTTTCGATCGCCGTCCATCGTTTGGCGATAAGTCCGTGAATGCAGCAGAGGTCTACAGTCTGGGTTCTCATTTTTCCTTGCCCCCGTGGTATGTTGTGATAGAGTGCAGCGCGTCTGCCATTGACGCCATCAAGGCGAAAAATGCGCGGGAAATCTATTTGCTCGGAGTCGTGGGTTCTCTTGCCGTTGCCCTCTTTTTTGCCATGATCCTTGGGACATGGATTGTGCGACATAAGGCCAAGGAGGAACAGAAGTGTATCGGTGGTCTGGTGCACGCCATTGAATGTGCCCTCGACGGCAGTGACGCAAAGTTCCGGTATCTGCAGGGGCGTTCACAAAAAGTAGCCAGATTGTCAAGCCGCCTCGGCAAGTTGATGAAGCTTTCCGGCCAGGCCATGGAGAATATTCAGCTTGCGGCTCGCCTTTCGCAGGTCGGCAAGATTTTTGTTCCTCGTGACATCATGATCAAGCGTGGTCTTCTGACGGACGAGGAGCGGCGTCAGGTCCAGCTTGCTCCCTATCATGCCTACAATGTGCTGAAGGGGGTTCTGCCGAAGCGTGTGGCCCGTATCGTTTATCAGATGGGTGGTAAGGTCGTTGACAATCCCGAAACAGGGGCGAATCACGAATTAACCGTGAAGGAAATGCTGCTTGAGGCAAGAGTTTTGCTTGTGGCCAACGATTTCTGTGCCATGGTAAGCCAGCGCGGTACCCGTCCGCCTCTGCCTATTGCCGATGCAAGAAAGAAGCTTGAAGGCCGGGCTCTCTACGACAAGATGGTTGTGGACGCCATCAACAGCATTTCTGATAAGGAAATCAAGGAGTTGCTCGACGCCCCGCTTGAAGAGGGCGATGTGTAGAATATTTCTTGGTTTTGGGTATGGCTAAAAGCAAGGATGTATATGTTTGCACCGCCTGCGGGGCTGAAACGATGCAGTGGCGTGGGCAGTGTGCAGGTTGCGGAGCCTGGAATACTCTTGAAAAACGCCTGCGTACCTTGTCGGTCGTGGCATCTCCTTCCTTTGAAGCGGACTGCGTGCCTCTGCAGGATGTCTCAGAGCGGACTGATCCTCCGTATTCGTCGGGTATACCTGCCCTTGACCATATCCTCGGGGCGGGACTTGTGCCCGGTGCTGCCTTTCTTTTTGGCGGGGAGCCCGGTATCGGCAAGTCCACGCTTCTCCTGCAGATTGCGGGCTTCGTAGCGCAGAGTGGAAAAACCGTGCTGTATGCAAGCGGCGAGGAGGCCCTCCCGCAAATCCGGGCCCGTGCCGATCGACTTGGCGTGCTCCACGCCAATCTTCTTGCTGTTTCTTCCACATCTCTTCCTGATATTCTTGCCGGTCTTGAACAGAAAAGGCCATCTCTTGCCATCATTGATTCCGTACAGACCATAGCGAGCCAGAATGCTGACGGTCAGGCGGGAAATGTGAGTCAGGTCCGTGCCGTGACGCAAGAGCTGATGGATGTGAGCCGCAGACTGTCCGTGACCCTGCTGCTTGTAGGACATGTAACGAAAGACGGGGTTCTGGCCGGCCCGAGACTTCTTGAACATATGGTCGACACTGTGCTGTCTCTTGAAGGCGACAGACGGCAGATGGTTCGTCTTCTTCGCGTCTACAAGAATCGTTTCGGCCCGAACGAAGAGCTCCTCGTTTTTCGTATGACTTCTCGGGGACTTGAGGTTATTCTTGATCCCTCCACCTTTTTTTTGAGCGACAGGGATCCCTCTCTTTCCGGCACGGCCTGTGTTATGGCGGTGGACGGAAACAGGCCCTTGGCTGTTGAGGTTCAGGCTCTTGTTTCCCGTTCTTTTTTGACTATTCCGAGACGAACGGCCCTTGGTTTTGATGTGAACCGCCTCCATCTCCTGCTGGCCGTTCTTGAAAAGCGTCTTAAACTCAATTTTTCACAGGTTGATATTTACGCAAAGGTGGGGGCCGGAATCCGGGTTCAGGAACCTGGCATTGACCTGGCCCTTGTCGCGGCCGTGCTTTCGTCCTACTTTGATCGGCCGCTGCCGGAAAAAAGCCTCTTCTGGGGTGAGGTTGATCTGAACGGACAAATCAGACCGTGCGCTGCGCATGAGCAACGTCTTACTCAGGCACGGCGCCTTGGTTTCAGACCTCTTTTTTATCCGAAGGGGCGGAACGGGGACGGCGTTGCGCATTTGGCGGAACTGCGCGAGGCCTTATTCTAATCGAAAATTCGTCGTATCCGAAAGGTGCGTATTTTTCTTAGCACTTGTTTTTCTTTCCTGCACGGAGTCGTTCATACAGACGGAGAATGAGTAGGAAGCTGTACGTAAATTTCTGCCAAAAGGTTCCAACGAACCGATCGTTGGTGAGGACGTCAGGGTTGTTCCGCGTCCTTTTTTTGTTTTTTGCGGGAGGATTACCGTTATGGCACTCGAAATAGAACGCAAATATCTCGGTCTTGAGCAGAAGGCCTTCGAAGACGTTCTTGAAAAGGCGGGGTACGCCTACTCAGGAGTCTTTTTTGAACGCAACCTCGTCTTTGAGACAAGCCCGCCTTCGTTGAGGAATCAGGGTATTCTTTTGCGACTGCGGAGCAATTTCTCCGCCAACGGTCTTGAGCATATTCTGACGCTGAAAACAAAGGTTCCGGGGAAGAAGGGACTTAAGATACGGGAGGAGATTGAGAGCAGAGTCAGTGATGAGAAAGCCATGAGGACGATTTTGCGTGGCCTTGGATTCACCCCGCATGCGGCTTATGAGAAGGTCCGGGCGGTTTGGCACGCCGCAGGGGCTGAAATTGTGCTTGATCGTCTTCCCTTTGGGTTTTTTGTGGAAATAGAAGGAGAGGAAGACGCCATTTCCGGGGTAGAAAAGGCCTGCGGGTTATGCGCTGCGCAGACGTCAACCGCCTCCTATCATGAGCTCCACAGGACGTATCAGAAATCACGGGGATTGCCCGAGACCCTGAGCTTTGTTTTCAGCGATGCTGAACGGAGAGATCTCCTTCTGGAACTTGGCATACGAGATGAGCTGGCCTTTACCCCTCTTTCTCCTGCGTCGTGAGGCGCATGCAGCAATGGTGTTTAAGGCGGTTTGACGCAATCCCTGCAAGCCTGACTTTAGGAGGGGGAGAATGTCAACCAGAGAGAATTGTTTTGCAGCCTGTGATGAGAGGTGGTTGGCAGATATCGGTGTCGGAGGTGAGCTGCCGGGTGACATAGACCGGAAACCGTTCCTTTTGCATGAGAAAGCGCGTGGAGAATTCGTCAGCGGGCATGGGCTTTGCGTAGAGGAAGCCCTGGGCAATACGACAGTCGTTCCGCAGGAGGAATTCAGCTTCTTCCGTTGTTTCGACTCCTTCCGCAACGATGCGCAGACCCAGTTTTCTTGCGAGGGCAATAGTTGTCTGGGCCACGATGTGGCCACGGAAATCGTCTTCCTGCTTGACGAATGACTTATCGAGTTTGACGGTGGTAAAGGGAAGTTCCTGGACAGTCTTCAGTGAGGAGTAGCCGATGCCGAAGTCGTCCATTGAGAGAGAGAATCCCGAGGCATGAAGATTCCGCATTTCACGTGTCAGAACATCCTGGCTGGGCACAAGTCCTGTTTCGGTGATCTCTATTTCAAGGAGATCCTTCGGCAGTGAAAAGCGGTTGATAAGCGATTGAAAGCATTCAAAAACCGTGCTGCGGACAAAATTCAGACGGGAGGCATTCACGGAAACTGGACAGGGAGAGAGACCCTGGTCAATCCATGTCCGGAGGAGCCTTGCTGTCTTTTCCCAAATGTAGGCATCAAGACGGCACACAAAGCCATTATCCTCAAAAATCGGAATAAACAGGTCCGGCATAATGAAGCGGTCTTTGTGCCTCCAGCGTGTCAGCGCCTCGGCGCCGACAACAAGACCCGTGAGAATATCCACCTTGGGCTGCAGATAGATCAGGAATTCCCCGTTTTCGAGCGCCTGTACCATATTGGCTTCAACATAGATTTCCTCTTCATGGCGGGCGCGGATCCGTCCGTCATAGACCTTGAGACGGAAGTCTTTGCTTTTCAGAACGCTTTTTTGGGCAAGGCTTGCCCATTCATAAAGAATATGGCCTGGAGTTTTTCCATCAGTCATGCAGATGCCGATGGAGAGGTCGTAACGGCCTCTTCGTTGCTGACTTGTCGTGAGTTCAAGAAGGGAGCGTGCGAACGAAACGGCCTTCTCAATGTTCCCCTTGAGGCAGAGTCCAAAACTTTCGCCGCCCATACGGGAGCACGCTTCCTGCCTGGTATTGATTGAGCAGCGAAGAAGACGGGCTGTCCGTTGCAGAAGCCGGTCTCCTGCCTCAAAGCCTTCCTTTTGATTGATGGGTTTTAGGGCACCGACATTGATTCTGATAACTGAGAATGTACTTTTTTTTGCGAGGAGGGCGTTGATGAACTTAAAAAAGGCGCGAGGTGCGAGGGTGCCCGTAAGAAGATCCCGACACTGCAAGCAGGAGTCCGAGGAGGGGGAGATCGCAAGGAGTGTCAGCGTTCCGATATAGCGTCCGTCGCAACTTGAAAGGGTGAGGGTGTAGTCACAAAGGGTATAGCTGTTTTCCGTTGTCCTGAGACGGATCTGCCCCTCTTCATAGGCGCTTCCTCTTTTCAGCCGTTCAAGAAGCTTTTTGAAGGAGGGTCGGTCGTTCGTATGAATGATTTCCTCTTCCTCCCATACGTCAAAGATATTTCGTCCCTGATAGTTTCCGGGGAAGTGATCTTTAATCCCGGGGGCGCAAAATGGAGCCCCGTTCCCTCCAATGGCAAAGACGAATGTTGTGGAATGAGATGGAGATTGATGCTGCGGAAAGCTCAGCTCTTTGATGCAGTCCTGGCAGTAGTTCATACGGTACCTGATGTTCCGTCCCCGGTATAGAGCGTTGCACGGTTGCGACCGTTTTCTTTGGAAAAATAGAGTGCTTCATCAGCGTGGCGAACCAGAATCGTTTCGTTGAACTCATTTTGTGGCACCATGGCTTCAATGCCGAGGGACACCGTCACATAAGGGCCCGCGGGAGATCCCGGATGGGGAAGTTTTATGGATTCAACAGCCTTTCGTATGCGTTCGGCGGCATTATACGCTTTTTCGCGGTCGGCTGACGGAAGAATGACCACAAATTCCTCTCCGCCATATCGTGCGGCCACATCGCCGTCCCGCACGGCGTGCGCCACCGCTTCAGCAACCTTCTTCAGACAGACATCACCCTCCTGGTGGCCCAGAGAATCGTTATAGACCTTGAATTTGTCCACATCCATCATCACAAGGCCAAGGTGCGTCCGTGCCGTCAGGGAGTTATCCCAGAGTTTTTTCAACATGTCGTCAAAGGCTCGGCGGTTATAGAGGTTGGTCAGTCCATCAAAGAGTGACATGCGCCGGAAGCGACTGCGTTCCGTCTCGATCTTTTCACTGCGAACCGTGGCCTTGCCGAGGTAGACCGCAAGATTTTCAAGTCCGTCCGCGATATCGGAAATGCCAAGTACGCAGCTTTTCGCTGGTTCGGGGACTGCGACACCCGTGCCGAGCTGGGCTACGTAGGATTTTATCTGTATGAGGGGGCGTACGACCTCCTTTGAGATGATGATGACAAGAATTGTCATGTAGACGCCTGCCAAGACGAGAAGGATGAGTACGATGTTTTCAGCGTCCTGAGCTTTTATAACGGTCTTTCGGAGCTGATCGCCCATCTCGTTTGTGACGTTGCTTCCTTTCTCAAATGCCATGACAAGTTCAGGAAGACTGCGCAGTATGCTGTCTGATTCGTTGGCCAGGGCGTTTTTTTTGTCAATAAAGTCCTTCCCATCAACGCCCTGATCTCTTATTGCCTCGAGTTCGGCCTGTCTTTTCCGGATTGCCTCGAGAGCCGTAAGCTTTTCTGTGAGAGCCTTTGCGTGCGGCTCAAGCCTGGCGTTTTGAAGCGCAAGAGTTCTGATATCTTCCCTGCTTTCTTCCCATAACTGTGTGCCGGAACGCCAAGGAGGAGCCGTGGCAAGTCTCCATATGGCAGTGCGCAGATCCTCTCCTTTTTCCCGGATTTCCTCCGTGGCCTTGTACTGCCCATAGGTTCGGGAGTTTTCGGCCATGATTTCGCGAGTGTAATGGATGACAAGTCCCTCTCCTCCCACAAGCAAAAGCACGAGGGGAATACCGACCAGAAAGAAAAAGACCTTCAGGGGAATGGAAAACGTGGATGTGCGTTGCGTGCCGATCAAAGCCACTTCCCCCAGATTTCATAGGTTTGGTAGACAAGCAGAGCGGCACAGTATGCGAGGGCCGTGTTGAAGAGTATGCTGAAGACAACCCACTTCCACGAGCCCGATTCCTGGCGGATGACAACGAGGGTTACAAAGCAGGGAGAGTAGAGCAGCACAAACACGAGGAGCGACATGGCAACGCCCGCATTCCATGATGGGTCGAGTTTGAGCAGGGCAGAAAGAGGCGCGTCGTCCTCTTCGATTTCGGAGCCCAGGGAGTAGGCCGTTCCGAGTGTTGAAACAATGGCTTCCTTTGCGGCGACACCACCAAGAAGTGCCACGTCTGTCCGCCAGTTGAATCCCACCGGACTTGTGAATTGTTCAAGCAAGAGACCCATTCTTCCGGCGATACTGTGGCGAAGGCCCGCTGCCTCCTGTTCCTTTTCGATCTTGTCTATCTGCTCTCTGAGCTCGGCCTTCTGTTCGCCGGTCACGCCGGAGATCTGCATTTTGCGTTCGATTTGTCCTTTCTGGTTGTCGAACTCAAGCGCCTGTTCCGCAGGAAGGGAAGGAAACGTCATGAGGGCCCAGAGAATGATGGAGACGGGCAAAAGTACGACAACCGCTTTGCGCAGGTACATCCATGTCCTCTCCCATCCGTGGATGAGGATGGAGCGCAGGGTGGGCCATCTGTATGGCGGCATCTCCATTACCAGTGGGGTCGACTCGCCACGGAGAATGGTCAGACGTAGGAGAAGTGCCATGATGAAGGCTATGGCCCAGCTTGCCAGAACGGTCATAAAGAGTACGTTGGCAGTATTTCCGGGAAAAAATGTGCCAGCAAGCAGGAGAACAACAGGAAGTTTTGCGCCGCATGCCATATAGGGCAGGGTGAGCATTGTTGCCAGTTTTTCCATTGGGCTTGGCATGGTCCGGGTTGCCATGACTCCCGGAATGGCGCACCCGCCGGCAATGCCACCCGCTATGATATAGGGCATGACCGAGGTGCCGTGCAGACCGAAGAAATGGAAGAGCCGGTCCGCAATGTATGCCATGCGGGCCATATAGCCACTGTCTTCAAGAATGGCGATAAGCAGAAAAAGGATGATAATGAGTGGCACAAAACTTAAGACTCCGCCGAGCCCGTCGATGACGCCATCCGTCACAAGCGAGCAGAAAAATCCGTCTGGAAGAATTTCCCGCAGCCTGCCGGACAGCCACGCAAAGGCCTCTTCAAGCCACTCCTGCGGATAGGCCCCCACAAAGATAACCAGATTGAACATGATGTATAGAACGGCGATCATGGCGACTGCCCCCCACACACTGTGGGCAAGAACCGTATCCAGTTTGTCCGAGAGGGTCATTCTGGCGCGGGTCTTATCGCCGGTGAGGAGACATTCCCGTACAACGTCGCGGCAGAACGTGAAGCGCTCGACGGCGATTATGTCCTCCACCCGCTTGTCTCCGGCCGCGCAGCGTTCCGTTGTTTCGTCGCAGATTTTCTGGGCTTCCTGCCGTATGTTCTCCGGAAGACCGTCAAAGGCTTCCCAGGCGATGGCATTTCCCTCAAGAAGCATGAGCGCCATCCAGCGTGCCGGCGCAACACCGTAGTTTTTAAGAACTTCCGGATGCTTTCGTTCGACAAGATCGCCCAATTCGCCAAGGGCCGGGTCAAGAAGCGGGCCATAAGAAATGTGGAGCGGGGGGGCCGGATCCTCCAGTGCCGCCTTTTCCACACTTGAAAAAAGTTCATCGATGCCATTTGCCCGTGTGCCGACCGTTGGCAGGGCTTTTACGCCAAGTCTTTTCGATAATCTTTTAAAGTCGAGGTCGTGTCCTTGGGCGTGCAGCTCGTCCATCATGTTGCAGGCCAAAACCATGGACTGCCCCATTTCCCTGATCTGCGCGGCAAGAAGAAGACTTCGTTCAAGAAGACCCGCATCGGCCACATAGAGCACGGCCTGTTCCGTGCCGGTAAGAAGGGTTTCGCTTGCAATGCGTTCTTCCTGACTGTAGGCGGAGAGAGAATAGGTCCCAGGCAGGTCAAGAAAAATGATCTCTCGTCCGTTGCGGCGCAGGATGCCTTCTTTTTTCTCCACCGTTACACCGCTGTAGTTGCCCACATGCTGATGGGCGCCCGTGAGCATGTTGAAAATTGTTGTCTTCCCGCTGTTGGGATTGCCGGCAAGGGCGATCCTGAGCGAATAGGTCAGACCCCCGATGTTTGCGCGACGCTGGTTGCTGTCCTTCGGAGTCATTGTTTCCAGTTCTTGAAAAGTTGTTTCCATACCGTGTAAGTCCGTTCCGTGCTTACTGTTCGATGAGAATGAAGGTCGCTTCACGCTTGCGAAGGGCAACGGTTGTGTCGGCGACGCGCAGGGCGATGGGATCCCCCAGGGGTGCACGGCCGAGCATGGTGACATTCATGCCGGGAACAAGACCCAGGTCGCGTATGCGCCGTCCTAGTTCACCCTGCGATCTGATTTTTACGATATGTCCTTTTTGCCCTTTTTTTAGAGATGAAAGAGAAATTGAATTCGTTTTCATTTTTTTTCTCCTCTTGTTCCATCAAGTGGGTGAAGACAGGATGTGTGTCCTCGCTTAATATAATTTGAATATCTATTTCATTTTTATGTGTCAAGAATGATTTCTGATAATTATGCTGGAGAAATTTTCCTTCTTCTTTTTCATCACCGGAAGCTGCGGCAGGGCTCTTGTTAGCTTTTCCCGACCGGAATGGAAAAAAGCCACTGAAGGCACTTTCCTGCTATTGGTTGTCTTGCCAATAAAGGTTTGATATATTTTTTCTAGAAGGAGGCGTCTCCGGAAGAGGAGGATCCGGGCGGAAAAAATTTTTTTTTTCTGCATTTCCGTTTCTTCCTTACCTTCCCCAGACGAGCAGCTATGCCCAAAACTGTTATGGCCGATACGGAAGGCGATCTTCAGATTGTTGTGGCCAAAAAACTTAAAGAACCCGAACGGTACCGCGTTCTTTTACACAATGACGACTACACGACCATGGACTTTGTCGTGAAAGTGCTTTGCCAGATTTTTCACAAATCGGTTGATGAGGCGACGGAGATCATGATGCGTGTGCATCAGCAGGGACGCGGGGAATGCGGGGTCTATACTTACGAGATCGCCGAGTCCAAGGTTTCAAGTGTGCAGATAATGGCACGTAGTGCTGGTTTCCCGCTCAAGTGCACGATGGAACAGCTCTAGGAGGCGGCAATGTTAAGTCAAGGTGTTCAGAGTGTGTTGAGGGACGCACTCATCGAGGTGCAGCGTCGCAGGCATGATCTGCTGACCATTGAGCATCTGCTCTTTGCCATGACAAAGAACATGAAGGGTCGTGTGATTCTTGAGGGGAGCGGTGTTAGCATCGCGACGCTGCGGGAGCAGCTGGAAGGTTTTTTCAGAAAGGAGCTGCAGAGCATCGACTCCGATGAATCCTTTGAAGTGAACCAGACTGTCGGGGTGCAGAGGGTTCTTGAGCGTGCCCTTGCCCATATTCATTCGGCTGGGAAGAGTGTAGTCGAGATCGGAGACCTCCTTGTCTCCATCATGGAGGAGGAAAGCTACGCCGAGTATTTCCTCCGCAGGCAGGGCGTCGAGCGTCTTGACGTGCTGACCTTCATTTCCCATGGTATCAACGGGGAGGAAGAGGGCGAGAAGGGCGAGGAGGACACCGCTGCTGACGAAAAGGACGGGGGGGCCCGGAAGGATCCTCTAGCTGAGTATACCCAGGAACTGACCGAGCGGGCACGGGCCGGAAAGATCGATCCGTTGATCGGTCGTGAAAAGGAGCTAGACCGTACAATAGAGGTCCTTTGCCGGCGGCGAAAAAACAATCCTCTCTATGTGGGAGAGCCAGGGGTCGGCAAGACGGCCATGGTGGAGGGACTTGCCCTGCGTATTGTCGAGGGCCGGGTGCCTTCCATGTTTGCCGACACGCGTATTTACGCCCTTGATATGGGCATCCTGCTTGCCGGAACAAAGTACCGCGGTGATTTCGAATCCAGACTGAAAGGCGTTGTCGGCGCTATTAAGAAGATCCCGAATGCCATTCTCTTTATTGATGAAATGCATACCCTTGTCGGGGCGGGTGCCATTTCAGGCGGTTCCATGGACGCGGCCAATCTTCTGAAGCCGGCCCTGGCAAACGGAGAGATACGCTGCATCGGTTCAACGACGTACGACGAGTTCAGAAACCGTCTTGAAAAGGACCGGGCTCTTGCACGGCGTTTTCAGAAGATTGACCTTCACGAACCCTCTCCGTCAGATTGCGTCGACATCCTTAAGGGGATACAGGGGCGTTATGCATCTTTTCATCACGTGAGCTATTCCCTCCCCGTGCTCAAGACCATTGTTGATCTGTCGGCGAGGCATGTCCGTGACCGCCTGTTGCCGGACAAGGCCATTGACGTGATGGACGAGGTCGGCGCGAGCGTTCGTCTGCGCGCTGCCGAAGAGGGCGGAAAGAAGCGGGAGTGTCCGGTGCGTGTCACTGACGTGGAAAAGATAGTGGCGCGTATGGCCGGTGTGCCCGTGAGATCCGTAACGGGACAGGAGGAGCAGCGTCTTGCGCATCTTGAGAAGGATTTGAAGAAGCAGGTCTTTGGGCAGGATGAGGCCATAGACATCACGGTCAGAGCCATTCTGCGCTCGCGTGCCGGACTGAGCGTGGAGCAGCGGCCGTGCGGCTCTTTCCTTTTTTATGGTCCGACAGGTGTGGGCAAGACGGAAATAGCCCGCAGCCTTTCCCGTTCCATGGGGATCGATTTCCTGCGTTTTGATATGAGCGAGTACATGGAGAAACATTCGGTTTCGCGACTTGTGGGAAGCCCTCCAGGTTATGTTGGCTTTGATCAGGGCGGTCTTCTTACGGAGGCGGTGCGTAAATCCCCTTACTCTGTTGTCCTTCTTGATGAACTTGAAAAGGCGCATCCTGATATTTTCAATATTTTGCTGCAGGTGATGGATTACGGCACACTGACCGATAACACCGGACGTAAAACCGATTTTTCGAATGTTATTCTGATAATGACCTCCAATGCAGGCGCTTTTGAGATGAGCAAACGTTCTCTCGGTTTTGGACAGGGTCAGTATGAGGACCAGTCCAAAAAGGCCCTGCATGTTGTGGAAAATCTTTTCTCTCCGGAATTTCGTAACAGGCTTGATGCGCTTGTCCCCTTCCACAGTCTGACAGAAGATATGATGTGTCATATTGTGGACAAGTTCCTTAACGAGATGAAGGAACACATGAAGAGCCGTCACACGTATCTGGACTTTTCGGAAGAAGCCCTGCTCTGGCTTGCGAAGAAAGGGTATGACCCGAGCATGGGGGCAAGGCCCTTGCGCCGGCTTATTCGGGAGAAGGTCGAAGATCCCCTGGCCGGTGAGATTCTGTTTGGCGCGTTGAAGCACGGCGGAACAGCACAGTTTATCCTTGAGAAGGATGAACTGTCACTTCGCGTTGAAAAAGACGGGGCAAAACGGAGCACCCCTGCTCCGAAGAACAGAAAACGCGGGCGCTCCTCCAAAAAGGCAGCCCTTGTTTCCCCGTAGTCTTCTTCAGCTTCCCTGGTTCTGCGGCACATGCGGAGGCACGGACGGCGGCGTTTCTTCCCTGAATACATGACGTATCAGAAAGGTGGTGTTTTGGAGAGCTCAGAAGAAAGTCTTGATGAGGCACGGATTTTTGCCTTTCGCGGTGCGTTTCCCCCCACGCGGAGGGCACGTCGGGACGGTCTTCTTTGTCTGGGAGGCGATTTGTCTCCGGAACGCCTCCTCGCGGCCTACAGCCTCGGCATTTTTCCCTGGTTTTCGGAAGGAAGTCCTCTTTTATGGTGGACTCTTGCTCCTCGCTGTGTCATGCCTCTTGAAGCCTTTGCACTGCCGCCACGAAGCCGTCGGGCCCTTCGTTCAAAGAATTTCAGGTTGACTTATGACGCTTCGTTTGAACGTGTGATTGTAGCCTGCGCTGCTCCCCGGGGGGAGGATGCGGGAACGTGGATTACAGAGAGCATGCAGCAGGCCTACATCCGTCTCCACAGACTCGGCTTTGCGCATTCCATTGAAGTGTGGTCTGGGGACAGACTCGTTGGCGGCCTGTATGGAGTGGGGCTCAGACGGGCATTTTTTGGGGAGTCCATGTTTCATTTGGAGAGCGAGGCAAGCCGTTACGCTCTTTTCGGGCTTGTGGCCCTTCTTCGTCAGCGTAACGTGCTTGTGCTCGACTGCCAGCAGGAGACGCCCCACATGATGCGCATGGGGGCGGTTCTTCTTTCGAGGCGTTCCTTTGAATCCCGCCTTGTCAGGGCGGGTCTTGGTGCGGAGATGGGTGGCGGCCCCCTGCTTCCCTGGACCGAGCGTTACGACTGGTCCCCTGAGAGTTCATCCTGGAGCGAGAAATTGAAGTAGGCATGGACGACAAACGGGAGCGGATAGTCCGGGGCTTTTTCAAATTTTATGAATCCTGATTCTCTCGTTGTCGGAAGAAGTCCTATCGAACCAGCTCCGAGAGGGACGGGAAGAGGGGTAGGGGCGATGATCAGCTTCTCGATGAGATCGCTATAGCGTTTCTTCACGTAGGGAATAAACTGATCCACCTCTTCTCTCGTGAAATTTTCGAGAATGCAGGAAAGCGCGGCGTCGACGGTTGCCTCCTTCAGGACTTCCTTGGGCACTTCAGGGTTCTCCTCATCCACAAGGTCCACGCCCTTTGCCATAAGCTCCTTCAGATGGTTGAGTTCCTCTTCCGTATGGCCCATGCGGATCAAGGTGACCTCGAGGTGCTGACAGCCTTTGAAATTGCGCAGCACCGCGTCTATGCCGTAGATTCGGTCAATGGTTTTATCAAATGCTTCGGTAAACTGAATCTCCATAGGTTCCCTCGCTTGTTGAAGTTCGATGCCGTACAGTCTGGCGTATTCTTTCAACGTGTCCGAACTGCAGGCTTTTTGTTCAGTTGGAAACTATAGTCCAAGGGCCAGACTTCACGCAAGTTTCTTCTCATTCTCCCTTCCTCCCTGTTACACATATGGAACACTCTCCTCTTTTTTCATTGCAAAGCGAGCATACCCCGACCGGTGATCAGCCGGAGGCCATTCGCGAGCTTGTCGGCAATCTTAATGCCGGTCTTCCCGCCCAGGTGCTTCTCGGTGTGACGGGGAGCGGAAAAACGTTTACCATGGCCAACGTAATCTGTTCCATGCAGCGTCCCGCTCTCGTTCTTGCTCCGAACAAAACCCTGGCAGCCCAGCTCTACGGGGAATTCAGAGCGCTTTTTCCTAAAAATGCTGTAGAATATTTTGTCAGCTACTATGATTTCTATCAGCCGGAAGCCTACGTCCCCTCCTCCGATACCTATATTGAAAAAGATTCGTCCATCAACGACAACATAGATAAGCTCCGCCATGCGGCTACCCACGCCCTCCTGACAAGGCGCGACGTGATTATAGTGGCTTCTGTTTCCTGTATTTATGGCCTTGGCTCACCGGAGTTTTATGCCAGCATGATAGTGCCGGTTGAGGTGGGGCAAACCATGAGTGTTGACAGCCTGACTGAAAAGCTCGTTGATATCCAGTATACGCGCAACGACTACGATTTTCACAGGGCCACCTTCCGAATGCGGGGGGACAGTCTCGAGATCATCCCGGCATACGAGCACGAACAGGCCCTGCGACTGGAGTTTTTCGGGGACGAAATAGAGGCTATCCGCGTAATCGATCCCCTTACGGGGACGGTGCTCAGTACTATTTCCAAAACCGTTATTTATCCGGCAAGCCATTTTGTGACGGGACGGGAGAATCTTGCTCGTGCCTGCAGCGACATTCGCGATGAGCTCGGGGAACGGCTGCGTTTCTTTGAAGGAGAGGGTAAGCCTCTTGAGGCAGAACGTCTTAATCAGCGGACGCAGCTGGATCTTGAAATGCTTGAGGAGCTCGGCTACTGCAACGGAATTGAAAATTACACACGTCATCTCGACGGCCGGAAGGCCGGGGAACCGCCGGCCTGTCTTCTGAATTATTTTCCAGATGATTTTCTTCTTTTTATCGACGAGTGCCACATAACGGTCCCTCAGATAGGCGGAATGTACAGGGGCGACCGTGCCCGGAAGGAAACCCTTGTAAACTACGGCTTCAGACTTCCGAGTGCCCTTGATAACAGACCCCTGCGTTATGAAGAGTTCACGGAGCGGATTCATCAGGTGATCTATGTGTCGGCAACGCCTGGCAAGACAGAGCTTGACGCCGCAAACGGTCTTGTCGTTGAGCAGATCATCCGTCCGACGGGTCTTGTAGATCCGGAAGTTCATGTCCGTCCTGTTGCCGGACAGATGGAAGATCTTTTGGGGGAGTGCAAGGAGCGGATACGCCGCTCGGAACGGGTGCTTGTGACAACGTTGACAAAACGTATGGCTGAAGATCTGACAGAGTACTGCGTCAGCATGGGTGTCAACGCCCGCTATCTGCATTCTGATATTGAGACTCTTGAACGGCTTGCCATCATCAAGGCCTTGAGGCTTGGGGAATTTGATGTTCTGATAGGCATTAATCTCCTGCGTGAAGGACTTGATATTCCCGAGGTCTCGCTTGTCGCCATTCTCGATGCGGATAAGGAGGGGTTTCTTCGTTCGCAGGGGGCTCTCATTCAGACCTTTGGGCGAGCTGCGAGAAATGTGCATGGTGAGGTCATTCTATATGCTGACTCCGTTACGAGGTCCATGCGTCTCGCTATGGATGAGACGGCGCGACGCAGAAAAAAGCAGATTGACTACAATGCAGCCAACGGTATTACTCCAAAAACAACAAGTAAGCGGGTGGATTCCCCTCTTGATCAGCTTTACGGTCAGGAAGAAGTTCGGGGCAGGAAGAAGCGGAGAGATCCCGAACCTTCAGGAGAACCGTCAACAGTACAGGAGTGCACGGCAATGATAGCCGAACTTGAGGGGCGTATGCGCAGTCTTGCAAAGGATCTTGAGTTCGAGCAGGCCATTCTTTTAAGGGACAAGATCAGAATGCTGCGGGAGCGTATGCTTACCCTTGGTTCCGATGCGTAGGCTGGATTTATACCGGGAATGAGGTGAGGGCATGGATCTGGAGGATCAGACAAGGAATCGGCGTACTGCCAAAGAAAACGGGGCAGGGAGTATTGATCCCGGCTCGGGGGCGCCTGCCGCGAGGGGAAAGGGGATGCCTCCTCAGGATGTTACGGAGCGGGTTTCCTACCTTTCAAAGGAGCTTGAGCGGCACAACTATCTGTATCACACCCTTGATGCACCGGAAATCGACGACGCACTGTACGACGCCATGTTTCACGAATTGCAGTCCCTTGAGGAGCAGTGGCCGTCTTTGAGAACGCCCTGGTCTCCGACCCTTCGGGCCGGAGGAAAGCTTCTTGATGCTCTTCCGAAAAAAAAACACGCCCAGCGGATGTACAGTCTCGACAATGTCTTTTCGGAGGCAGAGTGGGAGACGTTCCGGGACCGGATGCGAAGAGCCTGCCTGGAAGGCGGAGAGTTCCCCGATGTGTTTTACTGTGATCCCAAACTGGACGGCTTGGCTATTGAACTCCGCTATGAAGACGGCGTCCTGGTTGAAGCGCTGACACGCGGTGATGGCATGGTCGGAGAAATTGTCAGCGATGCCTGCAGAACCATTCCGACGGTCCCCCTGCGTCTTCGCGGGGTGCCCCCCCGCTGTATTGTTGTTCGTGGCGAATGCGTCATGTTTAAAGAGGATTTTTTGGCCTTGAACGAGGCACAGATAAAGCTTGGGGCCAAGCCGTTTGCAAATCCGAGGAACGCGGCTGCGGGGAGTATACGCCAACAGGATCTTTCCGTGACACGTTCCCGCAAACTGACGTTTCTGGCCTACAGCGTCGGAGATTTTCAGGCAGCAGGCGGGGCCGAGGAGTCTCTGCCGGAGAGCCATACGGATCTCATTGACACATTGCAGAACTTGGGCTTTCTCGTGCCTCCAAACGGAAAACGTTGCAAAGGAAGCCGTGAGGTGATTGAGTACGTCAGCTTTGTCCGTGAAAACAGAGAACAGTTTCCCATGGAGATTGATGGCTGCGTCATCAAGCTTGATAGCCTCAGCGCCCAGGCCTTTCTCGGGTTTACGGCCCGTTCCCCGCGGTTTGCCGTAGCCTTTAAGTATCCGGCAACAGAAGTCAAAACAACCCTGCGGCGTATAGAGGTGCAGGTCGGCCGGACCGGTGCCCTGACGCCTGTTGCCGTGTTGGAACCTGTGGCTGTCGGTGGCGTTATTGTGTCGCGGGCGACTCTCCACAACGAGGATGAGATAAAAAACAAAGATATTCGTGTAGGGGATGTGGTCCTTGTGCGCAGGGCAGGGGACGTTATCCCCGAGGTTGTGGGACCGGTGCTCAGCGAGCGAGGGGATGGGGTGTCTCCCTTTGTGTTTCCGACCCATTGTCCGGCCTGCGGTGAAGCAGTGTTTCGAGAGGAGGGGGAAAGTGCATCGCGTTGCATCAATCTTTCCTGTCCTGCCGTGCGCCTTCGTTCCATCATGCATTTTGTCTCCAAGAGCGGGCTTGATATTGTCGGTCTTGGGAATAAATGGGTGGAAGAACTGGTTTTGAGCGGACGTGTCAGGGATCCTGGAGATCTCTTTTCTCTTACGGTGCCGGAACTTCTCTCCTTCAAACGTATGGGGGAGGTGCTGGCCAGGAAATTTGTGACGGCTCTCACGGAAGCAAAGGAACATGTTCGTCTTGATCGATTGATCAGCGCTCTTGGCATACGACATGTGGGGGTTGAAACGGCCCGGACTCTTGCCGTCCGCTATAAGGATCTTTCTTCGCTTGCCAATGCGACAGAAGAGTCGCTTATGGATCTGCAGGATGTAGGACCGGAGGTTGCCAGGTCTATCTGCCATTTTTTTGCTGTCCCCGAAAACCGGCATTTGATCGAAAAATTTGAGCAACTCGGCGTTGTAACCGGCGTGGTGCAGGATGAGAATGAGGGCAAAAGAGATCTGCCGTTAGCCGGGAAAACCATATTGTTTACCGGAACGTTGCGGGTTCCTCGAGGTATGGCCGAGGCCTGTGCGGAGAAGCTCGGCGCAACGCCCGTGACGGGGGTGAGTCGCAGGCTTGGGATGCTTGTTGTTGGAAAAAATCCCGGTTCCAAGCTTCTTAAGGCACGTTCTCTTGGTATTTCTGTCCTTGAGGAAGAAGCGTTTATGTCTCTTCTTAAACAGTATGGCGTTGATCTCGGGAATGGGGCATAATATCTTGGTTCAGGATAAAATGAGACCCGTAATTGTTTTTGTTTTTTCCTGAGAGCATGCATGGCATTCTTTGAGCCTGCAACGGCTTGTCATTGAGCCTTTTTTGGTTTGTGCGATGCTTGTCATGGCTTTTTGAGGTCTGTTTGCTTATTTTGTAAGCAAATCACAACATTCTATAAAGGGCAGCGGATACGCCGCATAATTTTTTAGAAACGGGGTCTTGCATGAAAACATCACTAGTCGTTGTCGGCGGCAATGGGCGGATGGGACGTACAATCTGTGATCTGGCGTTGCAGTCAGAACGCTTTACTCTTTCAGGCGTTGTGGATTCCCCGTCGTCCGTGGCGGAGGTTTCCTTGCGTATGATGGGAAAATGCGCTGTTTCTGATAATCTCGATGATTTGTTGACGCGTATGCCTGAAAATACCGTGCTTATCGATTTTACAGCACCTGATGTGAGCATGCATTCGGCGAAGGCGGTATGTGGAAAAGGATTTCCTCTTGTCATAGGCACCACTGGATTTTCGGCGGAGCAGTTGGGCGAGCTCGAGGAGATGGCCCGTACTCATCCGCTTTTCTGGTCGAGCAATATGAGCATTGGAATAAATGTTTTGCGCAAGGTGCTGCCTGATCTTGTGAAGGCGCTTGGGCCGGACTACGATATGGAGATCATGGAGATACACCATAAGCATAAGAAGGATTCTCCCAGCGGAACCGCCCTGACGCTCGGAAGAACACTTGCCGATGCGCGGGGATGGGAACTGGAGAAGGTGCGCTGCTCCTCACGCGACGGTATTATAGGCGAGCGTCCCGAAGAGCAGATTGGAGTGCAGGCGTTGCGTGGCGGCGATGTCGTGGGCGTGCATACGGTCTATTTCATGGGCCCTGGCGAGCGTATAGAAGTAAGCCACCATGCGCATTCGAGAGAGAATTTTGCCCGGGGCGCGTTGAGGGCGGCCGAGTGGATGGTCGGGAGAAAAGCCGGAAAATTGTACAGTGTGCCAGATATGCTGGCCTAATGGTGGAGGCGGCTCGTTTTTGATTTTCTCGGGATGGAGAGCCGTTTTCGTATTTTTCTCCGGTGTTTTGTCGTTGCAAGGGCGTTGTCAACATTGCGCGGACATGAATGGCGGGCTATGACGACGCGCGTACAGGGGGAAAATGCGGGCCCTTCAACATCTTTTTTGTGTCACTTTGATGCTGCCTTGTACGGAGTTGTCCGTACAAGGCTTTTTTGTGCGTGTCGTGAGATCGTGCACGTAACAATTACAATGCAATGTATAGCAGTCAGCTAATCATTGTATAATAGTTTTGTTCTGCAGGTTGTAGATGAAAATATTATCGCTGCTCATTAGCTATGTCCGCAGATGTTCAATATGTTCTTTGTTATTTCCTTTTCTTTCTCTTTTTGAATAGCACATACTTTTTCGTAAAACTCATTGATATTCTTCTCCAAGTCATGAGCAGTGCCACTGTTGTCAATAATCAGTGTGCTAGCTGTTTTTTTCTTTTCCTCAGGCCATTGCCAGCTTTCAATGGTGCTGATTTTTTCATGACTCCAGCCCCGTAGTTCTTTGAGACGTGCAAATCGCTGCGCCTGCGGACAATCCACAAAGACGGTGAGCGTATTCGTTGCCTTCCAGCCGCATTCGTGCCAAAGGGGTATCTCCGCGGCTGTATATGAATTCCCCGCATGATTCTTCCAGAACGTCTCGAGCATATCTCTCACACACGCATGCAGCCAAAATTCAAGGTCACGCTTGAAGATTCTGTTTTCCTTGAGTGCGACAAAGAGTTTTTCCCTGTCGATTTCTCCTGAATCAGTAAGTATTTCCGCGCCTCCATGGCAGGCAAGCCACTGTGAGAGCTGTCCGTGCGCACTATAGAGGCCGTGAACGGACTTGTCTGCCGAGAATACGGGAATCCCCTTTCTCTTCAGCGCATTTAGAACAGAGGATTTTCCGCTTGCAGGATTTCCTGTAATAACGATGCGGAGCATCGGGGTTGCATGAAGAAGAAGGGTCCGCATGAAATCATCCGGGGGAGGAACCCGAAAATGCTTGTGCGTGTGGTTGCCCGGGTGCTCAAAGGCGATATCCCAGGCGTGGAGCATTTGGCGCGGTGCCATGGCCGAGGTCTCGGCGTCTGCGTAGACCCGATCTCCGAGAAGGGGAAAACCCAGACTTGCCATGTGGACACGGATCTGATGTGTTCTGCCCGTTGCTATGCTGACCGAGAGAAGGCTTATGGAGTCCGTATCATTCTTCCAAAGTCTTTTCCACGCCGTGTGAGCTTCTCTTCCCCCCTTTTCTTCAGAAACAGGAGCCATTTTTGTCTTGATGGCCGGGTGTCTTCCTACGGGCACGTCCACATGCCCGTTTTCCTCCGGAACACCCCGTACAAGTGCCAGATATGTTTTATGCACACGACGCGCCGCAAAGAGCTCTGACAACGCAAGGCGGGTTTTTTCGTCAAGGGCGACAAGGAGAAGGCCGCTCGTATCCTTGTCTATTCTGTGCACAATTCCTGGACGCAGTCCCTCCATGGACGAGAGAGAGGGAAAGATCGGAAGCAGGCGCTGGATGAGAGTTTCCCTTGGACAGGATGGGCAGGGGTGGACGGTGATGCCAGGGGCTTTATTGATGACGCACAGAGTCTCGTCGTGCCAGAGAATGTCAACCGGTCCCTCTTCCGGAGTCAGCTCTCCGCTACTTTCTTCGAAGGTCAGTACAATCTGATCTCCTTCCCTGAGCCGATGATCCGGTTGGAGAACGGCGACGTCGTTGATGCGGCAAAGACCGTCGCGAATGAAGCGTTGAAGGGCACTCCGCGAAAGCGTGCGGAGTGCCCCGGAAAGAAACTGGTCAAGCCGTTTTTTACGATTTTCATGGCCGACGACAGCAAAAAAATCGTTCATAGGAGCTGCTCTTAGCGTTTGCCCGGGGTTGCCATCGTGCGCAGCCTGTCCACGAAGCTGACGGGCCTGTAGAGATTCGGGAGCTCCCAGCCCGGCGAGGTGGATGTTATGACGGTCTTTCCGATGATATGCCGCGCGTTCTTATTGGCACCCTCAACGGTTCGCACGCCCCAGACGTTGTGCAGAAGAGCCACCTTGTCCTTGTATGTTCCGATATACATGGTGATATGTCCCGGCAGTCCAACGAGACTTAGGAAGGGGGTCCCGTATTGTTTGATGATGGATTCCTTCTCTTCTTTTGGCAAATTCTGAAGATCCATGACGACACCGGTTCTGCCCTGCGGGCGGCTGTTGCGGGGAAGCCAGACGCCAAACGGGGTAAAAAGGTCATGGGTTGTCTGTGAACAGTCCCTGAGACCGTACATGCCACCCCACCCGTAGGGCTGCCCCATCATGATTTTGCAGAGCGATGCCATGCTTTTTGGGGTGAGAGGAAGTGGCTTTCTCTGTGCCTCATGACGTTTTACCGCCACTTCCCGTATGTCGGCATAGCCGTTTGCTCCGCGGACGGGGACAAGAAGACGTACACTGCTGCCTGACTGACCGCTCTGCGGGAGCACTGTTCCTATACTGCCAGGTGTTCCCACTCCGTTCAGGTTGACATGGTCTTTTATAATGGCAGCGAGGGAATGGCTTCTCCACCTGGTCATAAATTCATCCGTGACAGGCGCAACATCATTGGAATCAACCCAGCCCGCCGCAAGGGGGGTTTCGACGAAAAACCAGCGGCCATCACGCGACTGATGCGTGATGAAGAGCGGCATGCCGACATACAGCAGGGAATACTGAAAATCATCAAAGGGGTAGCTGCGGGCGTCCGTAATTGGCTTGTCATAGCGCGCCTCATGGGTCGGTATTTCTCTGAGGTCTGTATTGCGCAGAGTGATGCCGGGACTTGCCAGGGAGGGAAACGAGGCAAGATTGGCATTGCTTGTGATGACATCCCATTCGGACTGGGGCCAGCGTTGTCCTCCGAGTTTGTATCCACGCGCTTTTCGGATACATGCGTTGGCTTTTTTTGTTGTTCCGCGGGTCATGCTCCATGGACCGAAGAACGTGCTGTTGAAGCGCCTGTCCTGAACAAGTTGCTCTTCAGTGTCAAGAAGGGCCTTGTTCTGACCGGCCTGTTTGGCATAGTAGAATGGATCCTGCGGAAAGGTCCGTTCATCCGCTATGCGGTTATCATGAGCGAGGAGCGGTGTTGACGGTCCTTTTTTGCTGGCGCAGGCATTCAGACAAAGAAGGAGAAAAGTACAGAGTAGAAAGAGCGTTTTTTTCGAGTTCATTGCTTGTTCAACGTGCGAGGCATGATGCCGCACGCTGCCTCCCTATATGTAGTTGGTGATCGGTCAGGATTAGAATGTCTATTGTACCCAACGCGCCGTAAAACCCCACTCTTCAGGGCGGGGATAAACGGCGCACCGTAACAGGAATGTCCCAGCCCTGGTGCCTTTCATGTTCCAAAAAATTATCCGGCTGCTCGGCAAGCCGCGTCAGCCTGTGGAGAGATAGCGAGAGCCGGGGAAGCAGGGCGTTGGCAGACTGCCATAACATTTCCCGCAGTGGAAATTTGAAAGCGAAAACCAGGCTGGTGTCCCTCCTGGCAGTCTTGTTGAAGCAAGGGAGAATAGCACGCTTTCTGAGAAAGGCCAAATTTCTTCTTGACAAGATATGCAATTCCTGCAAAGAATACGTCCATCGTCTCTTGTGCATTTTTCTTAAGGAAGACTATTTGTCACCATCGTCTATCCGGTTAGGACAGCGGCCTCTCAAGCCGCCAAGACGAGTTCAAATCTCGTTGGTGACGCCACTTTTCGAGATATAGCTGTTTTCCGTGTGTAAAATCGCGTGTAAAACGATTTTTCACCAGCTATTTTGAGGTGCTGAAGCTGTTTGCTTTGGCACCTCTTTTTTTGTTTGAAAAAACGGCGTCGGTGTTATCGGGCTGCACGCCAAGACTTTTGGTGCAGCGCGCGGTCGTTGCCGGATTATGATGACGAAGAATCGTTTGTATCGATGACAGGTCGAGACGTTCCCATACGACCATATTATTCATCGGTTTCAGCATTGGAAAACTGGGAGAAGAATTCGTCCCAAAAATGGTGCCCCGTTTTCAATATGGAAAAAGCTTGATGCCTCTGATCTTTTAGCCTGAACATAAGAAGCTTCTCTCATATTTTTTTTGAGGGGAGCTCCTTTTTGAATTTTGTGCGCGGGACTTCTTCTTCACGAAGCCGAAGAAAAAGAGAATGCAGAAAGGTAGAAAGAAATTTCGGACGGCCCTCCTCAAAGGAGGGTTTGCCTTATGCGGCAAGTTCTCACAGATTTTGCCGTCCAGGTGGCGACAGCAATAATTGCTGCGTTGATTCTTTTGTGACTATTCAGTAGCCCCGCAGCGTGCGGGATGATTCGTAAAAAAAAGAGGGTATTCTGCAAGTATGACTACCAATTTTTGAGCACATTGGCATCTGAAAAAACACTTCGTAGATCAGCGAAAAGCCCCATTCTATATGG
>JAIKXS010000075.1 GCA_024683955.1 Desulfovibrio sp. | reverse complement strand
ATAGAGAAGAGGGTACACCCGATCCCATCCCGAACTCGGCAGTTAAGCTCTTCATCGCCGATGATACTGCATAACGTCATGTGGGAAAGTAGGTCGCTGCCAAATTTTTTTTATGGGGGCTTTACGCCCCCTCTTTTTTTTGCGCAAAAAATACACCTTCCAGACTCTTCCCTTTCTTCTTCCTCTTTGCTCGCCCAGCAATGACTATCTTTGGAGTGTTCTTCAGATGCTGACTCCGTGATGGGCGGAATTGCACCTGACCTGGTCTTTTTGGCATTCTGTTGAATATGACAAGCAATTTGTGGAGCAATCCGCAGAGGGTTTTTTCTGTGTCTTAAACATCTTGATGGTTGAGGCGTGCGCTCCACCACTGGGAAGTGAAATATTAAGTCGTGTTAAAGGCAATAGCTGCCTTCCCGTTCAGAAGGTAGGAGCAGCCTTGATATGACGCCTGTAGTAGGTAGTCTTTCATTTTTGTTTCTTTTCAAGGCATTATTGCGGCACTAAGCATCCTTTGCGAAAGCTGTGTTGTGTTCCTGATTGTAACCCTTCCGCAGTGCGTGAACGTCGAGAGAAGGCGAGATCTCTCATTTCTCTTCCATGTATTAAAAGGGTCTTCTTCTTGTGTCTTTTTGGAGTACGTCCCTTGAAAGTCGGCTTTTTTGTCTCGCTAATTGATCGTTATGACTGATCGTTTGCGTATACTGAATCGTATTGCCGGGCTCAATTTGAAACGGAGACAGCCTCGTATCCGATGTTAGGGTGAAGCCTTGGAAATCACTGGCCCTTTACTCTGTCGCATAGTCATTTTTCAGAATTTCGTCTTTGGCGTTATATCTCGCAGTGTTTTCACCGCGCAGAATTCTCCACACATAGCGCAGACTTCTTCACGGCTGTGCTTCTCACGTCGTTTTGTAACCATCTTCGGATCAATGGCGGCCTCTGTCATTTTCTCCCAGTTAAGTTCCTTTCTTGCCGCGTTCATGGACTTTTCTCGTTCAAGCGCCCTTTCTCTTCCGAGTGCAACTTCTCCAGCGTGAGCCGCTACCTTGCTTGCCATTATTCCCTGTATAACATCCTCAGTGCTTGGAAGAGTGAGGTGCTCTGCGGGCGTGAGATAGCACAGAAAGTCCACACCCGCCGTCACGCCGATTGCGCCTCCGATGGCACCGGCTATATGGTCGTAGCCCGGTGTGCTGTCACAGACAAGTGGACCGAGAACGTAGAGAGGGGCGTTGTTGGTAAGTCGTTTGATCCCTTCGATCTGTCCCCGTACGAGGTTTAGCGGCATATGACCAGGGCCCTCGATCATACACTGTACGCCCCGTTCCTTTCCGTAGCGAGCAAGGCGTCCAAGATTGATGACTTCCTCCCATTGCGCTGCGTCTCCAGCGTCACAGCCAGCCCCAGGTCTGAGTCCGTCTCCAAGTGAGAGCGTTACATTGTATCTGATGCAGATGTCGAGCAGGCGGTCATATTCATTTAGGAGCGGGTTCTCCTTATTGTTGCAGTTCATCCACCTGGCGAGCATCGACCCTCCCCTGGAGACGATTCCAAGAGTTCTGTTGGGGCCGAGCGCCATTTCCGAGGCAACTTTTGAGACTCCGCAATGAACGGTTATGAAATCAACGCCCTGTTTGCATTGGTTATCAATTTCTTTGAAAAGTTCGTCTTCCTGCATGCTTTCTATTTTTCGACCCGTATCACTGATCTTTTTTGCAACCGAATAGATGGGAACGGTCCCGAGTGGCTTTGCCCAGTCACTGAGCATCGTTGTTCGTATTGCGTCGAGATCTCCAGCGGTGGAAAGATCCATTATCGTGTCGGCACCAGCGTCTAGCGCAGCCTTTGTTTTTGTGCGCTCGTGTTCCATGCTGTTGCACAGGGGGGAGGTTCCAATGTTTGCGTTGATTTTTATGCGAGAAGGCTGCCCGACGAGGAGCGGGACGAGATTGGGATGGTTCGGATTTCCCAATAGTACCATTGTGCCGTTTTCGATGCCGTTTTCGATTTGTTCAGGTGCAAGCCCCTCGTCTTTAGCAAGATCGCTTTTATGCATTGCAAACAGCTTTTGCAAAGCTGTGTTTTTATTCAAAATGCTCATAGTGACATACCGTTCCTTTTTGCTATGCTTTCGATTTTAAGGGATGTATTTCCCATTAATGCAAGATCTGAAACTGTAGTTTTTTTGTTGGTAGTTGTATGATAAAAACAACGTAATTAAATGATATATATATTTATTGTCATATAATCTAGTAATGTATAATTCATGCTTATTAAAGAGTCCTTTTTAATTTTTGTGTATATATAAATAAATATATGAGGTTTATATTATCGTGGCACGAGGTAATGTCTTGTCCATTCAGGAAGTTTTGTCCATGCATTTTGCAGCGCCCGCTCCTTTTCCTCAGCATCGCGATCAAGGGCCTGCATTGCATTGTGAAATTCTTTAGAGTGGTTCATAAAGATTGTGTGGCAGAGCTCATGTTCACAGAGATGTCGTAAAAGAGGAATGTCAAGTAAAAGGGAACGCCAATTAAGATGTATATTAAACGACGTCTTATCATATCGTGAACAGCTTCCCCAGCAAGATCGTTGATTGTGGATACATATGTCGTGGATTTGAATGCGCATTTGAGCAGCCCTGTGAGAAAGGTAGACAGGAAGACGTTGAAGGGCTTTCTCCTTTGCCCAGCGTTGTAAAAGGTAGGCGACATTCATGGCATTTATTATTTTGCCACAGATGGCGACTCTGTCACTGAAACCAAGGCAGAGAAGACGTTCCGATTTTTTCCTGTAATAGAACTGTACTTCGGCACTCAATCTTTTCTTAATATCACTAATGCCGTTTTCGTAAAGCTGTACCGGATACCTTATTCCTTCAAGTGGTAAAAAAATTGACTCCGGTATGAGGTTTTTATTTCTTTTACAAGCAAGAATTTTATTGTATATATTTTCTATGTTAATGCTGATTGTTGGAATATATTTTGATTGTATCTCTTCAATATCTAAATTTATTGGAGCTATAATTAAAATATCTTCATTTTGTGC
>JAIKXS010000033.1 GCA_024683955.1 Desulfovibrio sp. | reverse complement strand
CCTGATGAACGTCACGCCGCAGTGCGACTGTGCGGGCTGGTCCGATCCCGTGCTTGTGCCGGACATCGGCATCCTGGCATCGACCGATCCCGTGGCCTTGGACACCGCCTGCTTCGACCTCGTGTCCGCCACGCCAAGCCTGCGGGCCATTGGGGAACATGAATGCCACAGCGCGGGCCATGACAAATTCCAGGCGGAGCATCCCAGCACGCGCGGCTACCACCAGGTGGAATATGCCGAAGCAATCGGCATGGGATCGCGCCAGTACGAACTGGTAACTGTTTGACCTGCAACACTATGGAGAAGAAAGATGCTGCTTTCACGCCGTCAGGTTTTGAAATACACAGTCTGCGGAGGGGCGCTGTGCGCGCTATCGTACCTGCCATTCCCCGTCCATGCCGCCGGTAGCAAGACGCTGGTGCTGTTTTTCTCCCATTCAGGCAACACCCGCAAGCTCGCCTCTATGATTCATGACCGCGTGGGCGGCGACATGGTGGAACTGAAAACCGTGAACGCCTACACGCAGGATTATGACACCCTGACCAAGTTAGCCAAAAAGGAGCAGCAGACAAACGCCCGTCCTGCACTCGCAACGGAACTTCCCAATCTGGGCGAATACGGAACGGTCTTCCTTGGCTATCCAAACTGGTGGGGCACCATGCCCATGGCATTGTTCACTCTGCTGGATAACTACGATTTCAGCGGCAAGACCATAATTCCCTTCTGCACCCACGGCGGCAGCCGACTTGGACGCAGCGTGGACGACATCAAGAAGCTCTGCCCCAGGGCCAAGGTGCTCAAGGGCTTTTCCGCATTCGGCAACCGTGTGGATGGAGTAGGAAACGATGTGGACGCATGGCTGCATGGCTTGGGCATAGCGACTGTGAAATAGATTTGGCATGCGCCGCCGGGGAATAACCTCGGCGTGCACGCTCTGCGCTTGCAGATGGCGCAAAGAGGATAGTATGCGAGAAACAATTCTGGATTATCATGGCAAGGAGCATGTCACCATTGACGAACTGAACGCCGGCGGCCCGTTCCCTGCCGGCAAGCTCAATACGGCATATGCCAAGTATTTCGTGGGAAAAAGCTATCTCACGGCCATTTCGACCAGTCAGGTTCCGCTGTTCGCTGTCAGCTTTGAGCCGGGCTGCCGCAACAACTGGCATATCCACAAGGCTGCCAAGGGCGGCGGGCAAGTGCTCATTGCCACTGCCGGACGAGGCTACTGCCAGATATGGGGTGAAGAGGCTTTTGAAATGCTCCCCGGAGATGTGGTGCATATCCCCGCCAACGTGAAGCACTGGCACGGCGCAGCGCCGGACACCGCCTTCCAGCATCTCGCCCTGGAGGTGCCCGGAGAAGAAGCCTCAACTGAATGGGAAGAACCTGTGGACGCGGCAGACTACGAACGTCTAAACTAATCACTGGAACACATTGCAACGTGGCAGAACCCTGCATGGACTGATTGACAGACAGAGGAAAGCATGCAGAAAAAATGGAAGCGGCGCATGCTGCTCGGAGCGATGATTGCCGGAGCCGCCGGCATCGGAGGGTACGCCTTCTGCCGGAGCGCGAAATTTGGAGCGCTGCCGGAAGGGGAGGAGCTAGAAAGGCTTGTGAGATCCCCGCACTGCGTGGACGGCGTGTTTCAGAACGAGCTGCCTACGCCGCTCATGGTTGAAGACGGGAATATAGCTGGAAGCTGGCTGAATTTCCTTTTCAGGAATGAAGAGCGACTTCGTCCGTCACGGCCGCTGCCGACGGTAAAGGAGAAGCTTGGGCATACCGACCGCATGCAGGATATGGTTGTCTGGCTCGGACATTCCTCGTTCTATCTGCATCTGGGCGGCAAGCGCATACTGATTGATCCCGTGCTGAGCGAATACGCCTCTCCCGTGCCATTTGCCATCCGGGCCTTTCCGGGAACAAATCCTTATCTTCCGGAAGACATTCCGGACATCGATGTCCTTGTGATTTCACATGACCATTGGGACCATATGGATTATCCAACGCTTGCCGCGCTTGAACCTCGCATTAGCCAAGTGGTATGCGGACTTGGCACGGGAGCGCATCTGGCGCGGTTCGGCTTTTCGCGGGAGAAGATACGCGAAGGCGACTGGGGCGATTCCTTTTCATTCGATGAATTGAGAGTTGACCTCACCCCGGGAAGACATTTTTCGGGGCGGCTTTTCAGGCGCAACCGCACGCTTTGGGCGGGAGTAGTGCTGCAGTCTGGAAAGCGCAGGGTGTTTTTCAGCGGCGACAGCGGCTATGGGCCGCATTTCGCTGAAATCGGCAGAAGCCGCGGCCCCATGGATCTGGTCCTGTTGGATATGGGCCAGTACAATGATCGCTGGAAATATGTGCATATGGTCCCCGAAGAGGCCGCGCGGGCGGCAGATGAACTTAAGGCCGCGGCGCTGATTCCAACGCACGTGGGAAAATTCTGCATTTCGCACCATGCGTGGGATGATCCGTTCCTGCGAATTGAAAAGGCTTCCCAGGGAAAATCATGGCGTTTATTGACGCCATGCATTGGACAACCGGTAGTTGCGGGGATGGCTGTGCAGTATCGCCGGTGGTGGGCAGCTATGCAATAATGGAGTAGGAACATAAGAGGTTATATGGAGCTCTGTCCTGGCCTGAAGCAGGGCAAAAGGTTTCTTGCTAACCGAATGTGAAAAAGGGGAAAACCCCGAAAATCCGCTTCCGCCAACGATTACGCAGGTGGTTAGCACAGCAAAAGAAAAGGCAGCTACGATTTTTATCGTAACTGCCTGATTTTTTTGGTGGCGTCCCCAAGCGGATTTGAACCGCTGTTGACGGCGTGAAAGGGCATTTCCTGATTTTGTAAAATCAATGATTTTACAATGTTAAGATGCATCTGGATGCACGAAAATACATCCGCATACCTCCCGAACTACCCCCCCCTAACCCCATTTCAGGGAGAAGTCCGATTCTCACTTCTATCGACTTTAGTCTCGTGATATTGACGGCGTATTAGTTTATCAACAGTTGTTATATTGACGGCTTGTATAGCCGTTGATAGCAGGAATCAGTAGCAGTGGTAGCGAACTCATCTAAATTCGCCCTATATTTTCGTTGTATAAAAAGGAGGTAAAAAGCTTGACGAGTAGAGAAAAATTCACCATTGAGTATGCATTGGGGAGGGAACATGAAATTCAAGGAAATCAGAAAACGCTTGGAGGCCGCAGGTTGGGTGGAGCTGCCTGGTGGTAAGACAAGCCATAGGCACTTCAAGCATCCCCTCAGGCAGGGCAAGGTAACTGTGCCCTGTCACCCTGGCGACATAAACCCCTTTACCGTAAAGAGCATTGAAAAACAGACGGGGGTGGATATGACTAGGTAGGAATCCCTCTTGGTTCACATTACAACACGTAAGGAGATAAATATGAGCGTCTATTTTGCGGGATTTGTGCCCTGTGATCAGGGCTACGCAGTATTTTTTCCCGACCTGCCAGGGTGCAATTCCCAAGGGGAAACGCTACCGGAGGCGTTTTCTATGGCCATGGAAGCCCTTGCTGGTCATTTAGAGGCTATGGCGGATGATGGTGAAATAATTCCCGCTCCGAGTGGGGAGGCTGAGGCTTTGCGTAAGTTCAAAGAGCAGTTTGCGGGGCTGGATATGGGGCCTATGCCAGATGGTTCCGTGCTGCATCCCGTTCCCGCGCCGGAGCTGGATACAGCAACGGCTAAGGTGAATGTATCCTTCGCCCGATACAAGCTGGATATGATCGACCGTAAGGCTAAGGCAGCAGGAATGACGCGGAGCGGCTTTCTAGCGGCGGCAGCAGGAGCATACGCGGTGGAATAGAGCAGACTAAACTTCTTCGCATGAAAGACAGTCTACTCGCTGCAGCCCTATCGGGTTGTCCGATAAGGGAGATATCATTATGGGCATTTCTTTCAGAAACCGAAATGCCGAAGACGCTCATGACTCGGCTTAGAGCGAAGCATCTTTTCCGTAGTATTTCCCTCTTAACCGACCTGTGGTCATACTCAGTGTATATTTATAGACTACTACATGCAAAATGGACTACTTATCGCTAGTAGCATGGAGGAATGTCTGCGAGCAGTGGCTTTTTGATAGGATTTAAAAATTAACAGGCTCAATGAACTAGGTCTATTTTACAAAAAAGGCGCGACCGCCTGATATGACGCCGCGCCGTATAGTTGATGCTAAGGGGAAATCCCTCTCGCAGAGAGATGCGTTTCTTAATCACGCATAACTAGACATGGTCACAGTTGTGGATAAAGTTTGTGAAGAGAGTGTAATATTTTTTGTGTAAATCGCCTTTCAGGAAGGTTCACTCAGGCAGTGGCGTTAAAGCCTTTTATTCTCCCCTTCAATCCAGTGACACAAGCCTTGTACCTACGCTCTCGCATGAGTCAAGGGTACGCTGACGCCGCTTCGCGCCCTTGAACTCAAGCGAGAGAGCTCCGGTCCTGCAGCTTAGCGTCACTGGCTTTTGGGGAGACACATGATATCCTGAGAGAGCCAATAACTATCAGGAATGAGAGGTGATGTATGTCCACAGAGACAAGTCCCAAAGAAAAGAAGCCCCGTAAAAAACACCCTAAACGCAGCGAAGCTGCCCTGCAGGCTGCAGATGCGATTTTACGTTCCTACGATATAAAGAGCGCAGAAGACATCAATTGCGCTCTGAAAGAGGTATTTGGCAGCATATTTGAACGAGTATTGAATGCAGAGATGACAACACACCTTGGATTTAATAAATCAGAATATGGGGAAAAAGATACAACAAACAGAAGAAATGGACATACTAAGAAAACTGTAAGAACAACGTCAGGTGAAGTATCGTTAGAAATACCAAGAGATAGAGATGGCACATTCACCCCGGTAATATTGCCTAAGTACAAGAAAGATGTGTCTGATCTGGAGAGAAAAGTCCTGGCAATGTATGCACGCGGGATGAGTCAGCGTGATATATCCCAAACGATTAATGATATATACGGTTTTGAGCTTTCACACGAACACATATCGACGATAACTGATCTAATACTGGAAGATGTAAAAGAGTGGCAGAATCGTCCTTTAAAGCCTCTGTACTCGTTTGTATTCGTTGACTGCATTTTTGCCAGCGTCAGACCGGAACATGGCTCCAAATCGATGCAGCAGGCAGTATACGTAATGCTTGGCGTCGATATAGATGGATATAAAGATGTTTTGGGAATATGGGTGAATCCGACCGAGTCCAAAAGTTATTGGATGAACGTGTTCGACTCTATAAAGCAGCGGGGAGTACAGGATATCCTCTTTCTCTCAATGGATGGCATAAGCGGCCTGGAGGAAGGAGTAAAGTCCATATACAAGGATACAATAGTACAACGATGCCTGGTACATTTAATAAGAAATAGTCTTAAATATGTATCCAACAAGGATTATAAGGAATTTTGTACATCTATAAAGAATGTATACAAAGCAACATCTGTAGAAGAGTGTCAGGATAACTTTGTATTATTTAAGGAAAAGTGGAGTAAAAAGTGCTTGGGAGCAGTACGAGTATGGGATTCACACTTTGAACATGTTCTTCAGTTGTTTGACTATCCAAGTGACATCAGACACATAATGTATACTACAAATGCGATAGAAAGTGTTAATTCAAGTCTAAGAAAAGTCACTAAAAAAGGCTCATTTGATTCACCAGACGCATTGAAAAAAGTGTTTTACTTAAGAATACAAGAATTACTACGAAAATGGTCTAGACCGATATCAAATTGGGCTAGGGTTAGAAATCAACTAATATTAAATGAGAAATTTGAAAAACGCATTAAAGATTTAATGTAAAACTTTAACATTTGTATTAAAGTAGATTTACACAAAATATTTGACATTACC
>JAIKXS010000029.1 GCA_024683955.1 Desulfovibrio sp. | reverse complement strand
TGAAGTCCTCAGAGGTGGCCCCGTTTGTTAAACAGCCCCCGACGCTTTTATAGCTTGGGTGCGGCGGGCTCCGACGAGCTACGGTTGGGCCCATTCTCGCCCGCCGCACCCAAGCTATAAAAGCGTCGGGGGCTGTTTAACAAACGGGGCCACCTCTAATCGTATGACGCACTTAGATCAGCGGGCCATGGTCATTATCTTTCATAATCGGGGGGTGCGGCAAGCTCGCGTACCACATGAGGAGCTATACAGATTAGACAGATTGTAGATATTGCTAGATTCTTTTCTTTCATTTAAAGTTACCTTCTGACGTAAAATTGGGGGGGTGCATTGGTTTCGACGTGGATAGTGAAACCAAAGTTGCAGGTCGAGGCGCCGCTGGCCTCGTAAAAAGCGGCATACTAGTAATTGCCAAGAACGATTACGAATACGCCTGCGCTGCGTAAGCAGTAGGGTAATGCCCCATAACGCGGGCACGTCACAAAAGGGGACGCCTGATATCTTTTTGTGGCGACACGCATCAGGCTGGCACGTATCTGTTGCCGAACAGGGATACCGTGTGAGATTCTTCTGTCTGGCTGGTTGCATACAGCCTGTTCAAGGGCAACGTTGCAGCAAGATACATACTTGAACTAAACCTGTAGACGCTTTGCGTGGAATATTTGCGGACGGGAGTTCGACTCTCCCCACCTCCACCATCCTATCATTTTTTACATTCCATTATTTTCCATAAAAAACCCGCAAAGTCTTGAACAAAGCGGGTTTTTTATTTTTCTATAGTGGACTGCTTTTTCCAGAGCACGAAGGACGTTGTGGTCTGGACAAAGCAGTCCACTATAATTCTCAATACAATCTTTCTGCACTTCGGCAGCACAATATAATTGTCGACGTTCCTTGAGCGCTACCGTCCTATGTATGTGTCGCGGACAGTTCCAAGGATATCGTGGAGTTTGAACCCTGGGGGGAGTAAAAAAATGGGCGATGGTCTTGAAACCGAGCTATGGCGGAATTTTTTTACTGGTGCAAAATACGGATTTTGTGGGGCTAACCCCATGCGGCATTGAATGAGTCGGCGTGGATCTGCGTGAGGACGATTGGCGCAGAAAAAAATACTTCTGTTAAAGAGGTTTTACTCACTCTTTCCGGAGGCAGAAGCAAAAATGTGGGCAGAAGGGTAAGTGTCTATCTCAGCCGACACCGAGGGGAATACGAAGAGAGAACTTCCACCCCACAGGCATCACCGAAAAATACCCTATGTGCCGACGGCAATTCAGTCAATGGCAGAAAAAGAAATGACCGCCGAACGGTGATCCAATCCGGGTTATGGCCCCAGTGGAGCGTTCAGCGGTCGAACAGCGTGCAGACCCTTGGTCGTATTCTCCGGAACTAATTCTCCTTTGGCACGTGCCAAGGGACTTTTTTTAATTCTGCCGAAAGCCATTACCGTTGTTAAATTAGAAAGAAGTAAAAAAAAGACCGCCGACAAGCCAGTGCCGGGGTCCAATTCCCCTTTACCCTCTTATCGGAGGTCGAAAAACGGGAGGGGATGACAGACATTTGCGTCCCTCTCACAACCATGCTGAGTCATACGAATAAATGCCATTCTCCTCAGCACTGGGAACTCCATCTTGTCCAAGGCCGTGACGGCCGTCAAGCAGTAGACATCCTGTTGATCGACCTCCCTGCCATCCAAGTGCAAACGGTTGTCTCAAACTGGAGACCTTAAAGGACGAAATCGGCTCTGCGACTCGAAGGCAAGATAGCTACCACTCCAACGCCCAAGTCGTCCGTAATAAAAATTTTCAGACCTAGCCGAAAAATTTCCATACAACCATATTATTCAGCAGTCTCTTTTATATTATATCATAACATTTCTTTTTAATTTATATAAAATAAATAGTGATAATATATAAATTATACACCCTCATTATAGAGAAGAATATTACGGCGATTTTAGATAAAAATGCGATAATGATCCCTTAATATAGGCGTGATAATGGCTAAAAATAGGGCTAAAACATCTCGCGTTCCCTTCAAGAGCAGCCTTGGCCTGACACACCATGTCTATCCCCTGAGAAAGCAAGGTGAGATGCGCAAGTTCCCGAAATCGACTTTGCAGCTCACTTGAATGGGAAAGAATTTCTTGCACCTTGTCTGTATCGTTATCTTCTCCCTCAACGACCACATCCCCCTCTTCAGAAAGAGATAAGTGAAGCCTGTTTTCCAGATGGACACCGACGCGTTTCATTTCCTTGGACAGCAGGGCTATGAAGGCTTCCTGCAGAGTATCAAGCTGCTTTTCCAAACTCTCAATAAGTTGCCCCCCCTCTGCAGATAATGCCTGCATGGGAGGAAAAACTCTCCCTATCAGCAGTTCCTCTGTTCCATTTTCATTGCTGACTTCAAGTAAATCGTTTTCGCAGGGCTTGCACAGATTTACCATACTTTCGACGTGGTTCAGACTCGTTGTGTTCACAAAAACGCTCCGCTTTTATGTGTGCGTGAGTGTGGGGATCGCCCCTGCCCAAAAACTCCATGTCGACGTAAAAGCAAAAATAGTGCCAATAGAAATTTTTGAAGCTTTTACCTCTTTTTGCTTACATTTTTTGCAGATCTTTATCACATAAAAAATTTGACCATTTCTAGAAAAGGCATTTTTTGCCTACGAATCTGCAAATTCCACCTATTTTCGACAGTTTTATGACTTTTTGAGATTTTTTTGACAGCTATTTTTTTCCCATGTTCCCCAAAAGAAAGCGTGGAAAATGCACTGCAAGCCACGGCAAGGGAGACAAACACCTGTTAACCTTCTCAGCTGCCTGAAACCGGGTGTTTCCTGTCGGCAGGGGGTAAATTCCCAGTCGCTCAATCCGTCACAGCAGGAAAAACATCGAACAATATTTACAAAATCAAGGCACTAACTCCTATCAGGCAAAAAACAACGCCTATGATTTGTCGTACAGTTAACGATTCATTATAAAACACTATTCCAACAGCTATTAATGCCAATGCAAGCAGTATATTTACTAATAATGATGCTGTGCTTATCTTCCATCCTGATCTATAAATAAATATAAATCCGATTTCTAAACCAACCATTGATAGTCCCAAAAAAAATCCAGACCAATTAATATTCGAAAAAGCACTTTTTATATTTTTATCAAGATCAAATATCAAGTAAAATATAAAAGATAAAAGAGTAGCCGTGAGATATGTGACAATCAAAATAACAAATGGACTACAGTTCTTTGGGACAGATTTCGATGCAATATTATACATAATATTCGACAAAACTACTAAAATTATTGGCCATAACTGTGAAATCATATAAGTCTTCTCTTTATTGCAAAAATTTACTATAAAACACATCAATACAGTATATAGGTAATCAACGATTTTTCTTCGAACATATCAAAAATCTCTTGGGTCGTATTCCCGCGAAGAAGCCTCAAAGAATCTTACGATGGGCAGAAATACCGGATACAAAGGAATGACCTCAAGCTCTCCATGCGAATCCCCTCTTGTCTTGTCACGCGTTATTCTCTCATGCATCGACGATTCTCCACAGGAGGCGTTTTGTCGTTTTGCCCGGAACATAATCCTCCCCTGCACGAGACAGACCACTATGACGGCGACACTGGCTCCAGGAGCGTGAAAAATATTCCTAGCAGCACTTCCATGCCATACAATTCCTATTACTTTTAGCAAAAAAATTTAAATGATACGTACACACATATAAATAATGCATATTTAATATATAAAAAAATTAAACAATAAAAACAATACTAACAAAAAAATTACATATAAAATATTATAATTAAAAATACAAAATAAAAAAATTACCAGGTATTTATTTATAAACACCTGGCATTATACACAATCTTCCTGTATTAAGATATCTAGTATTACAAAGCCTTTCTCCGAACCCAGATATGACGAAAAGTCAAGGCTGCTAAAACAATTCCTGTAACCATATGCATTTTACTTGAGTCAATAACACTTGACAATATACATAAAAGAGAAACAGCGGTCAAAAACCGTACTTCCACACGCCTTGGTGAAAGATCAGAAAAAATGGGAATCCCCACTGCACGTCTCGAAAAAGAACTCTTTTCTTGAAGCTCAGGACAATTTTCTTCAAGGTTTTTACAAAGAGCCTCAAGATCGGCCTCGGGCTTAAGCAAAAGAAGAAAAGACCCGTACCCAGGCTGCAACGCTTCAACTTCTGATTGTCGCAGCAGAAATTGTTCCGCCTTCCGGGCTGTACCTCCAGCAAGAAATGCATGATGGCGAATGCGAACACGACCTTCCATTGCATGAACAACATAATGCGGAAGCATACGTACACTCCTAGTATCCGCTCACCGTTCGATCTCATTCTCTAAGGACGGTAAAAAAACACTGTTGAAATTCTTTACCATTGTCGACTCCCCTATCCTCGCATAGCGTTTCCGGCATATGGAGTAAATAGTAAGACCTTGGGAACAGAGATCGTTGGTCCGCAGAAGTAACACATTGTCGACAAGAAAATTTTGAACGCAAAAACTACGTTACTCTTTCCCACTACTCTCGGTGAAACAATTTCCTATTTGACATCCTCCCCTGCCTAAAGTCGGGGGATTCCTATCGGTGGGTGCCCTATTGGGCCGCACCATAGGCGGGTTCCTGGTTAACCGCGGGCACCCGAGCCCTGCCCGCACCTCAGGCAGTCACGGCCTGCCCGACCGAAAAAATGTCCTACGCCGCATTGAAATCGGCATGAGTCTCAAACCGCAAGATCTGCAGTTGAAGACAGCTTGCGGGGGTCTTTTGTCGTTGTCCAGCTAGCCGCAGTTGGTGCATGTCTGGCTCATGTATTGCGGCGGAACAACAGGCAGGGTGTCGCCCCGCCTTGTCAGTTTGCAGGCAAGATGCCGCCGAAACTCGAACCAGCCCTGATCCGGAAGTAATTTTTTCAATTTTGCAGGCAGTTGCTGAGGCGCTCCGATTGCAACCCTTCGACGTATATCGAGCATCAGCGTACTCCAAATTGAACAGGCAAAATTCCAGTTACGGAACACCTTATAATCTCCCGGCCCTGGATGGGATGTTACAGCGCGTTGATAAGAATCCTTCCTACACACCTTCCCGATCAAGCAAATACTCTCCAAGAGGGAGAGCAGAAGCAAAAAATGCAACCTGATCCCACTTGTCTTCATCCCAGGTAAGAAGAATTGATCCCGTTGATGATTTCCATTCAACACCACGGAACCCCAGCTGTAAAAGCTCCTCTTTAAGAACCTCGGCACCTGAAGCATCTTTAAATGCCTGATGCCGAAAACGGGCTCTTCCTGGGATATAACTTGTCAGGACCTCCGTCAGGGCGGCTAGCGCGAGCTTCTTTTGCTCAAAATTTTGCTCCACGTTTTCTGCAACGCCACCTTCCTGTTCCTCATTTTTCTGAGACAGTGTCTGAGAAGGAACCTCAGTGACCTCGCCCGCCTCCTTCTTCCCTGCGGACTTCCGACCGTGAGTTGTACCTGAATTCTTCATGGCGCGCATGAGGGCCTGCTCTAACACTGAAGAAAGGTCACCGCCCTTCCCACCCGTGCTGTCGGAGGCGCCACGACCTCCGCCCATGCCTCCGGAGGCGCCACGACCTCCGCCCATGCCTCCGGAGCCGCCACGACCTCCGCCTCCTGAGGAAATAAGTCCACTCACCACGGAACCAAGCAACGAAGAGCCAGCGCTCATTCCGCCTTTTGCAAAGAGCGTTGTTCCCCCCTTGGAAAGAAGACGCATGGCAAGGAGCCCCCCGATGCTGCCAAGTAAACTTCCACCTTTCATCCACGTCCGGCACAGTACCCCGACCCAATATGCCAGGGAGGAAATGCCGCCTCCGTATGGTTTCCTAAGTTAATGAGAAGAAAATCACATGAAAATATATTGTACCCGAAAGCTATGTGACTTTTGACCGATCGAAGAAGAAATGGCCGAAAAAATTTTTCTGCAGATCATGAAAGATGTATGAAAAAGTACGAAAAAGTATGAAAATATGAGTATACAGCCATGCTGGTTCATTATATTACGGATTCTGCACAAATATCGCAAGTCAACGTGCAGCAAGGAATTGCCTTACATTTCAAACAAATAACAGCAGGTAAAAGTCCTTGCAATGCACGCCATAATCGATCCTATTCGGGCATCTCCAAGAAGAGGAAGGCGCCCGGACAAAGCACCGGAAGATATGGTCTGATCTGTAATCAGTCCGGTTTTGTCATTCACAACGAAAAAATTTTATGGGGCGGGTCTGCCCTGCGCACTTTTCTGCATAATCTCTTGATTTCGTCCCGGCGCTACCTGCAGCCATCACAGGGGCGTCCAGCAGAAAAGCACGCGGATAATAAGGAGGATAAAGAGCAACCCGCCGTTACTTCGTATACAAAGGAGTGTGAACAAGAAAAATTCTTCGTGAAAAGAACATCACAGACTTTTTACTCTTCTTCCTTTTGCAATGATTCCCGAGCACTCACAGAGCCGCCCTCTTCGGAGACGACACAGGTTTTGGCTTCAGCACGGCATTCGCCCTTAGAACGTTGTTCACCACCTTCGAAGCGACCGCGCCCCGGTCCCATACCATGACCAGGCCCCATACCACGGCCCTGGGCGGCGGCAGACGCCATACATCTGCCGGCCTTTCTCTGCATTCCTCTTCCGTTATGAATACCATGATGCCCTTGCATCGCACATCCGTACATAATATTGCCTCCTTCTATGCGGATACATTTACCGAAAATCAGTGCACGGGTCACAAGACTGCGCCCCTGACCGAGAATACGGCATAATGTAGGCGTTGAAACATTCATTTTCTGAGCCGCCTCCTCCTGACTCATTTTCTCACCGTCAACGAGACGCATGGCTTCAAGCATATCAAGACCGATGATAACGGTATCCTCTGATGGAACTTCAAGCGTCTCTTCACCTTCACCTTTCTGTGCTACGGGAATAAAGCAACGGCAAGGCGGAAGATAATCAATCACACGTGCTTTAGATGGCCTCACAATATCTCCTTAGTTTTTAAACTATGGTATTTCACCAAGAAAATATGTCGTATTGAAAAAGCAGGAAACCTAGGCGTTTTTGCCTTCTTCTGGCAGGGATTCCGGATCCTTTGCACCCACGTTCTCTTCGGAAGCAATGCCTGTATTTTCTTCCCTGCGGCATTGGCCCATGCCGCGTTGCTGCCCGCCTTCGCCATGGATGCACTGTCCTCTTCCATCCCGCAGTCCGCGTCCCTGACCCATGCCGCGACCACGTCCTTGACCATTGCACTGCCCCTGCCCCCGACCACGCCCCCGGCCCTGACCGTCACACGTTCCCTGGTCCCGACCGGTGCCAGGTGCCATGCATCTGCCGATCTTTTTCTCTGAACCTCTGCAGTTCTCATGTTCATGATGACCTTGCATAAAATGTCCGTACATAATGGTACCTCCTAAGTTTGTGAGCCCATATGCCGCCCGTATCTGAAGGAAGAGAAAGTGCTCTCTTCGGAAAAACGGCACATTACCTATATTAAAGTATTGCTTTCATTTTCTGTCTGCCGCACCTGATTCACCAGTCGTTTTCCTGAGACGCACGGCTTGAGGAACATCAAAAGCAGTAACTGATCTGTTTCTTACCGGAAGTTACGCCATAAATAGCGTATTCTTCATTGTGGCGAAAAAAACGAACAAGCAGGCAAAGGTTAATCAAAAATTCGTTTTGCGATGAGTGCTGGCGTTCGTCTGCTGATGAAAGACCTATGTTTTTTGAAATATATTTCATAATAAGAAGAAAATCCTGCGTGTCAAGAGATCTTAAGCGTTACCAAGACAATTTCTTCCACATCCTTGAAATATGCTCACGTGCTTACCGAACATCTTTTCTCATTTTTGCTTCGTATGCTTTGCGTGACATGGTCCGCTGCTGCAGACATGTCTTCCAAAAAATCCTGCGCTGCACCTTTTTCAAAGAATTACGTTTTGAAATATATTTCATATATAGGATCTGCTCACAGGCGTGTCAAGGATCTTTATGAAATTATTTTCAAAATATTTTTTTTCACCAAGAAAACACGCCCGTACAAAGAAGAATTAAGGACTGCTCCATTCTGTCCCAGGGGGACTGACGAGAATCCCCCATTGTAGGGCACAAACCGTGTATTTACTTGCCGTGAGCTTATACACGCGGAAAAAAGACTCAGGAAATATGGCTCGTGAGAAAAAGCTCAGGAAGCAAGAATATCCCTCATGGACGCGGGGGAAAATGAAGCGAGCAATACCATCAGAACAGGGGGAAGCTTCTCCCCGGAAGTAAGAGTGAGTTGGCGGATCTTGATTCTCTTTCAGGGAGCTGAGGGAGGGGCATTGGAAAGGAAGTACTGACGAAGGCAAAACCTGCTTACAAATTCTACCGCGTACCGGAATTTGCTCAGACAACGCATAAAGAGCAGTTCCGCCTTGTGCAAGCCTATGAAGCATGATAGGGATGAGATGCTAATCCCAGACTGCGCGTTGACATCCTCCCCCGCCTGACGTCGGGGGGAGGGCCCTGGTTGAAGGGAGCTTGCGGGGGGGGGTTGTCGTTGTCCGTGCAGCCGCGTCCGCGCAGCCGCGGTTGCCGCAGGTCCGGCTGGTGTATTTGGCTGGCACAAGAAGTACTGTGCCGCCAGCCATGTCAGGTTGCGGCAGGGTTGCCGTCGAAACCCGAACCAGCCCTGATCCGGAATGGATTTGTTTAATCCCCTTTTGCCCGGACAGTATGCCGGGGCTCTGTCGGCGTGTGCTTGCAGTATCCGGGATCACGAAATACCGTCGTGGCGTCTTCACCAATGAGATTCTCGATGACCTAAGCCGATATTTGCCAGTGTGTGCGCTGGGTTTAAAGCAGAATCTGTCGGGGTTGACGGTGAAGATAACCATGTGCATCTGCCGCGAATTACCCCCCAAAATCCGCTGTCTCCCCACTGGTCAACAGACTGATCAGGAGGCGTGGGTATCCAGGCCCGTAACGCAAGCTGAGGGGTGGATCTCTCCGGTCACCAGGTTACTTTGCGGCGAGTTGCCGCGGCGCTCCGATTTCTGTTTTGCAACAGTACATTGAAAATCAGCATACCCCAAACTTAGAAGGCAAAGATTCCGGTTACGGCGCGTTGGAAAAACCAAGGATCGCAAAAAATTCTCGATTCTCTTTCGGGACCGCATGGCTTGCGGGCTTCACTATCTCAAAACAAGGAGCGTTCTTTTCTATGCTTATGAAATGGCTTATAGCACAGTATCGTAAATCACCGACATTTGTTGCATCTATTATTGGACTTCTCTTTTTTTTGCATCCACACTCAACCTATGCAAAAAATGTAAGTCCTCAAGATGCGTGGTCTATAATACAGAATCCCGATCTTAAATACCGTGTTATAGACGTTAGAACACCACAGGAGTATAATAAAGCTCATCTTCCGGGCGCGATAAATATCAATGTTGCAGATGCAAACTTTCCCGATATGATACAACGGCTCAGCAAAAGCGAACATATTCTTGTTTACTGCCGCTCGGGACGACGTTCAGCCATTGCCGTAAAAATTATGGAGGAACTCGGTTTTTTTAATATTTTGCATATGAATGACGGCTGGATTGGCTGGGAAAACGAAAAGCTGCCGATCGACCGGGAAGCCCACTACTGATTGACCGTCATTGCAGTCCGCCCTTTTGCAGGCATTGTGGCATCCATAACGGCAAGAAGAGACACGCACTTTTCTTTCACGGGTCATCTGTCTTTCCTGCAGACAGAAGCGAGCACTGCACGGCCAGCACCGCCACCGCCACCCCACTTTTCCGATATCTCCCCCCGTACCCGGGCCTGCTTCTTCTGAACCGGAGATCTCGAAAAATCCTGCCGGAACATGACAATGGTCCGGGATCCGTCACCTGAGCCTGCCGGCAACGTGTAACGCGGGACGAAACGTCCCCAAGCCGGAACAAAACGGGCCGGAAGAACATGGACGAATGCGCTGCCAACAGCAACCGGCCACGCAGAAAAAGAAGCTCTTCCGTCGATAACAAAGGGAAATTGCGTCTGGGAAGTATATCAACCTCTTTTTTTCCTCCAGTATTCCTGCTATAAAAGCGTGGTGTCCTCCCAAAAGGCATGCCTTCGGGATGGAAGCCACGCTCTTTTTTACGCTTGACAAAAAAACAGCGTAATATGTTTTGCGTGCATTGAAGCTAAAAATAGTTCCATAGATTCACGATATATTCATATATCTTGAAATTATATCAAGAAGAAACCGCCTCATCAGCTATATAATCTGACAGGAAATGCAGAAGTTTATCTGAGAAAAGAGTATTTTTTTGTTTTTATGCGATGAATTCACAAGAAATACTATTAATAATAAGGCATCTGCAGACGATTTTCGTGCATCCTGCAACAAAGAGATCCCCATGATATGATGAATTAAGGATATGGCGAAGGCCACATTGCACTACGGGGCATAACGGTCGCATAATAAGCCGTACCTGAGAGACCGACGTACGCTTCACTGCCGAAGGTAAGACAGCCGCTGACCGGCCTTGCCACGAACATTCCCGCAAGGACACGGACGTGCATCTCTGCTTTTCCCCCGAATATAAGGGAAGAGTTTGGGACAGGCTCGAAAGAAAGCTCCTCAGACTTGTCGTTGTGGGCCACCGGCACATGAAAACCCGACAAGGACACGGGAACCATCCACGGCACATAATGAGGTGGAAAGGGATTTCCGTGCTGATTTCCGGGTATCGGAAAAAGCTACGGACAACAGCGCGGACACGCGCATTATCATGCTGCTTCCCGGTGACCATTTTCTCATACACCAGCTGAAAGAGAGGCATTCAGCAGGCAGCCTCTGACATTTTCCAAGACACTGCAACTTCCGGGGAACGTCGTGCACGGCGTGACGTTTTCCGGACCGGAAAAAATCGGGAACCCTTGGAGGGACAATGAGAATCACACACTTTGTCCGCGATATGGCAAGCCTTATCCTGGGCGTACTGGCCGCATCCATGGCTATTTTCTTTGTCTCCCAGCATTTCATGTCAGAGGGATTCGAAAAAGAATTCCACAAGGAAATGATAACCATGCGCGCCGTTGTGGATGAATTCTTCATCAACACGAGAAAACACCTCTATCAGGAAGCGCTGCTCATTTCCGACTCGAGTGAACTCGAAAAAGCCCTGATGAACAAGAATATCGACCGGCTGACAGCCTTTGCAAACACGGCGGTAAACCGCAGCAAGGCGAGTTTTGCGGTTATTCTTGACGCTGAGGGGGCAGTTCTTGTACGGGCCCATGCCGAGAAACTGGGGGACGACATCAGGGAGATACCCATCGTGCAGGATGCCCTTTCGGGCAACAGCACGGTTGATGTGGCACGCTTTCCGGGCAGCGGTCTTTCTGTTGCGGCAGCATCCCCCATTGTGGTCAACAACAAAGTCTCCGGTGTCATTCTCTTCGGCATCTCCTTCAAAGACAATGAGTTTGTGGATGAAATTCAGCGGATCACCAATCTCGAAATGACCATTTTCGACCACGACAAACGCATCTCAACGACCATTATCCGTGACGGAAAACGTGCCATCAACACCAGGCTCGACAATCCTGAAATCGAGAACCGGGTTCTCAAACTCGGCAGTGTCTATGACGCCAACGCTTCCATTCTCGGCCTGGCGTATAAAACGGTGTACTGGCCGCTCAAGGATGAAACGGGTTCGATCCTCGGCATATGGTTTATCGGATCGCAGGTGGAACATGCACAGCGGACCATCACGACCATCGCCATTTCCTGTCTGCTTGCGACTCTGCTCATCGCAGCGATTCTGAGTTGTCTCGGCGTCTTCTTTTTCCGGTCGCTCATTGCGCCGCTCCGGAAAAAGGCCTACGTTGACAAGCTCACGGGCATCACCAACCGCGCCGGATTTGACAAGAGAATCAAACGGCTTTTTGAAACAGGACGTTCCGAACGCGCAGGCGGCCTTTTTCTCATCGATCTTGATAACTTCAAAACCCTCAACGACACCCTGGGGCATCCGGTGGGCGATGAATGCCTCAAGCGGACGGGCGGCATTCTCAAGGATATTTTCCGGGAAACTGACGTGATCGCAAGACTTGGCGGGGACGAGTTCGTTGTGTATGCGCCGACGCTCGACGCAGCTGACGTCATCACAAAGAAGCTGGACATTCTTCTCATGCGGCTTTCCCAGGTCTTCTCCGCCGACGGCAAATCCGTCCGTGTCACGGCAAGCATAGGCGTCGCCACAAGCCACGACGGCAACGTCAATTACGAACGGATGTACACCGTTGCCGACACGGCCCTCTACTCATCAAAGGAAGGCGGACGCAACATGTACACGATCCTCTGCTGCGTTGACCCTGCAGAAGAGGAAAAGGACAGTGCCAGCAAGAAAAAAAGTGAACCCGCCCCATGATGGAGATCGGTTCACTTCAGAAGACCCTGCAATGCCCGGATGAAGATTTCTGACAAAGATTTCCGGGAAAAGATTCCTGGCTGGACAATGGAAAAAACTGTTTAGCTGAACAGAAAAAGGCAGGGTAAGCGGCATATTTCCCCAACGCAAAATCCGGGGGATTCCCGCCGCAAGTCGTACGACAGGACAGGACAACGACTCACGGTTCTGCATCCTGCTGACGTTTCCCCGATCCTCCATCTTCCTTTGCAGAGGAAAACGGGGGCTTACGGCCGTACGTCCGGAAACTTCAAAGGAACTCCGTCACGCCTCTACCTATGCTTTTTTTCCGGACACGTCTCCGGCCCCGCCATCGACAATCAGAGTGGCGGAACCATAGGCCTTGACAGGCCTTCCGTTGCTGTCAAATTCCGTCGTATAGCGCACGTGAAAGGGGATACGCCCGACCGTCAGGGGAATAATGCCCTCGAGATGGGGCACCCCGGCATCGATCTGTCTGTGCCAGTCTCTGTACATTTCAGCATAGTCGGGCGGAAAAATACCGGCCTCGATCGCCGACTCGGGATAATTCCTGAGAAGAGGCGGCAGATGAAGATCACGCATGCAACGGAAGCAGGGACGCATCTCCTTGGTGGCCACAATGTATTCCCATGCGTACATGTTGGCCTGCTCACTGGCAAAACGGAAACGGCGCTCGCTCTCAAAGAGTTTTTTGAAGTCCATCTTCTCTGCCGTTACATTCTGCACCATGGCATAAAAAAGATACTGTTGATCAGCCTGGGCGATCATGCGGATGCTGCTGCGCACACAGATAGTGTCGTCGCCGCAGCAGGTTGAATGAAAGATCCTCCAGGTTTCAACCGTCACTTCATCCCGGTCTTCGATGGCTTTCCGGATTGCATTCTCAAAAACCGCACGGTTTTCACTGCTGAAATTATCCCACGGATTTGAGGCAAGGAAATCCATTTCCGTCATGTTCATGCCGATTTCAAGCATGTATTTCTTGTTGACCCGTATTATTTCAATCTTGCCGTCGGAAATATTGTAGGAGAAAACGCATGCGGCGCCCACAAAATTGCTGAAGATCAGCGTTTCTATGGAATCAGGATTCCAGAACTTCCCCGCATTTATGGTTTCAAGAAGATGCATGGCGGGTTTCAGGGGTTCATGGTGAAGGGTCTGTATCTGCCGGATGAAGTTCTCCTCCGATTCGGGC
>JAIKXS010000010.1 GCA_024683955.1 Desulfovibrio sp. | reverse complement strand
ATAGAGAAGAGGGTACACCCGATCCCATCCCGAACTCGGCAGTTAAGCTCTTCATCGCCGATGATACTGCATAACGTCATGTGGGAAAGTAGGTCGCTGCCAAATTTTTTTTATGGGGGCTTTACGCCCCCTCTTTTTTTTTCTTCTCCGAACTTTTTTCTCCTCCCTCTCTTGTCATGTCTTTTTCCCGGACTTATTTTTCTTAGTTAATTGCATTATGGAACAGTCTTCACTGCTTCTGCCGTATATCAGGAGGTCTTGCTCGTGGACGATGATTTTTCTCTTTTTGATCGTATTCGTTCTTTTTTCCGCAACGTTTTCTTTCAGATTCTTCTTTTTCTCCTGATACTGGGCATCTTCTGGGGCGGTCAGCTTCTCTACAGTGCAATCGACCGTACGAAATTCCCTCATCCCGTCGAAATGCCGGCCAAGGCTGCCTCCCTTCCCGAACCTGAAAAGGGAAAGGTTCTTCTTGACGCTATTACCCATCAGATGCGTTATGAACTGGATTCAACTTTCGGCTGGTCGTTCAACGATATTGTCTTCAACCGCTTCCTTTTCGACAACCGCGGCTACCGTCAGTACGGCGTGTACCATGCCACAAAGTGTCTCCTTGATCTCTACGCAAGCGAAATCGCAAAGCTCGGTAGTGCCGACCGTGAGAGTGATTTCCTCTATCGTGCCCGCATAAATCATTTTGCCCTTGACCCGAGAAGTTTCTGGTTCCCCTCTGCTGAAGGCTCCTACAAGAAAGGCTTTGCCCTCCTTGAGAAGTACAAGGATTCCCTGGATTCAGGGAAGGGGGTGTATAACTGTCGTACCGACGACCTCTATGCCTCCTTTAATCTTGTGACCGGGGAGGACCTTCTTGGCTACGCCCTGGGTCTTCTTCAGAACGCCCAGAGCATTCCCTTTTATACCCTTGATAACCGGATTTACGAGGTCCAGGGCATCGTGCTTGTTGTCCGGGACTTCATCAATGCGCTCTATACCATGTATCCCGAGATCAAGCAGAAGAACAATGAGGACAACATGAAGGCGGCCAATATGTACCTTGATCGCATTTGTACATATGATCCCCTCTATATCACCTCCTCGTTCAACTCCGGGGAACTCATTATTTCCTATCTTCTTTTTGCACGTGCCCGTCTCCAGGATATCAGCAAGAGCTTGCGTATTTAACTGCCGCTTTGTCAATAAATCGTGTGTGGAGGTTTTGATATGCCATTATGTTCCATTGAAGAGGCCCTCAAAGACATTAAACAAGGTAAGATGGTCATTCTTGTGGATGATGAGGATCGTGAAAACGAAGGCGATCTCACCATGGCCGCTGAATTCGTCACGCCCGAAGCCATCAATTTTATGGCTCGTTTCGGGCGCGGCCTTATCTGCATGCCTCTTGACCCGAAGATTGCGGATCATTTGCACCTTCCTCTTATGACGCAGCGCAACGGTTCACGCTACGGCACGAATTTCACCATCTCCATTGAGGCCCGCGACGGCATATCAACCGGCATTTCGGCAAAGGACAGAGCCCATACCATCAAGACGGCAGTTGCCGACAACGCAAGGCCTGAGGATATTGTTTCCCCCGGGCATGTTTTTCCGCTCCGTGCCATGACAGACGGCGTGCTCTCCCGTACCGGCCAGACGGAAGGCAGCGTTGACCTTGCCCGTCTTGCCGGCTTGAAACCCTGTGCCGTGATCTGCGAGATCATGAAGGATGACGGGACAATGGCGCGTATGCCTGATCTTGAGGTCTTTGCCAAGGAACACGACCTTAAAATAGTGGCCGTACGCGATATTATCCGCTACCGCCTTGACCGGGGTCAGGTCTCGGTCCGCTGTGATGCACATGCCCATCTTCCGAGTCTTTACGGCGACTTTACGGTCTACGCCTACGAGAGTGAGCTTGAAAGCGGGACGCATCTGGCGCTTGTCAAAGGGGACATAAGCGGTCCGGAGCCGGTGCTTGTTCGCGTACACAGTCAGTGTCTGACAGGTGACGCCCTTGGTTCGCTCAGATGTGACTGCCGCGGTCAGCTTGGCGCAGCGCTGAAGCAGATTGAGCGTGAAGGCAGGGGTGCCCTTATCTATATGCGGCAGGAGGGACGCGGTATCGGCCTTGCCAATAAGATCAGGGCCTATGCCCTGCAGGATCAGGGCTACGACACGGTTGAGGCAAACCGTATGCTGGGCTTTCCTGACGATCTCAGGGACTACGGTACCGGGGCGCAGATTCTTGTCGACCTCGGTATCCATAAAATCCGCCTACTGACCAACAATCCGAAGAAGATAGTCGGCCTTTCCGGCTACGGTATCGAGATTGTGGAGCGGGTACCCATTGAGATTGAGGCCTGCCCCGAAAACCAGGCCTATTTGCAGACAAAGAAGGAGAAGATGAATCACCTTCTAACCGGCATCCGCTGTCATTAGCCGACGGGGATTCTTGTTCCGCGCTTGTTTTGCGGAACGAACAAGGCCATTCGGAGAAGTTGTTCCGAATGGCCTTTTCTTTTTGAATTTTTGGTGCTGCTTTACATGTCAGCGCGGTATCAGATAGGTCGGTTCAAAGAATAGTCGGTAGTTTTTTGTCGTGCTTTTTGTTTTTGGCTTGCTGACCGAGCCTTCGATGGAGACCGGTTTTTGTGAAAATCCGAAGGGCAGAAGTTCCGCATCGCTCAGGGTGGATTTCCTGAAGCCCACACCCGTGATGTAGAGGACAGGCATGGAGACGTTCTTGTTCCCGGCGTGGAGAACCGGACTGTCGTACAGTGTGTCCTTCGTGGAATTCTGCGCGATTTTCTGCAACAGACTGGGTAGCTGAAATTTTGTGCGGTGCAGCGTTTCGATAAAGTCGTTGCCGGTTCGTCCCACAAAGGTGAGAAGAGAGGAACCGTCATCGGAAACCAGAAGGCTCACAGGCATGGTTCCGCCGTGGATGCCCATGTATGTTGGTCGTGCTCCGGCCGGCATGCGTATCCAGGCATCCTTGGCAGGTGTTTCCGCGGCCGGAAGCGTCTGGACCGCGCCTAGAACGAGACAGAGCAGGAAAAGAAGACGACGCATTGCGATCCTATCCTCTGGCTTTTTTTGTTTTTATGTATGCTCTCATAGGTGTTCACAGGGGCCTTGTCAAGCGCTGTAAAAAAGGCCTTTTGTTTTGATAATGAACTGTGGCAGCGGACTGTTCGGGAAGGCGAGACCGTGTAGAGTCCCCTTTGTTTCATTCTTTCTTTTCCGTCCTTTTCAGGCAGCCGACCCCTTCTTATCGGCCGATTTCCGTTCTTCATAAGTTTCAGGACCGTAGTTTTTTCAACGCTTTGCTCACCGGGAACTTCTCGCGTCGTCTCCGCGTTTCCGTGCGGGAAAGGGCTTCAACCCTGACCTTTTTCTGTCTCCGGGCCTTGCCGGGGCTTTTATGTCGAAACCAAATAGCGTAGAGTCCTTCTTTTCCGTTGTTCCGTTCTGCGGGCGGATGCCTGCCCACCTTCATCCTTTAACCATGCATATTAATCGGGAGAGGAATCATGCTGTACGCTGATTTGCACCTCCATACCAAGTATTCCCACGGCGCTGACACGCCGGAGGCCATGTATGCGGCAGGCCTTGCAAAGGGCCTTCATATCATGGGCTTTTCCGAACATTCGCCACGCCCGGAAGGCTTTGACTACACGCACGAGTACCGGGATTCTCTCACGGCCCATCTCAACGACTATGTGACGGGTGTGACGACCCTGCGGGATGATCCAAAAAACGCCGCGGACGGTGTCCCGTGCCGTGTGCTTTTTGGCATGGAAATGGACTGGCTTGAGGGAGAGATTGCCTTTGCGACAACGTCTGCAAACGCCTTTGATTTTGACTATCTCATCGGCAGTGTCCACTTTATCGGTCACTGGGGCTTTGACGACGGAAGAGGTCCCTGGAACGATGCGTCGTCAACCCAGTGCTTTGACTGGTACAGGGCCTATTTTGACGCGTGGGAAGCCATGCTCTCCTCGGGGCTTTATAATATCGCAGCCCATCCGGACCTTATAAAAATCTTTTCCGTTGAGCGCTTCCATGAGTGGCTCCGGCTTCCGTCCGCCACCTCCCAGGTCGGACATTGCCTCGATATTCTCGGAGAGTCGGGCATGGCCATGGAAATCTCTTCCGCCGGCTTGCGCAAGCCCTGCAGGGAAATTTATCCGTGTCCTGAGATCATGGAGATGGCGGCGGCGAGAAAACTCCCCATCACCTTTGCCTCCGATGCCCATGCGGTCCGTGATGTGGCCCATGGCTTTGATGAGCTTGCACGCTACGCGCATTCCTTCGGATTCACGGAACACGTCTATTTTGACCATGGTGTGCAGACACGCATGGAGTTTTGAGAACACTATGAACCTGCCTCTTGTCAGCGTTGAAGATGTCTCCCTTTTTCTCCCTGGCGACAGTGCCCATACCCTTGTGCTGCACCATATCTCCCTCCTCCTTCACGAAGGGAGGCATACGGTTCTTTTCGGGGCAAACGGGTCCGGAAAATCCACTCTCCTGCGTCTCCTTGCAGGTGAACTCTGGCCGGCTTCCGGCACCATCGCCTGGCGGGGTGAGGAGGGAATGGAATCTTCGCCCCTGACCGGTCGGGCAATGACATCTCTGGTTTCTCCCGCAAAACAGCTGGCCCGGCAAAAGCAGGGGTGGTCGCTTACAGGCCTTGATCTCGTGTTGTCGGGTCTTGACGGGACACCTCTCCTCTACACCGAAAAGGAGCATGGACAAATCGAGCAGGCGCGCCTTCTTTCCAGGAGGCTTGACTGCGAGCACCTGCTTTACAGGGACAGCTCAACCCTTTCCCAGGGGCAGCTTCGTATTCTCCTTCTGGCGCGCGCTCTTATTCGTCAGCCGGCCCTTCTTCTTCTTGATGAATGCATGGAGGGGCTCGATCAGGAGCACAGGGAACGCATGCGGGCAATACTTGAGGAAGAGGCGGACAGGAGGACCATCTGCTATGTGACCCATCTTCACGATGTCCCAACGTTCTGCAGGAGCGAGTGGGTGATTGAGGATGGATGCCTCTATACGGGGGATGAGGGGCGGGAGAAACGAAAGGCCTTTCTGTCGGTACCGGCATCCCTCTCCATGTCAGATGGCGGAAGCGGAAACGCCCTCGGAAAATCGATCCAGGAAACGGAGGGTGCTGTTCCCGGGGCAGCACTTTTTTCCCTCCGCAACGCCACGGTTTTTCTTGACGGAACGGAGGTCCTGCACGGGATAAACTGGACCGTGCGACATGGGGAACACTGGTTCCTCCGCGGGGAGAACGGCTCCGGGAAGTCGACCCTCCTGCGTCTTCTTTATGGCGATGCGTGCTGCGCTGCCGGAGGATACATCCACCGGCGGCCCTTTGCCGGGAGAGATGAGGAACCGACCCTTTCGGAACTCCGCAGTGCCGTCAGCCTTGTTTCGGCCATGCAGGAAGTGCAGTACGACTATCCCGTTTCGGTCCTCGAACTTGTGCTCTCAGGCTTTGAAAACAGCATAGGGATCTATCGGGAATACAGTCGGTCGGAAGAAGAGACAGCCAGAGACCTCATCCTCCGATTCTTCCCGGATATCAGGGCGGACCGTCGTGAGGCGTTTTTGCGTCGTCCCGTCTACCGTCTTTCTACCGGAGAAATCCGACGTCTTTTCCTCTGCCGTGCCCTTGTCTCAAGGCCCGTCGCTCTGCTTCTTGATGAGCCTCTTTCAGGCCTCGATCAGTATGGCAGGACCATGTACCTTTCTCTGCTTGAGCAACTTGCCGCAGGCGAGGAAGAACATACCCCGACCATGATTTTTGTGTCTCACACTCGTTCCGAACAGCCTTCAGCCATACGCCGCACGGCCCTTATGCAGGACGGGCGACTGCTTGTGAAGGAGAGCTGACAGCAGCTTGTGACCGGACTGTCCTGACGACCCGATTCATATTCGTTGTGCACAAAAAAGAGCCAGGAGATTTCCCGGCTCTTTTTTGTGGTACTTTTTCGTCTGCTAGCGCTTGTTGCCGTTGAGGAAGAGCAGTGCGCTCCATTCACCGTCCGTCACTTCTTCCGCTTTCTCAAGACCTTCCCGAAGGTAGGCCTCCTCAACCTGCTTGCTCTGGCGTTGCAGAAGTCCTGAGAGAATCAGAACGGAATCGTCGGCAAGCCGGGAAACAAGAGGCTTTGCAAGGTCGATCAGGGGCCCGGCAAGGATGTTGGCAAAGATAAGGGAATAGCGGGAATCGCCAGCCCGTTCTACCGAACCCGTCTCAAAGCGGATGCGGGAAGCAACCCTGTTCCGGCCGGCGTTTTCAAGGGCGTTGTCAATGGCTATGGGATCAGTGTCAAGACCAAGACCCGTAAGCCCGCGGAGCGCTGCCGCAATGGCTAAAATGCCGGAACCCGTGCCGAGGTCGAGAAAAACATCACCGGCCGAGAGGCGCTTTTCGCTCAGAAAACGGTCGAGGCTTCGCAGACAGAGCGCTGTTGTCTCATGCTGTCCGGTTCCGAAGGCGCTTTTCGGTTCAATGATGACGGGAGTACAATCTTCGCTTCCGCCTTTTCCGCTTTTCTCTCCGTCTTTCCTGTCGCTCTCCGCAAGCCAGGGCGGAAGGATGAGAAAGGATCCAAGGCGTATGGGGGTGAAATTCTTTTTCCACCCTTCAAGCCAGTCCTCTTCCTCCTCCTTCGAGAGATGTGCGGTGCAGCCTCCCGGCAGGGAAGCGAGATCGTTGCGCAGATCAAGGAGGGGCTCTTCACCGGGAGCGAACAGGGTGAGACGGCAGGCGGTCCCCTCACTGTCCTCCTGCCAGCCATCCGTTTTCAGGGCAAGAATTGCTGCCGCACGTTCGTAGTCATTCTGATCTATGGTCACGGTGAGCCGATAGAGTATTGCCATGAGCTTCCTCTCTTCACATCCCTGTTAACGAAAATGTGCATAGGTGTTGGGGATGGGGTTCCCTCCGCCTCCACCCTGTCCGGAAACGATGACCGGTGACTCGTCAAGGAGGGATATGATGTCCTCCGTAATGGGGACGCTTGCCGAGGCCTTGGCCAGAACCTCATTGGTTCCAGTATGGATGAGGCTCATGCTGAAGCGGACGCTCGCATCGCTTATGACATAGGTGCCGGCAAGAATCGCCTGACCCCGGCCGTAGCGGTTTGTGAGCTGTGAAACCGTGCGGGTGAGATTGAGTTCCCCCGTCGTGCGGTCAAAACGGATCTCCCTGCCCTTGCGAAGCTCCTCATAGCGGTAGCCGGCCTCCATAAGCCTGCTTGAGACTTCTTCCGTCATCTGCCTCGCAAGGGGACAGGACTGCTGCAGGGTATTGAGGTTGACGGGCGTCGTTCCCATAATGAGAAAACGGCTTCTTGTCATGGCTTCGCGCACCGAGGCACGTTCAGGCCCCTTTGCCGTATAGCGCATGATGAGCTGTTCATCGAGATCCTTGGCTATGCTTTTTGCGGCGTAGGGCACATTGCCCGTGAAGCGTCGTTCAACGGGTCCGGTGAGGCCGCAGCCCTGAAGAAGGAGAAAAAGGACCACGGTGAAAAAAACGGGCCTGCTCCATGATACTGTCGTGTGGGAAAGTCTGTTCACGCTGACCACCTAGCGAAGTGTCCTGATCATAAGTTCAAGGCCGTCAAGCTCTTTGCGTATCTCTTCCACTGTCCTGGTGTCGCTCGCAATGGAAAGGGAGAGCAGGTATTTTTCCCTGGCAAGCTCAAGTCTCCCCTTTTTCCGGAGGCTTCGCGCTTCACGAAGGTAGCTTTGCTGCAGGCTCTTTGTCTCCATGGAGGCGGCGATGAGACGTGAGGAGTCGGACTCGGCCCCGGCGCATGCGGAAAGGGGATGGACGGGGACGGCAAAAAGGAGAAGAAGGAGCAGAAGAAGAAAACTACGGAGCATGGCGTTTTCCTAGCGTTGCTGAACAATGGGAATGGTGCCGGTACCGAGAGTGTCGATTGGCGCGTAGAGGCCGGAGCTGGCCGCCTTTCTTTTCTGAACGGCCGATGTGGAAGGCTTTGGAGGCGCCACGTAGGTCACTTTGTCCGGTGTCCCAAGGCGTTTGATGATGTCGGTGTTCACGAGCACAAGCTGACCCGTGCGCAGCACAAGGCCGTCCTTCGCCCTGACGAGACGGGCGTTTATAAACGTTGCGTCCTTGTCAACGAGGTAGGTGCCGAGAAGAATGCTTGACCATTTTTGCGTGGCGCAGATGGTGCTGCTCGGAATCAGGACGAGGTTGTCCCGGGCCCCTCTCACGGTGATGTTGCCGGTCAGGCGGTACTCCCGTGTCGGGAAGCCGCGTTGATTGAACTCGTAGAAAAGTGACTCGGCAATGAGCCGCCCTAGGGTCGAGGAACGTTCCGTGTAGTTCTGATCCACAAAGGATGTGGGCATGGCCACATATCCCTCAAGTGCGGAGTTCGGCATGGTCGCAAGCATCTGGTCGGCAAGCTCACGGCATTTGAGCTTGAGCTCCACCGCATCCTGGTATTTCGGGTCGCGCGGGGTTCCGCGGGTGGAGCAGGCTGAAAGAAGGCCTGCCGTAAGCAAAAGCAGGACAATGTATGGCCAGAATCGGGTGTGGGACATAGTGTTCTCGCTGTCTGAAGGCCCGGTCGGGATGGCGGTACGGACGAGAAGACCTCCGTACAAGGGGTGACGGGCTTATGAGGGGGCTTTCTCAGAATCAATGCAAAAAATATTCCATAAAAGCCGTCCTGTCGCGTTCGGTACGTTCCCGGCCTGTTCCGCCGCGGAGAACGGAGAGCGCTCTTTTTTCTTACTTTTGCGACAATTTTGAAAAAAGGCAATATCCTGTCCCTTCGGGATCCGGAAAAAATTGCCCGAATACCGTGGAGAGCAGCCGTGACGCATGGACGGAAGGGGATGGGGGCGGAAAAGATTTTTTTATTCTCCCCTTTATCGAACGTCTTTTGGGTCGAAAAGACATGGCAAGGGGACTGACGCATCTTTGAGGGAAGAATCATCACGGACATTTGTTGCCGCGAGAGATGGCGGTCCGCATGGCCCCGGTCGATACGGCCTTTTTCAGGCCCTTCGGATATACGGAGTTCTTTTGTGTGCTGGCTTCCGCACGTCGGACGCACGGCTTTTAAACGGGAATCATTTACCTCTTCCCGTGCGCTCCCCCGGTTATCTACGACCCCTTTGGGGTGTTTTGGAGCACGCCATGTATACTCAAAATGAAATAGTCGCGCTTGAGAATTATATTCGGGAGGCCCTGAAAAACCGTAAGAAGGAACTCAGGCTCTCCGATGCGGCTCTTGGCAGGATGGCCTTTCCGTATATGGCCAATCCCAAGGGAAAGGTGCAGGCCCTGCTTGTCGGCCAGGGCACGGGCGAAAACAGAAAGCCGCAGACATTCCGTATAGGAGAGCTCTTCAACCTCTGTGAGGCCATGGGCATCACACGGTGGGTGACCCTGCTCAGGGACGCCCGTTGCGATTTAAAACACTGATGAGGCATATGGGGGGGCACCAGTCACGAATGGATATGCCCCCTCTATGGATTCCCGGAACCGTCTGACCGTTTTGCAGAGAGGCCGCTCTGCATCTGCGGCGTGCTTTTTCTTCTGCCTTTGCCTGATGGGTGACGTGGTCGGGCCTGCTGTCCGGGGACGCCTTCGCACACTTCTTGGTCATGGCCGTTCCAGGTAATAACGGAAAGCCTTGTCCTTCTCCCTGTCAATTCTCTTCCCTCTCCGGAAGAGCGCCCCTCTATCCCCCCTGTATCCTCCATGATCCTCCTTTCCAGGTCCCGTGCTCCTTTCTTTTCGTGGCTTCTCCTTTCCTCTCGTTTCTGCGAGTCTTCTGGTACATGTATGCGTTTGTACGGAGGCCCTTCATCCATACCGTAAGAACGTGCGGTCCGTTCTTTTTTCTTGACACACGCCCCGTTCCATAGTTTCCTTTTCCCGGTGACGCGGACGGTTGCGACCATTGACCTCTTTGTTGTCGCAGGGAGGCCGTTCACCTGTACAGGCGGCAGGCGGATTTTCCGTTCTGCTGGCAAGAGGGGCTTTTTTCCGTGGAACAAACGCAGATGGGTGCAACGAAAAAGACACGGCAGATTCATCTGGGCTCTCTGCCTCTCGGAGGTGGTGCGCCCGTTGTTGTGCAGAGCATGACCAACACGGACACCCGTGACCCGGAGGCAACGCTTGCGCAGATAGCACGCCTTGCCGCGCGGGGCTGTGAGGCCGTACGCCTTGCTGTTCCGGATGAGGCTGCCGCAAAGGTTTTGCCTGAGATCAGGGCCGGCACATCTCTTCCATTGATAGCCGATATCCATTTTGATTACCGCCTGGCACTTGCGGCTCTTGATGCGGGCTTTGAGGGCATACGCATCAATCCCGGCAATATCGGGGGTGAACGGCCTGTACGTGAGGTCGTGAGTGCGGCCAAAGCCAACGGGTCCGTCATACGGGTCGGCGTGAATTCGGGATCCCTGGAAAAAAGGCTCCTTGCCAGGTATGGCGGTCCGACGCCGCAGGCCATGGTCGAAAGCGCACTGGGGCATGTGCGTCTTCTCGAAGACCTTCATTTTCATGATCTGAAAATTTCGCTCAAATCCTCTTCCGTTCTTAATACCCTTGAAGCCTACCGTCTTTTGCACGAGCGGACGGACTATCCCCTGCATATCGGTGTGACGGAGGCCGGGGGACTTCTCAGGGGCACGGTGAAGAGTTCCGTGGGACTTGGTCTCCTGCTCCATGAAGGAATCGGCGACACTCTCCGTGTTTCACTCACGGCAGATCCGGCAGAGGAAGTGACCGTTGCCTACGAGATTCTGCGTGCACTTGGCTTGCGAAAGCGCGGGCCTGAAATTATTTCCTGTCCGACCTGCGGACGTACGGAGATAGACCTCTTTTCCCTTGCAAGGGCCGTTGAAAACGCCCTCGCCACCTCGACGGCCAATATAACGGTCGCTGTCATGGGCTGCGTGGTCAACGGACCTGGAGAGGCAAGGGAGGCAGACATCGGTCTCGCCGGCGGAAAAGACAAGGGAATCATCTTTAAAAAAGGACAGATTGTGCGTACAGTACGTGGACAGGAGGCGCTTCTCAACGCCTTTTTGCATGAGCTTGATCTTCTTCTGCAGGAAGAGGGAACGAAGGGCGGAAAGGCTGTGTAACGCCTTTTTTCTCTCCTGCGTTCCGATTCTTGTTGCGCGCGGTCTTCCGTCCCCGAGCCCCTTTCCTCTTCTGCCGTTCTTTCATGCGATTACCCGACCCCTGAGGTCCCGTACACTTTTAGTGGTCCGTTTTTATCTCAAATTTTGGTTTGTGCCGTTCCCCGAATTTCTTCCGGGGCCTTCCGGGATTCCAACCCTTTAGATGCGCAAGGTTCGCCTCCATGCTTTTTTCCTCACTCTATATTCCCACATTGAAGGAATGTCCTGCCGATGCCGAAGTCATAAGCCATAAGCTCCTTCTTCGCGCCGGTATGATCAGAAAACTGACGAGCGGTCTCTACACCTATCTTCCGCTCGGCCTCAGGGTCATGAACAAGATCGCCCGGATTGTGCGAGAGGAAATGGACGCCTCGGGCTTTCAGGAAGTGCTTCTTCCCATGGTGCAGCCTGGGGATCTCTGGAAGGAAACGGGCCGCTGGGAGCATTACGGAAAGGAGCTTTTGCGTTTCCGCGACAGAAACGACCGTGAATACTGTCTGGGGCCGACCCACGAGGAGGTCATGACCGACCTTGTGCGTGGTGAGGTCAAAAGCTACCGTCAGCTGCCTCTGCGTCTGTATCAGCTCCACACCAAGTTCAGGGACGAAATGCGTCCCCGTTTCGGTCTCATGCGGGGGCGGGAATTTGTCATGAAGGACGGCTATTCCTACGATGCGGATCTGAACGGGGCTCAGGAAAGCTACAGACTCATGCACGAGTGCTATACGCGCATTTTCAAGCGTTTGGGTCTCCGTTTCCGGCCTGTTGAGGCTGATACGGGGTCGATCGGCGGCACGTTCTCCCACGAGTTCATGGTTCTGGCAGATTCCGGCGAGGACACCATCTGTTACTGCAGAAATTGCTCCTTTGCCGCAAACGTCGAGCGGGCTCCGGTGGCGGAAAAGGAGGCTCCGGCCCTTTCCCCCTGTCCTCCGGCGGAGGAGGTCGCAACCCCGAAGGCCCACAGTGTGCAGGAGGTCTCCTCCCTTCTGGGCGTTGCCCCGGAATCGGTCATCAAGACCATGCTTTTCCGCGTTGACGGCAAAACCGTTGCGGTCCTTGTGCGGGGGGACCATGAAGTGAACGATGTGAAGCTGTGCCGGTATCTCGGAGCCAATGAAGCGGAACTGGCTGATCCCGAGGAGGTTCGCCGGGTTACCAACGCGCCTCTCGGATTTGCCGGCCCCATCGGTCTTTCCGTGCCGCTCTACGCGGACGCCACCCTTGCCCGTGGAAACGATTATGTGTGCGGTGCAAACAAGGGCGATACGCACCTTGTGCACGTGGATCTTGCAAGGGATTGCCGCATTGACGCCTACGCGGACCTTCGTACCATCACGGAACAGGATCCCTGCCCGCGCTGCGGAGGGGAGGTCCGTCTCACCAAGGGCATTGAGGTCGGCCACATTTTCATGCTCGGCACGAAATACAGCGAAGCCATGCACGCCACCTATCTTACGGAGAACGGGACAGAAACCCCCATGATCATGGGCTGCTACGGCATCGGCATATCACGTATCGTGGCCGCGGCCATTGAACAGAATAATGACGAGAACGGCATTATCTTCCCGCCGAATATCGCACCGTTTGAAGTTATCCTTCTGAATCTTGACGTGAAAAATGCCGATGTGTCAGCCAAGGCACAGGCACTTCACGATACCCTTTCATCCATGGGCATCGAAGTTCTGCTTGACGATCGCGACGAGCGTGCCGGTGTGAAGTTTAAGGACGCCGACCTGCTCGGCATCCCCCTCCAGCTTGTGATCGGGAGAAAGAGCATGGAAAAGGGGATTTGCGAGTGCACAAACAGACTCACAAAGGAAAAGGGCAGCCTTGAACTTTCGAAGTTCGCCGACGCCTTCAGCGCATGGCAAAAGACTGTGTACGAAAGCTGGAACCGTCAGAGCAAGGTTTAAGGCAAGGTCTGGGGAGCCTCAGTGCAAAACAGTGTCTATTCCGTCACAGAAGTGACGCAGAAGCTGAAAACCGTCCTTGAAACGAGCTTTTTCCTGGTCTGGATCCGGGGCGAAGTGAGCAAGGCCTATACATCTTCTGCGGGGCATACCTATTTTACCCTGAAAGATGCCTCCTCCCAGCTTTCCTGTGTCTGGTTTTCGGGACGGAAGTACCACACCTCACGCCAGGTCGACCCTCTGACGGGAGAAGTCTTCTCCTCACCGGGCGTGACGGAGACGGCTCTTGAAAAGGGCGGGGAGTTTCTCTGCTCCGGCAAGATCACCTTCTATCCCGGCCGCGGCACCTGTCAGCTTGTTGTTGAGCAGATCGTGCCGAGCGGCATAGGCATGCTCGCCCAGGCGTTTGAAGCAAGGAAGGAACGTCTGGCGGCCCTTGGCTTCTTTGCGCAGGAGCGCAAACGCCCGGTTTCCAGAAACCCGGCCCGTGTGGCCCTGATCACAAGCGAGCAGGGCGCCGCGATCCACGACTTCTTAAAAATCGCTCGCGACCGGGGTCTTTCCTCACATATCCGCCTGTTTCCGACGCTTGTACAGGGTGCCGAGGCTGCACCGGCCATTGTCAACGCCATCGAGACGGTCAACAGCCAGAACTGGGCCGAGGTGATTGTCCTCATCCGCGGCGGCGGGAGTCTTGAGGACCTCTGGTGCTTCAACGAGGAGTGCGTGGCGCAGGCGGTCTTTGCCTCAAAAATTCCGGTACTCGCGGGCATCGGGCATGAGATCGACACAACCCTCGCCGATATGACGGCGGACCTCCGGGCCGCAACCCCGACTCATGCGGCGGAACTTCTCTGGGATCCGCGGACTCTTTTGCTCGAGCAGGTGCAGGCCGGTGAAAACCGTCTCGCAACGCATATGGCGAGGCTTCTTGAACGCCTTTTGGATGCTCTCTCCCAGGAGAAGCGGGCCCTCATCCTTGCCTCGCCCAAAAAACGCCTTCTTCTCCTTACCGAACGTCTCTCTCATGCTGATCAAACCCTCTCCTCGGCCATTCTGAATTTTCTCGGACAGAAGAGCCTCGGTCTCGTGCGACTCAGGGAACGACTTCGCGAGGCCCTGCCGCCAACCCACGTGGACCAGAAGCTTGTGACCCTGCGTCATCTTGAGACACGCCTTGGCTTTGAACTGGAAAAAATGCTGACGGAGCGTGAGCAGGCACGGCTTTTGAGGGAGACGCGTCTGACGAATCATATCTCCCGGCACATCTCGGCCCTGGTTGCGGAGCTCACAACCATGGATCGTGTCCTTGCCAATGAGAGCCCCATGGCCATTCTGCAGCGCGGGTACGCCGTGATTGAACGTGAGAACGGAGACGTTGTGACAAGTGCTTCCTCGGTCGCCGAGGGCGAGCGCGTCACGGCCATTCTCCGTGACGGAAGCCTTGGGGTGCAAATCCTTACGAAGGGTGGTGTGAGGGGCAACGGCACGGAAGAGATCGCCAACTGATCGGGCGTTTGTAACGGCCTGTCCGTTAAGGATATCTTTGGGAAGAAGACGGCCTCAGCAGGCCTCTTGGAGGAACTATGGACGATACCCAGGCTTCCTGCGAAAACTTTGAAGCGTTTGAGCAGAATTTTTCAAGACTTAAGGACATTGTTGGTGAGCTTGAATCAGGCTCCATCTCCCTTGACAGGGGGATGTCGCTTTTTCAGGAAGGGATGCTCTGCTCAAAGCGCTGCAAATCCATGCTCGAGTCAGCCCGGCATCAGCTTACCAAGTGGCAGGAGGGGGAAGAGACGCCCCTCTCCTCCGACGATGTCCCCTTTTAGCGTTCACCCCTGTCCGTATGTCAGAATTCCCGGCCGTGAGGGGACCTCGCCGATGTCGCAGTACGCCCCTCTTCTTCCCGTACGATTTCTTCCACGTATTTAGGAGTGTTTGTGATTGATTCGTTAGAACCCCTCTTTTCGAAACGCCGGGCCATGGTGGAAGACCGTCTTGGCGGCATCCCTTCGGATGCCGGGGATCCCGTTCTTGCCTCCTCCATGCGCTACAGTCTTATGGCGGGCGGGAAACGGCTGCGTCCCGTCCTCTGCCTCACGGTCGCCCATCTCTTCGGACTTGCTGAAACACGTGCTTTGCCCTTTGCCGCGGCCATCGAGATGATCCACACGTATTCACTCATTCACGACGATCTTCCCTGCATGGATAACGATGACCTGCGCCGGGGCAGACCTTCAAATCATAAGGCATTTTCCGAGGCGACAGCCCTTCTGGCGGGCGATGCGCTGCTGACGGACGCCTTTCGTCTCATGACGCAGGCTGATGTTCCGCCATCGTCGCTATTGGAAGCGGTTTCCGAGCTTGCCTTTGCCGCGGGTTCTCCGGGCATGGTGGGCGGTCAGGCCCTTGATATGGCGCTTACGGGCCGGTCGGGCACCTCACTCGAGGCTCTGAAAACCATGCAGGCCCTCAAAACAGGGGAACTCTTCCGGGCCTCCTGTACAACGGGCGCGCTCCTGGCAGGTGCCACACGGGAGGATCGGGCGGTCATTGACACCTTCGGCTCCTCTCTTGGCACGGCCTTTCAGATCGTCGACGACATCCTTGACGTGACGTCGGACGCAAAGACACTCGGAAAGCCCGTTCATTCCGACGAGGCGAACGGCAAGGTGACCTATCCATCCCTCGTGGGCCTTGACGAGAGCAGACGACTTGCCAAAACGCAGGCGGCTGGCGCAGCCGGCTGTCTTTCCCGGTTTTCCGGAGAGGACGCGGATTTCCTGCGCGCGCTTTGCGACTACATTGTTGAAAGGGCCATGTGATGGATGCGACACAGCTGCTCGATGGCATTGACCGTCCTTCCGATGTGGCGAAACTCAGCAGGGCCGAACTGGAAATCCTCGCAAGTGAGATCAGAGCCCGCATAGTTGAGGTCGTGAGCAAAAACGGCGGACACCTGGCTCCTTCCCTTGGCGTTGTCGAACTCACCCTGGCCCTTCTCTCCGTCTTTGACCTTGAGCACGACAAACTTGTCTGGGACGTGGGGCATCAGTGCTATGCCTACAAGCTTCTGACGGGAAGGCGGGACCGGTTTGGGACCCTGCGGACTCTCAACGGCCTGTCGGGCTTTCCCAAGATGAGTGAAAGTCCCTACGACCATTTTGGTGTCGGACACTCCTCAACTTCCATTTCAGCGGCCCTTGGCTTTGCCATGGCAAGGGATCTCAAGGGTCTCTCCCATCATGTGATCGCCGTCATAGGAGACGGCGCCATGACGGCCGGCGAGGCGTTTGAGGGATTGAATCTGGCCGGTCATATGGGCAGACGCCTTATTGTCGTTTTGAACGACAATGAAATGTCCATCTCGCCCAACGTGGGAGCTCTTTCCCTTGTCCTCTCCCGTACCCTCTCAAGCCAGTGGGTACGCGAACACCGGCGCAACGTCCTGCATTTTCTGCGTTCCATTCCTCATATAGGAGGAAAACTTGCCCACTACGCAGAACGGGGAGAACTGAGCTTCAAATCCTTCTTTACGCCCGGCATGCTCTTTGAGGCCCTGCATTTCAATTACATAGGCCCCGTGGACGGCCATGATCTCTCTTCCCTGTTGAGACATCTGCAGATGGCCGCAACCGTCACCGACGGACCGGTTCTTCTTCACGTCCGGACAAGGAAGGGGAAGGGGTACCAGCCGGCCGAGGAGAATCCGACAAAGTTTCACGGCGTCGGTTCGTTTTTGCCCGAAACAGGTCTCTCCATACCGAAGAAGAAGAATTTCCCCTCTTTTACAAAGATCTTTGCCGAAAGCCTTGTCCGCTTCGCCCGTGAGGACAGCCGCATCATAGCCATCACGGCCGCCATGCCTGAAGGGACGGGTACGGCCCTCTTCAGGGACACCTTCCCTGACCGCTTCGTTGACACGGGGATTTGTGAGCAGCATGCCGTGACCTTTGCGGCAGGTCTTGCCACACAGGGCCTGAGGCCTGTCGTGGCGATTTACTCCACCTTTCTGCAGCGGAGTTTTGATCAGATCATCCATGACGTCTGTCTGCAGAACCTTCCCGTGACCTTTGCGGTGGACAGGGCAGGTCTTGTCGGCGAGGATGGCGCAACCCACCATGGCGTCTTTGACATGAGCTATCTCAGGGAAATCCCGAATCTCCAGATCCTGGCCCCACGGGATGAGAACATGCTTCAGCACGCCCTCAGAACGGCCCTTGCCATTGAGGGTCCTGTGGCACTCCGTTATCCGAGGGGTGTGGGATTCGGGGTCGAACTGGAGCCCGAGGCGCGTATCCTTGAGACGGGACGCGGCGAGCTTTTGCGGGAGGGGGAGAAGATTGCCCTTATTCCCTGCGGAAACCGTGTCCACCCCTCTCTTGAGGCGGCCATTGCCATCGAAAAAGAGCTTGGCTTTTCTCCCATGGTCTTTGACCCCGTGTGGGTTAAGCCCCTTCCCCGCGAGGAGATTCTTTCGATTGCAGGACGTGTTCGTTATCTCGTCACGGTCGAAGACGGGGTCCTTGCCGGAGGATTTGGCTCGGCCGTTCTCGAGCTTCTTGCTGACGAGGAACGTCTTTCCGGGGTCCACGTTTTGCGTATAGGTCTCCCTGATGCCTTTGTTGAGCACGGAACGCAGCTCGAGCTCCGGGAATCGCTGGGGCTCAGGGGACATTGCATCGCAAGCCGTGTTGTGGCCTTCTACAGGAAGGTTGAGAGCGGAAGCTAGATCCCTGGTGCCCTCGTGTTTAAAGGAGGAGAATATGTCCGCAAAACGAGTTTTAGCCATCAACGGAAGCCCGAGACGCAGCGGAAATACGGCGACGCTTCTTGAAGAAGCGTTGAAGGGTGCCCGTGACTGCGGCGCCGAAACGGAACTTGTGCACCTCTACCGTCTGCGATACAGAGGGTGTATCAGCTGCTTTTCCTGTAAGCGCAAAGACAGGGAGCACGGTATCTGTGCCATGAAGGACGATCTCTCACCTGTTCTTGAGAGAATCAGGGAGGTGGATGCGCTTCTTCTTGGATCCCCGATCTATTTCATGAATGTGTCATCGGGGTTCCTGGCCTTTTTTGAACGTCTCTTTTTTTCCAACTATCTCTACAGCCGGGAGATTCCCACGGTTTTTCCGAAGGTCATGCCGTCGGCGCTTTTTCTCACGATGAACATGACCGAGGCGCACGTGGAGCAGTTTCGCATGCGTGAGCGCCTTGATATGCTTGAGATGACAATCACCCAGCATTTTCGTATGAAGCCGAGGCAGCTCTGGGCCTACGATACCTACCAGTTTGACGACTATTCCAGGTACGAGTCCTCCATTTTTGAGGAGTCGGCAAAGATGGCCAGCCGTACGAACAAATGGCCGCTGGACTGTCAGGAGGCCTACCGGATAGGCCGTGAACTTGCATCGTCGCACGAATAAAGAAGCTCCCGCAGGAAATCCTGCGGGAGCTTCTTTATTCTCCGAGAGAGAACGCCAATGCATTCGTACACCCGGCGGAAATTCTCTCCTGGGCCCTGCCAATTTTTGCACGGCAACGGATGCCGCACTCCCGGCTTGCCGGATGTCAGCTGATGACCTTCTTTGTTGATGAGGTGTGCGGTGTCGGTGTGCGAAGAATCCGTATGGCATGCCTTGCAATCCGGACTTCGATGCCTTTCGGCAGGGAGAGAACGCCTGAACCCCTTTTGACAAGACAGTTCTCAATGGCAAAAAGATGGGTGGAACCGACGAAGACGTCTATGCCTTCCTCCTTCATGAGCTCCGTCAGCACCATTTTATAGAGGCGAAGCCTCAGGGATGGATGGAGGGCGGCAAGAAGATCTTTTTTGAGATGGAGAACCGGGCCGTCCTCCCGCTCGATGGGACAGCTGCGGAGGGCCTTTTCAAGTTCAGCGGAGAAGAACTGCGCATCGAGAGATGCCAGGGAGGCAAGTGTTTGGCAGTGGGAAAGAAAGTTCGGGTTTTCCTGCGTTGCCAGGGGGAGAAGGGTGTGGCGGATACGGTTCCTCGTGAAGCGCTCATCGCTGTTTGATGCGTCCTCAAACCAGGATACACCGATATCCTGCAAAAAAAGACGGAGCCGCATTGCGGGAACGGGGAGCAGGGGGCGGACAAGGTGGCGTTTGGCGTCGAGGGGCTTCATGCCGCCAAGGGCCGGCCATCCGCTTCCCCGAAGGAGGCGCATAAGAATGTCTTCCGCCAGGTCATCGGCCTGATGGCCTGTGCATATGAGATCTGCTCCAAGGCGGAGGCGTTCCCGCTCAAGGACCTTGTAGCGCGCTTTTCGCCCGGCTTCCTCTATTCCCATCTTCCAGTTCCGCGCGCAGGCACGGACATCAACCGAGTCCGTTACGGTCGGAATGCCGAGGGCCGTTGTGAGTCGTAAAACACCCCTGATCTCCTCTTTTGCCTCTTCGCGGAGTCCGTGATCGATGGTCACGGCCGACAGCGTGAGACCGAGTCGTTTCCGCAGAAGAGCCAGAATCATGGCGAGGGCGGTGGAATCGGCGCCGCCTGAGATGGCCAGAATACTATGACAGTCGTGCAGTCCGATATCACGGCAGTGTTTTTCAACGTCCAGACAAAATCGTGCGGAGAAGGGTGAAAGGGATTCCAGAGTGTTTTTTATCGGCATGATGCTCAGGACGGCAGACCAAAGACGTGACGTATGGTAGCGATACGTTCAAGCTGTTCCTTGTGGTTGTTTTCCCCCTTGAGATACATGAGCGGGGCGTGATCGAGCTTGTTAACGAGGGAGGAGAGCATGACGCGCAGGGCGGCCATCTGCTCCTCATCCAGGTTGAGATGCTTTGACGTGTATTCGAGTTCCGCCATGGCCATGTCTTCATGCTGCTTGAGAAGCGCAACTATTGTTGGTTGTATTTCAAGACTTTTCAGCCACCTGTTGTAGTATTCCACCTCTTCCTGAACAATGTTCCGCGCCTTTTTGGCTTCATCCTGACGGTTTGTGAGGTTGTCCTCAACAATTTCCTGCAGATCATCAATGTCATAGAGATAGACATTGTCGATGCCGTTGACATCCGGGTCAACATCACGGGGCACGGCAATGTCAATAAAGAACATCGGGGTGTTTTTGCGTTCATGCAAAACACCCGTTATATTTTTGGCGCGAATGATCGGCTCGGTCGAGCCGGTCGAGGTGATGATGATGTCAACTGATGAAAGGTGTTCGAAAATCTGCTCGAAGGGGATGGCCTTACCACCGAATTCATCGGCCAGGGCCTCGGCGCGGGAAAAGGTTCTGTTTGCCACATAGAGATTTCTGATTCCGGCTGAAAGCAGATGCTTCGCCGCCAGTTCGGCCATTTCCCCCGCTCCTATGAGCATGGCCCTGTGTTTTCCCATGTCGCCGAAGATCCGTTTCGCAAGTTCCACGGCAGCGTAACTTATGGATACTGCGCTTGAGGCAACGGCAGTTTCCGTGCGCACGCGTTTTGCCACGGAAAAGGCCTTGTGAAGGAGACGGTTCAGGATCGGACCCGTTTTTTTTGCGGACGAGGCCTGTTTATAGGCCTTTTTCAGCTGCCCAAGGATCTGCGGCTCTCCGACAACCATGGAATCGAGACTTGAGGCCACAAGAAAGAGATGGCGTATGGCTTCTTCACCCGTGTAGGCGTAGGTACAGGAGGAAAGGAGTTCCTTTGACTCCTCCCTGGCCTTCGCCCAGGCGGAAAGAATTTCCTCCTTTGTTCCCTCCCTGCCGACGGCAAGAACTTCGACCCGGTTACAGGTTGAGAGGATGATGTTTTCCCTAATGGTTTCCGTGACCGGAATACACCAGGTCTCCCCGCTGCAATGATTGGTCAGGGCAAAACGTTCGCGGATATCCACATCCGCGGTGCGGTGGTTCAGACCCACAAGATAAATAGAAGTGTCCATGCGTATTGTTGTTTAGTGAAAGGTATGATGGGACTGCATAAGCGTATTGACGACAAAGAGGGAGAACAGACTCAGCAGAAAAACGCAGATCATGGCGATGGCTGGTTTTTTTCCGCTCCATGCCCTTGCGATGCGGGAATGAAAGATAAACGCCAGAACAAGCCAGATAAGGATGCTGACGATTTCCTTGGGATCCCCGCTGAAGCTTGTCCCGAAGACGGGCTTGGCACTGAGAATTCCTGTCAGAATGCCCACGGTATAGAGAGGAAAACTTGCCAGAATACAGAATCCGTTGACGGTGTCGAGGGCCGAAAGGGCCGGAATATCCTCCAGAAACCCCTTGACGCGTTCCTTGCGCTTGATGCTGCGTTCAAGGATAAGAAAGAGCATGCTGACGAGGCAGGCTACGGCCATGAGCGCCAGAGCGGCGAAGAGAGTTCCCATATGGAGCATGTAGAAGGAATAGTTAAGTGAATCCGGAAGACGGATGGACTGCTGCATATAGGGGATGGACATGGCGAAGAGGGCTGCACAGAGCGGACTCGAGAGGGCCATGGCCGCGGGTTTTCGGAGCTTGAACCAGAGAAGGACCGCGGCAAGCATGATGAACCAGGCAAAAAGCTGCAGGTAGGCGCCGCCGCTGAGCCCATCTCCAAAGGTCTTGTGGTAACCCAGTATCAGGGTCATTGTCTGAAAGAGAAAGGCGAAGAGGGCAAGAACGCAGGAGGAGAGGAGAAGACGCGGCATGCGGGCAGAGAGGGCCGTGAGCCCCGTGACCGTTGCCACGAGATAGCAGGCAAGAATGAGGAAAAGAGAGAGGGAATGAGAGAGGATCGGTGAAGATAGAAGATCCTGCATAGTGCATCCTTTACGAGTCGTGCCACGGACAGAAGCGGGCTGAATCCGTTTCGGCCGCGGCTTTTTTCGTTGAAAAGAATACGCGGAACATGGCCTGCAGGTCAGTGTTTCCGTGACTGTCGCACAGGTATGGCATTCGTTCCAAAAAGTTCTTCGATAAGAGGTTTTGCCTGTTTTTTCATGGGGTCCGGCAGAAGCGAGTGCAAAAGCTGCCAGGCCTTTTCCTGCTCGGCGTTTGCGAGCAGGGTTTCGAGGGCGCTTTCGGCAAGGGCCCGGAAGAGCTTCTGATTTTCTTCCTGCGGGGCCTTGCGAGCCAGGACAAGAGGGCGCAGACGCCGCATAAGAAGCAGCATTGGGCGTTTTCCCTCGCCCCATTTCCGCAGTTCTTCCTTCCACACACGTGCAAGGGCCGGACTGGCCCCACCCGTTGAAAGAGTCAGAACCATCGGGTCAAGATCCACCTGCGCCGGAATTTCTACATCGCCAAGCTCGGGATCGCTCGTGCAGTTGCAAAGGATACTGTGCTCCCGGCAGAAGAGCGCGATATCCCTGTTGAGGGAGAGGTTTCCGGTACAGGCAAAGATAAGAGTTGCCCTGAGAAGATCAAGGGGCGTGGGAGAGCGCTCAAAAAGGATGAGACGCGGATGATCCCTGAGAAGGGCCCTGAGCGGTTCGTCCGGCCTGGGTTCAAAGAGCAGTATGCGTTCCGGCGCTTCGGTCCCAAGGGCAAGGAGCCCTGCAAGTTTCCTTTTTCCGACCCGGCCGAGGCCTGCGATGAGACAGATTCTGTCCGCAAGCGAAATGGCTATGTGGTAAAAGTGTTTTGTGGGTTCCTGCATGCCGTCCGCCTTTCTGGTGAGCACTGTGTTGAACGCCGGAGTCACGTCAGGCGTCTTCTCTCCTTTCCCCTTTCCCCCGAGGATATCGATTCTCTAGCATAAGATTGTGAAAGTAGGAAGAAGCGGAGGAAAAAGCCGGAACAGAGGGCCTCTTGCCACGTTTTTGCCCCGTTCTGACGTGCCCTGCCTTTGTGCGTTGTAGGCATGTTTTCGTTGCCGATCTTTTTCCGCTGACCCTGCCTATCAGATTGTACTCCTGAGACCATTGTCAAAATACTGCCAAATTTCCCGGACGCTGCTGATACCCGTACTTTTTTTCCCTCCTCCTGAATATCTGCTCCCCTCTTCGTTTTTCGCGTTTTGTCGCCGTTCTTATGGAGACGTCCGTTCAGGGCAGTTTTTTCCGTTCGGGCGGATAATCTGGCAGAAAGGAGGGCATTTGAAGAAAAACTTTTTCAAGACTTTTTGTAACTTACCGATTTTATTTAATTTGTATATACTTGGCACGCCTTCTGCAATAGCTTTGTAGCTTAACTTTAGCCAGTAGGAGGGAGTCCTATGTCTTTGGTCGTTAACCACAACCTTATGGCAACAAACGTTGCCAACGCGTTAAATTCTCACTACAACCGTTTGTCCACCTCAACCCAGCGCCTGTCCTCGGGCATGCGTATCAATTCGGCTGCAGACGATGCGGCGGGCCTTGCCATCCGCGAACTCATGCGTACCGACATCGCCGCCCTGCAACAGGGTGTCCGCAACGCAAACGATGCGATTTCGCTCATCCAGACCGCGGACGGTGCCCTCGGAGTTATCGACGAAAAACTCATCCGCATGAAAGAGCTTGCGGAACAGGCAGCCACCGGTACCTACGATTCCACGCAGCGTCTCATGATCGAGTCTGAATACCAGCAGATGGCTTCGGAAATCACGCGAATCGCAAATGCAACAGATTTCAACGGAATCCACCTTCTGAACGGGAGCCTTTCCGGCACTCATAACGGTTCGGGAATGACGAGCACCGGCAGACTTAAGGTGCACTTTGGATCAAGCAACGATTCGGCAGAAGACTACTACTATATCGAGATCGGCTGCTGCACGGCTTCCGCCTTCGGTGTCGGTAACAATGCCGCTGCGGGGGCCGGGTATTCGATTTCCACCCAGCAGGGTGCCCAGCAGGCTCTGAATGCCCTTACGAACGCCATTGTGTCCAAGGACAAGATCCGCGCCCATATAGGCGCCATGCAGAACAGGCTTGAGAACACCATTACAAACCTGACAACCCAGGCGGAAAATCTGCAGGCTGCCGAATCACGAATTTCGGACGTGGACGTGGCAACGGAAATGACGCAGTTCGTCCGAAACCAGATTCTCACCCAGAGTGCGGTTGCCATGCTTTCCCAGGCCAACTCCTTGCCGCAGATGGCCATGCAGCTTATCGGTTAGTTTTTCTCATGTGGCTAAGGCGACCCAAAGACAACCGGCCCGGGAGTGGTTCCCGGGCCGGACCCTCAAACGGCTTTTCTGGGGATGTCAGAGGTTCGCGCAGTATAGCAGAGCTTTTCCTGCTGCTTCCTGTTCTGCTTTTTTGCAGCTTGTGCCCGTGGCCTGAAAAACGGCTCCGTCCGGAAGGGTAAGCTGGACCGTGAAGGTCTTTGCGTGGTCCGGCCCGTCGCTTTTGGTAAGCTGATAGAGAGGTGTTGTCTTAAAACGCTGCTGCACAAGCTCCTGCAGGCTTGTCTTGTTGTCCTTCACGGTCTCCGCATCCCAGTCCTGATTCCAGTAGGTGTGGAAGAGACCCTCGATGGTCTTCATGGCAGCCTTGTATCCGCCATCCTCATATACGGCCGCAATGACCGCTTCAAAGGCGTCGCTCAGAACAGAGTCACGCTCTCTTCCTCCCTGCAGTTCCTCTCCCTTTCCCAATTTTATCAGGTGATTAATGCCAAGCGTTTTGGCCATGTTCGCAAAATTCGTTGTGCTGACGAGGCTTGAACGGATTTTTGTGAGGGATCCTTCACGCAGGGAGGGAAAGGAGTGGAAGAGAATGTTGGAGACACAGAGCTCGAGGACCGCATCGCCAAGAAATTCCAGTCGTTCGTTGTTTCGGATATTTTCGTGCCTGGTTTTCTGCCCATGGTCGGCCGCCTTTTCATTGGCCCAGGAGGTGTGGGTGAGGGCCAGATCGAGGAGCCCTCTGTCCGTGAAGGTGTAGCCCAGGGCTTTTTCAAGTAGGTCCGTTGACCCGGACGGGGTGGGATGCTGTGTCATATTGATTTTTTTACTCTTTTGCAGTAGAGAAATTCGTCGAAAAAAACGACTTTTTAACCGAATACGCTGTGTTGAGGTATAGAGTATGTACGATATTCGATTGGTCAAGCTGGTGACGGGTGAACTCGTAATCGGCAAATACGATGCGGAAAAAGATTGTCTGACGGATGTGGGGGCCCTGCAGGTCATTCCCACCCAGCAGGGGGCGCAGATGGTTCTTCTCCCCTACGGCCATCCGTTTGAACCAAACTTCGAGGGAACCATTGAGGGAAAGCATTTTATGTACCGCTATTCCTCAACCCCCAAGGAATTGCAGGACAAGTACATTGAGGCCGTTACCAATTTGACGGTTGCAGGCGGACTGGGCAAGCTGAATTTTGGTTCAAGCACCATTCCCGCCTCGAAACTGCAACTCTAGATCGCTGTGTAACCGAGTCTTCAGGACGTGATAAGGCTTCTTGTGAAAGAGGCCTTTTTTGTTTTACGTTTCTGCGGGACGGTCTTTCTCTTCCTTTTTCTGATTCGTTTCCCCGTTCTCTTCTCCGAGGGCTCTCGGATGGGCTCTGTCGTAGACGGCGGTCAGCTCGTTCAGGCTTATGTGCGTGTAGCGCTGTGTTGTCTGAAGGCGTTTATGTCCGAGGAGGGTCTGTACAGAGCGCAGATCCATGCCCCCCTCAAGGAGGTGGGTCGCAAAAGCGTGACGCATGCTGTGGGGGGTCAGGGAGACGGCGATGCCCGCACGTTCCCCGAATTTTTCCGTGATCCGCAGAGCCTCCCGCCGCTGCAAACGCTTCCCGCGCACGCCCACGAAAAGGGCCTCTTCCTGCCGAAGGGCCAGCTGTTCCCTCGCGTTGATCCAGTCGGCGAGGCGTTCCTTTGCCGTGTCCGTTAACGGCACGATTCTCTCCCGTGAGCCCTTGCCCATGATGGTGAGCCCCTTCGCTCCCCGGACATCATGAACGTTCAGGGCGAGGGCTTCGCTGATGCGGAGTCCGGATCCGTAGAGGAGTTCGAGGAGGGCCGTATCCCTGAGTCTGACGGCCTCGTCTTCCTCGACATGCTGATCCAGGAGGGCAAACATTTCATCCACGTTGGGAACGCGTGCCTCCTTTTTATCCTGTCTGGGATTTCTGAGGTGGCTTGTGGGGTCCTCTTCCAGAATTTTTTCGTGCAGAAGAAATCGGAAGAAGGAGCGGCAGGCCGCAAGTTTGCGTGCGATGGAGGCCTTGTCGAGCCCCATGCGGAAGAGGGTCGCCACGTAGCCCTCGAGATGGCGTTTGGTAATGCGGGACGGATCCTCGAGGGAGAGAGCGTGGGGGCTTAGGATGCCGTCCAGCTGCCTAAGATCAGTCAGATAGGCTCTTGAAGTTGTCGAACGGGCGTTTCGGCTCTCAAGCCAAAGACTGAAGCGGGAGAGTAGGGGGCCTTCCTCCCGGTTAGTGTCCACGTCTTGCCCGTTTTGCGGCATCGGAATTGGGGAACTGCTTCCGGAGTGTTTCGAAGCTGGCCTTCGCGTTCCCGTCGTCTCCGAGTTTTCGGTAGGTCATGCCGCTTTTTAAGAGCGCGTCGGCGTTCTTGTGGTGTTTCGGGTAGTTGGCGTTGACCCGGTTGTACTGATTGAGGGCTTCCTTGTAGTTCCCCTGGGAGTAATAGGCTTCGCCCATCCAGAAGGAGGCGTTGGGTGCGTACTTGCCGTTGGGATACTTGGCAAGAAAATCGTTGAATTTTGCAATGCCTTCCTGAGAACGGCCTGAGCGCACAAGTTTCAGAGCTTCCTTGTAGCTTGCCTCTTCTCCCTTAAGAGAGCGTTGGGGTGCTTTTTGGGCGCCTTGCGCAGGAAGCCCCGGGGTCATGGGCGCGGGGGCGGGGTTTTTGACATTGTGGGGCGGAGTGGAGTTCTCAATGGGCAGGGTCGGCTGAGGTGCAGGTCCCCCCGCGGCGGACTCGGGCGGCAGGGCAAAGGTTTCATTCCCGGTTGGCGGGAGCGCAGGAGGCAGGGCTGGGTTCGCGGGGCTTGGGGCGGATCCCGCTGCTGCGCGGGTGTCTGTCGGCTTCTGCATGGCGTTCGTCGGCGGAAGAACCGGCGTCACGGGTCTGTTCTGAGCGGCCCGCTGCGGATGGCGCTGCTGCGGGGCTTTTCTTGAAGGCTGGGAAGCGTTTTGCCTGGACGGTTCGTATTTCTGATGGGCGGGGGCTCCGGGGGTTGCGGGAGAATGTGGCAGAACGGGAACCACCGTAAGGCCCGTTCGCTTTCCCTTGTGGCCACGCACTTCGTAGACGCGGTTATTGAGAATGGAAACCTGTTCGTTCAGCTGGGTGACATTTTTTTCAAGGACAGCCATCCGTTGCTCGTTCTGCGCCCATAGCCGTTCCTGCCGCTGATGTTCAGGGTCCTTGGCCGCGCAGCCGCAGAGTGTCAGAGAAAGAACGGACGAAAGAAGAAGTGCTTTTTGTACCTGAATCCGTATGGTTTCCATTGTTTTTCTGCGGCGTGAACCTCCGCGTTCAGGCGGAGGAGGAAAGCCGCCCCCCGTAAGTTTTTCCTGGTTATTTCTGTATTGATTGGGCTTTTGTGCAGGGCCTTGGCGGTGACTGTCCGGTGTCCTCTCCCGACGGGGGGGCCGGAGTGTGGCGGCCAGAAGCATGGGCGGCAGTGCGACTCCTGCTTCGGACGGGAACGCCTGGAGGCGATGTGCGCACGGCGGGGTGTGCGGGTGCCCTCCGCAGGGACATGCCGGGACTGAGAAGCACGTGTCTTTTCGGGCCTTCTCGTTGCACGGGGCCGACGCGGTATTCTCCTCTGCCGGAAATATGAATAGTCGGTAACGGCAAAACAAGTCAAGTAGGGGGTTCCGCGTCCTCTCTCCCCCAAAGACGCGGCGTGTTCGTCTGAGAAAGCCCCCATCGATCGGTGGCCCGTTTTTGATCAGCCGGCCTGCAGGGGCAGCCTGTCCCGCGCCCCTTTGCCGTTGGACGGAACGGGCTCTCTCTTGCTATTTTTGTTAGACCAACTATATTTTTCGGAATGCCGGCTCAGAAGACCGGTTACGACCGAGCTCCGTATCAGACAACTTCTGCCCTGTCAGGTGTAACATCAGGGCAGTGAGCTATAAAGGAAAGTATATGCAATCTCTGCAAGACGTTCTGCTGTCCTGTCCGTTTCTTCTTCCTTATTATACGCACGGAGGGGTTTCCTGTCTTTTCCTCTGCGTCTTCTCCATTGCCTGCATGGGGCTTTTCTTCATTGTCGGTCGCAGACTTGCCAAGAAACGGAAACGCAGTGCCTATGAGAAGGGAGCACGGCAGCTCGCCGTTCTCGCCTGTGCCCTCGGCTGGATTCCCCTTCTTGGCTGGAAGGCGTGGAGCTATCTGCAGAGCGGAACTCTCTTCCCGGAGTCGGTCTTCGGTCTTCTCGAGGAAATTGCATGGCTTATGGGGCTTGTGACGCTCCTGCTTTTCTCTCTTCATCTTGTTGTGTGGAAGGCGCTTTCCTCTCATCCCCTTGTCTCGAGCATTCTCTCCTTCGCGACCTTTTTCCAGGGCTTTGTCTGGGCTCTCTTTGTGGTGTTTCTGTGGCGTCTGAGGATGCCCGGTGAGCCCGTGACCCTTCTTGACCTGCAGACACAGCTTGAGCAGGTTGCGACGGGGTTCCTCGGTATAGAGACACCCCTCCTTTGTATTGCCCTGCCTCTTTTTCTTCTTCTTCTGGCCATGCCCGCCGTCTATGGCAGCATGGGCCTTCTCTGCCTGCGTTCCGTCCACGATTACGGGCGTGATCACTATCAGACCGTGACGCGCTGGCTTTCCGGCTGGATTGCAAGGACCGGACTTATGCTTTTCCTTCTTTTGGTCCTTGTGCTCGGCTTTCTCCTCTGGCCCGCTCAGGAGCGCCTTCTTGCGGATCCGTGGACAGTGCTTCAGCCCTTTTTCCCGGTGCTGCTGTTCGGACTTCTCTGGCTTCTCGGGTCACTGCTTCATCTGGCCGTGAGCCTGAGCGAACTGCCCCTGCGTCACAAGGTGTCCGTCGTCTTTGCCGATCTCCTTCTTATCTCCTCCGTACCGTTCTACGTTGAAATGTGCCGTATGATGTAGGGGAAAACGCGTTTTTCCGCGTGTGTCCGCAATAAGGAACGGGGATTTTTTTCCGCCCAGGAAGAATCCGGTCTAGGACTTTGGTTTCACGTACTGCTTCCGCCATTCGTCCAGAAAAAGCACGCCCGTTTCCAGAGGGGTCAGGCGTCCGTTTGCCTTGCGAAGCTTTGCGCACACTTCTTCAAAGGAGGCGTGGGGACCGAGAGAGAGATCGGTCAGAAGCGCCTCAATTTCCTTTCTTATTCCCTCAGGCTCCCCCTCCGTCCGCGTGTCCTGCTCGAAGCATGGCCATCCGAGACGTTCTTCAACGTGCCGCAGCAGCTCCTCCATGCGCTTTTCGTAGGTGTGCCGCTGAAGGACGATCTCCCGGGCTTTTTCAGCGTACGCCTCGCGTTCGTCCTTCGCCCGCAGGAAATGCTCAAGTTTTGCGTACATATCCTCAATTGAGGAAAAGGTTGCCACGGCATCGTCCGGGAAGAGTTCCGGCATAAGGCTGCGTTCATCCACAAGCTGGAAGGCCCCCATGCATGCGAGCTCAAATGTCCTCGGATTAACAAAATCACCGTGGCTCACAAGGGTGTCCGTCTGTACGCTTGAATGGAGATTGAGATTGATTGTGGAGGCCGAGTAAATCTTAAGCCCCTCTTCACTTGAGATGCGTTGCCCCCCTTTTTGAATGTTGTTTTTCAGAATGGCTTCCCCGTCCCAGTCAGATCCCCAGATTTTGAAGTTTTTTCCGGCAAGGGGGCGGAATGCAAGACGTCTGTTGGGATAGCCCGCGCCAAGAAAGGCGATGTCGGCTTTGTACAGGGCCTTTTCTTCAGGCGTAAGGTCGGCCTTCCTGTGGAATGAGGGGAGTGCCGCAAGGGGGAGGTAGACGGCGTTCTGTTGACCGGTTTCGGAGAGGAGAGAGAGAAAGGGCTCTTTTTGTATGACAAAGAAGACGTCGTAGAGAGGCGCAAAGAGCTTCCAGTACTGGAAAATCCTGTAATCCTCCACAAACCACATTGCCGTGCGAATGCCCGTGCGGCGAAGTCTTGCAAGAAGGGTCTTTCCCATGGGCGCCTGGGCCAGAGCCAGAACGAGATGGGGCTCGAAGGACTGGACATGGGCAAAGATTGCCTGGGAAACAAGGTTCAGGAAGGAATGTTCGATCTGGCTTATGTGTTCGGGGCCGATGTCGAGCTTTTTCAGACCTTCAAAGGTGGGGTGGAAGAGGGGGGCCTCGAAGACCCGGACGCTGTGTCCGAGGTTGCGCAGCGCGTCGGCGCAGAAGTTGCCTATGGGGAGGGAACCGCCGTACATCGGCAAAACAACGAGAATCCGCAATTTTTTGTTCATTGCAATCCTTTTAAGCACGTTGGTCCAGGGTGAGCCTGTCCATCCACGCCGTTTTGGTAACCTTGGAAAGCGCGCTGTCACGTCCGGAAATCCATGCCCGGCGGTCATGCGACACCGGGCCTGTTTCCCCGGCCTGCGGGATTCCTGCGACGTGTTCTGCGAGGACTGTGGCGTCGGAGCCAGCCTTTGTGAAAACGGGCATGTGTTATCGTTTTTTTGTCGTCGACGGAGCGGGGGGCCCCGTACATTCAACGTTTTTTCGCCGCGCGTTGCTGCGCTCTTCATGAGGACAGAGCGCTTCCAGGAACGCAGGGATGCGGTTTCTTTCCGTGTGCCGTCCTCCCCGGCGGGAGAAGGGAATCAGACGTAGCTTTTTGCGTTGATCATCCAGTCGCGGTCCTGGACAAAAAGGAGTTCCATGAGCTTTTCCTCCCCTGGATTCTTGGGCAGGACAGTCTCCCCGTCAGCGTATTCTTCAAGAAGAAGAGCCCGTATGAACCTTCGCTGCGACGCCATGGGGTCGTGTCCTGATCGGAGAATGCAGTGGACCCCGAGGGCGTCCGTGGCCGTTTCAAAAAATTGGATGTGAGGCGGCGCGGGAATGTCTTTCCCCCGTGCCATCGCGGTCACGTATCTAAGAAAATCCCGTCCTTCCATGGCCTTGTGGCAGAGAAGTTCCCTTTGGCAGGGAGCGCTTTCAAGGCATGGTGCACAGGGCGGAGCCACCTGGATGATCCGGTGTCCCGTGCCATAGGGACCGGTTTCATGACAGGATGCCGAGGAGAAAAAAAAGGCCTGAACGGGGGCCCCCAGATGGGCCGCAAGGTGCATGGTTCCCGTGTCGGGCGTGAGAACAAGGTCGAGAGACGCCACGCAGTCAAGAAGTTCCTTCCATCCTGTTCTTCCGCAGAGGTCTTCGGTACGTGGCTGAAGAGAGCTTGGAAGAAGACGGCGGATTGCGTGGGCGAGTTTTTTTTCCTGTGCCGTGCCAAGAAGATAGAGATGAGGAAACTGGCCGGTCTGAACGTAGACGGAGGCAAGGTCGGCAAGAATGTTCGGAGGGATGGATCGGCGTTCCTCCCGGCCCGCAAGGATTATTCCAAGACCTCCTCCGCCCGGTTTCGGGCGGGGATTCACCTCGTCGGCGGGAACAGGGTTGCTCACGAGATGGGCCCAGACGTCTTCGAGGTTGAAGGCTGCCGTTGATCGCATGGCGGTCATGCGGGCAACGCGCTGAAGAAGCGGCATGCGTTCCGTCCGTCCGACAGCATTCGGCCTGTAGCCCACCGTGCGTTCACGGGGAAAGAGGTGGCAAAGGGCGTTTGAAAGAGGGGAAAGATTGCAGTTATAGACGGTATCGAAGGAGAGATCGGCGAGATCCGTGAGTGTTCGCGAATTGTGCTCTCTGACGCATTCTGTCTGGGGCGCATGGAAATAAAACGCGTGAGTTTCGACAGCAGGATAGAGAAGAGCGGCAAGGGATGCCAGTCCCGTATCACAGAGAAGATGCACCCGGCCCAGGCGTTCGAGCGAAAGGATAAGACGTTTTGTCTGAAGAAGATCCCCGAAGCGTGCGGCTTGGATGACCAGAAAACGCGGCATGGAGGGGCCTTTTTAAGAAAAAGCGTTAGAAGAAAGAATGGGAACGTCCAAATTGTAGGCCCTTGCGGAAAAGAGAGCAAGAGAAGAAAGAGAAGTCGGAATGGAAGCCTTTATCCGCAACGCGGGGCCAGCGTCTGAGCACTATAAGAAAGACCGTCCCACAGCCCGGGACGGTCTTTCTTCGGCAGTTCACAGTATCTTTCAACCGCGTTTTGAGACGTAATTTTTTGGCGGAACGTCTTTCCTTCGCGGACAGTGCTGCGCTTTCGCAATCCACACCATCTTTTCGCGCATTCCGTCCCTTTCCGCGACGTGCTCCGTCGTCTTTTACGGAGCGCTCGGGAGTTCCTGGAAATTTAGCCCGAGATCGGGTCGCTCGACGTGGTCAGGGTCTGTTTTTCCTCTGTTGCTTCCGTTGTTGTTGCGCTTGTTGTCTCTGTCCCGCTGGCGGAGGAGGTCGTCGTCTGGGTGGTGGTCTTTGGCGTTGTCACCTGACGAACGTTCGCAAGCTCCATGCTTTGTCCGCCGTCAAGGCCCAGATAGACCACGTTCTCGTTTTTGACGACGCTCGTGACCGTTGCGTCGACAACCTGGTCGGAAACCACCGCTTCGCCGGCGCTGTTATACGCCGCAAGAGAAACAGTGTAGGTGCCGTCCGACGCGGGCAGACCCTTGTCGTTCAGACCGTTCCAGTTGAATTCAAAGGTCGTGTTGGCGTTCTTTCCGCCGAGATTTTCGGTGTAGACGGTGTTGCCGCTTCCGTCCATAACCGTGAGAACGCCTTCGCGGACCGTCTCGCCAAAGGCGTAGCGGAAGGTGCTGATGGTGGTCGTGCCGTCGGTATTGGTCACCTTGCCTATGGAGTTGCCGCTCACAGTGACCTGCTTGCCGATATAGGACGTGGCGTTGAGCATCTGCTGATTGTCCGTCGCCGAGGTCAGTCCTTCCATGCTCGTATTCAGGTTCATCAGCTGCTCAAGACTTGAGAACTGTGCCATTTGTGCCACGAATTCCTGGTCTTCCATGGGATTCAGGGGATCCTGGTACTGGAACTGTGTCACAAGGAGCATGAGAAAGTCCTCCTTGTCCATATTGTCACCGGTGCTTTTCTTGGTGGAGAGGGCGGAAGCGAATTCCTTGCTTGTCTGGGCGAGAGCGCTTGAGATACTGGACATGGTGAACTCCGTTATACTTATGCCACCCGGTCAAGAATGCGGGTGGAAGATGTTTCCTGGTCGTCCTTTCTTTGCACACTCTGTTCCAATTTCTGTGAATCCTCTCTGCCCGCGGAATTATTGATGGCTGCAAGGGTCCGCATGCGCCGAAGCTGCTGGCGGCGTGCATCCTCTTCCTGGAAGGAATTGTGCTGTTCCATATCCTGGAGAAGCTGCTGCTCGTTCTTCTCGTTCTGGCTTTCGTCCTTCAGTTCGATTTCGATGTTGTCGACCTTGATTCCCTGTTCTTCAAGCTTTGCCCTGATGCTGTCTGCCTGCTGGCTGAGGAGTTCCGCTGTTTCTGCCCTGTCGGTCTTGATGTGGGCGCTGACTTCCCCGCCTCTCGCAATAAGTGTGATGGCGACGCTTCCGAGATCCTGGGGATGGAGCTGGAGCTCAAGACGTGAGGAGCCGTTTCTCAGTGTCTGGAAAAGACCTTCTTCAACCTGTGCCGCGACCTGCCGTGCGATAGGCAAATTTTGCCTGGCATCCTGACCAGGTCCTGAGGCCGCAAGGTTCGCCTGGTTCATCACGGGGGTCGGGCTGAACGCGGCAGGGTGCGGCATGCCCTGCCCCTGAGCGGGCGCGGCGAGGGGGGCTCCCTGTTGCGATGTCTGCATCTTGACCTTGCCTAAGAGTTCATTCCACGGATTCTCTCCCTGCTTTCCACGGGAATCGCTTCCCGTGAAGTTCTGGGGCGTTCCGGAGAAGGACTGGCCGGCCGGGTTCTGCATAGAGGGGATCGCCGATGCCTGGCGCATGCTTTCCTCCAGGGACGGAGGCTCGTGATCATAATAGCCTTCATCAAGGATATTATTGAGGGTCAGCCGGCTCTCTTCCTGGACGGTCTTGTCGATATAGGTCTTGCTCTGCTCCGATTCCCGACTCTTCAGGGTCTGGGAATTCCGCTCCTCCTCCATACGCTTTTTTGCCTTGTCGAGCATGGGCCCCAGGGTCTTTTCAATGGCTGTGTTCAGGCTCTCCTCATCCTTCTTTGCGTTCAGGATTTCATCCTGTGCGGGAGAAAGAAGCTTCTTGAAGCCTGCAGGGGTGGTCGTGCCGTTTTGGGCGTCGCCGAAGAAGGACTCAAGGCGCTCAAGGCTTTCCTGACCAAGACCAAGACCCCGGCCGAAGGAGAGCACGTCATCCTTGGAGACGGAGATCATTTCGCCCGGATCAAGTTCGTCAAGAGCGTTTGTAAGGGCCCTCAGAGCCGTGTCGGGCTTATTGTTGTAGATCGCGTCCAGAACAGTGCGTTCAAGCATTCCAGACGGGTCGATGCTGTTTGTAAGATTCGTGATGTTGTTTGCGTCTTCATCGGAGAGGGAAATCTCTTCCTTTTTTCCCTTGAGGCTCGCAAGCACCTGTCCCAGATTTGCGCCGTCAGGCAGCTCGCAGAGCTTCGACAGGGCCTTGAGACTCTTTTGAGGGGCCTTGTTCTTCTTAAGTCCCGACAGAAGATTCGTAAGTTCCGTCTGGGTGAAGCAGACCTCGTCTATGGTGAAGGACTGCGGCTGACTGGCGGACCTGGAATAGACCGAATCGGAGTCGCGTTCGTCCTTTTCTTCCTCTTCTGTTTCTTCCTGCATGGTTAAGGTCGATTCGGCCGTTTGGGGTTGTGCCTGCAGGGAAAGATTTGATTCGGCCATATTAAGCGAATCGGCAAATTTTGAACCGAACAGGGCTATGGACTGGTTGATTGCGGCCTTGAGCTGGTCTTTCGCGCTCATTTCCTGATTCGTCATGGTGGAAACAGTAGGAAGAATTTGCATGGTTCACTCCTTGGTAGCCATATCTATTCAAAGAGTGTTCCAATTCGCGAACGGAGCGCAGGCGAACTATTTTCAGGAGCCGGGCGGGATTCACCGTTCCAGAAGGGAGAGAAGACGGGATATCCACTGACAGACGTCCTCCCACGCTTCCTTGCCGCCGTTTTTGTTCTGCACATACATTTCACAGAATCCCGCGAGAAGACGGAGTGAGGGGGGCACGGACGTGAAGGATCCCTGTTCCGGCAGAACGTTCTTTCTCGCCCCCTGACGCATGCTCTGCAGAAGGCGTACGAGATGGCGGGCAAGATGCGAGGCAAGGCGCGGGTGATGTTCGTTGAGAATATCGATCCGTTTGCCGAGGTCTTCCGTCCCACCGTCTTTTTTCCCGTCTCCCCACAGTTCTTCCCGTTTTTGTCCCATGGCGAGAAAGAGTGTCCTGAAAAGGGCATCGAGCTCGGCTTCCGCGTTTGTCGTGCCGTCAACGACGGAGACGGCATAGAGATTGTCGTTGCGGGTAGTTCTGGCAAGGCGGAGATAGTGCGGGGAGGAAGGATTGCGGGCACCTTCCAGAATGTCAGGAAGGACCGAGATGACCTGGCGGGGCTGAAATTTTTTCCGACAGCGGTTTTCCCTGTAGGTGCACTGCCAGCAGCCGGCACAGCTCATGTGCGGGAGGAGAATCCACTGCCTTGGTGAATAGGGGCCCGTTTCCTGGGCCCGCACGCTTCCCATGGAGAGATTAAGCACGGGGGTGCCCACCCAGTCGGCAAGGTGCATGGGACCGGTATCCGGCGTGATCACGAGGTCAAGGTCTGCGAAGAAGGCGGCGACCTGGGAAAGGGAGAGTTTTCCGGCAAAATTGGCCTTTGGAAGACCAATGCGCACGGCAAGGTTCCTGCCGAGTTCCGCCTCCCCGGGCCCGCCAAAGAAGAAGGGAAGATAGCCTGCCCGCAGAAGCGCGCGTGAAAGTATGGTCAGAAAGGACAAGTCAGGCCGTTTCGTGTCTTCACTTGCGCCAAGCACGAGACCGATTTTTTTGTCCTTCTTTGGGGAAACCGCGTGCACGAACCGTGTGTGCCCACCGTCGGGAAAGAGGTCAAGACGGTGAAGGTCTGCCCAGTGGAAGGTGTTGTGCCGGTTGTTCTGGGTGAGGGAGTGGCGGTAGAGCTGCCAGAATCCGTGGATGTGCAGGACCTTTCCTTCAAGGGAGAGACCAAGCTTTGAGCCGGCCCTGATCTGTCCCATGATATGCTGGGCTTCGCCCTGGGTGCTCAGATTGATGGCCATGCGAAATTTGTGCTCCGCAAGGGCCGGGAGATGGGAGGGAGAAAAATAGGTGAGTGGGGGAGCCAGGGGCATGAGGGGCAGGAAAAATTCCTCTTTGGCCACAACCCAGAGCGGCGCGTCCGGATAGAGCCTGTGCAGATCGAAAAGCAGTGGGAATGAGAGGATGCAGTCCCCTATTCTCTGCATCTGAATGATGAGAATCGGGTCGCTGCTCATGGGGCAAGGTCCTTTGGGCGTTATCAGCCGTAAATTTCGCGCATGCGGTGAATCAGAATGTTCAGACGCGCTTCCCAGGTGTGACAGGCGAGGACACGTTTTCTTGCGCGGGCGGCCATGGCTTTTCGTTCATGCTCATGGGAGAGGAAAAACCGGATTTTGTCCGGGATTTCGTCAGCTTCGCGGTAGACCGCCATTTCTTCGGGCGTGAAGAGTTCGTCCATCTGCTCCCGCCAGTCCGTGAGGACAAAGCCTCCCGCCGCAGGACAGTCGAAAATGCGCTGGTTGACGGCTCCCTTCATCTGCTGGCTTGTGCAGTTAAAGGAAATATCCTGGCAGGTGTAGAAGAGAGGCAGTTCCGCGTAGTAGTTGAGCTCCGGCATATAGCGCGGCTGTTCCGCCTCGTTTCTGAACTCAATGGCCCAGCCCGTGTCACCCGCAATGGTCGGATGAAAGGGGAGAAGGCGGCGGACGAGGTCGTTGCGGTAGCGCCGTGTGGCCTGCCAGGTGACGGCCGTTTCGTAGGCGAGCTTCTGCTCATTGTCGGGGAGTGTCTCATAGATCGCGTAGAGGTCAGGAAAGGCCTCTTGCAAAAAGACCGCGACGGATCGTTCGCTGCTCTGTATGTAGGCTGTTGCAACCTCCTGAAAGGCCATCTTCAGGGATTTTGGAAGATCGGCCTTTTTCAGGCGTCCTCCGACCTTGTAAAGCATGGAGTTGCCGACAAAGGAGAGCCGCGAGCGCCAGGCTGCCGGAGCCTGGCCCGCCGCCGGTGAGAAGCGGAGCGGATCGGTTCCCAGCGGAAGGTAGTAGACATGGGGAAATCCCATCTCTTTCAGGGATGCGACATTGTCGCTGTCGAAGGTAAAGAGGCATGTCCAGGGGCTTATACAACGGGTGTAGAGGTGGATGATGAGATGGGGATTGTCCACGAACCAGGATGCAAGGGGCAGCTTCAATCGTGCCAGAAGATCCATGAGCACCCCTTCCCTGTCAACGCCCATGTGGTTCAGGGTAAGGCAGAAGTCGGGCGCATGACGGAGGACAGCCTGGAGTATCTGTTCGACGAAACGTTCCTGGCCGACTTCTTCGTCACCGATGGTGATAAGGGTTGTGGGAATGCCGAGACGCTTGCAGGCGGCCTGCACTTCGCCCATGAGAAAATACTTGCTTGTCAGGAGCAGAAGACGTGGCGTGGATGTCGTGAAGCGCGGCTGGACGGCCTTGTTCCAGAAATCAAAGGCGCTGCTCGCTTCCAGGACTTTTCGGATTTCTCCGTAGAAAGCGGGATCGAGACGCTGGTAGAAGGGGTTGATGAGGGGGCAGAGAGGGCGGTCCCCATGCTGTTTCTGCCAGATGGTCAGGCGGTTCCTCGCTTCTTCAAAAGAGGGGGCGGAAATGACGGTGACGTTACCTGAAGCCAGAAGACGCGAGAGGGTTTTCGGGCAGAGTTCGCTGCTTTTCGTGTGTTCGTTATCAAGGACGGCTATGGGACCATCGTAGGATTCGAGAAGGGATTCAAGAGCCCTGCCAACGCCAAGGCCCAGCAGAACCGGCAGGAGTCGCGGGTTCTCGGCGTATTTCTGAAGAAATGGCGTGATGATGGCCTCTTCGCGGGCCGGCCCCTTGGGACCGAGCAGGAGGAAGCGGCGGCCCGGACTTTTGGCCTCAATATCCATGAGGTTCTGCTGATCGTCAACGAGCGGGGTTAAGGAGTAGGTATGCACAGTGATCCCGGAGAAGCGTCAAGTTGGACCGCCGCTGGGGCTCGCGCGGGTATGGGCGGACGAACTCAGCGCAGTGTTGGCTGCAGGGAGCTTATGGCTTCCGGACGGATTTCGTTGTCCACAAGGCGGAAGACCACGTTTTCGTAAACCTTTTCCACTGAGAAGAAATAGCGGCCGATGGAAATTTCAACGCCCGGATACGTGATGCCCGGCACAATCAGCCGGCAGTTCTGTATGGTCTTTTCGTCCTTGATAAGCTTATTGGCGATGTCCGCGCGCTGGTTGATGATATTCTGGCGCTGGGCAAGGAATTTCTGGAGCTTCAGGGTCTGCTCGTTGGCGTCGGGCGGAAGCTTTTTTGTGATGGCCTTGAGGTGCATGATCCGCTGCGTGAGGGAGGCGATGAATCCCTCAAGCTTTTCCATGCGTCGTATGGTGAGCGGGTCATAGCCGATGTAGATGACTGTTGGAATGCCCGCCTTATTGCCGAGCTGCTTTCCAACATAGATGCTTGAAAAGACGTTGACCGTGCCGCCGTAGAGCTGTTCCTTGACCAGTATGTTGTTGCCGGCATAGACCGTGCTGTAGAGGCAGTACTTGTTGATGACGATATTGCCCCGCGCACGGGCTTCCGCCTTTTCGATGAAGTTGATGAGGAGCTTTCCCCCCGAATCCACGAGGCAGTGATCGCTTGAATTGCCCCGTACGCCGCCATCGACGAGCATATTGGAGCCCGAATGGGCGATTCCCCCTTCCACAAGACCCGAGATGCGGACGTTGTTTGCGAGGATGGAAAAGCCGGAGCGCACGGCGCCATGGACGGCCATGTCGCCCACAAAATTGATGTTGCCCGTATGAAAGCTCACGTCCTGGCGGACGTTGAGCAGCGCCTTCACCGTGATACGTCCCTCGTTATAGAAGACGTAGCCGTTTACGGAGGAGAGGAGGTACTGGGGGTATTCCGGATCTATATAGGTGTTCTGTCCGGCGGGAAAGTCCACTGTGTTGAGAATATAGCGGGGGTCGGGAGGTGACGTGATGGCGTCTAGCGGTAGAATTTGCGCCAATATCTGTCCCTTGATGACGTTCTGCACGTAACCAAGGTTGAAGAGATCCATGGTGTTCATCTTGACCGCGTTGACGTCCGGCTTCCGGTTCAGATGGTCAAAATCTGGATCAAAAAAGTGTTGCAGATAGTAGCGCAAGGAAGAACCTCATGACAGGAACGACAGACCGTGTTGATTTTTGGGAGGTGCGTCTCCTGTACGGCAAGTTTTTTTGCAGGAGTACCGCAGAGCCTCTTTCCTCTGTGGTACAGCTGCAGTCAAGCTGCAAGCTATGCTCATTCCTGATGTGCGAAAGTGCTGTATCAATATTGTAACACCGGAAAATGATAGGAAAAAAGGTTGTTAAGTGATGGTGCAAATAATTTCAGTTGTTCTGTGTAATGAATTTCAGAAAGAGTGTTGTGCCGGGTTGCAGTAACGCTTCACGCCCGTTGTACTTCGGTTCACTCAGCGTCGCTTAATTTATGGTTTAAAAGTTCATCTTCCGTCGCGAAGATCGGGAAAAATTTTTCGATGCCGATCTCTTTAATCAACTTTTCTATATGCTGCGCGGGATTGAAGAGAAAAAGACGCATGCCGCGTTTGCTGAAGAGGGTGCTCGCGGTCACGAGAACGCCAAGGGCCGCATTATCCATTCTGCCCATCTGGCTCAGATCAATGATTACTTCCGGCAGCCGTTTTGCGTAGACGCACGAGCAGAGTTCCTCCTGAAAATTGATGGCCATAGGCAGAAGAATATCTCCCGTGACACGTACAATAAGCATTTTTCCCTGAACACGCGATTCTACGGCATACATGTGAAAATCCTCTTTAGGTGGCGGACGCGTGGGGATGTCTTCTCAAGAAAAACGATCCGGCTCATCAGATAAAGGCTTCAGGGAGCAGCGGTATCTTACTTGTTGTCCAACCTGGTTTTGCGGAAGGATGGATATCAAGGTTATACGGGAAGCCTTTGCGTATGGCAATGTATTTTGTTTTGCGCAAATGCCCGTCGCAGAAAAAACTTACAATATGCTTATATAAGCCGCCGTTAGCAATCAGACTCCAGCTGACACAGGGAATGGCGGATGGACTGCTGTCCTCGTGGCGTTCAGGTTATTGGATTCCGCATCCATCCGGAACAATGGTATTATGAACCCGTGACACCGCCTGTGCGACATCCCTCCCGTGCCTGAAGATGACCATGTCCCACGGCCGGATGTCATAACGCTGTCTCCCCATGTTGCAATGTCCAAGGCTTCTGTATCTGCAGACTCCCACTTCAGACGGCTGTGCTGATAACTAATGCAATTACTTTGCCACCGTGTTTTTTTGCTTGGTTTTTGCCGTTTCCTCATCGAGCAGGATGCGACGCAGGATCTTTCCGACAACGGAACGGGGCAGGGCATCTCTGAATTCCACCTGACGGGGCACCTTGTAGGAGGCGAGCTTTGTACGGCAGTAGGCCACAACTTCGCTCTTGGTCAGGCTCTTGCCTTCCTCGAGGACAATATAGGCCTTGAGAATCTCGCCCCGCAGTGGATCGGCAAGTCCCACACAAACGGCCTCGCGTATGCTCGGGTGCTCCATGAGCACTTCGTCCACTTCCCGGGGAAAAACATTGTAGCCGCCTACAATGGCCATGTCTTTTTTCCGGTCCACGATATAAAAATAGCCGTCTTCATCCATCATGGCAATATCGCCGGTGTAGAGCCATCCGTTTCTGAGAGCACTTGCCGTTTCGTCCGGCTGGTTCAGATAGCCCTTCATGACCTGGGGACCCCGTATGACAAGTTCCCCGCGTTTGCCGGGTTCAAGGGTCAGGGCGCCGCCAACCATGTCCACAATGCGTGCGTCGGTGCCGGGAAGAGGAATGCCTATGGAGCATTTGCGGGTGCCTTCGGCGCCAAGGGGGGTGAAGTGGGTCACAGGGGAGGCTTCGGTCAGGCCGTAGCCCTCGGCGATGGAGGCTCCCGTCACCGCCTGGAAGCGTTTATAGATGTCTTCCGGCAGGGGGGCTGATCCGGAGAGGCAGATCTTGATGCTTTTAAGGTCGTAGTTGGCGAGTTCCTTTTGCTGCAGGAGCGAGATGAACATGGCCGGGGCGCTCGGGAAGATGCTTGGTTTGTACTCCTCGATGATTCGCAGTGTTTCGCGCGGATCAAAGTGGGGGACGGGGATGGCCTTGCCGGCCACAATACAGGGCTGCACAAGCCCCAGACTCAGCCCGTAAACATGGAAAAACGGCAGGATACAGAGAAAAATGTGGGCGTCCTTTGACTGGAGGGAGAAGAATGTCTGGACCTGTCTCGCATTGCTTCCCATGTTGCCGTGGGTGAGGATGACACCCTTTGAGGTGCCTGTTGTGCCGCCCGTATACTGTAAAAGGAGGGGGGACTCTCCGTTGATGTCAGAGGGGGGCCTGTAGTCCGTACCCTGAGCCATGAACTGGGACCAGGAGAAGATGTCTTTTCCGTCGTGCGGCACACGGACGTCACCGCTTTTCTGCGTGAGGCGCTTCAGAATTTTTTGGGCAAAGCCTTCGCAGTCAATGGCCTTTGTCGTGATATAGGTGTGGAGGGGCAGTTTTGTTCTCAGCGCGTCTATGCGGGGCCAGCTGTTCTCTTCGAGCACAATGTACTCGGCTCCGGCGTTGTTGAGATTGTCGAGAATTTCCTTTTCCCTGTAGAGGGGGTTCATCATGACAATGACGCCGCCGGCCTTGGCAGCACCCCAGAAAGCGATGATCATCTGTGGAAGGTTTGGGAGCATGAGGGCAATGCGGTCGCCCTGCTTGAATCCCCGTGCCTGAAGGGCCGCCGCGAACTGTTCGGCTTTCTGCTTGAGGTCCGCATAGCGGATGGCTGTCTTTTCGTAGAGGATGGCCTCCCGGTCCGGATATTCCAACGCCGCTTCGTCAAGGAGGTCAAAGAGAGGACGGTCCCACGGCTCAATGGTTTCATTCTGCATGAACGTCGAGTAGTGGCCAAGCCACGGTTTGGAAAAAGCGGTCATAAAATCTCCAACGGCTTGAGCCGTCTTGTCGGGTGGGAGGAAACAGGATTAGGGTGATAGTCACCCGGATCAGGCATGCTTGTGCCCCATTCCTTTGCACAGTGCCACGCAAAGCGCTTTGATCCCCTCTTTTCGTCCCGTGAAACCAAGGCCCTCTTCTGTGGTGGCTTTGATATTTACGGCGTCTTTCGGAAGGGAGAGAAGACGGGCGATGTTGGCACGGATGGCGTCGCGGTGAGGAGCTATTTTCGGGCGTTCACAGATGACTGTGCCGTCAATATGGCAGGGAACGATCCCTTTTTCCCTCAGAAGGGTCAGAACGTGGTCAAGAAGAAGCGAAGAGGAAATACCGGCAAAGCGCGGATCGCTGTCCGGAAAATGTTCCCCTATATCCCCAAGACCGGCCGCACCGAGGAGGGCGTCCATAAGGGCGTGAAGAAGGACGTCGCCGTCTGAATGGGCCTGGATGGCCTCCCCTGAGGGAATGGGCACCCCGCCAAGCACGACGGGACGGGTTCCGCCGAAACGGTGAACGTCATAGCCCTGACCAACGGTCAGTCTGGGGGTTTTCTCTTCCATAATCGCAGAAAGGTCCGAGGGATAGGTTATTTTGTTGTTTCTGCCGTCCCCGGGAATAGTATAAACTTTTTCCCCCAGGACTTCGAGCATGGAGGCGTCGTCGGTAAACGATCCCTCCAGGGTCTCATGGGCCTTCAGAATCGCGTTTTTTTCAAATGCCTGCGGTGTCTGAACGGCAAGGAGTTCCTCCCGGTCCGGTGTTTCCAGAACCTGCCCGTAACGTACCCGTTTTATGGTGTCGTTAACGGGGACGGCCGGGATGACCGCGTTCTTTCCGGAACGAAGTTCCTCCACAAGAGCGTGTATAAGGCCTGCAGAAAGAAAGGGGCGCGCTCCGTCGTGGATGAGGACGTGGGTGCATTCATGGGGAAGCCGTTCGAGTCCCAGACGGACGGAGTCCTTCCGTGATGCCCCTCCTTCCGTGAGGAGAAGCGGAATCCCGGGCGGGGTCTCCCTGGAGAATTCGCGGATCCGCTCCTCCTCCCTTGAGACAAAGTCCTTCGGTAAAACAAGGACGATGCCCCGTATGTCCGGACACGACGCCATGACAGAGATGCTTCGCCAGTAGAGGGGTCTTCCGTCGAGAAGCAGAAACTGTTTGGGTTCACGCCCCTCCCCCATGCGTGTCCCGAGCCCGGCAGCGACGACAACCCCCCAGACGCAGGCATCCGGCAGGGTCGGTGCGGGGTGTTGTGCGGACTCGGTCAGGGAATTTTTCATAAGGCATCTTCTGCGTTTTCTGTGGTTTTGCAGATATGAAGGCGTCCGTAAAGGTTTTTCAAAGGCCCCCTCCGCGGGGGCCTTTGAAGCAAACGAGTCGAACTGTAAGCCGGGTTCTGTCGAGAACCGTCATTCATCTAGGAGCACGGTTACCCGTGCCCTCAAGCAACCTACCCGAAAGGTTACGGCCGGGCCGGCCCCTTTCCTACTTGGTCTTGCTCATGACGGGGTATGCCTAGCAGAATACGTCACCGTATCCTCTGGTGGGCTCTTGCCCCACCCTTTCACCCTTACCGCGGATGCGGCGGTTTACTTTCTGTTGCGCTTTCCAGGGGTCACCCCCTCTGGGTGTTGCCCAGCGTCCTGCCCTGCTGAGCCCGGACTTTCCTCTCCGACATTCTGTCGCAGCGACGGTTCGTTCAACTCGTTGGAGACGTTCGGAGAACGAAAGACCCTACGCCTCTTCAGAATCAGCGCCGGCGGCTTCTTCAGAAGCGTTCGTGTCAGCCGCGTCAGTCTCAGCATCCTGCCCCTTCTCGTCCTCGGTCCTTGCCTTCTTCACGCGGCGTTTCGTCGAATCGTTTTTCTCGGCTTTATCGACGGTGTTTTCCGTTGTTTCGGTCTGTTCTTCGGCATTTTCGGGCGCTGCCACGGGCGTGTCTTCCTCTTCAAAGTGCTTGTCCCAGAAAATGAGACGCTGGCAGTTGGGACAGCTCATGATCTGCTGGCCGCGCTGAAGTTCGATGAAAACCTGCGGGGGGACGGCTATGTGGCAGCCCGTGCAGACCCCGTCCTTTATGGCCACAATGACAGGATGATCAAGACGTTTGCGGATAAATTCGTAGCGTTGGAAAACGGGTGTTGAAATACTCTTGCTGGATTCGGCGCGCCGTGCGTCAAGGGTTGTAAGCAGAGCTTCCGTCTTTTCGATTTTTTCGGCGAGCCCGCCTTCCTTGACTTCGAGTTCGCTCTTGAGGGCAGTGTATTCTTTGTCGATTTCCGTGAGCAGGACGTTCTGGTTCTTGAGTTCATCCTCGAGGGCGGTTTTTTCCTCCTCCCGCGTGGAGGAACTTTTTTCCATATTGTCCACCTCGCGGACCATTGCCTGGTATTCACGGGTGTTTTCGGCCTGCATCAGTTTTGTTTTGCTTTTCTTGATTTTGGCCGAATCGTCGGAGAGCTCGCTTGAAAGACGTTTTGACTGTTCGTTCAGATGGGTGATTTTATCGAGGATGTGATCCCTGCGGCGTTCAACGCTTTCGTACTTCTTACGCAGCTGCGCGATCTCTTCCGGCGCGTTCTCCAAAATCTGACGTGTGGCAAAGCGCTCGTCATCGACTTTTTGAAGTTCGATCAGTTGTTTTATTTCTGCAAGATAGATGACGCTCATAAGTCCTGCTCCTCAAAAATATATGGGTTATTTTGTATGCAAAAATTTGTGTGCAAAAATACGGTCCCGAGACGGTGCGGGCTCCTGATTACAGCGTGGAAAAAAGCGGTGTAAAGGGGGATGTTGAGGGAAGTACCGTCACGGGCACGGGAAGAGCCGCCGCGAGAAGGTCTCCGAAAACCTTTATCATGGCTTCTTCGGGTGCGTGATGTCCCACGTCACAAATGGCCATGGGCCCCGTCATCTCATCAAGGGCAGCGTGGTATTTGACGTCTCCGGTGATATAAACATCGGCCCCTGCTTCTCTTGCCGCTGAAATAAGGGAGGCACCGGATCCCGTGCAGTAAGCCATGCGGGTGATGGTTTTGGGAAGAGTGCCCACAAGTGTTGCCGTTTGAACGGGAAAGATGCTGTTCAGCCGGGCGAGAAATTCTTCACGGGGGAGAGGTTTTTCAAGGGTGCCGGAAAGGCCGTAGCCCAAAAGGGGCTCTTTCGAAGGAGGAAGAGACGGGGGAACGCCGTCAATCGTCTCAAGGGGGGCACGGTCTTGCAGAGAAAAGGCATCGGCCAGAAAGCCCGCAGGCCCGTTGAGATTGGTGTCCAGGGTCGTGTGGGCCGCGTAGAGCAGGATGTCAGCAGCAAGGGCTTTTTTCAGCACGCGGAAATAGGGACCGTCTTTGTCCGGAAGACCGGGGGAGAGGGAGAGGGGATGATGGGTCAGAACGGCGTCCGCCCCGTGCGCTATGGCGCTCCCGATAGTTTCCGGCGTGGGATCAAGCGCCACGGCAAGAGAAAGAATGTCCTTGTGTTCTGCGTGAATCTGAATGCCCGAACGGTCCCAAGAGGCGGCGTTTCCGGGCGGGCAGTACCCTTCGATAAGGGCGATGAGTTCTTGTCTGTCCATTATGATTGTTTCTTATCCTTACAGTACGGGAGAAGGGTCGCGATGCTGCTGCAGAAGGGGGCTGGGGACGGAGAAGAGGGGCTCCCGCATTCTCAGCAGGCCTTCAGAAAGCGTACGGCGTTGCTGAAGAGCATGGTGCCGGGAGGCGAATCAAGCTCGCCGGCGGTCCAGCGCGGATGGTTTGTCACGTGATGGAAGGCCTCGGGATGTGGCATGAGGCCAAGCACGTGGCCGTTGGGATTGGTGAGTCCGGCGATGGAGAGGGGTGAACCATTGGGGTTCGCCGGATAGGCGTCTGTCGGGAGAAGGGTCTTTGGATCGGCGTACTGCAGGGCAACGTGTCCTTCCTTCCAGAGTCGCTGCAGCACGTCCTCGCTCCGGCAGACGATTTTTCCCTCGCCGTGCCGGACGGGCATGGCAAATCGATCGAAGCCTTTGGTGAAGACACAGGGACTTTCCTTGTTGACGCGCAGGGTGACCCACCTGTCCTCAAAGCGTGCCGAATCGTTGTGCCCGAGGGAGACTGTGCGAGAGAAAAGTTCGTTATTGAGCGAGGGGAGAATGCCGAGTTTCACAAGGAGCTGGAAGCCGTTGCAGATGCCAAGAATCAGCCCTCCCCTGTCGAGAAAACGGGAGAGATGTTCGTAGAGGGGCGTTCCCTGGGGATCTTTGGCAAAACGCCAGCGGACGGCCGCAGCCTGGGCGGCTCCAAGGTCGTCGCCATCGAGAAACCCGCCGGGAAATATGAGGAACTGGTAGTCATCGAGAGTGGCCATTCCGGCCGCAAGATCTGCAAAATGAATAATATCAACGCGGTCCGACCCGGCAAGCCGTGCGGTATGGGCTGTTTCCACATGGGAATTGGTGCCGAACCCCGTTACGACGATTGTGTGTACGCTCACCATTACAACACTCCAAATCAACAAGGCCTCTGATAAAAATTTGAAAGAAACAAATATACGTTTTTAAAAATGGAGCGTCAATTGGGAAAAAAACGCGGCACATGCCCCTGATTCCTGGGAAACGGAGAGAGGAGAATTCCGGGAAGGTCATGCACTGATTTTCCGTTCTGCGGAACGCGGGGTGTGCTTCCGGGACGTGTCCGTACTCGTTGCCGGTTTCTCTTTGGAGCGCATATTTTCAGCTTGTTGTTTGAGACTAGAAAAAAATGGCATCAGGGGGTATAGATAACGAAACGCCTGCATGGTTTTTTTTCCTTTCATCGACGCCCCTCGTTCCTCCTGAAATTGTGTAGGCATCAGGAGGGGCGTTGTCTGTACGTTGTGTTCCGGGATGCAGGACAGAATGCTTTGGCTTTGGAAACGGCTTTTTGCCGACTTTTGACCTTATTTACAGAACTGACAAGGGCAGCGTTTCCCTGCACGACAGGGCTTTGGCACGCTGAAAAAAATCTGATGAAGACGAAATTTATTTTTGTGACAGGTGGGGTTCTTTCCTCCCTTGGCAAAGGTCTTGCCGCAGCGTCCCTTGGCGCACTCCTGCAGACACGCGGGCTTTCTGTAACCATTCAGAAGCTTGATCCTTATATTAATGTCGATCCCGGTACCATGAATCCCTTTCAGCACGGAGAGGTTTTCGTGACCGACGACGGGGCCGAGACAGATCTGGATCTGGGGCACTATGAGCGCTACCTCAATGTCCCCATGAGCCACAAAAATAACACGACCTCTGGCGCCATCTATAACCGTGTGATCGCAAAGGAACGTCACGGCGACTACCTCGGCGCAACGGTTCAGGTGATTCCGCACATCACTGACGAAATCAAGCATGCCGTCCTTTCCCTCTCCGAAGGCGATAACGCACCCGACGTCGCCATCATCGAAATCGGCGGGACAGTCGGCGACATAGAGGGCCTTCCCTTTCTTGAGGCCATACGTCAGCTTCGTTCGGAACTCGGACGGGATGTCTGTCTCAATATTCATCTGACACTTGTCCCCTATCTCAAGAGTGCCGGCGAGCTTAAAACCAAACCCACGCAGCACAGTGTCAAGGAGCTTCTTTCCATCGGCATTCAGCCCGATATCATTCTCTGCCGCTGTGAACAGAAAATTCCCCAGGATCTGCGCAAGAAGATGGCGCTCTTTTGCAACGTGGACGAGGATGCGGTGTTTACCTCTGTTGATGTGAAGAACATCTATGAGGTCCCCCTGCGTTTCTACGAAGAGGGCTTTGATCAGAAAGTGGCCATCATGCTGCGTCTTCCGGCGCGAAACGCGCATCTTGAAAACTGGAAGGCCCTTGTTGAGGCCTGCGCCAATCCGAAGGGCACGGTTGTGATCGCCATCGTCGGCAAGTATGTGGATCTGAAAGAGGCCTATAAGAGCCTCCATGAGGCGCTTATCCACGGAGGTGTGGCCAACGGGCAGAGAGTTGAACTTCGTTACGTGAACAGCGAAAACGTGACCGAGGAGAACGCGGCGGAAACCTTTGTTGGCTGCGACGGAATTCTTGTGCCGGGAGGCTTCGGCTACCGCGGTGTGGAGGGTAAGATTGCCGCCATCCGTTATGCCAGGGAACAGAAGGTTCCCTTCCTTGGCATTTGTCTTGGCATGCAGTGCGCGGTCATAGAGTTTTCGCGGCACATGGCCGATTTGGAGGATGCCAACTCGGAGGAATTCGATCCCCATTCCAAGAACAACGTGATCTATCTCATGACCGAGTGGTTTGATTTTCGCACAAAGAACGTTGAAAAGCGCGATCTGGCGAGCGACAAGGGCGGCACCATGCGTCTCGGCAGCTATCCCTGCAAGCTTCTTCCGGGAACAAAGGCGCACGCCGCCTACGGGAAGGATCTTGTTGAGGAGCGTCACAGACACCGCTACGAATTCAATAACGCCTTTAAGGAGGTCCTTGCCAAAAAAGGTCTTGTCTTCAGCGGCACCTCTCCCGACGGCTCGCTGGTCGAGATTGTGGAACTGCAGGACCATCCGTGGTTTCTTGGCTGTCAGTTCCATCCCGAATTTAAATCAAGGCCCATGGCCGCCCACCCCCTCTTCCGTGATTTTATCCGGGCGGCCCAGCTGAATCGTGAAGGTTCGGGTAACGGTTAGAAGTGCATATCAGGCAGAGGCTCTTTGCGTAAGGTAGAGGATAATCATGGCGTTGGAACTTCATCAGCAGTTAAAGATGCAGCAGCGCATGGTGATGACGCCGCAGTTGCGTCAGGCCATCAAGCTGCTTCAGCTGTCGCGTCTTGAACTGGAAGAGACCATTCAGAAGGAAATGCTTGAAAATCCCTTTCTCGAGGAGGGGCAGGCTGATACCCAGGCAGGAACCGAAACAAATCATGAGGTTGAGCGCAAGGAGTCCCATGAGGACGATGTCTACGACAACGAGGTGGCCAGGGATGCCCAGTGGGAGGATTATCTTGGCGAGTTTTCGAGCACGTCGCGTCAGTCACAAAGCCGTGAATACGAGTCTCTTGATGATGCGACATCTTTTGAAGCCCGCTATGCCGTCAAGCCGACCCTCGAGGCCCACCTGCTCTGGCAACTGCACTTTTCCGCCTATTCTGAAGAAGATATCGCCATAGGAGAGGAGATCATTGGCAATCTTTCTTCCTCCGGCTATCTTTGTGCCGAGATCCAGGAACTGGTTGAAAAGACGGGGGCTGATCAGGCATCTGTCGAGAGCATGCTCAAGAATATCCAGCACTTCGATCCGGTCGGCGTGGCCGCACGCGATGCACGCGAATGTCTTCTTATACAGCTTGAGGACAGGGGCTATGATCGGGATCCGGTCCTTGTCGAGCTCGTCTCCCACCATCTTGAGGATATTGAGGCTCGCCGTTACAAGGTTCTTCTTAAAAAGTTTTCCCTTGATATGGAGGACTTGGAGGACTACCTTGCCATTATAAAGGATCTTGAACCCATGCCGGGGGCGAGCTTCGGGGACGAGGAGCCGAACTACATCTGTCCTGATGTCTATGTTCACAAGGTGAACGACGACTTTGTGATCACGCTCAATGAGGAAGGAATTCCCAATCTTCAGCTTTCCGAACTGGCACTGGCCGATATCTCGAGGGCGAGCGAAACCGAGAAAGAATACTGCACGCAGAAGATACGTTCGGCGTCCTGGCTCATCAAAAGCCTTTATCAGCGCCAGCGTACACTCTATAAGGTGACGGAGAGCATCGTACGTCATCAGCGGGACTTTTTTGAATTCGGTCCGACAAAACTCGTGCCGCTGATTCTCAAGGACATCGCCGACGATATCGAGATGCACGAGTCGACGGTGAGCCGTATAACGACCAATAAGTATGTGGCAACACCCTACGGGGTCTATGAACTAAAATTTTTCTTTAACAGCGCTCTGGAGCAGGCGGACGGCTCCCTTGTCGGTTCGGAAAGCGTCAAGGCCTTCATCAAGGACCTCATTTCTGAGGAAGATCCGAAAAATCCCTACAGCGATGAACACCTGGCTGACATGCTGAATAAAAAAATGAATATTTCCATTGCGCGGCGTACCGTTGCCAAGTACAGAACGCAGCTTGGCATTGATTCCTCCTCGAAGCGTCGTCGCCGGTAAGCCGTCCCGTGCCGCGGGACAATGTTTCCCCTGTTGTTTCTTCCTTACCACTGGGTGGCGTCCGTTGCGCGCGTTGCTTGCGACCCCCAAACTACAATCACATGAGCCTGGAGAAGATGCCATGAATATTTCGTTCGTCTTTAAGAACTTTGAAGCGTCGGAACATCTGAAGAAGTATGCCCGTCGCAGAATGGAAAAGCTTGGACGTTTTTTTGGCAAGAACAGCGATATAGATGTGTCAGTAGCCCTCTCGGTCGATAAGTTCAGGCACCGCTGCGAAGTGACCCTGACGGGGGAGGGACTTCATGTCAACGCTGGCGAGCAGACGCAGGATATGTACGCGGCCATCGACATTGTGACAGACAAGGTCGAAAGCCAGGTCAAGAAGCGTGTCGCCAAGGTGAAGGAACAGCGGAGAACCGCTCGCGAGACAAATGTGGATGTCTTTACCTTCACCATGGACGGCGAGGCCGAAGACCTGCCGGACGTTGTAGGAACGAAGCGTTTTGCTTCAAAGCCTCTTTATCTGGATGAGGCTCTCATGCAGCTTGAATCCATAGGCAGTGACTTCCTTGTGTTCTTCAACGCCGAAAACAACCGCATCAATGTTGTCTACCGCAGGCGTAATCAGGGGTATGGGCTGATCGACCCGGTTCTTTAGATCATACCCATGTCCCGGAAACAGGTGGGCTTTCATGGCAGGTCAGCACAGCGACGGCACCATTCGGGTCTCAATAGTGACCGGTCTTTCAGGGGCCGGGAAAAGTACGGCCCTCAGGGTTTTTGAGGATTTGCAGTTCTTTACCGTTGACGGCCTTCCGGCCGGACTTGCCGGACAGATGGTCTCCATGATGGAACAGCCCTCCATGTCCCATTTCACCGGCATAGCCCTGGGCATGGACATGCGTCAGAGCGATTTTCAGGAGGAAATCCTTCCGGCCCTCGACGCCCTGGCCCAGAAGGGCATACGGCCCGAGCTCCTTTTTGTAACGGCGGACGTCTCCGTGCTCATCCGCCGTTACGCCCAGACAAGACGTCCCCATCCCCTTGAAAAAGAGGGGATGGGACTTGAGGCCTCAATTCTTGCGGAACAGGAACGCCTCATGCCCATCAAGGCGCAGGCAGATCTTGTGCTCGACACCTCCCACTATTCCATTCACGATTTGCGCAGGCGTATACAGCGCCGTTTCAGCCCCGGACGCGATGCCCTCCATTCGTTGCGGGTTACCTTCATCTCCTTTGGCTTCAAGTATGGGGTGCCGAAGGAAGCGGACATGGTGCTTGACTTGCGTTTTCTGCAAAATCCCTATTTTGAGGAGTCCCTGCGTCCGCTGAGCGGTCTTGACGAAGCGGTCTCCTCCTACGTTTTCGCAAATCCCGTCTCCCGCGAGTACCGCACGAGGCTTTGCGATCTCTTTTCCTTTCTCCTTCCGCAGATGGAGGCGGAAGGGCGCTATCGTCTTGCCGTTGCCCTTGGCTGTACCGGAGGGCGTCACCGCTCGGTGGCCTTTGCGGAGGCGCTGGCCCAGTATTTCCGTCAGCAGGGCTACCGTACGTCCCTTGATCACAGACACCTTGAACTTGGCTAAAGCACGTTTTTCGTTCGGGCCCTGAGCCGCTGTTTTTTTTGAGAAAGGTGGCGTCCCGCCAGGTCTTTCCATGATACCGATTCAAGACATTATCACTACCTATCAGAGCAAAAACCCGGGAGCGGATCCGGAACTTATCCGGAAAGCCTATGTTTTTGCATCCGCCTACCACGAGGGGCAGACCCGTCTTTCGGGAGAGCCCTATCTTTCTCATCCTCTTGCTGTCGCCAACACCCTTGCCCGCATGGGCTTTGACGCTCCGACCATCGCCGCGGGCCTGCTTCACGACACGGTTGAGGACACCAAGGCCGGCATTGAGGACATCGATTCCGAATTCGGGGAAGAAGTCGCTGATATCGTCGACGGTGTAACCAAAATCAGCACAATCACCTTTGAAAACAGGGAAGAGGCGCAGGCTGAAAACATCAGAAAGATGATTCTTGCCATGAGTCATGACATGCGTGTGCTCATGGTGAAGCTTGCCGACCGCCTCCACAACATGAGCACCCTCGATTTTCAGAAGACCTACAAGCGACAGCGCATTGCCCGCGAGACCATGGATATCTACGCCCCCCTCGCGAATCGTCTTGGCCTCTATATTCTGAAGCGCGATCTCGAGGATCTCAGTTTCAAATATCTTCAGCCTGACATCTATAACCAGATCTGCACATGGCTCGAAAAACATCAGGTCGTTGAGAAGAACATTATCGACAACGTGGTCGGAATGATCCGGAATCTTCTCGGCCTCAACAAGGTTGAAGGCTACGTCTACGGACGCATCAAGCATAAATACAGTATCTATAAAAAAATGCAGTCGCAGTCCCTGACTCTTGATGAGATGCACGACATTATGGCCTTCCGGGTGCTCGTCAAGGATATTCGCGACTGCTACGCGGTCCTCGGCCTCGTCCATTCACAGTGGAAGCCCGTGCACGGTCGTTTCAAGGACTATATTTCCATGCCGAAGGCCAACGGCTACCAGAGCCTGCACACCACAGTCATCGGGCCGGAGGCGGAGCGCATCGAGATACAGATCCGTACGGAGGAGATGCACAGACAGGCCGAGCACGGCATTGCCGCCCACTGGCTTTACAAGGAAAAGGGGCGGGTGAACTCAAAGGACCTCGAGCAGTTCACATGGCTCAGGGAAATATTTGAGCGGCAGGGGGGCGAGAGCGACTCAAAAGAGTTTATGCAGTCCCTCAAGATGGATCTTTTCAAGGACGAGGTCTATGTCTACACGCCGGCAGGCGATGTGAAGGAACTTCCGGAAGGGGCGACCCCGCTTGATTTTGCCTTTCAGATCCACTCAAAGGTCGGTACCCATTGCGCGGGTGCGAAAATCAACGACCGTCTCATGCCGCTGAACACGGTCCTGAAAAACGGCGATCTCGTTGAAATCATAACCGACGCAAACCGTCATCCAAACCGTGACTGGCTTACCATGGTCAAGACGGCCAAGGCCCGGAGCTATATACAGCGCTATCTCCGGACGGAGGAACGGGGGCGGGCAGTGCGGCTTGGTACGGAAATCCTCGAAAAGGACGGAAGAAAGCTCAGTCTCAATGTGGCCAAGGCCATGAAGGACGGGCATTTTGTGCTCGTGGCCCAGGAGTTCAAGTTTGACAGTGTGGATGATCTGATTGCGGCCGTGGGCTATGGACACCTGACCTCGCGCCGTGTTCTGAACCGTCTCTACGCTGCCATGCATCCGGAAAGCGTTGCCACGCCGCCCATTGTGCCGAAGGAAGTCAAGGAGGAGACGCCGCGAAAACGGGACGGGGTGAGCATTGCCGGTGTTGACGGCGTCCTCATGCGTTTTGCGCAGTGCTGCAATCCCGTGCCCGGTGACGCCATCATAGGCTATATCAGCCGTGGCGTCGGGATCACCGTGCACCGTCAGGACTGCCCGAACGTCTCGAACATGGAAATCGAGCGTCTCATCAACGTCTACTGGGACGGGCAGGAGGAAAAACCCTACGAGGCTGGTATCTTTGTCATCGCGAAGAACGAGCGGGGTGTCCTCGCCAAGACGGCAGAAGCCATTGCCAGGAACGATGTCAACATCTCGGGAATTATGATGGAAACGACCGTGGACGGCCGTGCCAAGCTCAAGTTCACGGTTGAGGTCAAGAACGCAACGCAGCTCTATAAGCTCATCGAGGATGTGCGCGCCATGCCTTTCATCCTTGAAGTCATCAGGGAAACCGAGAACGATGACCTCTAACGATTCCGTCAAGACTGCCGGGCGTTTTCTTATTCCCTGTGCCGACGTGGAGCATCCCCACGCAAGCGAACTCGTCATCAAGCGGAGCCGTTTTCTGACCCTGACCGCCCATTCGGAAGGCCTTGATGCAGGACGACTCTTCGTTGAGCAGGTGAGAGGCCTCTATCCGGACGCCACCCACCACTGCTGGGCCTGTGTGGGACGGGCCCCGGGAGACATGGGACATGCGCAGTGCTCTGATGACGGCGAACCTCACGGAACGGCAGGCCGTCCCATGCTGCAGATTCTTGCCCATTCGGGGATAGGTGAGGTCTGCACGGTTGTGGTGCGCTGGTTTGGCGGGGTAAAGCTCGGGACGGGCGGGCTTGTCAGGGCGTATCAGGACAGTGTGAGGGAAAATCTCGAAACCCTTTCCTCAGTGGAGAAAAAGGAGAGGGTGGGGCTGGCCCTTACCCTTGATTATCCCCATATGGACGCCGTCATGCGTCTTGTGAAAGAGGTTCAGGGAGAGATATTGGCAACACGCTATGAGGCACGCATCCACTGCGAGCTCTTTCTGGCGCGGGAGGATGCGGTGCTGTTTCGGGAAAGGGTGTGCGATATGACAGGTGGAACCTGCTGTTTTTCCTCCCAAGAGGAGGTCGGGTCATGAACGAGCAATCAATCTGCCGGTCGCTTCTGGCTGAGCTCGAAACGCTTCTTGCCGGAACATCCATGCGGTTCATGGAGGTGTGCGGCACGCATACGGTCGCTATTTTCCGGAGCGGTCTGCGTTCCATGCTGCCGTCCGGAATTACCCACCTTTCGGGACCCGGCTGTCCCGTCTGTGTGACCCACGATGCGGAAATCGCGGCCTTTTTCGAGCTCGCCGCACACGAAAACGTCATCCTCGCCACCTTCGGGGATCTGCTTCGCGTGCCGGGACCTTCGGGAAAAAGCCTCAAGCACGCAAGGGCTGAAGGGGCGCGCATCGAAATCGTCTATTCTCCCCTGGATGCCGTTGAGCTTGCGAGGAAAAATCCCTCTGACACGGTCGTCTTTCTTGGCGTGGGCTTTGAAACAACCGCCCCGACCATTGCAGCGACCATCTTGACCGCCGAGCGTCTGGGGCTTGACAATTTCTGTGTCCTCTCGCTTCATAAGCTTGTTCCTCCGGTGCTCAGGACCCTGCTTGACAATCCGGAAACACGAATCGACGCTTTCCTTTTGCCGGGTCATGTGTCGACCATCATCGGTCTTGAGCCCTATGCCTTTCTGCGCGACTACCATGTGCCCGGTGTCGTCGGAGGCTTTGAACCCGCGGATATTCTTCTTGCTCTCTGTCAGCTTGCCAGGGCGAGGAGGGACGGGGTGGACCTGGTCGGGAACGCGTACCCGCGGGCCGTGGACGATGCGGGAAACCCCAGGGCTCGTTCTCTCATGGAACAGGTCTTTACCGTTGAGGACGCCCTCTGGAGGGGAATCGGAAGGATTCCCGGAAGCGGGCTTGGCATACGTGACTCCTATGCCTCGTTCGACGCGAGGGCTCGTTTCTCTCTCACGATCACGGAGCAGAAAAAGAAGTCGGCCTGCCGTTGCGGGGAAGTGCTGACCGGGCGTATCGCACCGAAGGACTGTCCGCTGTTCGGCACACGCTGTACCCCGAGAAATCCCGTGGGGCCGTGTATGGTGTCCACGGAGGGAAGCTGCGCCGCCTGGTTCAAGTATGCGGGAGTATAGCGCTGCATATATGTGCGTGATGTTTTAAAACGGACGGTTTGACAATGAACTGGCCGGAATGATTCCCGAGGGATACGGATTCCGGCTGTTAAGGGAGGCTGCGTTGTGTCCCGGGAAAGGGGCCGTGACGCTGAAGAGACATGACAGGGCGGCTATTACTTGATGCCGGAAGTGGCGGACGGGCCATGCAGGAGCTCGTCTCCGACTGTTTCCGCAAGGCTTTTTCCAATCCTTTGCTTGACACTCTTGATGATGCGGCGCTGCTGCCGGCGGTCGGCAGGCGTCTTGCCATGAGCACGGACGGCTATACCGTAACGCCGCTCTTTTTCCCCGGTGGCAGTATCGGGACGCTTGCCGTGCACGGCACGGTCAATGATGTCTCCATGCTTGGCGCCGTTCCCAGGTATCTGAGCGCCGCCTTCATCCTTGAGGAAGGCCTTGAGCTCGAAACCCTGTACCGTGTTGTGAACGATATGGCGCAGGCAGCCCGGACAGCCGGCGTCCGGATCGTCACGGGGGACACGAAGGTTGTGCCGAAGGGCTTTGCCGACAAGATTTTTATCACGACCACGGGAATAGGGGAAATCCTGGTGGAGGATCCGCCTTCGGGGCACAGGGCAGGGCCCGGGGACGCGGTGCTGCTGAGCGGAAGCGTCGGAGACCACGGCCTGACCATCATGGCGCAGCGGGAAGGGCTTTCCTTTGCGACCGATGTGGAAAGCGATTCTGCCCCTCTCTGCGGCCTCTGCGGCCGCCTTCTCGAACGGGTTCCGGTCCATGTGTTACGGGATCCGACACGCGGGGGGCTCGCTTCAACGCTGAACGAAATAGCGTCCCAGTCCCGTGTGGGGATCCGGATCAGGGAAGACGCCGTGCCCGTGCACGAAAGTGTTCGTTCCGGCTGCTCCTTCATGGGCCTTGATCCTCTTTATCTCGCTAACGAAGGGAAGTGCATTGTCATCGTGCCGGGGGCGTCGGCAGAGGAGGCCCTTGCCATTATGCGGGAAGATCCCTTCGGCAGGGAGGCCGCCGTCATCGGATCCGTGACGGAGGAACAACCCGGCCGTGTCGTGCTTGAAACGGCCATCGGCGGGGAACGGCTGCTCAGTCTTCTTGAGGGGGCCGAGCTTCCCCGTATCTGCTGAAGATTGTTTCAACTTTATGGGTTGAGAAGATTGTTTCCCGTACCCGGGAATAGTCTGAAACGACCGTTCGGAAGAAGTGTGTTCCGGACGGTCGTTTTCGTTTTGTCCTCTTACCCTGTCGTCATCTTCCCTGGCCGAGGGCTTCGATGTGTCCCGTGTAGAGGCTGATCAGGGTCTTATCCCGCAGTTCCATGGCCTGGTTAAGGCGTTTTTTTGCAAGGTGAGCGTTTTTCCGTGTGGCATCGAGTCTGGCGTGTTCCTCCCTGGCCGCCTGAAAGAGACTTGCCGCAAAGGGGGCCCGGTGTTCAAGGGCAAGAAGGGCACGATAATCCCCGCATGTCTGGGAATCCTGGGCCACTTCAGCGAGAAGCGCGAGGGCCTCCGGTATCATTTGGTCTGCCAGGAGGCGTGCCGCAAGAAGGCGTTTTCCGGAAAGCCAGAGGGGATGGGCGGCAAGAAGGCGGTGGAGGTCCGGGACAGAGAGGGCCGATGCCTTTTGAGAGAGCTCCTCCTCATCTTTCTCGGGAAGCGAGAGCTCGAGATCAAGGGCGTCGTCAAGCCATGGCCGCAGCCCGTCACGCAGACCGTGGATATGGAGGTCGGGAGAGAGCAGGCGGGCACACCGCCTTGTGAAGAGACGCGCGTTTTCCGCATCGTTGGCCTTTCGTCCGCTGCTTTGCCCTTCGAGATGATAGATGCGGGATGCAGGCTCAACCGTCAGTCTTTTTCCAAGACTCCTGAGACGGAGACAGAGATCAAGGTCTTCATAGCCGTTGGCATACTCAGGAAAAAAACCTCCGAGAGAAAGAAAGAGGTCTCGCGGCATGAGAAGGGCCGCCGCCGTGATGCACTGGAAAGAGCGTTTTTTGCCGACGAGGGGATGGGTGTGCGGAAAATGCTGATAGAGATGGACCATGTGCCCCATGGTGAAGGCGACACCAAGGTGCTGTACGCTGTCGTCGGGATAGAGGAGGAGCGGGCCCACTGCACCGAGTCCCGGATCGTTGTCCAGAGCATTGAGGAGAGGCGGGGCCCAGTCTTTTGTGAGTTTTGTGTCATTATTCAGGAAAAAGACATATTTTGCCGTGCTCTCGTACGCACCGAGGGTTGAGGCCGGTCCGAAATTCCTGTTCTGTTCAAGACGGAAGATGCGTGCGCGAGGCCCGAAGAGCGTACGGCAGAGCGGGGCAAGGCCCGTGGCCGTCTCATCGGTTGAGGCGTTGTCAACGAGGATGAGCTCGTAGTCAGAGCCGCCTGTTGTGGCAGCGAGACTTTCAAGACATGCCGCCGTGAGCGCCCAGTTGTTGAAGAGGGCGATGACGATGGCAAGAGAAGGGGTGGAAGGCATAGTGTTTTGTACGTTGAGAGAGGCTGCGGGCGATGTTTTTTGTCGTAAGCGCCTCTCCTGTTCCGGTTTCACGGAAGCGGTTTTTTCGGCGTGAGATTTCTTTCGATGTGCGGGTGGCGATGAAGGGGCCAGGCTGTCAGACGCCCCAGCCCTCCGAAAGAAGCTTGATCAGCTTCCCGTTTTTCAGGGTGAAGACGAGGGAACTTCCTCCTTCATAGTAGCCCGTGTAGACGATGAGCTCCATGACGCCGTCGTTGTTCACATCGGCACAGATGCTCAGTTTGCTTGTTTCGGGGGGAGGAGCCTCGCCGGGAATTGCGTCCTTAAGCGCGATATAGCTTGCGACAGGGAGGACCGTTCGTTGTCCTTCGTGGCTTGTCTCGATCAACATGACGGAGTACATGCCCTTTTTAGGGGCCATGGGCGGAATCATCTCTTCCTTGAAATCCTCGGCGCAGATGATGTGTTCCTCGGTGCCGTCGCCGTCAAGGTCAACGGCATGGACGTCACGGATGCGGCAGGACGCATCGGCTAGTCCCTGGCTTGAGAGATATTCCCGTACAAGGGCCCGGAAGTGGTCCCTCCTGTCCGTCACGAGGCGGGCCGTGCGCGGCAGCGGGTTGAAATCCCTGCCCGGGCCGCCGATGATCAGAGCCTCATCTCCCTTGTATTCGCCATATCTGGTATGTACGGTAAAGAAGGGAAACTCCGCAAGAGGACCGTGCTGGCTGAATTCCTCGGGGTGCTCGTTCATGAGGGCCCCCATGATGCAGTCGCTGACAAGACCGTGCGCGCTGTAGATGTAGGCGTCTGTTCCCCCCCAGAGCTTTTTTCCGGAATATTGCTGGCTGTTTTGCAGATCCTGGACGTTCACCCATTTCCCTTCGAGAAAGGCACCAAGCAGCAGGCCGTCATAGGCGATGTAGATGTCTCCCGCGGTTTCGCGTTCTTCAGTTATGTGCGTTGTTTCTTCAAAAACGGACATTTCCGTTTGATGCAGGCTGCCCGGCACATAGTGCTGCAGCGTGCCGCACCGGGCAGTGAAGTCCTCGAGACCCTGCATGCTTACGGTCCCAAGGGACAGGTGGATGCCGGCGGTCTTTCCCGTGGAAAAAAGGGAACGCAGTTCCGTCTTCATCGAAGTATCGTCCACAAAGATGTCCATGGGCGTTCCGTTGACGTCAAGAGTCAGCATGGAACTCCCGGCACCCGCAGGTCCATACTCATGTATTCCCCGCAGCGTGCCCGCAACAAGATTTTTCCCTGTCTCGCGGCGCGGGCAGGGGGAGAATGGCTTCCCTGCCGTCTGTTCTTTCCCTCCGAGAGCCAGAAGTCGTTCCTGTGCCTTTGTGCGTCCCTGTTTTGCGGCCGCCGTGTACCAGATCCTGGCTTTTTCCCGGTCAGGCTTGCCAAAACCCGTGGTTTCAAAAAATCTGCCGATATCCTCATAACCGATGGCACCGCCTGCTTCGGCTGTTTTTTTGTACCAGGCATACGCCTCGGCCGGGTTGCGGGGAACCCCGACCCCGTTCTGATAGCAGTCCCCCAGATTGTGCATGGCAAGGATGTTTCCGGCTTTCGCGGCTTTTCTGTACCACTCGACGGCCTTTGCGGTATCGGGAGTGAGGCCGTATTTGCCTTTTTCGTAGTAGACGCCGAGCTTGTTGGCGGCGCTCGCGTCGCCCCGCTCTGCCGCCTTGCGCAATTGTTTGAGATCGGGTGTCTGGGCCGCGGAGAGCACACCGGAAGGAGAGAGAAGACAGAGCAGCACGGCCGAGAGGATAAAGGATGCAAGCGGGCGTCTTTTCATGGGAATCTCCCGTCATTTTCCTTGTCGGAAGGTGAAGGATGTGAACGCTTGTGTCAGTCGGAGAACGAGGAGATATGGTAGCCTGTTCCCTTTTTTCTGCCAAGCGCAGGCTCTCCTGTTTTCCATGGCAAGAGGACGGGGCAGACCGGGGAATCTGTTTTTCCATGTGTGACCAAATCCTCCGGAAGAAGGTTTGGACTGCCGGACCGCGGCTGAAAACAGACCGTTATCTTCTGTTTGCCATGCATTTTTAGTATGGTGCAGGCTACGGGGAAACGGACTGAAAACGGTCGTCCCGAACGGTGTTCGGGAGAGTGTTCGGTTCGTGCAGTCTTTAACGAATGTGGAACCACGACAGGGAGATTCTCATGAAATTTCGTATGATTGCCGCTCTCGCTCTTGTTGTCTTGTCAGCCCTTCCCGCATACGCCGACGGTGCCCGTGACGTTCTGCGCGGCTTCGGCAATGTGGAGGGAACCCTCCTGAAGAAGGTCACGTTTGTGGACGGAAAGGGGGTCAACGATATCCTCCTGACCCATACCGGCATGTATCCGGGCCGGGCCATGGATTCCGACGAAACGTCCAACAGCGACCTCTATGCGTATGGCTATGTCACGGATGGGGGCGTCCCCCGGCCGGTATGGCAGATGCACGATCTGGTGAAGGATTGCGAGGCCAGTGCCGAGGCAGAGTTCTCACCTGACAGTCCTGTCATCACCGATCTTGACGAAAACGGTCTTTCCGAGGTGTGGCTCACCTATTATGTGGGGTGCCGGGGCGATGTCAGTCCGATCGGCATGAAGATTCTTATGTACGAGGGAGGACGGAAGTATGCCTTGCGAGGTGAGACCTTTGTGCATGCAGACGGGATGGACATGGGCGGAAGGTACAAGGCGGACCCGTCGTTTGCAACCGCCAACGAACGGTTCAGACTCTTTGCCGACCAGCTCTGGGAGAAAAACAAACGGCAGTAGAACAGGGGTGGCGCACGTTGATCCCGCTTTAGGCGAGATGCTGCAACGCATTCTTGCGTGATGACGGGAACCGGAGATTTTTCGCGACCGCGTCCCACGTACTTCGGAAGCGCCCCGCGGTGTCCGGGATCCCCGGTGCCCAGGGCACCTTCCTTCCCGGAACCGCGGAACGCGGGAACGGAGTCAGACGAAGTGGGCAGAGTCCTTCAGAGAGCCGGCTGCAGCGGGTTTAAGCCGGGCAGCCGCGCGGGCGCGTCCGTAAAAACGGAGCGGGAGCGCGGTAGAAACGCCGCGGGGACAACAGGGAAACGGCGTATGCACGGAAGGCCTGTTCATGGTCTTTTTCTTCTATTTACGCACAATGCGTCCCGTCATCGGCTTTGGCAGGGGTGAATGAGAAGAAAGGTATGAGGAGAGAAGGTCCGCGTCTATGGGGTCTGGCGAGGAGACGGGCTTTCCTTTGGTCAGCATGTCAAAGAAATCGCCGCCACTGGCCAGGTATTCCGGAACCATGACGAGATAGCGCTTTGAGGGGGCAAGAGGGGTCGCCCGTCCTTTTTCATCCAGAATTTCGGCCTTGAGCACACGTTTGCCAGCGGGTTTTGAGCCGTCTACCACATAGCGCAGTCCCGACACCTGGAGCATCTGCGGTCCCATGGCACCTTCCCCGGCCACACCGTGTTCAAGAGCCTCAAGAATCTGTTTCCCGCTGTATTCCCGGAGCTGAATCATGTTGTTGAACGGGAATGCCGAGAGAATGTCTCCCTGGTTTATGGTGCCGGGTCTGAGCGCTGCACGGACGCCGCCGCTGTTGAAAAGCGCGATGCGAGCGCCGTGCTTTCTTCCGAAATCAAGCATGGCATCGGTAATGATCATGCCGGTCAGACATTCATTGCTGCGGCAGGCCTCCATGCCGTCAGGGCCGATGTCGATGCCGTGGCTTCCGACCTCGCGGCTTCTGAACACCTCAAGGCTTTTGGCATACTTGGCAACGACGGCCGACACTTTCTCGTCCCGGGGGAAGGAGGACAGAAGCTCAACGGCCTGTCCGCTCCAGCCGGTGAGCACTCCGTCGTTGTCAAAGCGGCAGGCGAGCTCTCCAAGATAGCGGGTGGCGTTTTTTGCCGTTACGACAAGTACTGGTGCTCCCGAAGGCGATTTCTCAACCACTGGGTAGGGCCCTTCCTTGGAGTTCGGACCAAGATAGGAGTGGGTGTGTCCGCCCACGATAACGTCCACGCCGTCCACGCTTCTGGCAAGTTCACGGTCGGCCGGAAGTCCTATGTGGGTCAGGAGCACGATGCGCTTGACGCCCTGGGCTTCAAGTTCGCGCACGGCAGCCTGCACTGTTTTTACCCTGTCGCTGAAGGTCGTCTTCGGGCAGGCATTGGAAAGGCCCACAACCTCGTCGTTGGCAAGGCCTATGACACCCACCTTGTGGCCTCCGATGTTCCGGACCATGTAGGGTGGGGTTTTGCTGTTGCTGAGTGGGCAGCCAGGGAGGGGCTTCAGATTGGCCGCGAGTATGGGAAACGGCCGCTTTTCATTGAGGTATCGTGCCAGTTCTTCGCATCCTTCATCCCATTCATGGTTGCCGAGCGTGGAAGCGTCCCATGGCATGATCCTGTTGAGTTCGGCCTGCATGGGATACTTGTTGACGCTGTAGAAGAGCGTCCCCTGAAACATGTCGCCCGCATCCAGGGCCAACACGTTGGCACCCTGCGCCCTGGCGTTTTTGATGGCGGCCGAAATGCGGGCAAGACCTCCGCGGCAGTCGGTGTCATCCACACATGCGTTGCCGTACTTGTCGATGCCGGCGACGTGACCATGGGTATCGTTGGCGTGCAGAATGAGCAGATCGGCACTTGTGTCCACGGGGCGCGTTGCGCGGGTGGCGCAGGCGGCGAGGACAAGCATGAGGCCTGAGGCAAGAAGCATGCCCAGATGTGTCGTCTTACGGACGGTGCTTTGTTTCATTGTTTTTTCCCTTTCCAGTACCCCGGATCACAGAGCAGGTTCCAGAACCGCTCCGTGTCCACGGCCGTTACGATACGGGCCTTCTGTGTTCCAAGTGGCGGTTCAACGGGATAGGCCAGCCCCTGCCCGTAGGAGAGGCCCATCTGATCGTTGACGTCAATGAAGCATTCCACGGATTCCGTGATGAGGCTGGGGTCAATGATGACGGCTGAAACCAGCACGTCCCAGATGAAAAAGGTGAAGTTCGGGTCTTTTTCGAACGACTGCCCGGCAAAGGACGCACGTACCATTTTTCGTACTGGGTGGTCTCCAATGGCCTTGAGAAATCTGTCGTAGTGCTCGGCCCTGAATATCACCTTCTCGCACAGATCAAGTCCCAGAACGAGTTGTTCCCTGAAGGGACTCCGCACGGCGATGCGGGCCGCCTCGGGATCGAAGTACCAGTTAAATTCGGCAGCCGGGGTGACATTGCCCTGCTGAAAGAAGGCCCCACCCATATAGACCACGCGTTTTATGAGAGGGACAATGTCGGGCGCCATGCGTACGGCGAGCGCCAGATTTCCAAGGGGGCCGATGGCGGCGATGGTGACCTCTCCGGGGTTCGCTCGTACGGTGTCGATGATGAACTGTACCGCGTGCCTGTCCACGGGCTTCATGGTTGGGTTCTGGCCGTAGACAGCTTTGTAGGCGGCCTGCCAGCTTGCCGGCTCTTTGAGGTCCAGGGAACCTACCCAGTAGTCATGTCCGCGACCAACGAACTTGCGTTCCAGAGTAAAGAGGTCATGACGGTTTGGCCTCAGCGGATACTCAAGCCCTTTTGCCACGGGAATGTCGGTATATCCTCCCTCCTCAAGCTGGCGCAGGGCGCAGGCCGTGCCTGTCTCAACCCAGGAGTTGCCGGAAAGGGTTGTCACACCGAGCAGTTCGACATTGGGGGCTCCTGCCAGAAGCAGCATGGCTATGCCGTCGTCAAAGGCCTCGGTCATGTCCGAATCAAGCAGGACTTTTTCCTTTGTTTGTCCCGCGTGGGAGGAGGTTGAGTACGCGAAAAGAAGAATGCAGAGAAGAAGTGCCGTAATGTTTTTTTGCATGCTGTTCCGTTTTTTGATGGCTGTGAGTTAGGCGGATGTGGCCGATCTGATTTTTCCCTTGATGCCAAGAAGGGCGATGATGGCAAGAGAAACCGCGAGTATGATGCCGCCGATGAGAGGCCGGTAGCTCAGCCACGCGATGGCGATGATGATGAGCGACCAGGCAAGGCCAAGAAGAAAACTCACAAGTCCCGTCCCGACACCGACAATATTTCCGAGTATGGGGATGACGCTCGCGATGACGGAAAGCGGTCCAAGCACGCCCTTGAGCCCCAGAATGACAAGAATTGTGCCGAGTGCACGGAATATCCATGTCATTATTTTGTTGTCGCTGTGTTCCTCGGCAAACATGTCGTCCATGCTCACCGTTCCCATGGCGAGGGCGCTTATGCCCTTGCCGTTCCGGGCGGCAAACTTTTCGAAGGTGTCTCCCTTGGTCATGGCGATGATGCTGACGGTGGCCGGCGGTGTCATGGTAAAGGTCACCCGTACGTCGCCGACCTGCGGAGCCGCCGGTGAACGGCCAATGTACAGGGTGCTCGACTGTTCGTGAAGTACAACCGGAAGCCTCTCAAAGGGAACGCGGTCCATGTTGGTTGAGTAGAAGGAGAGAAGATCCGGTCTTCCACGGAGAATATCGCGTGTGAGGCGTTCACGGCTTGCCGGGTCGAGTTTTACCGTGAAGGGCTCCTCGCCGCCGATGGCACTTATAAGGAAGCCCGGGAGACGGTAGGCGCCAAAACGCACGTTGCGTGCATGCTGCGTTTCGTCGTCAACGGCGAGGAGGGGGGTGTTGATGTATTGCGCACGGGCCTCGGGGGCGTGGAACTGCTGTGAATCAACGCGAATCCCCGTCCATTCCCTGCTGTAGGAGTAGGTCGTCACCGTCTCTTCTCCGCCACCCAGTTTCTGCCGTGTTTCCGATTTGGAGTGTTCCGTCCACTGATAGTACTCAACCTCGCGGTCCAGAGCGATGCCCCTGCCGCCGATGCCGAAGACCGGGTCCGTAAGTATGTCACTGGTGTCTGCCGGGGCTGTGGCGTGGACCATTTTTCCGTTGAAGGCAGGATCGACCCTGTTGACATCGGGGAGCTCGACGGCTGCTCCCTGCGCTTCGTTCAGTGCGTCACGCGTTTTGACGAAATCCCCCTCATTCCACCAGAGCAGGACTGTCCCCGCGATAATGAGCGCAATGCCGATGAAGATACCTCCAAAGGATGAGCGCAGTCGTGAAAACCAGCTGGTTGAGGTTACTTCGGTGTATTCCATTGCATAACTCCGTTTTTTAGTGAAAAAATTTTTTCATTGAAGAAAAAAGGAGAGTAGCAGAAAGATACTCTCATGTCATGTTTAATGAAGGAAGGCTGCCCCTGACTGACACTTTCTTGATGGACGGCGTTTCGGTAATAGCGTATTGGTAGCAGAGTAAGAGCAATAAAGATCCTTGTGACGGTACTGTATGTGTAGTATGGCCTGTTCTGCTCTGTTGTCGCTGGGACGGAGACGGTTCTGATACATCGGGAAGGCAGATGAAAGAGGTTTCAGCTCAGGAAATCCTTTTGCGTAGCCCATGCTTTTTTGTGGAACGAACCGGAGACTGACCTTTTCGCAGATCACGGTATTCATTCTGGAGGTTGTTATGAAGTGGAAATCACTGGCCATTGCCGTGCCCCTTTCTCTCTGTCTTGGCGCTCACACGGCCTTTGCGGATCCCTCCGTTGAATTCGAGGAGGGAGCCATCATTACCGAAGGCATTACCGATGCCGTTGAGGCCAAACTCAAGAAGGAGGATGGCCTGAAGACTTTTTCGTTGCAGGAGTGCGGTGACGCCGATCTTGCGAGACTGTGTTCCCTTTTTCCTGACATGGAAACCCTGCAGATTACCAACAGCAGCAAAATCAAGAACCTGGCGCCACTTGCCGGACTGAAGAACCTGGTGGCCCTGGAGATAGAAGACTGCGGGGCTGCCGATCTTTCGCCTCTTGCTGGGCTCACTGGGCTCACAACCCTGCATGTGGACGCTGCCATGATCGACCTGACATGGATGGAAAAACTCACGAACCTGACCCTGCTTACGCTTTCTTCGGAAAAACTCACGTCACTTAAGGGCCTGCCGAAGCTCCCCGAGCTGACGGATATCATCATTTCCGGCGGCGTCATCAGCGATCTCTCGCCTCTTGTCGAAGCCATGCCCGCCCTGCAGACGCTGGGACTCCGTGAGATGAGTCTTGGTGACATGTCTCCCCTGGCACAGCTTACCAGCCTGGAATCCCTTGACCTCTATGGTTCGAAGATAAAAAGTTTCGCCCCCCTGTCAGGCTGTAAAAGCCTTGTCAGTCTGAATTTTTATGGGACCGAAGACGCCGACTACGCAAGCCTTGGGAGGATTTCCTCCCTGAAGGAGCTTGAAGGCGGGATGAGCGGTCTTAAGGATATTGGCTGGATCACGCAGCTCCCCGGGCTGAAGAGCTTCTCCCTGTTCAAGGATCCCGTGCAGGATTTCAGTCCGCTGGCAAAAAGCCATCTCGAAACCCTGAAACTTTCGGAGATGGACGGCGGGAAGACCTTTGACCTCGCATATGTGGCAGGGATTGCCGGTCTCAAGGAACTCGTCCTGGACGATATGGCGGTGTCGAATTTTGAAGTGCTCTCGTCCCTCAAGCATCTTGAGCGCATCACGCTTACGAATGTGAAGGGCGCAGGCGATTTGTCTGCCATCAAGCACCTTTCCTCGCTGCAGAGCGTCGTCGTGGATGAGGATGTGCCGGAATCGGCTCTCAACGGCTTTGCGCCGGGTGTGGAAATATCACGGGACTGAAAAAGGAAGAGACCCGGAAGGCCCTCATGGGAGGCCGGGGCTCTTGGTGGGAATATCGGCACGGGGCTTTTTTTCAGGCCTTTTTTCTCATTTTTGTGTAGAGCCGCCACGGGCACGGGACAACGATGCGTATCACTGGTTGCGTTTTTTAGCGGCCCCGGTGCCCGAATCCCGGTTTGAAGCTTTCGGCCATCTTGCGGCTCACCATGTCGAACGAGGCCTTCTGATCTCCCGGGGCCGTAATCTCAAGTATGTTCGCCCTGTCTCCCCGAAGGTGATAGGTGACAAGAACAAGGTTGTTCTTCGAGTCTTTCGCCGTTATGGCGAACCAGTCGCCCGTCTGTCCGACTTCCTTCTTAAGGATGGAAACATGGCGTTTTGCTTCGTTGTCGAGAAGGGTTTGAAGAGGAATGTCCGCATAGCCGTCGCGGACCGTCACCCGTATGCGGGTGACGTCCGTTTCTCCTTCCGAGCCGTCGTGAACGCTGATTTCCCTGCCGTCGTTCTTTTCCATCGCGTCCCACTGTCCTGCAGGGAGAGCAAATGAAAAACCGTAGACGGTGTTTGTGTAGCGGGGGGCGTCGCAGTCAAGAAAAATGCGTTTTTCGGCGGCTGCGGTGTTTTGCGAAAGGCAGAGAGAGAGCAGAACAGTGGCGAGGGCAAACAGTCGCATTGGAATCTCCTTGTGTTTCATCGCTGGGAAAGGGACGGTCACATCAGTCCCAATATGTCTTCCTTCATACCTCCCAACGGCACGATCGGCATGAAGCGGGCCTTTGCTGCCTGTCCGTCCGGGGACGGACGTCACGTGAAAATTTGCGGTCTTTGCGAAGAGAACCGAATCCCTGCTGAATCCCTGCACGGGATGGGGGTGACAAATGTTTTTGTTTGGAGAACACCGTATGCGAATTCTGCAGACCTTGTGTTTTCGAGTTTTGCCGGCACTGATAATCTGTTTCTCCGTTATCCCCGCCAGGGCGGACATCGCCCTTCCTCCCGGACTTCTGGAGCCGTATGTCAAGGGGGCAAGGCCTGAGGTTTCCTGCCGGCGAGACGGCACGTCACTGATCCTCACGTTTCATGCACCCGGCCCGTGCGCGTACAGTCTTGCTTTGACCGGACACGGCGGAAAATCGCTTTTGGGACCCAAAAAGGGCGTTTTGGAGCGTTTTGGACGTCAGAGTGTTTCGGTACGCATTGATCTGCCGGTTCTGAGTGCCGGCAACGGCGCGGAAAGTCGCTTCACCGTCAGCGGAAACCTCTATACCTACAAAAAAGTTCCTCTCGTGCGTGATGACGACGAGGGATTCCTGGCGGCCTTTGGCAGGAACCTGCGTGTCCGTACCGGCTTTGCCGATGAGCATGAATTCCGCTACGAGCTGCAGGACAGAAACGGGAAGAGGTTTTCTCTGGACGTCCCTCTGGTCATAAAAGACACGAAGGACGGGGACTATGCTGTTTCGTTTGACGGAAAGTCCCTTCACTGACGGCAATGCTTTTTCTTCTGACCCTTTTGCATTTTTCCGTAGACGGGCTCTGCGGCGCGGCGCTTGCCGCCCATGATCAGGCTGGAACGGCCTATGCGGACATCCTGCGGCTCTTTGCCCTCTACAATCTGATCGCCTTTGGCGGGCAATGGCTTGTCGGCCTTTTTTCCGATGTGTTTCCGCGCAGAATCCCCGCTCTGTTTGTTCTGTCGCTTCTGGCCCTCGGAGCGGGCCTTCTTCCCGGTCCCGGCTGCCTTTTCCAGGGTTTCGTTCTTGGCGTCGGAAACTGTGTCTTTCACGCGGCCGGCGGCAGTCTTATTCTGAGAAGCTGCAACACCTATACGGAGCCGGGGATATTTGTTTCAAGCGGGGCCATCGGTCTGGCTCTCGGACTGAACGGCGTTGTGCCGGCTCTTTTCTTCCTTTTCCTCTGCGCCTCCCTAACCGGGACTCTCCTTTTTCTTTTGCGCAACCATGCCGTGTCTGGGCCCTCTGCGGTGCCGGATCACGATGTTCCGAGCAGGATGGCGCTTGCGGCATGTGTTATTCTTCTGCTCTTCTGTGTGACGCTTCGCGGTTTCGGTGGCGGCGGGGAAGCTGGAAGCCATATTCTGCTTTTTCCCTGTGTTTTCGCTCTCGGAAAGGCGTCGGGAGGCCTTCTGTGCGACAGAATCGGTTATAGGAATACGCTTCTTCTCCTCTTTCTTCTTTCCTTCCTTGCGCTTCAGATTGAGGGACTGCTTTCCCCCCTGTTGCTGGCCTTTGCCTTCAATATCTCAATGCCGTTGACACTCAGACTTGCCCATCTGTGTGCTCCGGCCTATCCGGGGCTTGTGTTTGGCCTTGCGGCGGGCGCCCTTCTTCCGGGTTTCTTTTTTGGAGTCCTTACGTCGGCCATCCCCCCGCATGTCATGGCGGTGGCGCTCTTCCTTCTCCTCGTTGCCGCGAATGCCCTGTACACAAGGTATTCTCCAACGGAACGGAAGCGGGTTTCCCCATGACGGGAAGCCTTGTCTCGGGAACCCCTCTGGGGCTTCTTCTGCTGGCTCCGGCGTTTCTGACCGCGGCCATTGAAACACCGCTATTCTGGGTCCTTGGCTTTCGGAGACTCCATGAGTGTCTGTGGTTTTTTGTGGTCAACATCGTGAGCAATATTCTTTTGAATGAATTTCTGCTCACGGCGGCCGGAACGCCGCATTACAACCTGCTTGTCGCGGTCTGTGAAGGGGTTGTTCTTCTTCTTGAATTTGCTCTCTGCCGGTTTTGTACTGGCTGCACGGCGAGACGTCTTTGGCTGACGCTTCTTTTCTGCAATGTCTGCAGCTTTGCATTTGGTTTTCTCGCAGGCCGTGTTTTTTTGGGATAGCCACTCTTTCTGCCATGGAGGTAGCATGTGGAAGATTTTTCATGTGACGCGTTCGCTACGTTCCCCGCGGTATTCCTTTCATTCCTTCCTGCTTGCCGCGGCGTGTCTTATGGCAGCCGCAGCCGTTCTTTTTGGAGGATCACCGATGGCGGCGAATGAGAAAGGAAAATCCATGAAAGTGCATGCGGTCAGCTATGGCAGGGGTGCGGGACCAACGGCCGTAAGCTATTTTATGGAGGCTTCGGGCGGCAAGGTTTCCCTCTCCCGCACTGTGGGAAAGGAGAGCTGTCAAGCCTATGTCCATCCGGCGCTTTTATCAAGACTTTCCGACTGGATGGAAGCATTTGGTGTTTCCGGATGGCGCGGCTTTAACTGCGAGCGCCAGGAACGGCTGAAGGATGGATCATACAGTCTTTACCTTGCCATGGAGTCCGGCCAGTCCATTAATGTCTACGGTGATATGTTTCGTAAAGGAGGGGCTCCCGGCCGCTTTCCGGAGGCAGAGAAGGCTCTCCTCGCACTTTTTGATGAGGCCCTCGGGCCGGCTGACACGCTTATTCCCCCCATTCCCGCAACCGGCCTGACGTATTTCGCCTGGACCGGCAGCGGGATGAGCCCAAAACAGTGTCAGATCTATGAACTGTACTGGCGGAAAGATCCCGGAGGCATGGTGCTGAGACTTTTGCGGCGACGCGGTTCACAGGTCCTTGATTGCCCGGTCACTGATGATGAGCGTACTGAGTTTGAAGAGCTTTTTAAAAAACTGGAACTTGACCGCTGGAACGGTTTTTACGGTACGAACAGACGTGTCCTCGACGGTGAGGGCTTCATTCTCAATGTCCGGACGGCCGACGGCAAAAAGGTGTACGCTGAGGGCTACATGCGTTTTCCAAAGGGCTACCGCGAAGCACGTCAGGCCATCATGGATTTTTTTGAGAAGATTCTGACCGAACGGGGGGAGACGGTGAGCGGAGCTTAGTCCCTGGGGATGTTTTTTAGGGACTTCAAGAAGAAATCCTTTGTTGAGAAACTCCTGGACCTGGGACGGCTTGGTTGCATGTCCCGTGATACGCTATGGGCGCGCCATGGTGAATGACTGTCTCCCGAGCCCTTCTCCAGACCTCCCCTCAAGGCCACCGCTCGTGCCTTGTTGGAATTTTCATGCAACGTGGAGATGATGGAACGGAATAATGTGACGGAAGTGATGGAAACCGAAATCCTTTTGGCGGGCAGTCTTGACAAATTTGTTCGTCAGGATATGAGTCGTAATGCGTCCCGTGACAGTCTTAGTTTGTTCATCAGAGATAAATAAGCACGGTCCTAAGCCCGTCATGTGGAACTGATCGGAATGAGAGCCTTTGCATTCGTAACGGCGAATGTCTTTGAAAGACCGTACTTTTACAGCAAAATTTGTGTGCAAGCCATTGATGTTTTCTGGGTACGACGGCATCATAACAGAGAAAAAGATGGCGCAATCACTGAAGATAAGACGGTGGACATGTCCTGAATGCCGTATAGTGCATGATCCCGATGGAACCAATCCGTTCCTGTCCTTCGCAGGGAGTGACGATAGAATACGGGGTTGTAATCTTGAAGGCTGTGATGTTGAACGTGCGGTATTGGGGCTGTCGGACGACAGTTCTGTCTTCTGATTTGCTTGTATGCCGGCATTCCATCGCTTGGCGGACGGGAAAATGTCAGGGGGGTACAATGCTAAAACGTTGTGGAACGGGTTTTCGTCACGCTCTGCTTCTTTTTTTTCTTCCCATTTTTCTTCTTTGTACGGAAGATGTGCACGCAGCTGACGTGAGACAAGAGGCGTTTCGTACAGCTGCGGAGGCCTTTGTCCGGAATCATGTGCTCCCGACCGGGGATTCCATAGATAAGGAACTTCTGCAGGGGGATTTCGGAGAGAATCAGCTTGCACTTGCTGATGTGGATATGGACGGCAAGCCGGAGCTTCTTGTCCGGTTTCAGAGCGGTCCGACCTTCTCAATGCAGGAGTTTGTGTGCGGTTTTGACGAAAGCAGGGGAGAGATTACCATAATGTATGAGGGCTTTCCCGAGCTTGAATACTTTACCAACGGCTGTATTAAGGAAAAGGCAAGACGCAATCGTACCGCCGGGGGGACGTTCTGGCCCTACACTCTCATTTGTTGCGACGCAAAAAAAGGCTCATGCGAGGAAAAGGGGCGTGTCTATGGATGGAGCAGGAAAGCCTACCCAACAGACCCCCGCGACGATGAGCCCTTTCCCCAAAAGATTGATGTGACGGGTGACGGTTTTGTGTATTTCATCAGTGATCCTTCGCGCGATGAGTCGGAGGATCCTGCACCGGTGGATACGCCCGTATATGAGGCCTGGGTTTCCGGCATCCTCGGAGGCGCTGATCCACTCAGGATAACATGGGTCCCTGCTACTCCTGAGGGTATAAAAGCCCTGTCTTTGAATTGATTGTGCACAAGATTGTTTTTAGCGACATCTTTAATTTGGTGACAAATAACCTTTTTTCTATAAAAAAGAGTGCGCTTGGCGATGAATAACAGAATAAGAACCGTATTTCTTGCTTGTTGTCATATTTTTATCCTACTTTTCTTTTCCATTGTTTTAACAACATCTGCAGATGCAGGTCCATTAAGTTTGTCAGTCAAAAAAACACAGATAGGAAAGGTGAACAATGGTAAACAGTCCATTGTTTTTCATTTTACCGTAAAAAATACATCAGATGTTGAATATATTTCAAAACTTAACAGTGTTACTCTTGAATTGACAGGTGATATTGGTAATGGAAGGAAAGAAACATATCAAAGAAATGTTGACATTAATTATGTCTTTAAGCCAGTTCTTGAACCCGGACATTCAAAAAATCTTAAGACAGAGTTCAAACGCAAGGTAAATCCTGCCAAAGGTTGGTTCCCATATAAAAATGTGCGTATACGAATTTTAAAATATAATTTTAAAAGAACAAGTTAGTGGTACATAAGCCAGGCTCATCTTGCCATGTCCGTGAATGTGCATAAGGAGAAAGGTTTTGCCTTTTTGGGCCTCCCTGTTTTTGCCGGGGGGCTTCTCTTCATTTTTGTCTTCATGTCACAGTGCTGTCACGCACGGGAATGTATCGACTCCTTTTCCGCAGAGGTCAGAGTGCAGACGGATGCGTCCCTGCTTGTGAAGGAATCAATTTCCGTGACGGCCGAGCAAGATACTGTCAGACACGGAATTTTCCGTTCCATTCCGACGCTGACCTGGCATGCGAGGCACCTTGGAATAGGACATGTCGAGCTTCTTGAGGCGCGGATGGACAACACTCCCGTTCAGGTACGGAGAGAAGACAGTGACCTTCAGACCACCTTTGTTCTGGGTAATTCCGAAACGGAGCTCGAAAAGGGCACACACGTCTTTGAGATTACCTACCGCGCAACGGGCCATCTGCGCCGGGAAAAGAACGGCTATGCCATTCATTACAATGTAACGGGCAAACAGTGGAATCTTCCGATTGATCAGGCTGAACTTCTCCTTATTTTGCCTGACGGCTCACGAGTCACCGATTTTTCCTCCTGCATATCGAAGGGAGCGCAGAAAACGGATGAAGGAACCGTGGGAGACGGTCATCTTTTTGTCACGGAACGGCCCCTCGGGAAGGGTGAGGCCCTGGTCATTCACGTCCGTTGGGAGGGAGGCGGAATCACGCTCCCCGCACAGTCCCTCCGGGAACGCATGGGCGCCTATGGCCCGCAGATTATGCAGGGCACTGCCCTTATTCCGCTTTTCTTTTTTGTTCTTTTCTGGTTTCTCTTCCGTCGTGGCAGAAAGCTTCCTGTTGTTCCGCTTTATTCGCCTCCCGAAGGGATTTCCCCGGGGCTTGCCGCGTATATTAGCGGCAAACCGGAGCTTGCGTTTCATGCCGATCTTCTTTGGACGGCTGTCTCAGGCTTTATGCGTATGGAAAAGGGCGAAAACAACTGGACCTTTGTCCCCGCATGGCCCAAACGGGTACGGCAGAACTGGCAGAATGAAGCGTGCCTCGGCATTGCAAACAGGCTTTTTTCGGAACACGGAGAGATCGTCCGCGATCTGCGGCAGGGCATGCCAGACGATTGGAGACCTGTTCGCAGCGATGACGGAGAACGTCTCTACCATGCGTTCGGGAACCTTGAGAGCGGATACCGTCAGAAGATGAAGTCAATGGCCCCGAGATCCGCTCTTCTGCCTCTTTCGGGCGCCCTCGTAAACGTCCTTCTTCTTTATGCTGCCTTCTATTTTTCCGGATGGATTGGCATTTACGACGGCCAGGGTCTTCTTGATCATTTTATCGGTATCGTTTTCTTTGGTTTTCTTTCGGCGCTCCCGATTCTTATATGTATGAAAAAAGGGATTGTACGGAGGATCGCCCTTTGTCTGTCCTGCTCATGTTCAGTGCTGATACTGGGCATCCTTACCGAATATGACCCCTTGTTTTTTTCAGCGGCGCTGACTTCAGTCTTTGCCCCGCTTTTTTTCTGGCTGTGTTTTCCCGTCCGTCCGACCTCTGAAGGTCTTAAGGCACGTGCGGCTGTGGAGGGCCTGGCCCTCTATATAAGCCGGGCCGGAACGGAACGTTCCGATCGTCTCAGTGACCACGATGATACTCCCGAGCGCTACGGTGAGATGCTGCCCTACGCCCTGGCCATTGGCAAGGCAAAGGCTTGGGAAAAACGCTTCGAAATGATTTGTGCCCAGACCGGTTCCTGCAAGGACTGGCAGGATCCCTATATGGAAAACCCGCTGTACGTTTTCGTGGCAACGGATCCCAGTTATAGCTCGGCTCTTGCTGCCGCAAGCGCCGCAGGTGTTGCCTATGGCGCATCACAGAGAGCCTCCGGAGACGGAGACTCCGGAGGCAGCGATTCAGACGGCGGAAGCACGGGTGGCGGCGGCGGGGGCGGCTGGTAGAGGCCAACGTCCTTATTCAGTCCGTTCCGGCTTCTCTCCCCGTTCAACGGAATATGACTGCATGCCCATTCTTTCTTCGCAATTGCAATGCCGGCGAAGTCTTCTCCGGAGGACCCGGCGGAATGATCAGAACATATGTTCCCGAAGAAGCGGAGGTGCGGTTGTCATCCTCCTTCACCCAACGCGGGGGGTGGCTGGCGGAGACGGGATTTGGCCTGCATTTCAAAGCGGGCTTTCCGCATCGACGAAACCGCCCGGAGGAACATCAGCTGATTTTTGCATTCAAATTCCCACGGCGGGAACGTTTACGGCAGCGAGCCAGCGCCCTCTTCCTCCGGGGCTCACTGTCTCGCTCCAGGCTGACACGGCTTGCCGATCCGCCAAAGAGTATGTTGGAACAGGAAAGAAATGAAATTCAGCTAAGGTGAGGTCAAGGGCGGATCCGTACATGCCTTATATCCTCTCCCAGAAGGGCGGTATTTTACGGCGCGTTTGATAAGAAAGGCACGATGCCGGTCCCACAACTGTTTTTTCCTGCCGTACGTCGTGCCTTCTTCCCCTCTCCCCTCTTTCCCCGGAGACCCCATGATCTTTCTTGCTTTTTGTTCACTTCTCGGGATAGGTGGGTATGCCTATGTGCTGGCCCTCCTCTTTCTCACAAGGCAGGAACCTCACCTTTTCTGCGCGGCTATCTGCGCCTTCCTCCTCTTTGGTTTTGTTGCATGGTTTTTCCGTACGCGCGGGTGGCGCATTCTCTCCTGGATCCACGGACTCGCGGCTGCTTTTTCTGCCGCTCTGTTTTTAATATTGCTTTTTATGTGACGTGCCCGTCGTTTGTTCTCCTGTTTCCTGCTGTCCGGCACGGGGAAACCCTGTTTTTTCAAAAACTACCTTTTGTGGTATATCTTTCGTTGTGGAAAGGGAAAGCGTACGGAACGTTTGTGTCATGAAATCACCAAGACAAAAGAGTTGTCTGACAGAACGCTTTTCAAACAGAGGGGATCACCTATGGAGATTGTACGCCTGCTTGGCATCCTGCTGCTTGTCGGGATGCTTTTTGTAGAACCGGCCTGCGCCGCTCCGGGCACCATTCTCATTAAGGATGGGAACGCCTTTCGTATTGAGGATGGCAGGGAAACGGCTCTGAAGGACTGCCCGGTGCAGAAGGTCGGGACGGAAGCCGGACTCTGGTCCTGGATCCTTGTGGGTCAGAACCAGTTCGACGGGTTGGGTGAAAAAGAGGAGGGAATCTACTTTTTCAGGGGAAAGGACGCTGCTCCTGCGGGCTTTTTGCCCGTAACGGAAGAAGTGGAATCCTGCAGACTGACCTTTTCCCCGTCCGGAGAGTATTTCTTGCTTTCCTGGGGGATGGAATATGTCCAGCATCTCAACGTTTATGCGGTCGGGAAGAACAAGGACTTTGTAAAAAAGACAGAGATTCCTGTGCAGGGACCTTCCTTCTGGATCGATGCCAGGACGTTTGCCGTTACTTCCGTCGATATGAAAAAGGGGATGAGAGTCAGCGGAAAGTTTGATCTCTGGTGGAGTTCCATAGCTCTTCATGATGTCATAACGGGCAAAACAAACGTACTCCGTGCCGCCACAGAGACCCGAAACTACTGCATTACCGGCATCGAGACGAAGGACGGATCTCTTGAAGTTATGGAGAGCGTTGTGAAGGGTGCAAAGGACTGGGCCGATGACGAAAAGGTCAGCGATACCCAGGTACGTCTGTCCCGGTCAGAAATGTTGAAAGGTAAGAAGTAACCTTCTTCATGCCAGGGCTGACAGGGGGATCCGGTGTAAAGACTGTCCTCTCCCTGTTCATGTCATGAAGCTTTTCGTTCTCCGGAAAGAACGGCACCTTTGGGCATTACGAACGCATAGTTTTTTCACACTATCTGGAGGAAAACCACATGAGACATCTTTTGTTGAAAACACTGCTTTTTTTGCTGACACTTGGATTTGTTACCTCAGAGGGGCTGACAGAGGCCCGTGCCGCCGACGTCTCACAGCCTGAGATGAAACGCATGAGCACGTTTCTGAGCAACTTCACGGAACTTGGCTTCATGAACTTTGACGTCCAGAAGGATGGAGACGAGAATCTTCTCCATTTCGGTGCTGATCCGTCAGATCCGGATCTTATCCGTTTCGGCATTATGCATAACTATGTGAACAACTTTAAAAAACGAATCAAAAAATGTTCGACGGCCGGGTGCAAGTACGGCTCGCTCGTGATCGACGCAACCTACGTGGCCGAGAGTGTCAAAAAATATTTTGGAATTAACCTGAAACATGCCAGTGTTGAGAACTCGGATCCGGTCTACCATTTTGACGGCAAGCAGTATCACTTTGAAGGGGCGGATGGTGAGGCGGTGTATCACGCCCTTGTGAAGGAAGCGACGCTTACGGACAATGTCGTGCATATGAAGGGCGATATTTTCAATGCCGAAGACAAGGATGACCGTCCTTCAACCTTTGAGGCGACTGCCAGACCTGTCAAGAGGGATGGAAAGAACAGCTGGGTGATCCTTTCCTTTAAATCCACGCAGCGCTAAGAGCTTCTGCAATGGGTCAAAAAAGGAAGAAGTCGTTATGATGTTGCGATTGGCACTTGGAAGTGTTCTGCTGCTCTCCTTTTTTCTTCCGGGACTCGTGCACGCGCAGGCTGACTCTGGAACAACCCATCAGAAAAGCTTTGATGTGGAAGCGGGGCCCATCTGGGATAATGAGCACGCGAAGATACGTTGTCCCGAGGTCCTGAAGGACTGGCTTTTGTCCCATCCCGGACAGAATGCCGAATGGACGGGACACTGGACGACCACGGTGCAAAACGAAATGAGCGTTTGCAATCTTCGTATAATCAGGTGAGTATTGTCGTCGATCGGAAATACGGCCAATGCTTTGTTTCGTATGTTGTCAAAGCATTTCAGTCTGACGGTATGGCCCGGGGTGCTTTGCCGTCGTGGAGATAATAAGGAGGCACGGGATGATTTTCTCCTTTTTCAAAAAAACGTTTTTTCTGACCAGTTTTGTGTTGTTTGCGTCCAGCGCAGTCTACGCCGCCCCCGCCAACCATGACGCGCTCATGGCCGACGAGGAATATAAGAACGCATTTGAATCATACACCGCTACGCTCAAAGAGGCCGAAGAACGTCTTGAGGCGAAAGATTTTGCCGATCTCAAGAAGTCCCTTGAAGCTGCAATGACGGAGCAGGTAAAGGAGGACATGGCATCGGACACCAAGGAATCCGAAGCGTGGGAAAGCGCCTACACCATAGCTCTTGAACGGGCAAAGCAGGAGATTAAACGTGATTGGCTCCGACGTCATCCGGAAGGTGCACAGGGCTTCTACCGCATGCAGAGCAAGGCCTTTGACGGCTGGCTTCTTGTTGAGAAGGGAGATGAGCCGGATCTCTATGCCGTGGAAATCTATGCCATTCAGAAGAATGCCCCTAATAACAGTGGTGAGCTTGCGGGCTTTGGAAAACTTAAGGGGAATGTCATGAGCGCCGTTGACAAGAATGATGATCAGAATCCTGTCAACATCACCTTCAAGGGCGATACGGCAACCATCGCTGAACCAGAGGCCTTCAAGAAAAGCGGTGCCCTTGGTGCAGGTGTCACATTTGACGGCGATTTCGTCCGTGAAAAGAAATAGAGCCGGGCGGAGGCCTTTTACTCGGGACTTTTTCCGTGTAGTGTGAGCAACGGTGTCAGACTGACTCAACCGGTGACGGATACAGGCGTGCTTCCTGTATCCGTCACAAGAAGGAACGCTCCATGAGCATAGGCAGCATCATACGGTATCTCTCTTTTTCCGTGATTTTAGGGGCTTCACTTATTTTTTCCCCGGACCTTTGCAAGGCTTCCGACCTCTCAAAGCAAGACGCGAAGCGGGTGCTTTCGGAAACAGCAACCATAGCGTCGTATCTCGGTTTGAGCGGCGAATCCGACTATGTGAAAGCGCCTGGGAATATCATCAAGGCGGCACTTTTCGGTGCCTACAACGCGAAAAATATCTTTGTGTATGAGCAGGAAAAGCGCAAGGAAGAAGGACAAAAGCCTTTACCGGCATCGAGCCCGCTCTTTACCGTCAACGGGCAGACCGTTTCAGCTAATCAGGTCCTCCTGCGCAGTGAGAATCCGGAGGCCTTCAAAAATCGCGCCGAATCCTTTACATGCTTCCTCACCAGGGAGGCTGTTGAAGGGGCTGCCCTGCACTTTACGGGGCACAGTGTAAAGAAACACGCAGCCCCCAAGGGCGATGATTTTTTTGGCGAGACCCTTCTCACCGATAAGGGGTATTTTGTGAGCATCGATGGTCTCGGCGATGCGGGAACCGAAGCCGTTCTGCAGGATATTTCAAAAAAGGGCGAGGGCTTTCTCCTTACGGGAGATGTTATTGAAGTGATTGGCGATCCCGAGGAGATGAGAAAGCCCGGAACCTTCCGTCTCGTGCTAAGCCCCGGTGAGAAGGCCGGAACCTGGAAGCGCCAATATACGGAGAACGGGAGCCAGCAGGAGTGACTGCCTGCCGCTTTTTTTGTAAAAACCGAAATGTTTCGGGGCTGTTCCGAGCAGGGAGCGTATGAGGAGACAGTATGGCCAGATATTGGGTGCTTCTGACACTTATGTTCGTTTTTGCCACATCGCTTGTCTACGCAGGAGAAATCACGGTAGACCCCGGATCTCCCGCCTATCATAATGCCCGTTTCGGTTTTTCTCTTTCCTGGACGCCAGGAACCTATACCGTGTTTGAGGCTGACAATGGGGACGGCATCACGGTCACCGACGGCAAGGGCCTCACCATGCAGGCCTACGCAGCCCTTGAACCGAGAGTTGGAGACGTGAGCCGTGAAGATTTTTTTGCCAAGGCTGACAGCATGCCGAAGGCCGCATACAGACGGGTCAACAAGGAACAGGGATGGTATGCCGTATCCTATGAGGAAAATGGCAAGATTATCTATACCAAGCAGTTTTATCACGAGGACCATTGGCCCACTCTGCATTTTGAATATCCCAAATCCATGAAGAACCTGTATAACGGTCTTGTGAACATGGCCGTTTCGACATTTAAGCCGTTCTGAAGATGAGCAAAACCTTTCTCCGAACGCTCGTTGCCGGTGTAGTATGACGGAATGCATTCGCTTTCCGGAACGGAGCACGGCAGATAGTCCCCGGAAAAACGGGAAACAACACTGGCCCTTTCTCCCAAAGCTCGGGAGAAGGGCTTTTTTTGCAGCCAAGGTTTTCGGGGCTCTCTCTCCTTGGAGGCGGAACGGTTCCCGTGATACGGTTAATCAGCGTCCCGTCGACGGGAATTTCCTTTCCGTTGCGGTGATGAGGATGTTCGGAGGAAGATGTTATTGGCGCACGGAGGTCAGAGCCTTGCCGTGGTCCGGGGGGGTGAGTATGCGTTTATTTGTGGGGGTCATGCTTTGGATGCTTGTCCTTTCCGGCACGGGGAGTGCGCGCGAGGAGCCCGGGGGCAGTGAGGCTCTTCTGCAGGAGGGAATGACTTTTCCGGGTGCCGAGGGTGCGGAGACAGGATTTCTTCCTCCTCCCCCGGCCTTCGGCAGCCTGGCCTTTGAACACGACAGGGCCATGTATGAGTACGGACTTTCGGTACGAGGCACTAAGCGCGGAGCAGAGGCGGCAAGAGATGTCGATCTCAATCGTCTTCCCGAATATTTTTCCGAAGCCTTTGGAGCGGAAATCACCATGGAAAATACGCCCGAGCTCTTTTCGCTCATGCAGCGGGTGCTTCACGAGTTCGACAGCATGTCCGTAAGGAGAGCGAAGAAGAAGTACAAACGAATCCGCCCCTTTGTGCTCTATAATACCCAAACCTGCTTTCCGGATGCCGAGGAACATCTGCGGAAAAACGGTTCCTATCCATCAGGGCACAGCGCACGTGCCTGGGGAATGGCACTTTTATTGAGTGAAATCAATCCGGGGCGCAGGGAGTTTCTTCTGCGTCGCGGATTTGAATACGGACAGAGCCGGGTCATTTGCGGCTATCATTGGCAAAGTGATGTGGACGCGGGCAGGCTGGCCGGTTCCGCTGGATTTGCGGATCTTCACGCCAACGAGAAATTTTTGCGGCATCTGCAAACCGTGAGGGAGGAGTTTGCTCGGTTACGCGCAGCCGGCAGGGTGAAAGTCAGATAGAGAGCGCCTGCTTTTCATACAGATCTATCAATTGTATCGACATGC
>JAIKXS010000053.1 GCA_024683955.1 Desulfovibrio sp. | reverse complement strand
AGCGCTGTGTTTTCTTCATGTAAACAAATCATGACGTACTGCGCACCGGCTGGGACGACGGTTTCATAAAGGGTCCAGTCATTGCTGCAGGCCGTGACCGTATCCATCCAGGTAATCTGCCCGTAATAACGTATGAAAAAGCCCTCGGCACCCCACTTTCCACGGCGGAAGAGGGCTGGCCATTTTCTCATGGCGCGGACTGTGATATCCGGTGCGTGTCTCCTGAATTCTACCGCGTTTGCCCTTGACAGGGCCTCCTTCGTCGATCGGCAACCTTCACTGTCAGGCTCTAAGGACGCACTTCCCTTATCATAGTCCCTGATCGGGATTCCCGTGCCTTCGCACATGGATCGATCCGCGCATCAGTCTCAGGATCAGATGTCTGCAGAACCCTTTTGGTCATGCCGTTGGCGAGACGCGGCGAAACGGCCGCAGCCCGCCCCCGGTGTGCCGGAAGTCTGCGCTCTGCGTCGCACTGATGTTGAACTCCTTTCATCCGGAGAAATCGGGAAAATCCATGTCGTTAAGGTATGACTTATCCGACTTGTCGGTGATGTTCCGAAACCAGTCTCCGAGCATGAAAGTATAGCACCAAGTCTCTTTTCGTCAAAAGTGATGTCGTGTCATGTCTCAGGAAATTGTATCATTTGACAGTGATCAAATGAGATTTTACATTTTATTTAGATGAATCTGACATTGCTATTAAGGAGACCGTATGCATTTTGATAAAGCATTTGCTGACTTTTCCACAAAATACGGTATGGGAGCATCTTTTCAGGCAGACCGTGAGCTCACCATCCTGTTTGACAACAGGCACGCCGTGACGTTCCAATGCGATGATGAAGATAAATCCGTCATCTTTTCAGCCGAAATCTGCGATGTCGGAGATCTGGCGCGGAACGGATTCGAAATGCTGCTGGAAGCTTCCCTGCTGGGCTCGCAGACGAGCGGAGCCGCCTTCGCCGTCGTGAAGGAGCTTGGCAAGGTCGTGCTGTGGAAGCGGTATAACAACGCGTTTGATGATGTGGGGGAGCTCGAGCAGAGCATCAACAGGTTCCTGGCGGCGGTTATCACCTGGAAGCAGAGGATGACTTCAGGTCCCGCCGAAGGCGGAGGAGCCGAGGAGATCTATGACAACGCGAGTCAGATGCGGGTATGAGCGGGATCGATAAGGGAGAACATATATGAGCCAGATATCCACCATTCATGCGGACAAGGTCGTCCAGCAGGAGCTTCAAAGTCGCGGGGTCGACAACAAGGTTGGCGTCTTCGGCGAGCATAAGGTGCAGATTGGCAAGGGCCTGCCTATCCGTCTTGATCAGATTAAGGTCCCGTCTCTGCCGTATGCGGGTTTTTTTAAGGCAACCCAGGTCACAAGAGGTAAGGCCGGCGTTGAGCAGTCGGCTGACGACCTGCTTCGCACGTTGACAGCCCCGGGCATCAAGCTTGATGCCGGCAAGGTGCTTTCCGCCCTGAAGGCGGGGCAGACTCATTTCGAGCGTCTGAACAGCCTCGGTCAGCTTACGCAGGGGCAGAGAGACGACACCATGTGGATGTTTACAAAGTCGGTGGAGAAGCTCTCCAATGCCGACCTTGCCGCCGTATACCAGAGCTTTACCTCGGCGGAGATGGATCTTTTGCAGACAGCACTCCAACGGGAAGGTCAGATCAATCCCGACGCCAGGGATGCGCGCATGGCTGCCTCGCGTCTTTTCGACCTGCAGGCGCTGGTGCTCAAGGAAGTGAGCAACCGTTCCTCCGTGGGCGTTCTTGAGGACCTCAGAGCCCAAAATCCCGCAGATCAATCCTTGGACCAGATTAAGGACCCGAAAAGCCTTTCCGACCAGTGGGGCAGTACAGAGAGCGCTCCTCTGAATGAAGTACCTCTCGACAAAGACTCTCCCCTCAATATTGCGATGGACGATGACGATTGGAATGATATCATCAATGCCGCCAAGAACGGCATTCCCGAAAACAACAACGGACCCGTTCATCAGAAGGACATCTCCAGCGCAAACCTCCTGACGCTCGTGGAGGTTTCGGCGCGCAGCGCCACTAACCGCGAGAAGACGTCACTGGCCCAGACGCAGCGCCTTGAGAGTCGGAAAATACAGGGTGTTTCCGTCAAGGAAATGGCCGATGTCATGCGGAACGCCGAACTGACCTACAATCTTGAAGCGTCAACCCTGATAAACTTCATCATCGCCAATCCCGATGAACCCATCAACAATATCTGGCATCTGGCAGAAAAAGGGATCAAACCAAAAGGCGACGAATACCTGAAGCAGCGGGACGCCGTGGAAAAACAGCTTTTTCCCGAGCTCGAGGGGCATGAGGCAAAGGGGGACGAGCGGCCGGTATACGGTGCGATCAACATTACTAAAAACTCCCTCGGCCCTACCTCTGCCCTTGCTGCCTACGGAGACTCCTGCATTGTCTTTAAGCCGTCCGTGTCGAAGCGATCCACCTACCTTGCGGACGACACCTTTTATTCCCCGCGTCTCGCCATCACCCCGGAACGCAAGGAAAAATTCTACAGCCTGCTGGATTCGTCGAATCTCCCCCCAAGCCTTGTCACGGTCCTGAAGGACGAGAATTCCCAGGAGCGCAAGGATCTTGAGGCATGGTTTGATCATGCCGTGAAGGACCCAAACGCCAACATTCACACCCTTGATGATCCGCCTTTGTCCATAGTCAAACATTTCAAGACCATGCAAGAGACCTTGCTACTCACCGCGCTTATGCCCAAGTGCTTTGTGGACAAGGACGCTACGCGCAACAATATGGCCACCTATGACAACCTTGAGAACCTGGTGGTGAATTTGGACAATATAAACGGCAACGCCCTTGCCAATGCAGCCCTTAAGAACAGACAGGGAGGGAACAACGCTCCAGTTCTGACCGGTCTGCAGTATATCGAGGCGCAGATTCACGGACCCGTTGTGCCAAGCCGGGACATATCCGAAATCCGCGTCAATCTTCCATCCCTGCCTGGTAAAACAGCTGCGGAAAAGGCTGAGTCACGCCGTAAACTTGAGGAATTTGGACAAAGGAACGGCGTTAAGATCACCTTTTTGACGTATGACGAACAGAAGGTTAAGGCGGACACGGACGCCATCAAGGCAGAGCAGAAATCCTTCGGGGAGGCCCATGTTGACGAACAGAAGCTGAACTCGCTCACGCAGTCCTATACGGATAACTTTGAGCAGCGTCTGCAGGAGTTCATTGCAAAAGACGTGACTCTGCCCCCGGAGGCCTCAGGCTTGCTGCGTCTGGGCGGCGAGGCCCTGCGCAAGGCAAAGGAAAAGTTCTGGGAGATTTTGCCGGGAGATATTGCTGAGTTGAAGGGAGAGGCAGATCTTTCTCTGATATTCGAAGATGCGATGAATAACGCATTGCACCTTGACCTTACGCGCAGGGCGAACTGCCTGAAAACTATTCTTGACGGAACGTTGAAATTTGATGGCGAACAGCAAAAAACCGCGTTCATCTCGTGGGTGAACAGTTCAACCTCGCTGCAGAATTCCATGGCCGTAAAGGTCGTTCATGCCCAGGCAACGGCACAGGCGGCGCTTTTCAGGGAGATAGCTCAGGCCAATCCACCCCTGAAACCACAGGAAATCTTCCGACGCATGAAAAGCATCGCCGCTGAAACGCGGAAGATCATCGATGAGGCCAACAGCTCCGAGAACACGTTGAAGCACATGGATGCCGATGAAATCGCCAAGAACGCGGCCTATGTAACGAGGCTCATGCTGCAGAGCGGCGAACCACCGCTGGACGGAGTGGGCCTGCTTCGGGTTTTCGAGGCGTTGAACCGCGATGAGGTCCAGTTGATGGCGGGGCAGCTGACGCAGGTTTCGAAGAATCCTGAAATCGTCAAGACCAGGGATGCCGTCGGACTGTCCGACGTTGCTTCCTCCTTCATCCTGGCCACAAAGCAGCTCGCCGCCTACCTCAACAGGGCCTACGACGAGCCATCCTCCCTGCAGAATATTTCCATGATGCCGCAGTCCCTGCGAGACACGGTCAAGGAACTCGCCCCGCAGGCCGGAGAGAAGATGGACGAGATTTGCCCTGCGTACATCCCCTTTCCAAAGCCGGCCAGGCCCGAATCCCTGCCGTCAACGGAGCCGGAACGCCGCAAGTTCCTTGTCAAGACGTTGGACAGATACATGGAAAAGGAAAAGACCGGCGGAGACTTCACCCACGGCCGCGGTCATATCGTCCGCTCCTATATTTTTTCCAATGCCATGTGCAACATCCTGGCCGAGCAGGGGGTGCCCGTCGACCGCAACGCCGTGCTTTGCGGCATCACCTGTCATGATCTCGGCCGTGAGGGAAGGGGAGAAGATCTGTGGGAGGCGCAGAGCGCCCAGCTTACTGTAGAGACCATGCGGAACGAGTACGGGCAGGATTCCATGGGTGAAGACTATCAAACATCCGTGGGCAACTGCATACAGCGCGGCAATACGGAAACCATGGAAGGCATGCTGCTTAAGAGCGCGGACTCTCTGGACATTGGTCGGACCGCGGACTTTGAAGAGAAGTATTTTCCCTTCCTCGCCGATAAGGATCCCAATAAGGGGCCGAGGGAGCCTGACAAGTACACCGTGTCCTCGCCCAAGGTGAAGGCACTGCGCGAAGAGCTCATAAAGGAGGCAAAGATACTCGAGCTGATCACCGACCCCGCAACCATGCACAACGATTCCAAGATTCATCTTATGAGTATGTTCTCTCAGGGAAGCTTGCAGCAGCAGGAGTTTATGCAGCAACAGTACTATGATATTCTGGCTGATATTGAGAATGGTTACAAGGATGGTTGGAAGATGGATTCTGACACCTTCGTGCAGAAGGTGGAGGACATCGTGCTGCAAAATGCCGATCTCTTCCCCGTCCTCTCAAAATACTACAGAAAGAACTGATATCATTTTGCTGCCCGCTCGGCACGGGGAGACTCCGGTGCCGAGCGGGGGATGAACGGGGCCATTTTGGGAGGAACCGGTATACACGTGCAGCGAAAACGCCACGGGCTCCTGGGTTTGGGATAAACGACTCGCGACTGCCCGTCAGCCAAATGGAGAGGAGGATGGGGCTGGGAAGAGATACTCTCTCGTCAACGAAAGAATTTTCGTGTTGTCTCCCATCTGCAGAGGGCGGCAAGCAGAAAAAGGCTCCATGCCCCTCCGCTGACTCCCCGTTTTTCCGCCTGTCTTACTTCCAGGAAGATCCAATCCGGCCCGCGAAAGGATATCGTCTGGCAGAATGAATGCGACGCCGCCCTCCGGGAATGCGGGATAATGGGAAGGGCTGGACGCCGGCTGCATGAAGAGAAGTATCCCTGTCCCGTCGACCTCGCAGCCGCACCCGATCAACGCGGTGTACGCATGCAATCTTTAAGGCACGTGTTGAGGGCTCAACTGATCCGACCTCGCAGGGTGGCTGATCCCGGGCAGATTCGAGAATCACGAGGGCGCCTGCAAGTGCCTTTGGCTTCCGCGGACGCGCATGAGCGGGGTCCTTGTTCTTTGCCGGCCTGCACCAGCAAGCCCTTCCAACGCCTCAATTCCGCTTCGTAAGAAGCTTCACGTTGGCAGAAAGCACTGTTTACGGCGCGCACGAAATCTGAACGTTCTCTCCGGCCTCCTTTTCCTCACATTTCGCAGCATGTTTTTCCCGTGATGTGCATGACCATTTCCGTACCGTCTTCCTTCATGCGCCCGTCCCACACTCTCATCTGCGCCGTTCTTTTCCGATGCGCTTTCGGCGCACCTTTGCGTTTTGTTGCATTCTCAGCCGTCATCAGCTGCCTGATCATGACGGATCATACCTTCTTTCCGTGGCCGGGAGATCTGGCAGACCGATATGCGTTCAGTTCTGCTGCGTGCCGGAATATAACTCTGCCCATTGCTTCTTTTGCCGGGAGCGCAGGATCCCTTCAAGCAGCATGCCGCGGCTTCCGGAACGTTCCTGCGTGCAGAGACCGTCCGCGCCGGATTTTCGTCAGGCACGTCGGCATCGCTTCTTCCGTGGCATCCATGCTTTTGCCGCGCCTGCCGTCGCAATTATGCTCATGCCAAGCCGGGGACGCCATCGAAAGGATTCGGCACGCATTGGTCGGCAGTGTTCTGATCAGGTCCCGGAAGTACGTACGGGAGAACGCGTTTTCACTGTTCCACGCGCATGCTTGATGCCGTCTGCGGTTTTTGTCATGCATTGATCGACGCTGGAACGATTTTTGAGGCCCGCCGCGTGTTCAACACTTTTCATCGCAGAGAATGCAAATGAAGAAAATCATGGAAAATTATTCTTGGCGCAACACGGTACATGCACTTATACAAAAGGCGTATGATTTAAAAGTTATAAGGGGAGGCCTTTCTTCTGCTTTAGATGTATTAGATGAAGCCCAATCTCTCATATCTGGAAAAAAGGCAGATACATGGCAAAGTGATATTTTTTATCGAAAAGCTCATATATGTTTTCGTTGTGCTGGATTGGAATCAATGCGTAATAATAAAAAGAATGCTGTAAAATATTTGGAAAAAGCAATTGATTTTTTTCATAAAGCTGAGAAATCACCATGTTATTCACAACTTTCAAAAATTTATCAGATACCTGCGTATCTTATGCTTGGTAAATTTGACATGGGATCTGATTCACATATAGAAAAAATTAAAGAAATATATTGTGATATAAAAAACGATGATGAGAAAGATAAAGTTGTTCAACTGGATACAAATCGGAGAAATCTTATCGAGCTGTCTGCATATTATTCTTGTTTTTGGTCAAACGAAATTGAAGGAATTGTTCCTATTCATAATAGAAAATTTGAAAATTATACTATTTTTAGCCCACTTAGAACATTTGAAAATATAGATATGACAAAAGATTTCGCATTTAATGAAATTAATGATATCGTTAATTCTGCTAATTATGATATAGCATTTCGTGTAGATGATAGAGAAGTAATGTACTGTGATGAAAAAACTGATAATAAATGGAAGAAATGCAGCTCGAATAATCGAATTCGTACAATTTTTGCCATGTTCAATGAAACAGGTATGAGCCCTGGAAAATGGTTTGAAAAGAATTTTAACAGTCGTAATTTTAAAAAATATAAAAATGACTTGAAAGCCTGGCTCTCGGAAGAAGCCGAAATTGACAGGAAAAACGTGTTCTCGACCCATCAGGAGCGCCGGGAGACCTTTTCCGAAACTTTCCGACTTTTCGTTGCGGCGCCAAGATTTCCCGAATATTCGAATTTTCTTCGAAAAAAATGACTTGTGACCTTTTTGTGACGCGGCCTCCTCGTTTATGTATAGGCTGCCGGCGAATGTTTCGCCAAGACCTAAACGTACAGGAGGCGTTATCCCATGAGAAAAGACGGTGTGCTTCATTACTTTGCCTACGGTTCGAACCTTGACTTGGCAGATCTGGCTGCCTGGTGCGCGAGCCGCAGCCGTTGTCTTGCCCTGGATAAAAACAAGGCGGAAAGGGCCTTTCTGCCCGACTATTGTCTCGCATTTACAAGAAAATCCGAGACGCGGAAGGGAGGTGTGCTTGACGTGGTCCCGAAAAACGGCTGCGGCGTCTGGGGCGTCATTTTTCCCGTTGCCGAACGAGATCTAAAGCTTCTGGACCTAAAGGAAGGAGCTCCGGGCGCATACCGGCGGGTGAGGGTCACGGTCATGCTTGAAGACGGAAGATGTATCGAAGCCGTCACGTATGAAGTCGTTTGCAAAAAGAATTTTGTAGAGCCGAACAGCGAATACGTAAAAATTGTCAGAAACGGATACGCTGCGTTTAACCTTCCTCTCGAGCAACTGGAAGATGCCGTGTCAAATGTCCGGGAACTTCTGCCTCTTTTTGTCTATGGAACGCTGCGACGCGGATTCCTGCGCCATTCGGCAATGCAGAATAATCAGTCTCAATGCATCGGAATCGGCAGCGTAGAGGCGCAGCTGTATGATACGGGAGAAGGCTATCCCTGCGTTGTGCCGGGACCGGGATCTACTGTCGGAGAGATTTACACTCTGCCTGACAGCAAACTTATGGATCATCTTGATATTATTGAAGGATATAATAAGCTTGGTAAAAGTCTTTTTAAAAGACGTATTATAAAATTATATCCATTTTATAATAATAAAGAGAACTATTTGTGGACATGGATTTTTTATTCTGACGAACAAATTGGAAAAAAACTCGATCGAAAAACATGGATTGGAGATGCTGATAAAAATGAATTTTGTTTGAACTGGTTAACATGTATAAATAGCGATGTAGAAAAAGAGGCGTGGAATAAACTTTTACAATATATTCCAACTTATTGGTGTGGTTCAGACGTGCTGATAACGGATGATGAAGAAAATGTTAATGATTTAGATAAATACTATGGAAAAAAATGTTTGTGCAGCGATAACGTGAAGCCAATAATATGGATTCTTACTATGTTTACATTTTTCTTAAGAGAATCATTTGGACACTCTGATTGTTTACGATATGTTTTATGCTCTATAGGAGAAAAATATATATATCTTGTAAAAAATAAAGATAGTGACGTATTAAAAAATGTTATTAAATACGCTAAAAATCTTATTAATGAAAAACTTATGCATCAGAATGTTGAGTGAAATGTGTGAGAAACATCAATATATGATCATTGTTCACAGCCTGATCAGGCAGGGTATATTTTAGTTGATATATTTCTGATCCACTCATATCATGGGTGGATCAATAAATAGATCGATCATCAAGATTTAGGAGAATAGCGATGACAACTACAGTACATTTGTACGAATATGCGATAGACAAAAACGTGCCGAACGGCAGCGTGCTGACAGAATGGCGTATACAAAAATCTTCGGCTCAAAAAGCAGTCGGCGAAGACGATTTCATTCTGACCGACGGCTTTTCCGTCGGTCAGGACAGCAAGGGAATCAAGCATGTCTACGATGATTACGGCTATCCGGTGGAAATCGTCACCCGCGACGGCGCGCCCTATATTCGGATAAACACGGGGCCCCTTCTGGAATTGAAGCGGGACGGATATTTTGAGAACCCGACCTCGGGACAGGTGGAACGTCTCTCCTACTGGTACGAGTTCTTTGACGATATCACCGCGGAAGAATGGGGCGGGGACGAGTTCGCTGACGCCGGGCTTATCGAGGTTGTGGCAAACCGCAAGGACGAAGAGGGATACAATCCCGAATACGGCGAATGGCGTCCCGCGAGGACGGCTGAGAAGGGGTGATCTTGCTCAGCTTCGGCGGGAATTGACGGATCCGGGCCGGTGCATGGGACGTCATGAGAGTGTCCGAAAAATTCTGCATCACTGCTGTGCAATGGCGTTGCCACCTGGCCGGGACGGCATTGCGGCAGGCCGGACAATCCGCGTGATGTGCACTGCGTAACCGGGAGCGCATGGGCAGGGAAAGGGACCGGGCGACTTCGTGGCGGGTCTCGTTAGGCCCTGCCGTGGAAAAAGACGCAGCGGACGGCCAAAAAACATTCTCACGTGCCGGCAGCGGCGTTGCGAACAGGGGCGACACGCATGGAAGCCATGCCAAACATCTCTTTCTGCATTTTGCCGTCCGCCGTGATTTGAAGAGTGGCCTGTTGCCCGGGAGGCGTGTCAGATAAGCAATGGCGTGCGTCTCACGTGGCTTTTCGGGACGTACAATCAGAAAAGACCGTGAGCCGTACTGTCCGGTGGCTGCATGGGCGAAGTATTACAGCAGCGAATCGGAGAAGTGCGTTCATCATTTTTGACGACGTCCGGCCGTCATGTAAAAAACAATGACGAAGGTGACCGCAATGGAGTACAATGAGAACATGCATACATTTGAGAGGTAAAGGCAAAGAACTCAACTGTTGTGCCGATTATGGACAATCAGAATTCGCATGATACTCCGCGGTCTATGCGATATTCCTCGAAAACAGCGCATATCAGCGAGGAAGACCCTGAAAGATTTTTCACTCTGCAGATATTGGCTCAATGTCTGATAAGAAGCCTTCAGCGCCAGGAAAAATCCATGGTTGGACGAAAGGCTTGACAATCCCGGGGCAAAAATTTCATTTCTCGCAATTTCCCGGGGGGCGCTCGATGTTTCGTGGTATGCCCGACAGTTACGTGTAACATTTTGGCAGATACGGATCGCCGTTCTTAGAGCCGGAGATTAGGCATTCACGTGCAGGTACGGGGATATGTATTCAGACTTGTGTCCGTCCTGAAGGCTTTGCTCCACCTTCAAGTAAAAAGGCGTAAACACCATATCTCTTTTTTTGCAACATTTTGAAGCAAACTGTCTTTTCCCTTCTAAAATTTTTTTCTGAGAGGTGATGCAGTGCAACTATTGGAAACATTGTGCAAAAAATTTGCAGAAGATAATGGGTGTGTTCTTGAAATGCTTGACAATGGACATGGAGGTACATTCCTCTGTGATCCATTGCGCATACGCTTCATGCTGCAACCTGGCGGCACAATGTTGATACTGCAGATTGCAGTGGGCATCCTGCCTGAAACAAACTGCGAGGCATGCCTGCGGCGTCTTCTTGCCGCCAACGATTTATTCCACGACTCACGAGGGATGACGCTTGGCTTGAACAAAGACGCTGACGTTGTCACGCTTCAGGTTGCGTGGGATATTACAACGCTTAATCAGAAAGGCTTTTCAAATCTTGTGCTTAATCTAATATATGCTTCTGAACAGTGGATTAAATATCTGGCGGAATCTGACTGGGCGAATGACAATACATCTTCAGAAGAATTTGTACTTAGAGATTTTTCATCTGCCTGGATGAAGATATAAGGCGAAGAAATGCCTATATCAGAGAACTGCATTTCAACGCATATGCAAGATCAATGCAAACGCTTATTTTACTACCTCGGGTAGCAACAAACTTGTTGCAAAAACTGGTTTTATCGCTTCAAAAGATATCGTATATTTTACATTTCTTCAGAAATGACGTACAAAATATTTCAGTGGATGAAGCAATGACATATATATGCGTAGATCAGTTACAATATTTCTGATTTTATCGAGTAAAAAGACATGTCACGTATATACTAAAGCAGTTGCAAAATTAAAATACGCGTTAACAGAGATTTAAAAAATTGAATTTTTAAAAAAGACGGAAATCACAAAAAATAACTTCTTAAAGGGATGGAAGCAAACTTCAAAAATTTCCAAAAATGTCGTGAAAAGATGTTGGCTGTTATAAAAAACGACCGGATGAATATTTAAAAGAGGAGATTAAAAAAATTCTTTTTGCATGGATAATTTGTACGGAATTTTGATAGACGATAAACTATAATTACTGATAACAAGAACAACTTGTTTGAAACAAACAATGCTTTAAAAGATTTTAGAACGTTATTTTCTGAGGGAACGTTAAGAGTATTGTTGTATTCGTTACTCTGTCCGGCGCTTTTTAGCGACGTTTATCTCGCTAAACGAAGTTCTGCTCGTGAAAAGGTCGTCCTTGAAGGATTTTTACGAATGCCTGATCAGGAACCTTTTTGTGCTGACAATGGTGCGTCTGATACCTAGACCGATTATCCAAAAATCAACTCTTAAATATCCAAAAGACGATCCAGGAAATGCAAAAATTATGGCAACGTAAAAACGTAATTTTGAATGGAATGACAGCGCAAATAAAAAAGACAGAAATATTGATAATGTCAACTTTAAAACAGCTTTAGATCGCAAACTTTGATTGATGCGGTTCTTATGTAAAGATCATAATGCTTGATTTAGCATGATAAATCTGTAGTTCAGATTGTATCATTTCTACTAACTTATTAAACATATTAGGAGAATATATGTCTACTATAGAGAACAGCACTCAGCTTATAAATAGCGTTAATGCCAATGCTCTTTTTACCATTTCAAACGACTACAAACTCGTTGCAAAAACCGGTTTTAGTAAACTACTACAAAAGATTTCAGATATCTTTACATCCCGTACAGAACTTGATGCACGAAAATCTCAAGTAGATCATGCAATGAAAAATTTGCTTAGCGAAAACTTACCCCTGCCCAATTTGTCGAGTCAAAAAGTGGCTACTGCATCCACCAAAGTATCAGGTGACGTAAGAAAACTATTAGAAACTATTCAAGGCAAGTTAAGTGATTCAGAAAAGATCGGAAGTTCGCAAAATATTTCAAAAAAAGTTCAAGAAAAGATAGAGGACCAAGGATTAGTCGACTACTTTAACGGGTGGAAGAAAAGTTCGCAGATCCCGGAAAAAAACATGCAAAAATTAACAGACTTTATAAAAAATGATATGACAACATATATGGGGAAAGGATATCTTGAGCATGTCGAAAATGGCTTTCACGAACAATTTATTAAGGACATGACGAGAGGGGTATATAACATTAATGGTAAGGAATATCCGTATCTAACAGTCGATGGACTTTTAGATGATTTTCAAACGTTAATTCCCAATGAATCTTCAAGGGTATTTGTAAGTTCTCTAATGTCTCAGACATGTTTTTCGCAACTTGTGTTGGGCATGCAAAGTGAAAAGTTTAATGTTAAACTCCTTCCCGCCGGCTTTCCCAGACTCCCTGAAAATTTTATGGTTGGATCTGGTGATGGTAGTCCTGACAACAAAGACTATGCGATTAAATGCGACCTTCAATATTCAAAAGATGACCCTGAAAATGCAAAAGTTACGGTAACGAAAAAATTTAATATAGACTGGATGGACATGAATCACGAGAACTTTGATCCATATGATAAAAATGTTGGCAGTGTCAATTTTAAAATAACTTATGATTGCAAACTCGGAGAAGAACCGAGCATTAAAAATTGCAACGTCGAATTCTGGTACGATTAAACCGCAAATCTTCAACTTCTTTTTTTACAACGTAACGTACATAAAAAACCTCCTGACAAATTTCCAGGAGGTTTTTTTATATCAATGAGAATCCCAGTTAAAGCCCCCTGCCTGAGTGAATCTTCCTGAAAGGGGATTTACACAAAAAATATTACACTCTCGAGCGCGTTTATTTCCTTTTTTCGAGCGCTTACTCTGATATTTTGACTGGAACGTGGTGCCTTTTGAGCGAACTGCAGCGTGAGCACATTCACACAGTATTCTTCTGAGATAGTAATTGCCCTTGCGAATATGACCGTGCTTTCGTTTCCCGGCCGATTCGTTATTTCCGGGACATACGCCGATCCAGGAAGCCAGTCTCTCCGCTGATCTGAAAGGCGACAGATCTTTGCCTCCAAGTTCAATAAGGATTCTCACAGCAGCTTTCTGGCTGACGCCGGGGATAGACTGAAGCAAACGAAGAGCATGAGGATGCTCAGTTTCAATGAAGCTTGTGAGCCTGTACTGAATTTTATGGTCCTGAATGTCGGATAATATACAACGATATCTGTCAGTAAGCTCTCCATCGAGGGCATCGCGGACTTGTTCAGGAGTAGCTTTCCTCAACCGGGAAACCTTCACCGTCTTCATGATTTCTTCTACCGATAAGCCAGCGAGGATGCCCTCTATGCACTTTCCGGCATTGACGCCATGCAGATCGGAAAAGACGACTGAGAGATTGAAGCCCGCGTGTGCAAGAACTTTGTGAAAACGATTTTTCTCCGCGCTAAGCTCATCTGTCAGTCTCAAAAGGTAGCGGGAGTGGAGTCTAACTTCTCGGTATAGGGCAGAGGGAATGAAGGATCGGTTGAATACCCCGAGACGTCCGACATGAGCCAGCCATTCGGCATCCCCCATATCGGTTTTTTTGCCTTCCATCTGCTTGCCCTGACGAGCGTTGACGACGGCAGGTTGTATCCCGACTTTCTCAAGGAAGGCGTAGGGGGACATCCAGTAGATACCTGTGCTTTCCATGATTACAAGATCGGGATGGAAAGAGGCACACCACAAAGCCATGGCTTTCTTTTCGCCTCTGAATGTGCCGAAAGTCTTCTTTTCAGTCTTGAGTTCATGGCCAGCTTGCCACATGGCACAACAGACCAATTTTGACTGATGAACATCCATGCCTATGACCGTGTTGTGTACGACCTGTTCCATCAACGTCTCCTTGGCCCGACAGTCACGGTCAAAAAAATACAAACGTGACAAGGCACGCTGCTCATTTTCCTGTGCGCGCTGAAAGCAGCAATCCGGGGTTCTGTTTGATCCGTGACAGTGCAAGTTAGAAATCGGGAAAGGCGAACCTTCTCCAAATAATATGACGCACTTAGATCGGCGGGCCAAGGTCATTATCTTTCATGATCGGGGG
>JAIKXS010000025.1 GCA_024683955.1 Desulfovibrio sp. | reverse complement strand
TGTCGAACGGGAGTGGGTGGCAGACGTGGGCTCTTCCGATTGACATTTATCAAGCGAGGCGGCCGTCATTGCCGCCTCGCTTTCTTTTTCTTTCCCTTTCCTTTTTCCTGTTTTTCTTGTATCAACTCGTCAAGCAATCCTTCCTTCCGTAGCCGTTCATAAGCACGGCGATATTTCATGCGGAACTCCGTCTTTGTATCGCAATAACGAGCGGCTGTGGCACAGTTTACCAATGTCCATTTGATTTTCGGCTTTACCTTTTCCTTGTAGTATTCAGCAAGAAGCCCTGCCTTTTTCACCATCATGTATGCCCGATAATACCGTTTCCTCAATATCGTTATCGTCTCGCATTCTGGTATCACAGATAGAGACCTTTCCATCGTCCAATAACCATTCTGCTTTTTCCTGCGTTTTAAGTCAGAGCAGTATTTGCTAAACTCCTGCCTGCTGCAAAGATGGCTGTAAATGGCAGGCTCATTATCCCTGAAATCCTCCACGTATTCATATAGGCTGACGGTGGCACGGATATTCTTAGCAGCAAATTTCTTCGCCATAGTAGCACCCAATGCACCGCCACGCACACTGTTCAGCATCTTCCATCCGTCGGCCTTATATTTTTTGACCTATAGCTCAATTTGCAGGATGGAACATCTCTCAAGGTCCGATAAACACAGGTATTTTGGACGATTCAAACGTTTCCGAGCCCAAATTGAGGGTTGAAATTGCTCAATAGCTCATTTTGCAGGATATAACAAATGACAAGGGACAGGTTCCTGTCACTACTAATGGCGCAGGAAGACTATCTAGGCAAAAGGGGTCAGAACCTTTTGCCTTGAAATTATCTGCCTGCCATACCCATAACTATACTTATTCTTCAAAAAAAATGTTGGCGCCATCTGTAATGTCTTAAGAGTTTATTAGTCAAACCGTTTTGTATTTTCCTTTTCTGCTGCAAAGATAAGTCTTTTTTCGATACGTTGTGCTCCCCCGATAAAATATTTGGCGGTTCACTCTATTTCTGCCTGATGTCTGAAGAAAGGGCCCCCAGATCCTCCTGCATCCCCTCAAAAAAATATTTTTTAACAAAATTAGCCTACATACTACATCAATTGAACTTTTAAGGTCTGGTTTTTTTGAAGTATAAGGGTAAAAATAGGGCTGTTTTTGCGCTGCATAAGGAATGTTTTGCTATCTTTGCGAACAGAAAACCTATAAAAGACCCGAAAATGAAAGGCGCAGAAGTATTTACCCAACAAGTATGGTTGCTCAATACCATCTATCGTGAAAAATCTATATCATTGGCGGAAATCAATCGGCAATGGATACACACGACCATGAGCGACGGCATAGAAATGTCGCGCTACACTTTTATCCGTTACAAAAACGCCATTGAAGATACATTTGGCGTTATCATACAGTGCGACCGTAAGACAAACAAATATTTTATAAGCAACCCGCGTGTACTGCGCGACAACTCGGTGCAACGCTGGATGCTTTCGTCGCTCACTGTCAGCGACATCATCAGTGAAAGCCTTTCGTTGCAAGAACAGATACTCCTTGAAAACATTCCTATCGAAGGGCGTATGTTAGCGACGATTGTTGATGCGATGAAGCAACATCGTCGTATTTCTTTCCGCTACCAGAAATACAGCGACTCTCAACCTACTGAGCGTCTTGCCAGCCCTTGTTGCATCAAGCTCTTCCGCCAACGATGGTACGTAATTGACTATAACCCGCAGATCGCCCCACGCCCTTACAAAGTGTTTGCTTTCGACCGCATCAGTGATCTCCATCTTGCCGAACAGTTTTTTGAACTACCGGACCATTTTTGTCCGGAGGATATTTTCAAAGACTCCTTCGGCATTTTCATCGGTGAGGCTGCCCCCCAGCGCATTGTCATCCGTGCTTTTGACCACGAACGCTTCTACATCCGCGACCTTCCCCTGCATCATTCTCAAGAAATCATGAAAGAGGGTGACGACTATACCGACTACAAATATTTTATCTCCCCGTCCACCGATTTCGTTGCCGAACTCCTCTCAAAAGGCGACCGCATCGAAGTCATTTCACCCGATACATTCCGTGAAAAAGTGCGAAATGCTCACCTCAAAGCCGCAAAAAGATACGAAAAATGAACAAGAGCACAAAAATAATTTAGGATGTGACAGAATTTGCAACAAGGTTTGACTATCTTTGTGGCCACAATAATAATTATAATGATGTTTGCCCATATTTCAGAGTCCGATAATCAGCACACCGAATGGAGAGTGCAGACCCTCGACGAACACGAAGAAGGTGTTGCCAGGTTGTCGTCCAAATTTGCAAAACCTTTCGGCTTTGCTGGCCTTGCTCGCGTCATTGGATTACTCCACGACAAGGGAAAGGAACAAATGGACTGGCAGAAGTATCTACAAGGAACTACAGGATATAATAAAGATTACGCGTGCGTGAAAAGCGGCCCTAACCATTCCTACGTTGGAGCCTGCATTGCCCATAAGTTATATCCACAAATAGCACCATTAATGGGGCAACCCATAGCGGGACATCATCGTGGACTCTATGATTACTGCGACTATGTAGAAGAGTTGAAACGAGGAATACCTTCAGACGTAAGCATTGGCGAGAAATTGAGCCCCTCATTTCATCCCCTTTCGAAGTTGCGACCCTCCGACTTACATCACGTTGTCCGTATGCTCTTCTCATGCTTGGTGGATGCCGACAGTTTAGACACTGAGGCTTTTATGAACCCAGAGCAAGCCAAA
>JAIKXS010000039.1 GCA_024683955.1 Desulfovibrio sp. | reverse complement strand
CGGAACGAGAAATACGCTGGGATGGCGTATATACAGAAGACCTTCACGCCGGACTTCCTCACGAAGAAAGCCGTGAAGAACAACGGGCAAGTACCGAGCTATCTGGTGGAGAACAGCCACCCTGCCATTATCGATCCCGCTACTTTTGAGATGGTGCAGACCGAGATAGCACGACGGAAGAAGGAGAGTGGCAGGTACAGCGGCGTGAGTATTTTCTCCGGAAAAATCAAGTGCGGCGAGTGCGGTGGGTGGTTTGGAGCCAAGGTCTGGCACAGCACGGACAAGTACCGCAGGGTCATTTACCGCTGCAACAAGAAGTACGACGGTCATAAATGCCAAACGCCCCATGTGACCGAAGAGGAAATCAAAGCGGCTTTCGTCACGGCCTTCAACAAACTGGTGACGGAGCGGGAAGAGATTGCCGCCAATGCCCGCCTAGTCCGGCAGACGCTCTGCGATACCGCGGAGTTGGAGCAGGAGAAAGGAGCCTTGGGGCAGGAACTGGCGGTGCTGGTGGAGATGACGCAGAACTGCATCGCCGAGAATGCGAGGATTGCCCAAGACCAGGGCGAGTACCAGAAACGCTACAACGGCTTGGTGGAGCGGTACGAGAAAGCCAAGGCACGGTTCGACGAGGTGACGGAGGCTATCGCAGAGCGGTCAGCCAAGGGCGAGAGGTTGGCAGGGTTCATCAGGACGCTTGAGACGCAGAAAGAGCCTGTGGCAGAGTTCGATGAGCGGCTCTGGGGAGCGATGGTGGACTATGTGACGGTGGGCGCGGACAAGGGGCTGACCGTGGTGTTTCGGGATGGAACGGGGATGCAGGGGTAAAAATGTAAAATACATTTCCCAATATTTATAGAGAACACTTGACAATTACTGAATGAACATTTATTATTAACACCATGAGAACAATCGATGAAGAGAAACGCAACAAAATCGTTCAGGCTGTCTTTGATATTGTAACGGAGGAAGGGTTAGCAGGACTGGCCTTTTCCAAGATTGCCAAAAGGGTCAAGGTCAGTACCGCAACGGCCTATGTCTACTTTGAAAACAAGGAGGACATGATTTCAAAGATATATATTGATGTCAAGCAGCTTTTTGATGAGGGGCTGAAAGAAAGTATTGAGCAAGGCACAACTATGCGTGAACGCCTGTTCCATTGCGTCTTTCATTTTGTCCGGAGATTCTGCGAGCATCCTCGTGAGGCCAATTTTGTCCTAGCCTTGCAGGACAATCCTGAGTATCTGTCAGAGGAAGCTACAAAAGTCGCCGAGTATTACACCAAGCCTATGCTGGTTCTGTATGAGGAGGCACTGAGCCAAAGGCTTTTGAAAGCACAGAACGTCAGCGAGATTAACGCATTCCTGTTTGCCCCTACACTCTGGCTTATGAAAGAGTATGATTTGCAAAAGAAGCCATATTCGGCTGGTGATTTTAAGCCATTGATTTGGGTTAGTGTAGATTCCATATTGAATAACCGCTGAAAAATGCGGTTATTCTTTAGTATAATAAGTGAATGATTGTTTAATAAAGGGAGGAACAAAAATGGAAGCTAAGTCAAGGAAAACAGTAATTATCACTGGGGGGACAACAGGAATCGGTAAGGCAACTGCGATAAAATTTGCCGAAAACAACTATAATGTTGTCATTACGAGCCGTGATGCAAAAAAAGAAACGGCTGTAAAAAATGAATTCAAGGCGAAAGGACTGGAAGTAGATTTCCAGGTATTGGATGTCAGAAACGAAGGACAAGTAGAGGCCCTGATAAAAGAAACGGTTGCCAAATATGGGAAATTAGATGTTATGGTCAATAACTCCGGAATCTCTTTAGGAAATGCTGTATTGGCAGAAACCGAATCGGATGATTTGAAACAAATGCTTGATACGAATGTAATGGGTGTCTACTATGGAATGAAATATGCGATAAAAGAAATGCTAAAAACAAATGGCGGCTCTATTGTAAACCTAGCCTCCATCGCGGGACTTAATGGGTTATACGCAACGGCGCAATATAACGCGACCAAACATGCGGTGGTCGGTCTGACGAAAGGGGCAGCCATTGATTATGCACAGCAGGGAATACGTATCAATGCAGTAGCACCGGGAGCCATCAAAACGGATATCCTGCAAAATGC
>JAIKXS010000049.1 GCA_024683955.1 Desulfovibrio sp. | reverse complement strand
CTTTTTGCAGGCGACACCTCCTCCGTCTGAAGGGGAGGGACCGGAGGCCCCGGGAGTCGAAAGCCCCCCGCATCAAAGGCCCGTCGTCAGCGAAAAAGAAGGAAGAAGGGCAGCCTGATTCGCGGCTTAAGCATTCGCTTCAGGAAACAGGACTCCCCCAACCAATTCGCACGGATTTTGGGCAAGGCGTATACGGCATTATCTTCCGCCGAAAATATGAATAGTAGCGAACGGTGAGAAAAGTCAAGTGGCGCCGCGCGGCACTTCTCTGAAGAGGGGAAGAGAATCCGGAAGGACAGGGGCCCCTAATAAAGATATGGGAAGCAGAAAAAGCGAAAGCAGAGATAGGGAAAACAGCGACAGGGGAAGAAGAGAAAGGGGAAAGACAAACGGGAATGGGAGGAACGGAAAGAAGAGGGAAAAACGGCAGGGGCGTGCGGCTATCATAGTGATACGGGGCTGCTCATGACGGGGGAGCCTTGAAGCCTGCCAGGCACATGGTAACCCTGGCGGAAGAGGCCGGCTTTTTCGGAAGTCCCCTTTGAGAGGAAGGAGAGAGGCAAAATGATTCGGTAAGCGGTGCTTTTCTTTCTCCGTTTTGCCCGTGCTTTTAACGGAGGAAAAAAGGGTGCGCCTTGAGAAAAACCCTGAAGAGGCCAGAAAAAGGTATGCTCTCCCATGAACGGTTCCGGATGCCTTGAGCCTCTTTTCAGGAAACAGCCCTGGAGTCCTATTTTCCGGCTCCGATTTCGCCTTTTTTATCTCCGCGCCCGATATCTGTCTACAATACCTGATATCGACGTCAGACTCAGGCGTCAGCCCCCTCTGTCTGACTCAGACGTCTGACAAGATAACACCTGGGCAGGCTCTCGCCAAAAAAAAGAGGCTCAGGGCGTGCCAAAGGAGGAACTTTGGAGAGGAGAGACGCCCCTGCCTAGGCTCCCGTGCTTCCAAAACCCCCGCTTCCCCGTGCTGTCCCTGAAAGCTGCTCCACTTCCTCGAGAGTCCAGGCGGGAACGGGGATGATCACAAGCTGGCAGATCCGTTCACCCACCTCATAGCGTTCAGCTCCCACGTTTCGGAATATGGCCTTCACTTCGCCCCGGTAGTCCGAATCAATGATGCCGACGCTGTTTGCAAGCTGAAGGCCCTTTTTATAGACGGAGGAGCGCGGGAAGAGAAGCCCCATGAATCCCTTTGGAATCTCAACGGCAATGCCCGTCCCGTATATGGTGCAGCCCCGTTCGGGGTCTTCTTTCTTTGTGACGGCGACAAGGTCGAAGCCTGCGGCGCCCTCGGTGCTTCTTTCAGGGGTTCGTGCTTCGGGGGTGAGTTTTGTGTAACGAAGAGTGAGGTCGGAGAGGGAAGGTGTGGGCATCATGCGTTCCTGGGGTTTAGGGGGAGGCTGGCTGAGCCTCCGGATGGGTTATGGGGGATATGACGGACGTATCTTCTTTGGTATGCAAGTTCGGTATCTCGTTCCGGATTGCCGGCGGATGCGGGTTTTCCGCGCCCTCTCTCAGAAGCGTATCCGTCTTGCAAGATGCCAGGTCGCTCTGACGATTGTGAAAATCAGGGGGATTCTTGGAAAAGACACTGTCTCCTCTCCGCTGAAGGGGGGGAGGGACTGCGGAGGAGGAACAGCGTTCAGCCCTCTGTCACCCGGCAGGGGACTCAGCATCCCGTTTGCTCCGTCTGCGGCGTTCCACGGAGTCGCCTGGCGCACCTGGTCCTCCTTGGCCTGCTCCGCTTCCTTCTGCCGCATGGACGTGATCCGCTTTGAAAGCTGGTCTGTCCGCTCGTCCTTTGCCCGCTGCAGGCGCTCCTGCTGTTCAAGGATCTTGCTTTTCAGTTCTTTGTCAATGGAGGCGCTTATTTCATCATAGTCAACGGAACGTTTCTCAAGCGCTTCCAGAAGCGAGTCAAGCATGTCCTTCGGGGAGTCCGCGTGGGCACAGAGATCGGCCATGCGTTCCGCAACGACATTGTGCGGTACCGTCGGGAGCCCTTCCACAAGGGTTGTCGCGGCATCCCGGTAGGCCCCTTCGCTGATCTGTTGTCTGGCCTTGGCGAGAAAGGGATTGCGGGTCTTCTGTCCGCTCTTTTCAAGACGCGCAAAAATAATCCGTGCGAGATGCCACCGGCCGGCCGTGATAAAGGTATCGGTGGCCCGTTTCATCCAGATGGCGGCGTTTTTTGCGTCTCCCTTGCCCCTGAAGGCCATGGCAATGCCAAGTTCCGCCTCGCCCTTATATATCTGCGAGGTGAGGGCCCTGTGGAAGGCCGTGATGGCGCTGTTCCATTTCTGCTTGAGAAGACACTGCATGCCGACCTTGAAGTAATCTTCCGGCGGATGTTTTGCAGGCCTTACGACTTCGCTGAAGTGGAGAAGACACTCGTCAAACTGCTCTTTCCGAATAAGATCGGCGCCTTTGGCGAAATGGGGCGGAACCCTTGACGACTCCGTGAGCTTTTCAAGGGTGTCCCGCATGGTCTGGACGGAATAGGGCCTTGCGATGACGGCGCTCGCACCGGCGGCGAGGGCCAGCAGGTGGTCCCTGTCGTCGTCCGACGGGGCGACAAGAAGAATGGGGAGGGAGAGAAGACGGGGGTGGAGACGAACGATGTCGCAGAACTGCTCCCCGCTCATGTCCGAGAGACGCTGATTGCAGACGACGATGCAGTCACGGGCCCCGTCGGTCTTTTCTGCCAGGTGCCTCGCCGCTTCAACGCCGCTTGTCATGGTTTCGATATGCATGACGCCGGCTTCGCGCAGGACCTGCTTGTCCACCGTCGCGTTGGACTGGGTGGCATTGAGAAGAAGGACGGGTGCGAGAGGTAAGGCCTGTGTCATGGTATCCCGTAGCGGAACGTTCGGCGTGCCTGGAAGCAGGCAGCTGAACGCGTAAAAGATCTGCGGAAGGGCAAAATATCCGTTGACAATTGTGCCGACGAAGGGGGAAAAGTCCGCTGCCGCGCGGAACATTTCCGAACGTATCCGCTTTCCCTTCTTGATTGTGATGAAGAGGGCGCAAAAGTCAAGTGGGCTTCGACGGACATTTTTTCTTTTCTAGATTTTTTATGCACAAAAAATGCCAATAATGATATTCACTTTGACGGGAAAGTGTTGCAGAATAGATGGTGCTGAGTAAAATAATGACGGGAAAGGGAAAACGATTGGTTCAGCGACGTTTTTTTTCTGCTTCTTTCCCTGCCGTCTTCCTTCCTCTTCCGTTTCTCACGCCGAATATGCAGTCGTGTGCTCATAGGGATGCCGCTGCAGAACATTAAAAGAATGCTGGTACCTATGCGAATAAGACGTTTGCTTTTCCTTTTTCTTTTTCTGGCACTCCTTTTTGCAGGACTCAGCTACCTTGTAAGTTCATCCATCGTTCTTCGAGGGGTCGACGGCATAGAACGCCATCAGGCCGTTCAGAGCATGGACCACATGCGTGAACGTCTGGCCCTTGCCGAAGGCCAGGTCGCCTGGCAGGCGCAGACCATCTCGTCCTCACCCTCCCTCTATGCCGATGTGCGGACGAAAAATCTGGGGGCGCTCAGCGATAAAATCTCCGATGAATACGTGGAGAGCCTGCAGATCTCGGGAATCGCAATCTTTGACACCAATAAACGCCTGCTTTTCAGCGCGGAAAACAGAAACAGCTTCTTCAGCGAAGCCCAGGCTGAGCAAATCCACGAGGTGGCGAAGAACGCCGCAGCCCGTGTCCTTCTTCGGAATGCCGCGGCGGGCGGTCTCGTAAGCATAGAGGGAACCCCCTATTTCCTTGCGGCAGAGCGCATCGTGGAGGGCCGCAGGGGAAAAAGCACGGTTGGTGTCCTTGTGATGGTGAAGACACTTCCAAGGGAGTTCCGTGCAGGCGGTGAAACAAGTTCCTTTCTGCGTTTTTCGGTCTTTCCGAAGGGATCCTACTTCGCCGTGCCGGCTGAAAAGGACGAAAATACCGGATACAAGATAGTGGAAACACCGGGAGAGATTTTTGTCTATGCCCTTGAGAAGGATATTTTCGGAGCCGATGCCTGCTGCATGGAACTGAGGGGAGACCGCTTCCTCACGGCCTTCGGAAGCCAGATCTCCTGGAAGAACTTCTTCTTTATGCTCATGATAGCCCTCTCCCTCCTCGCCCTTGCCATCTACCTCATCCATAAGGCCGAGCTGAGTGTCATGCGGAGGGAGATTGAGTACCGTACAAGCCACGACGGCATGACGGGCCTTTTCAACAAGACCTATTCCCAGTCCTACCTTGAAGAGCTCCTGACGGAAGCGAGAAAAAACGGCGAATACGTCGGCGTTGTCTTCATCAACATGGATCGTTTCTGCGGTGTCAACGACCGCTTCGGCTATGAGGCGGGGGACCAGCTTATCAGGGAGGCCGGCAGCCGTCTCAGCGCCATCCGCGGAATGGCGCTGCTCTCCCGTTTTGAAGGGGACAAGTTCCTCCTTATAGACAGGAGCAGAAACAAGGATGCGTTCTATCACTGCGCACAGACGGCCAGTGAGGCCCTTTGTGAGAGTTTCCGCATCAATGGTCATGAGATCTACATCACAACAAGCATCGGCATCGCCATGTTCCCGTCGGACGGGGAAAATGCCCTCGACGTTTTGCGCCGTTCGGAAATGGCCATGCACCATGCGCAGAAGATCGGCTGCGGACAGATCAAAACCTTTTCCCTGAGCATGGAGGAGGACGCCGCCCACCGTGTCAGCCTGCTTGCCGACCTGACCAAGGATCTTGACGAAGAGAAGCTCACGGTCTTCTATCAGCCGAAGGTTGATGTCGACAGAAAATGCGTCATGGGCTGTGAGGCCCTGATACGCTGGCGCAGAAACGGTGAAATGATTCCTCCCCCGTCATTCATTCCCCTTGCCGAGGAGACGGGTCTTGTCACGCGGATAGACATGTTCGTTCTGCGCACGGCCTGCCGGCAGATTTCGGCATGGACAGCCCTCGGTATCGATAACGTGCGTGTCGCCGTGAACATGTCTGCCAAGAGCATTCAGGGGCCGACCTTTGTTGAGCGGGTGCAGCAGATCATAAACGAAGAGAATGTGCAGGCCGACCGTGTCGAACTGGAAATCACGGAAACCTCGCTCATGCAGGATCTTGATGTCGCCTCAAAGTCCATTGCCGTTCTTCACTCCAAAGGCATCCACGTTTCTCTTGACGACTTCGGGACAGGCTACTCCTCGCTTCGCTACCTTAATGCCATGCCCATCACATGCCTCAAGGTTGATAAGTCCTTTGTGGACGGACTTCTGGCAAGTGTGCAGGGCAACTCCCACGCCCTCGTCCGGGGAACCCTCGCCCTTGCGCGCGGTCTTGGCAAGGACATTGTTGCGGAAGGCGTGGAGTTCGATGAACAGCTCGCCTTTCTCATGAAGCACAACTGTTCAATCATTCAGGGCTATATTTTTTCAAGGGCTCTTTCGAGCGAAGACTGCACGGAGTTTCTCCTCCATGAACGGGAACATATCGACCCCGTGCTCGCAAGAATGACGGGGCCGGGCGCTTCATAGAGCGGCCGGAGAGAAATGCTTCGCTCTTTTTTTGCACCCGTTACCTATGCGCTTGCAGAAAACAAAAAAACGCTTCGGCTCTTCAGCCTGAAGCGTTTTTTTTCATGTCTTCCCTGCGGAGCTATGAGGAAAAGTTTATGATGTGAGCCTGGCGTGGTCGTACGGATTTCGTGAAGTCGGAGCAGCGGGGGCTTTCTTTGGGAGCGGAAAAGGAGTTGTTGCAGTAGGGACAGTGGTAGGATTTTCCTTTTTTTTCAAGGAAGATGAGGTCTCCTTCATTGTTCATGCATTTCGGACAGAAGGGGCCGACGGGTTCCTCCGAACTGGCGTTAAGCCAGAAGAAGCCGTTGGCGTAAAAGAGATTCTTTTCCGGTTCTATAATCTTTTCCATTGTGCTTATGCGGAGGCGAAGCCTGTCGCTTTCGTCACTGAGGGCGACATAGTGGGAAAGAATCTCGCGCAGAAGCTGACGCGCCTGCTCTGTCCTGCCGGTTTCAAACAAGTCGCTGATCTCTTTGAATCTGTGAAAAAGCTGCATACGGTCCGTCCTTCCTCCTGTTCTGGAGATATTATGAATATCGGCCCGTATCGGCTGTTCTTTAGAGGCCGGAGGAAAATCCGGGCTGCTTTCTTTCAGGGTGTTCGAACGAGTCTGAAGATCCCGTAAGAAGCCTTCGGAAGGAGGCGGAAGTTCTCCGCTCACGCAAAAAAGAGATCCCCCTGACATGGCTGAGAAGGGGCTAGTTCCCTGTTAGGACTCTTCCCCGTCAAGGGAGAAAAAGGCACGCTTTTTTGTACGGAAAAGGTCCCTCTGGAGCTCGTCGTGAATCCAGAAGCCTTCGGCACCAGGCGCAAGATAGAGTGCTTCGGCGTTTCCGTCTTCACGTATCCGTTTAAGACAGGTCTCCCTGCTCGCAAAGAAGGCAGAGGCACTGCCTGAGTCCGCAAAGTTTCCAGGATCATGGAGTGTTTTTAGGAGGTCCCTGTCAAAGCATTCCGGGTCAAGAACGGCGAGACGGGGAGGCCGCTCTTCAAGAAGTGTGACGCTTTGGCAGGAGTTTACGGAGGGGGAGGGCTCCGGGGGACCCGCAAAGGAGAGAATGCGGCCGCATCCCCCAAGATGGGCAAGACTGGCAAGACTGGCGAGAAAGGAGGAAAGCTCCTCCCTGCTGCCGAAGAAAACATCTTCAAGACCCAGAAGCTCGACCGTGGCAAGAAGGGGCGGCCTAGGCTCTCCAAGGACAAAGAGAAAAGAATTCCTGACCCCTGAGAGCATTGGCTGAAGGGCCGCCGCAAGAAAACGGGCCGGAGACAGGAAGTTGTCCGGAAGAATGTGCAGACAGAAGTCGAGAGGACGTGTCCGTACGGCTTCCCCGAAGCCCGCGTCAGTATAGGCGTTCTCCGTCAGGGTATCGGAAGGTCCCGAAGAAAAGCGCCTGAAGGCGGCCGCTATGCCGCCCTTGATGGCAACACGGAAGACGTTTGTAACGGATTCGTAGGCGTCGGCACGGCGTTCGTCGGGAACAAGGTTTGAGCGAAATCGTTCCCGTATCTCTTCGCTTAAAGGGGTGCCGAAATCCATGACTCAAGATCCTTGAGCTGACGGCGTACGGACGAGGGACCCGTTCCGCCGGGTGTCTCACGGCGGGCAACGGCCTCTTCGGGCGCGAGGATTTGGTAGACGTCCTTCCCGATCACCCTGGCAATGCCCCGGAGGGTGTCGAGAGGCAGTTCCTCGAGGGTCAGCCCCTTTTCTTCGGCGAGGGCCACGGCCTCTCCGGTCATGCGGTGGGCCTCCCTGAAGGGAATGCCCTTTGAGACAAGGTAGTCGGCGAGCTCCGTCGCGTTGAGAAATCCCCTGAGACAGGCCTTTTTCATGGTCTCACGGCAGAAGGTCAGCTCTTCGAGCATGTCGGCCATGAGGTCGACGGAGGAGAGAACGGTCTCGTTCGTGTCGAGGAAGCCTTCCTTATCCTCCTGCATGTCCCTGTTGTAGGCGAGGGGAAGACCTTTCATGACCGTCAGAATGCCCATGAGATGGCCGTAGACGCGTCCCGTCTTTCCGCGCATGAGTTCGCAGACGTCGGGGTTCTTTTTCTGGGGCATGATGGAGGATCCGGTTGCGAAGGCATCGGGGAGACGGACGTAGCCGAAGTTCGGGTTCGCCCAGAGTATGATCTCCTCGCAGAAGCGCGAAAGATGCATCATGATCATGGATGCGGTGCTCATTGACTCGATGACGAAGTCCCTGTCGGAAACCGCATCAAGGGAATTTGAGTAGATACTCGGAAAACCGAATTCATCCGCAACGGACTGCGGGTCAAGGGGGTAGGTTGTGCCGGCAAGGGCCGCCGCACCGAGAGGGGAGATGCGGACGCGGTCAAGGGTGTCCGAAAGACGCTCCACATCACGTCTGAACATGGAGGCGTAGGCGAGAAGATGGTGGGCGAGGGCTATGGGCTGGGCCGGCTGCAGGTGGGTCAGACCGGGAAGAATGGTGCCCTGCTCCTCCCGCGCCCTTTTTGCGAAGACGGAGACGAGACGGATCAGGGACTCCCGCCACGCCCCGAGGGCGTCGGCGACGAAGAGACGGAAGGTGAGTCCGACCTGATCGTTTCTGCTGCGGGCCGTGTGCAGCTTCTTTCCAACCTCTCCGGCGAGCTCCGTCAGCCTGGCCTCAATGTTCATGTGCACATCTTCAAGCTCGGCCTTCCAGATGAACGTGCCCTGGCAGATTTCCTCGAGAACAGCGTCAAGACCGTTCCGGATGGCCTCCGCCTCTTCATTCGTCAGAATGCCCTGCCTGGCAAGCATGGCCGCATGGGCCTTCGACGCCGCGATATCATGGCGTGCAAGGGCCCGGTCGTAGCGTTCCGAATTGGTGAATCTGGCTGCCCGTTCACTCGGCCCTTCGTGGAAGCGGCCGCCCCAGCTCTTATTGACAGTGCTCACAAGTCCTCCCTCATTTGCACCCGCGTTCCCGTGGCTGCATCGAAGCCAAGGCATGTACGCAAGGCTTCTTCTTCAAGCAAAAAAGTGCCTTTTGAGAGAGCGGGGCAGGAGAAGCCCCGCTCTCTCCGTTCTGACTGCGTTTGACGTGTTCCGGCGAAAGGATGGAACACGTTTTGCGTTTTTTGGTGTTCAGCGCCTTAACGGCCCTGTTGTTTCTTCTTGAGCTCCGAGAAAAGGCGCAGACGCAGACTGTTCAGACGGATGAAGCCCGCCGCGTCGTGGTGGTCGTAGTCGCCGCCCTCAAAGGTCGCGAGATCCTGGGAGAAGAGGGAGTAGGGGGATGTGCGCGCAAGAGGCCAGACCCCGCCCTTGTAGAGCTTGGCCCTGACCTGTCCCGTGACGGTCTCCTGGCTTTTGTCCATAAATGCCTGGAGGCACTCGCGTTCCGGCGAGAACCAGAAGCCGTTATAGACGGCCTGCGAGTAGCGCACGGAAAGCATGTCGCGGATTCCCAGTACCTCACGGTCCATGCAGATACCCTCAAGGTCTCTGTGGAGGGCGTAGAGAAGGGCGCCTGCCGGATCCTCGTAGACACCGCGGCACTTCATGCCGACGAAGCGGTTCTCGACCATGTCGAGGCGGCCGATGCCGTTTCTCCCGGCGATCTCGGTCAGTGTTTTGATGATCGTATAGGGGGACATTCTTTCGCCGTTGACGGCCACGGGATTCCCCGCTTCAAAGTCGACGGTGATGAGCTCCGGCCTGTCGGGCGCCTCCTCCATGGGAACGCAGCGCTGATGGCATGAGGCGTCCGGTTCGTTGCCCGGGTCCTCAAGCTCGCTCCCCTCAAAACTCGTGTGCAGCATGTTGGCGTCCATGCTGTAGCGCTTGGCCTCACTCGGGATGTAGATTCCGTGCTGCTCGGCGAAGGCGGTCAGGGCCGTGCGGCTCATGAGATCCCATTCGCGCCAGGGCGCCACAACCCTGATGTCGGGGGCCAGCGCGTTGACCGAGAGCTCAAAGCGCACCTGATCGTTTCCCTTGCCGGTTGCGCCGTGGGCCACGGCGTCGGCCCCTTCCTTCCTCGCAATGTCCACGAGGGCCTTTGCGATGATGGGGCGGGCGATGGATGTCCCGAGGAGATAGCGTCCCTCATAGATGGCTGCGGCCCGCATCATGGGAAAGACAAAGTCTTTTGCCATCTCTTCGCGAAGATCGAGGACAAAGGCCTTGGACGCACCCGTTTTCAGGGCTTTTTCCTCAACACCCGTCAGATCTTCGGGCTGGCCGAGATCCGCGGTCACGGTGATGACCTCGGCGCCGTAGGCTTCAATCAGCCATTTGAGAATGACGGAGGTGTCGAGACCTCCGGAATAGGCGAGAACTATTTTTTTGATATCACTCATTGCGTTTCAGCTTGTCCCGGTGAGGGAACTGCTGCCTCCTACGTGGTTTGACATGCTCCCGCCTCTGGGGCCCGGGGCACTTTGTTGTCGTTGCAAGGTCGTTGACGGCGTCAGGCTGATTTCCCGCCGCGCCCTTTTGAAATATCCGTCCCCGTTGGTGTATGCGCTCTTTCGTCGCGGAGAGAGCTGTCTTTTCCGTAAAGAGCAGAAGTGGAACAGCGTGTCCCCCAGGGACGCCCCGCAGGATAGCCGAAGGCATACCCGGGGCAGATGAAGGGATTTTTGAAGCGGCATACTACCCCCTCGGGGAGAGAAATTCAACAGGGCCCTCCGTCCCCTGCGGGAGACGGAGGGATGAGCAACGGAAGCCTGAATGACTGGTATGGATACCCGGTATGGAAGCCGGTATGGAAGCCTGGTATTAATGGCCGGTATTGATACCCGCTCCGGCAGCATGCACATCCAGGCCCCCGTCCGCGTCCTTTCAGAAGCGCCCTTCAGCCATTAATGTAAGGCGATTTATGACGTCCTCAACGGGCAGCGTTCCCGCAAGAAGGGTTCCGTCAGAAAGTTTCCATATATAGAAGGGGGTTGGAAGTGAGAGAAGGGCGGCAACGGCATCTCTCGGACCTTTCATCTCCCTTTTCTCCTCTCCTTTCTTCTTTGCCGTATCCCTTTTCGCCTCCTTTGGTGCCTCCCCGGCTTCTAAAGGCATCGCCCGGACATCTGCTTTCTGCCGTACATCTTTCTCTTCTGCCGGAGCCCCGGACGAATTTCCACTCCTTCCCTCTTTCACGTCCGCACGCTTTCCCTTTTCAAGAAGAAGGATACGGAACGGCAGGAGCCTGCCAAGATTCCTTGCCCACGCCTCGATTGCCGAACGGGCCTTCCTGCAGTAGGGACAGCTCGCACTTGTCAAAAGAAAGAGCCTTTCCTCAGATTCTCCTTTAACGCTAAGCGGGACTTCCGTGGTAAACTCCCTTATGCCTGCAAGCACATCTCCCGGAACGCTACTCTCCCCCTCCGGAAGGGCCTTTTTATGAGAAAGAATCCGAAGGGCGTTTCCGAAAAGTTCGAGAACCGTGCTCGCGCCCCTTTCCCGAGCAAGGCGTGCCGAGACATTGCGACCGTTCTCATCGTAGATGTCGCCAAGCAGAAGACGTGACCCTAAACGGTGCGCAAGAATCGTTGTATTCCTGCCGCTCTCAATAAGAAGAGAGCGCACCCCCTCCTCCTCTCCAACTTCCGTGACTCTGGCCTCCTGCTCCATGATGCGGGAGAGAAGGGCGGAATCCCCGGCTGATTTTTGAGGAGGCTCCGCCGCAAGGCTCTCCGCGCAGGGAATCCCTGAAAAGAGAAGAAAAACGCAGAGTGTAAGTTCTCTTCTTCTCAGACGGCGTCCGGTTCGCATGGGACACCCCTTGTTCCAAACGTTCCCCCGTCCGCCTTATACCGTGTGTTTCCGTTCCCTGCCGTTTCCGCTCTTTTGAAGAAGTCAAGAATCCCCGGACACAGAAGGGGATTCAGACAGAGAACGCCTGCGCTGTTTTCCGTCATGACGATAAGTTTCCTGCTGCCGCTGAGTCCCTCTACGGCCGTATCGATGGCCCTGAAGAAGAGTTCCTCATCATGGGCGTCCGAAAGACTGTTTTCTTCAACGAATTGTTCAAGGGGAATCCATGTTTCGTCTATTTCCCTGAGTGACGGGTAAGGAAAGGAGGTGTTGCAGGTAAGAAGGCTTTTCTTCATAGAAGCTCCGTACGTATGTGGTTTATTTAAAAAGATACGTCTAATTTATTACAATTATGTCAAAACAAAAGGGCTGACACCTTCTCGGGCGTCCCTGATCCGGGACACGGAAAGTCCTCCGCCAAAGTATATTTGGCGGAGGAGGAGTGCTCAGAGCGTCGTCACCATGGTGTCGAGAAGCTTGCGTTTGAGATGATGGGAGGAAGGCGCGGATGTTTCCGCGGGATAGCCGAGAAGGAGAATGCAGACAAGGCGTTCGCCGAGAGGAAGGGGGAAGACGCGGAGGACATCCGTTGTGGTGTAGCCGCGGACCCAGAGTGATCCAAGGCCCTCATTGGCCGCGGCGAGCATCATATGGGTCGTGACGATGGCCGCATCCATTTCTCCGCTGCTGTAGCCTGGCTCTCTGCTGTTTTTCCAGGCGTCGTCCTCGTTGACACATACGAGAAGAACAATGGGGGCATTGAAGGCATATTTGATGCAGGATCGGATTTTTGCGAGGGATTCCCCGCTTTTCAGCACATAGATTTTCTGGGGCTGATTGTTACATGCCGTTGGCGCGAGGCGTCCTGCTTCGAGCACCGCTTCGAGTTTTGTCTCCTCAACGGGGCGCTCGCTGTAGCGCCTGACGGAATAGCGCTGCTTGATAACATCCGAGAATTCCATATCCATGCTCCTTGACGTACGTCACTGCAGATATGCAGTTTGCCATGCTATTTTAGAATGTTGTGCTGGGACGTTTACATGGTTTCCAATGCGCAAATGAAGAAATCAGACATATTTTCCGAAAGCGTACCAAGAAGGTCCTGTTTTGCACGGTACCGGAACGTGTCTCGTGCAGGCCATCTTGGGAACTCTCCGTATGAGCTACATGGCAACGGTAAGAAAAGGACTGGAAGAGCGGCCATACGGTTTGCCGGGAAGGGATAGAGCCGACGGGGAATGTCCCAGCGTGCCTTCATGTCTTCTTTATGGTCCTTTCTTCCTTTCTGCAAGACTTTTACGTTACTGCAACGGTGTTTTTTTTCAAGGGGCCGCGCATCTTCATGGAAAATGCAGCGTACGCTACGGATCAAGGCGCCGGGTTCGAAGATGTCCCCTCTCTGCCCATGGCCGCATAAGCCCCGCAGTGCTGCCTGTACCAAGGCCGCGCGCAAGCGCTCCTCCTCCGGCCCGTGCCAGAACGGCCGCATTGCGCTCGGCGGCTCTGAAGGTGTTCATTCCCATGGCCTGGCTTGATTCACTGCCGAGACTTGCAATCTGCTGCCCGATCCATCGTATGATGCGGTCAGGCATCTGCGTCACAAGTTCAAAGAGCTTCCAGGTAAGCAGGGTCGTTGCGCCGCAGATGATGATAAAGAGAAAAATGCAGCCGACAATGCCGAGTGAGATGGCGCTCATTCCCGCCTCGGCGTCGATGAAGGGGCCCAGAAGGGCGCCTATGATGCTCCCTGTTGCACGCATGACGATAAAGCAGGTCAGCATGGAGAGCACAAGAAGGGCCGGCCGCAGAAGAACGCTTAGCACAAGCATGTACCCGCTCCGTCCGTGGAGCCCGGCAAAGCCTTCCCCTTCCGGCATGGCGTGGCCGATGAGCCAGAGGGGAGCCGCTATGACGGCCTCAAGGGTTAAAACGACCCAGCCCGCTATGGCGGCAAGCCAGATTAGAAAGGGAATGGCCGGCACAAGATAGGCCACAAAGGTTGAAAAGGCCCAGATGGGCAGGATGATAAGGCGCAGGAAGAAGGAAAAATCCTGGATGGCGGCCTTTGCGACGCTCTCGCTTGCTTCCCCACCGCCCGTAAAGAAATCGGCGACACGGCCCGCGACATTCTTTGTCAGAAGTTTCGTGCCTCCTATGGCCGCCAGTTTCGACGCCTCCGCGGCAACGAGAATGCTTGTGCAGGTGCCGCTTGTCCATCGTGCAAGACTCACCATGGCAAGAAGGGCGTCGGGTGATTCCCCGAGGGCGTTGGCAAAGCGTTTGCTCATGCCCGTGAAGGGGGAAATACTTTCGAGAATTTTTGCCCAGAGGTCGGCCGAGGGAGTCTCGCCGAGGGACGCCGCCTCCCGGATACGCGGCCAGAACGCGGTGACGAAGGAGGCCGGAAGGAGTTCCGAAAAGCTCCGGAAGCGGGGCTCAATCCATCCGACATGCACATCGTCAAAGGCCGTGAGTTCCTGTTCGAGGGTCGCCAGTGTCCAGTAGTGGGATCCGAGCCCGAACCATCCAAGGCCCGATATGCCGGCCTGCTGCGCATCAAGGCGGGCCTGCATCTCTTTTGAACGCTTTCCCTGCCCCCGGGCCTTTGCCGAGAGGGCCAGGGCGTAGCGGACGCCAAGGGCATGAATGGTCTGACGAAGGCGGCTTACGTCAGCCATTTCCTCCCCCCGCATACGCATGCTCGCAAAGCGTTCGGGAGCGCCGCTTTCTTCAACAGCCGTTATCAGCTCCTTCAGAAGCCCTATGCGGATTTCCGCCGGAAGGGCGACCCTGATGTCGTCCTTTACCGTCATGGGGAGGCTGAACCCTCCGAAGTCGCGGGGATTTTTCTGCACATAGCCCCGCTGGCATTCAATCCGCCCGTCCGGCACAAAGAGCAGTACAGTCTCTCCGCTTTCCCCGTCTGTCTCCGTACGCAGATGAGAGGCGAAATTCCTGTCCGGCGTCGAACAGCCAAGCTCCCGGTTGAGATAGGTGAGAAAGGCCTCAGTCTCAAGAATCTGCACGGCAAGGGTCTTTCCTCCGGTCTTGCTGGCCCCCGTGATGGCGTTCCCCACATCAAGGCTGTTTCCGGTGAGAGAATAGCTCTCTCCGGCACTCCGGCTGTTCACGGCGCTCAGGGTCCCGTTCTGACGTATCCAGTCAAGGGCCGTGTCGAGCATGGTGTTGGCCATGTTGACGGAGGCCCCGACACAGCAGAGCAGCATTATCTGCATGGCGCAGAGCCCGTGGTGGACCGGGGTCACGGCCGCGATGGAAAAGGCGAAACGCAGGGGAATCCAGGGCGTTTTGTACTTTCCCCCCATGGCGCGTCCCTCCTGCGCCGCACCGACGGAGGAGACAATGAGTGTCAGAATCATGAGCCAGGCAATTACCGCGCACGCGATGGCGTTAAGGGTCATGAGCATGTCAAATATGCCCTGAGAGGGCAGGGATGCCACGCTTGTGTCCCACCAGTTGTCGCCGAATATGGTGCTTAGCACCTCCCGTGAGAGATCGGTGGCCGGCGGTTCCTGGCGGACAAGCAGTTGTACGGGGTCGGTCGGGGGCATGGGTGTTCTCCTTGAAGCGTTCTGCAGCGTGCCGCGGGCGTTCTGCCTGCGGAGTATTTTTAAGGCTCCGTCAGCAGCGCGGCGGCATGAATACCCCCTGATGCAGGAGGGTTTCGTTGGTGTCGCATTCCTCAAGGACGATGCGTGTCTGGGGACTTATGAGCTCAAAAAAGTCGAGCTGGCTGTTTTCTTCCTTCCGAAGGGCTACCTCAAGGGCTATGGCCTCAAAGGACGCGTCGGAAATGTAGAGACGGTAGCCGTCCCTGCCGCCCTGTATTGTCATGTCCAGTTCAAGCCCGAGTTTTTCCTGTATTTCCTCGAAGACCGACATGGCAACGCCCTGCAGGGTGAGACGGGCAAGATCATAGCCGATGAGCGGTCCTCCCTGTTCACGCATGTGCCTGTTGACAAACAGGGCCAGTGTTTCTCCTGCCTCTTTTGCGGCGATGTCGGGACCGTGAGAGCGTTTTTCCCCCGTTCGTACGAATCCGAAACGGGAAAGTGTCTCAAAGGCACCCGTGAAGTCGTGCTCATGAAGAATAAGGGGGTCAAGGTGGTGGAAAAAGGCATGGGACATTTGTTCAAGGGCATGGTGCTGCATGGGAAACATCCTTGCTGTTAGAGGGATAGACGGGTCGTTTTGGTGACGAAGGGTCGCGAAGGGCTTCTTATGGTCTTGGACGCTCGTCCTCTTCCGCGTCCTGGTAAGGCACCCCGGAGTTGTCGTCGCAGTCCTTCCCAATCGTCATCTCCGTCGTCATCACAGTCGCCATCTCCTTCGCCTTTTCCTCCTTCATCTCAATCTTTTTCCCGCACTCCATAAGCTCCCGCCCGTGAGCACTCCCTTCGGTGATATTCCCTTGCCTTTCGCCTGGCGAAGCCGCGCTCTCCTTCCTCATGCTCTCAGACTCTCCCGTCTCCCCGTTCTGCAAGTCCCTCCGGATGTCCCCTGAGGCATGGTGCACGGAAGTCTTCTCCATCTTCTCTTCCTCCCTCATGACCGACGCCTCAAGACTCTGGATAACAAGATTCGTCCAGCGGCTTCCGTCTTCCCGGAAGAGCGGCCTTCCCTCCCGGTCAACGGACTCCTTCTCAACGCAGTATCCCGAAAGACGGATTCTGTCCCCCTCCCTGACTTCCTCGTCAGGACGTACGGAAAGATAGGCCGTTACGGGGCGGTTAATCTGGAAGGAATCTACCCGCAGTTTCACAAGACAGTTGCCGACTTCGTCGACGGGTCTCATAACGGTCGCAACGGTTCCCTCGTAGAGTTTCCGGCTGTGTCTGACCGTGCAGTCGCTTGCGTGGAATTCCGTGTTGAATATCCTCCGGCCGTCCTTTGAGACGATTTCCTCGACGGCTCTGCCGTCCTTGTAGCGGTAGGCCGGGACATGGTCGTTGACGCCTCTTGCGTTGACAAAGTCCCCGACGGAGAGATTTGCATTGACGAAGACCTTTCGCGGATAGCGCGCACCGATAGCGTGCACGAGGGCGATACTCTGCGGGGGATGGAGATCGTCCTTTTCGCGCGTGCAGAATACCCGTGTGACGGTGCCCGAAAGGCGTTCCTCCCTGCCGAGGTTCTTCACACAGGCGTTGTTCATGACGTAGCGGAAACAGCTTTTCCCGGATCTGTCGAGATGGAGAGAGCCGTCGGCATTCCGCGCCTCTTCCCTGTCGAGAACGCCCGTCACCTTGAGGGCGCAGCCCTGAAGGGGGCGTTCGTCAAAACGTCCCTCGATGCGGACGGCGCCGTTTCCTTCCCATCCGAAGGGCTTTGCGAGCACAACACCCGTCTTCTTTTCCCTGTCGAAGCTGAAAATACGGATGATGCTCATAAAGCGGGTCTGTGAGGGATTTTGTGTCACTTCTTCCATGGGTCCTCCCGTTTCGGATACGCTCTTGGTATGTTGGTGCGTGCCGCTGCTCCCCGGGTTGGACTGAGTGCGTGCACGGTAGAATTGAAAATATCTATTACAATATATTATATTTATTAAAAATCCTGCATGACAACCTTTCTCCCGGCGAAGCGTCCCATAAGGCCCCGCAGGGCACGCCACATTCTTTATTCATGTTCTTCCTCTCCTTGCCCTTGAAAGACATGTGGGATATTTCTGTCCCATACACTTCCTGAGGAACCGGAGGCATTATCATGGGCTTTTTGTCTGCCGTGCGCGACACCGCCGTGAGCGGAGTTCTGCAACGTCTGCGCTCCTTTCTTTCCGAGAATTATCTTGCCGGCATAGGAACCATAACCGACCTGCGTTATGAGAGCGGTCGTCTCTCCATGCGTATTTCCCTGCTGGGTCTTGAAGACCGGGAAATCGAGGCCGTATGCAGCAGGGTGAGCATTGCTCCCGACGGCTCAAGCATCACCCTTTCGGACTTCACGTCCAACATGCCCTTCATGGCCACAATTCTGAACCGCTATCTTGCAAGTGCCCCTCTCACGCTCCCGGAAGGCAACGTGAGGACATTTGCCCTGACCGCAAAGAAGGTTCTTGGCGTCTAGCCCTTTTCACGTTTAGCCTCACTTCCGTTGAACGGGCGTGGTACAGGCGTTTTGACAGGGGAGGCGTTCCCTTGAGGACTCCTTCTTTCTTTTGCGGCTTCCGCAGACGGCGCGTCCTTTCGTTCCGTCTTTCTTCCGCCCCCGATTTCCCGAAGCCCAATGAGTTCGAGAAGCCATGAGACAAAGGGCTTAAAGCGTTCTTTTTCAAGACACTCCCTCCGCCACCGGCTTGTGAGGGAGAGTGTCAGTCCGAGAAGGGCCACGGAAGAGACCGCGCAGCATTCGGCCGTGTGGAGAACCGAGCCATTCCATCTCTTAAGGAATATCACGCCAGCTCCGAATGCGAGAAGCAGAAGGCCGAGCGCTGTTTCAAGCCTCTTCATGCGTATGACACGCTTCTTCTCCTCCGCGTTTTCAATACCCCAGAGTTTCAGAATGTCTGCGAACGAAAGTCTCTCCATTTCCCGGGCTGTTTTTTTGTTTCTTCTGTAGAGGCTCAGAGGACGGAGAAGAGATGCGGCAGACGAAAGCGTCGTCAGAAATCTTCTGCCCGTTCCTATGCCGGAGAGCGCCAGAAGACGGGCGCGAACGCCCTTTCTCATTGTTTTTTTCCCTTCTTTCCGGTCACGGGCCTTTTTCACCTTTCCTCCTTTAGCGTCCTTCTTTCGCGGCAAGGTGTCTCTCCGTTCTTCATCTTTCATCTTTTATCTTTCATCCTTCATCTTTCATCCTTCATCTTTCATTCTTCCCCTCTTTCTCTTTCTTTCCTCCTTTTTTCTTTCTTCTTCCGCCTTCCCCTGTCCGTTGCCGTTTTTCTAGAGGCCGTATCCTTTTCTGCACGGCGTTCATCTTGACAGGGAGATGAAGAACGGGTAGAGAGTTTTTAATAAAAATGATGTGTCCTATTTATTACAACACCGCGCCCTGAAAGGCAAGTCAAAACTGGTAGATTACTCCAAAAAACTTTGCATCACGCGGTTGCCGTGGAGGAGGAGAGGTATATGGGGATCAAGGGAGATGAAAGACGTTGCGGCAGGATACGTATATCGGGCTTTGTTTCGGCGTTTCTTGCTCTGCTCTGCGTTGTTTTGAGCTTCTGTGCGCCACGTGACTTACGGGCCTTCGGACTCTCCGAGGCTGTTTCGGTTTCCGAGAGCGGGGTTTACCTGAGTGATGGCTACGGAGGACCCCTTCCCTCGTCATTTCAGCTGGCCCAGCTCGGGGCCGCTCTCAACAGCGGCTTCAACCAGCAAAGTCAGATTCTTGCCCTTCTTTTGCAGGAGCTCACGAAGAAGTCTCTCGACAGCGAGGCGCTCCTGCGCGGCATCGGCGAATATTTTACCGGGCTTGAGGCGGCTCTCAAGGAGTTGCAGCGTATCGCCCTGACGCAGAAGGCCGCCTACAGCAACAATGTGGAGGAGGTCTTCGGGCATACGCCCTTCGCCTGCTCGGACAAGCTCACGGCCACGGCCATGAAAAACGCAAAACGGAGCATGCGTCTTGCCTCTAACGCTCTGAGGAGTGAGCATATAAGGAACGGGGAAGGAACCCAGAAGACGGAGGTCGGCGCGGAAGAAGCCGTGGCCCGGCGTCTTCTTTCGGTTATGGCCGGTGAGATGACCGGGGGGACGCCCGATGCGGAACATGTTCCTTCAAGCATCAGTATGTTTCCCTTTTCCGGCGTGATGACGGGAGAGGGGCAGAAGATTTTTCAGGCCGTCATTGCGGCGGCCAATTCGGAACCCATGCCGACCATCACCAATACCCGAAGCTTCAGCGGCAAGAGAGCCCTTGAGCTGCAGGGGATCAAGATGGGGCGTCTTGCCGGCATTCAGGAGGGCATGCAGATCGCCTTTGATCTGCAGCAGGCCGTGATCAACGGGGCTCCCTTCAGTGAGATGCAGCTTGAGGTGAACAGGGACGTGGGCGGCGAGCAGCTGAACAGGGAGGATTATATTGAAGGAGCCTCATCGGATCAAAGCGGGGCGATTTCCCTTCTGCAGGCCTTCACCCATCAGTTTGAACGCGCCCGCATCGCAAATCCCGACTGGTATGCCAAGATTGAGCACGGCGGCATGACCGAGCAGGGGCTTTTGCGTGAGCTTATTAAACTCTCGGCGTGGC
>JAIKXS010000024.1 GCA_024683955.1 Desulfovibrio sp. | reverse complement strand
AAACTTGTCGAGAGAGTTGGCAGATTCAAGGCAAAGGTGGCTCTGGCAAACAAACTCGCACGTATAGCGTGGGCGCTTATTGCCAAAGGAGAGGACTTCAACGCGTCTAAAGCCGTTTGCCCCGCAACGGCGTAGCGAAGGTCTGATAAATATTTAAGAACTTCTGCAGTCTTTCCGTAACAGATGCCACAAGACTGATGAGCAACGGTCGGACCGTCCACATAATAACCCGGTTAGCCTAATGGCACACCTTTGTGATGTCGAAAAATTGATAGGGATGTGTGGCGCGGATTTCATCATGGCACTGGAGATTTCTGCTATAACGATGCCGCAGACATGGATGCATCCGATTCGACGCAAAAGGTCTTGACGTCAAGGGCGGATCTAGACATGGACTAAGGAAGGAAAAACCCGCTCGGCTATAGCCTTTGCGGGTTTTTTGTAGAATGCACGGAATTAGATATAAATGGCGGAAAGGGTGGGATTCGAACCCACGTGCCCCATCTCTGGGACAACTCGATTTCGAGTCGAGCGCGTTACGACCACTTCGCTACCTTTCCGTGCAGATGCATATTCCGAGATCCTTCCGGCGGTAGATCTCATATTATCCTGCTGTGCTTCGTTAGGCGAATATAACGAAAAAGTCAAGTTTTTTTTCTTATCAAGTGTATTTATAGCATTTTGAAGATTTCTTCCCCATGTTATTGTTTGTTTGCGATATACGTAAATTTTTTTAGTATATATTCTATTAATTGATTGAGTAAATATAAGTAAAAAATTTTTTATTGTATTCCTTTTTTTTAAACAAAAAAGCGCCACGATAACCCTGCTTTTCGTGGCGCATGCATTCCAAATAAAGAACCTTCTAAATATAATCGCCTCTATTGATCTTTGCACGCTCTGTCACTGTCATTATTTCAAGCTCATTAATAAGTGAGTTTAAACCAGAATTTTGGTTCTGCATCGAGACTGCACTTGATTTTAAATCACTTACTTGCTGTGAAATAGTATCAAGAATTGATGATGCATTTTTTAATGCATCTGTCTCCTGAGAAGACCCGAGAGCTTTTGCATATGAGTCCCAGAGGTCAAGAGTTCCTGATGCACTATTGAAAGCGCTTTGCAGGATTTCATCATCAACTGATGTGAGATTCTGAGTTTGTTCAATGGGATTGAGAAGCATCTGAGTGACCATATCGGTCTGTGGTGCACCGGGAGGTAAAAAAGATGCCACCGATGCCGTCTCACCTGTCTTATCGGAGGATCCCAGAGCCTCAGACAGCAAAGAATCAAACTGCACGCCTGAGCCTGCCGGCTTGTTATGCTGAGTCTGCTGCGCTTGCTGCGATTGTATCCGAAGAAGTTCTTCCATTTGCTGGGAATCTATTTCCATATTCGCCTCCAGGGTTGGCGTTTATGCTAAATATACAAAATATGTGCCAACGCTGAACCCCCGAGTTTTCGGGCTTTTATGAGGTCTTGTTGTATTCTAGAGGGAATTTTTTTCCAGATTGTTGAGTATAGCGTTGCTCTTCCGTATATGCAACAACGTGTTTGTGCCGGCTGCCCATGCTCTACAAAGAATTTATGCAACTGCTTTATAAAAAAACAAACGCCGATCGGCTCTCGAGCCGTTCTCGGCGTTGTTCCCCTTAGTGGATTTCCCGGGCCCCGGATACCCATCCGAGGCCGGAAAATCATGTGGGGAGGGAGTATCGACAGGCTGCTTTTCAGGAACCAGGTGTTCCTAGGCGGCAACCACTGTTTGAAAAAGTTCTTGGGCGTTGATGTTCTGAGGATTCTGGCCAAGGACAAACTCAAGATGTGTTTTTGCTTCCTGAATCCGCCCGAGCGACATAAGGCAGCCGGCAAGGGTGACGCGGATGGCTTCGGCCTCAGAAGATGTCTCCATAGCACGCTCCAGATACGGAAGGACAAATTCTACGTTGTTGAGACTGTAAGCCTCACGGACAAGGCAGTTGAGTGCCACTATATTGTCTGCGGACATATCGAGAGACTTTACGAACCACTCAAACGCGTCCTCGTGTTTCCCCTGCTCCATATAGACCAGACCAATGCCGCAGAAGGCCTTGTCAGACGGTTCCACGTTGGCCGCCTTTGTATACAGGACAAGGGCTTTATCGAGTTCTCCCCGTTGAACGGCTACCGTTGCAAGTCCCATAAAGGGGGCAGCACTCTCGCTGTTATTTTCGGCTGCCTTACGATAGTATTCTTCGGCCTTGTCGAAATCTCCCATGAAAAGATAGCATTCACCGAGTTCCTTGTTGATTTCGTAGTCCATCAGGTTGCTCATAATAGTGTCCTCCCCAGGAATGTTTTGGCCTCGTTATCGTGAGGCAGTATGCCTCTTTAATGCAGAAGTCGTGCCAAGTTTTGTAATTCATTGAAAATAAAGACTTTTTTTCTTGTCTAGGTAATTTTTTCCATCGATTCGTTTGTGTATCTGACGGGGATTGACGGAATTTTGCCGTGGACTTGGGGTGGAGGCGAGAACCTGTGGAGAACGCAGTGACTTTCTGCGTTGTTGTGTTGGGGGCGGCAGTTTTTGCCGTTGGATTTAGGTGGGCGGATTTTACGTTGAGGACTTCTCTCAGCATCCGAAAAGTGCTTTCCCGCCACTTGCATCGATGTGACGTAGCATGATGCCAAGAACCTCTGATATGTCACGCGAGCTTGTGTCGATGCTCATGGCGTCGCTTGCTGGACGAAGGGGGGCCACAGAACGGTTACGGTCCTGCTCGTCCCTTGCCCTGATTTGGGCGGTAAGACTTGCAAGATCAATGTGCTTTTCCTGGTTTTCCGCGTCACGCATCCGCCTGAGAGCACGAATTTCAGCAGTGGCGTCGAGGAAAAATTTAAAGCGGGCCAGGGGAAAAATGACCGTTCCCATGTCCCGTCCTTCTGCAACAAGATGGCGTTCTGTCCCGATGGAGCGCTGGGCGGCGGCGAGGCAGTCCCGGATAATGGGTCTGCTGGCAATGGTTGAGGCGAGCATGGCCACCTTTTCGGAACGAATTTCTTTTCCGATACGTATCCCGTTTACAAAAAGCTGCGTTGTAAGTCCCCGTCCTTCCAGGGAAAAATGAAGACCGTCGCAGAATTTCATGATGGACTGATCGTCAAAATCAAGAGCCCCTGCCTCCCCGATTTTGAGGGCCAGAGTGCGGAACATGGCTCCGGTATCAAGGTAACTGATGCCAAGTGTATCGGCAAGACGTCGTGCAATGGTCGTTTTTCCGACGCCGGCAGGACCGTCGATGGTGACAATAGTTGTTTTCTTCTGCATTTTTCTGTTCCGCAATGTCAGGAGGGACGAGGAAGCGTTTACCGAAGGTAATCATCCATAGCTGCAAGAAAAGCTTTGTTTTCCGCCTCATTGCCCACGCTTACGCGGAGATGGTTGGGCAGATTGTATCCCTTGAGGGTGCGGATGATAATACCTTTCGAGAGAAGAGTCGTAAAACATTCGTTGACATCATGGCCGCTCGGCAGGGAGAAAAGAAGAAAATTGGCCTCGCTCGGCATGACTGTACATCCCATCCGGGTCAGGTTTTCACTGATGGTTTTTCGTCCTTCTTTGACGACGCGTAAGGTTTCATCTCTGAAGGCATGATCGGCAAGGGCCGCAAGACCTGCCTCTTCGGCAAGGAGGTTGACGGAAAATGGAAGGCGGGCGCGCCAGTAGGCATCGGCCAGGATCTCTGGAACAACGGCGTAGCCGAGTCGCAGCCCTGCAAGTCCGAAGCTTTTTGAAAAGGTGCGCATGCAAACAGTATTCGGAAGCATGGCCTTGGCCCGTAAGAGAGAATGTTCCTCTTCATGCTCGCAAAAATCCACATAGGCTTCGTCAATGACTAGAAGGCAGCGGGGGAACCGTTCAAGGAGGGTTTCCGCAAAGGCCCTGACGTCGGAAAGAGGAGGGCAATAGCCTGACGGATTATCGGGAGTTGTGAGAAAGACAAGGCGGCTTCTTGCGTCAACTTTTCCGAGCAGAGCGTCAAAATCAAAGGAAAAGTCGTCCCGCAGCGGAGTGCTTTCTACAGCGATGTCCGAAATCCGTGCCTGAATGGGGTACAGGCTGAAACACGGATTAAAGCAGACAATGGCGTGTTCACGGGGCTCACAGAGCATACGGATAAGAAGATCAATAATTTCATCTGAGCCGTTTCCGCAGATTATGGTGTTCTCGGGGACATCGTGGTGACGTGCAAGGGCCTTCACAAGACGCGGATTTCCGCCTCTCGGGTATCGAAAGGCCTCTTCCGCATGGCGACGTATGGCCTCTGCAGCCAGGGGGGGGACGCCAAGAGGATTCTCATTGCTCGCCATTTTGATGATGGACGCACAGTTGTACTTTTGGCGTATTTCATCAATGGAGAGGCCGGGTGTATAGGCGTCCAGAGCAACGATGTTTTTGCGCAGAATCTCCTGATCCATACCTATCTCTCAATATACGCAGTGTCGGTAACTCGCCTTTTGAAGGCGCCGGGTTTCTGGTTCCTTTTGCAGGAAGGACCGCCTTTGGGCGGTCCTTCGTTCGTTGTCCCTAGGCGGAAGGCCGGATTGTGAGGACGGGTATCGTGGCATTCTTGACCACTTTCTCCGCGACAGATCCGAAGAGGATGCGGTCGATGCCCTTGCGTCCATGGGTTCCCATGACGATCATGTCAACGTTGTCCTCTTTTGCCCTGTTGAGAATTTCTTCCGCGGCGTAGCCGATAAGAACCTGGCCTTTGGCCTCGACGTTCGGGAAGTTTTCCGCCACAAAACTCTGCATGGATTCCTCAGCACCGGTCACGATTTCTCCCACGAAGTTCTCAATCGTATTCGGGGGAACATGAAAACCCACGTACTGGCTTAGTGACGGAGCCGTATAGACGACAAGAACCGAGGCCCCAAGATTTTTCGCCAGCGTGCAGGCGTACTCAGCCACCTGTTTGCTGTGTTCGGAAAGGTCCACCGCACAAAGAATTTTTTTGATCTCTTTCATACAATGTCCTGAAGCGCTTTTATCCGCAACGGCCCGCAGGCACCGGGATTGCGCTGTTCCCTCTTCTGTGGGGGGGTTGGGGTTGTACGACCTGCGCCAGCACCGTTTTACCCTGGCGCTTGCTTGACAACATCATGGAGCAAAATTTTTGAGAGATATATGATGGGTGACGACGTTATCTACGGAAAAACGTGCCTGTTAGCGAAGACGTGAAGCCGCATATTGCCCTGGAATCTATTTCTTTCTGACATCATGGAGTCCCGATACGTTTTTCAGCCGCCTCTTGGCATCCAGTATGTCCTGGCTGCGTTAGGCATTTTTGCCGCAGCACTTTTTGTATTTTTTTCCGCTTCCGCAGGGGCAGGGGTCGTTGCGTCCCACATGCGGTTTCGCCCGGACTGTTGCGGGTGTTGCATCTGTGGTGTTCTCAGCTCCCGAGTATTCGATGGAGGTCGGCTCCTTATGGGAGAGAGTGAGCGAACTGTGTTCCGTTCCCTCTTCCTCCGGGTCCTCGGTCACGATGTTTATATGGGTGAGAACGCCAACAGAGGACTCCTTGATTTGGTGGAGCATACTCTGGAATATTTGAAACCCATCCTTTTGATAGGCCTGCTTGGGGTCTGTCTGTCCGTATCCGCGAAGTCCGATGCCGTCACGCAGGGCGTCCATGGCACGCAGGGTGTCACGCCAGTTCGAATCGAGGATAGAGAGGAGATAGTAACGAAGCATGGCCTCGTACTGATCAGGGATGATCGCCTTTAAGTTTGCGAGAATTCCGTCAAAATGGGCAAGGAGCATTTCCCGGGTGAGGTCTTTTCCCCCCTCAACGCCGCGGTCCAGGTTAAAGAGGCTGCAGGCGGTGGTGATCACATTTTCCCTTGCGTCCTTGTCGTTCCTTCTCTCCGCGTCCTCCAGATCTGCAATGAAGTCCTCGGCAACATCTGCCGCCGTATCTTTTGCAAGGCCCTCCATGTCCTCACTGAGCATGATATCCTTGCGCAACGCGTAGATCACTTCTCGTTGCTGATTCATGACATTGTCGTAGTCGAGGAGGGTTTTGCGGATTTCAAAATGGTGGGCTTCAACCTTTTTCTGAGCATTTTCCACGGCACGCGTGATCATGCTGTTTTCAATGGCCTCCCCGTCACAAAGTCCCAGTTTCCCCATCAGTCCCTGTATGCGTTCGGATCCGAAAAGGCGCATGAGGTCGTCTTCAAGAGAGAGATAGAAACGTGAGGATCCGGGATCTCCCTGTCGTCCCGAGCGGCCACGTAACTGATTGTCTATACGCCGGCTTTCGTGGCGTTCCGTGCCGAGAATATGGAGCCCTCCGAGTTCTACAACGCCTTCCCCCAGAACGATATCCGTTCCGCGTCCGGCCATATTGGTGGCGATGGTCACCTTGCCCATCTGTCCTGCCTGGGCAACGATTTCGGCTTCCTTGGCATGCTGCTTTGCGTTGAGAACACTGTGCGGAATCCCACGTTTTGTGAGTTCTCTTGAAAGCATCTCGGAGGTCTCAATGGAAATGGTTCCCACAAGCACCGGTTGTTTCTTCTGATAGAGTTCGGAAACAGCCTCAATAATGGCCGCAAATTTTTCCTTGCGCGTGCTGTAGATGAGATCCGGCATGTCCTTGCGGATCATGGGCTTGTTTGTCGGAATTGTGACAACGTCAAGGTTGTAGATCTGCTTGAATTCAACCGCTTCCGTATCTGCCGTGCCCGTCATGCCCGCGAGGCAGTCGTACATGCGAAAATAGTTCTGGAAGGTGATGGAGGCAAGCGTCTGATTTTCCGGGGCGATCTCCACGTGTTCCTTCGCCTCCAGAGCCTGGTGGAGACCGTCGGAATAACGACGTCCGTGCATGAGGCGTCCCGTGAATTCGTCTACAATGATCACCTCTCCCTTCTGCACGATGTAGTCCACATCGCGTTTGAAGATGGTGTGTGCCTTGAGGGCCTGCTGCACGTGATGCTGGAGAGTGATATTATTGGGGTCAAAGAGATTATCAATATGCAGCAGCTCCTCGCAGTGCACGACACCTTCGTCGGTCAACATGGCCGTTTTGGCCTTTTCATCAATGGTGTAGTCATGCTCCGTCAGCTCACAGACGATGCTGTCTACTTTTGTATAGAGGTCAACGGATTCATCAAACGCTCCGGAGATAATGAGGGGTGTCCTAGCTTCATCAATGAGTATGGAGTCCACCTCGTCAACAATGGCGAAGCTGTGGCCGCGCTGCACAAGCTCCCCGGCAGAAAACTTCATGTTGTCCCGCAGATAGTCAAATCCGAATTCATTGTTGGTGCCGTAGGTGATATCCGCGTTGTAAGCCTCCTTCCGTTCGTCGTCATCCATATCGTGGAGAATGATACCCGTTGTAAGGCCAAGAAAACTGTAGATGGCTCCCATCCATTCCGCGTCGCGTTTTGCAAGGTAGTCGTTGACCGTGACCACATGTACTCCCTGTCCCGCGATGGCGTGGAGCACAACCGGCAGCGTTGCCACAAGGGTTTTTCCCTCGCCCGTCTTCATTTCGGCGATTTTTCCCTGATGAAGGGCTATTCCTCCAATAAGCTGCACATCGTAGTGGCGCATGCCAAGAACGCGGCGTGAGGCCTCCCGGACCAGAGCAAAGACCTCGGGGAGTATCTCGTCAAGTGTTTGTTCCTTTGCTCCGACGTTCTTTTTGAGGTCGGCAATTCTGGTCGAAAAGTACGCGTCCTCAAAGGACTGAATTTCTGGCTCCAGAGCATTGATTGCGTTGACTATCGGGCGGAGCCGACGAAGGTAACGGTCGTTTTTGCTGCCAAAGATCTTTTTGAAAATATATCCGAACATAGCCTCACCTTGCAGGGACGCCCTAACGCGCCTTTTTGCGCATTACGTCCCGCATGAGTGCCTGAGGTTCCTGTTTACAGCCTTCGAAGAAGGCGTTCAGATCAAAGTCGCTGGTCAAAACGGAAGCCTGGGTTCCGTCCTTGCCCCGGTTATATCCGTCAAGCCAGATGACAAAGCCGCTTCCGTCGTTGGGATCAACATTGTAGGCTTCACAGCTCGTCTTGTCCGCCCGCCAGAGACTGTCCTTGACCTTCGGCATGCGGGATCGGACCTGCTTCCATAGGGGCAGGACGCGCATCTCAGGCTGAGACTGGCAAAGGGCGTACACCTCAAGCATGATGGGGGGCAATATTCTTGAGTCCGCAATGGGGGAGTTTTCCTTGGCGGCCGCATAGCCGTCTATCTGCAGTCCTTCAAAAAGCGGCGGGGCGTGTTCAATACTGATCGCTGTGAGGTATTCTGCACAAATATAGGTCTCAGGGTCTATTTTTTCGCTTGCGGCGTGGGAGAGTTGGGCGGCACAGAGAAGAAGTGTGCAGAAGACGGCAATTTTCTTCATTAAAGTTTCGACGTGGATACCCCGGGAGTACCGGGAAGGATACGTCGCCTCTATTATAAGTTCCTTGTTAAGATGTCAGCCAGAAGGCTGCCCCCGCGGTTGTTGCGCGGCCCGGACGAAGGCAGCAGTATATGGGGGCGGAGCGTTTTCTGCTTCGGGACACGGTGCAATATTGTCCGTATAACGAGTCGTCAGACCCCCGACGTACGGGCATGCCTGCCGTGCAGAATTTTTAACAAATAGTGTTGAGTCCGTCTAGAATTTCTTTTCCGGATAGCAGGACGGAAACGCACTATCCGCCCGTGCCGACGATCATCTGACCGACAGAACGGGGGATGCGCTGATTTCGCTTATCTCACGTTCGTTTTGTCAGTTTTCTGCAATAGAAGAGAGATAAGAGCGCGTATTCCCAAAAGGTAGCTGTCAACCCCGAAACCCACGATGCTTCCCGCACAGAGGGGGGAAATAAGAGACGTGTGACGAATAGGCTCGCGTGCATGAATATTGGACATGTGGACTTCCACAATGGGAACGGACAGAATGGCGAGGGCGTCAGCGATGGCCAGACTTGTGTGCGTCCATGCTCCGGCATTGATCACAACTCCGTCAAAACCTTCATCAAGGGACTCGTGGATGCGGGTGATAAAACGTCCCTCATCATTGCTCTGGAAGATGGTGAGCTCGGCGCCGAGCTCCCGGGCAAGCTTCTGACAGGCGTTGTTGATGTATTCCAGAGTATGGGTGCCGTACTGTTTCGGATCCCTGCGGCCGAACATGTTGAGATTAACGCCGTGAAGCAGGAGAAGGCGTGACATGGAAACCTCGCTTGTCTCATGGTATGCGGACGGAATGCCCCGGAGTATGACCGTGCGGTCCATCCCTCAGGACTTCATGATTGCGTTGAGAGCGCCTCTTCAAGTGCGTCCCGGGCTTCCCGGGGGAGGTCCCGTTGTGTCCATCGCGCAAACTGGGCGTTTGCCTGCGCAAAGAACATCTCTTCGCCCGTGATACGGAGTGCAACGCCGGCCTTTTCAGCCTCGCATAAAAAGCGTGTCGCGCGCGGTGTGTACACAATATCGTAGACCGCTTCCGGAATGTTTTGCAGATGTGAAAATTCGACGGGAGTTTCGTTCTCATGGGCGTTACGCATGCCAAGGGGCGTCGCGTTGACAATGAGGGTCGCCGGAAGGTTGTGCCGATCCTGCCAGGGCACGGGCGTCGCGCCGAATTCCTTCGCAAGGGCTGTGTGCCGTGTATTGGATGGCGTTGTTACAAAGACTTCCCTGACGTTTCGTTGCACAAGGCCTGCAAGCGCTGCTCTTGCGGCACCTCCTGCACCGAGAAGGAGAACAGTTGATCCGGCAAGGCTGTACTTCTCAAGAGGAGCGAGAAAGCCCCGGATATCGGTGTTGTCCCCCGAAAGAACGTCATTGTCCCAGAAGACTGTGTTGACGGCCCCGATCTGTCTTGCTTCATCTGTAATGGCGTCAAGAAATGGGATGACGGCCGTTTTGTGGGGGATGGTCACTGAGAGACCACGCACGGGAAGGGTTCGCACGCTTGCCATGAAGCCGGCAAGAGACGGAGGCTCTACCGCAAAACGCATGTAGACGGCTTTTAGGCCGAGTGTTTGAAAGGCCGTATTATGAACAAGGGGAGAAAGTGAATGGGAAAGGGGCCAGCCAATGACAGCGTAGAGATCTTCGGGGAGGAAGGGCAGTGTATCATTCATGGCCTGAGCATACCTCAGCCCTCACTTCTCTGCAAGGAAGAAGGCGCCTAGCGCTTGAGGTTGATGGCGGTCTTTAACAGTTCATCACTTGTGGTGACGACCTTGCTGTTGGACTGAAAGCCCCGCTGGGTCACAATCATGTGCACCATTTCGTTTGCGACGTCGACATTTGAATTTTCAATATAATATGGACAGACTGTTCCGTAGTTTTCGGAGCCGGGAACGCCGAGTTCCATGGCGCCTGCTTCCGACGTGTAGCCGAAGAGATTGTCGCCATGGCGATGAAGGCCGTCGTCGCTTGTGAAGCGTGCGAGGGGAATTTGCCAGAGATCTATATTTTCACCATTGGAAAAATTTCCGGAAATGATGCCGTCATTTGATATTTCATATGAACTAAGCACTCCTTCCGCGTAACCGTCCTGCGTGGAGGCGCTGACAAAAGGATTGCTGCTGTAGCCTGTGACGGCAAAATTTTCCGTTTGCGCCCCTGAAAGGAAGGCGAGGTTCCGCGCTACCGTTCCTACGGCTTCTGCGCTGTTCTGGGTCGTAAGGGTTCCTGTTTCGGAACTGATACCGAAATTAATTGTGACGTCGTGTTCACCAAGCTTGAAGGTTGGAAGCCCGTCTTCTGAAAGAGACGCACTCGTCCAGTCGGAAAGAGCCGTTGAACCGGCTTGTTCAGGTGTGTAGGCGGCGAGGCCAGTCAGCTGTCCGGCCGCATCAAATTGCAGAACGCCACTCATAAGCAGACCGTCGCCAACATTTTCCGCGTTTTCGACCGTATCCGCCATGAGAAATTCCACATACTGATTTGTTCCGTTCTGGTCTGCCCCATCGTAGTACAGAGTTACCTCATGGGCTGTTCCGCTTTCATCATAGATGGTTATGCCCTGGGCATTGCTGAACTGGTTCGTTGTCAATGGATCGGAGCTGGTCGCGTCATAGGCCTGGAGCATGCTGAAATAGGGATTTTCGATATCTGTCAGAACATTGGAGTTGGGAATGAGATTGGTGTCCGTTATGGTAACGGCGGAAGTCTGCTTTGCGTCGACATGCTTGAACCGGTCTATTTCTATGGCTTCAAGAGTGGCGTTCGTTAGGTCGCCTGTCGCCTGTGCCTCGGTGTCATCGGCGGCATTTCCCTGTCCCGTGAGCGCATCCGTCTGCTGGAACAGATTGACGCCCATGAGTGCCAGCCCGTTAGGATTTCTGACCACCCCTTCGGTATCCACGTTAAAGTCGCCGGCCCGGGTGTAGAAATTGTCCCCGCTCGCATCCTGGACCATAAAATAGCCCTTGCCGTTGATGGCGAGGTCGGTCAGGGAATTGCTTGATTCAAAGCCGCCCTGGGTGAAGTTCGTGGCGATTTCTTCCACGCTCACTCCCATACCGTGCTGACCGACGGCCACGCAGGAATTGGCCTGGTTGTTGTTCCATTCTCCGGGATTGGCCTGCTCTTTGTAAATCAGGTCGGAGTAGAGGGCCATCTGCGATTTGAAGCCGATGGTCGAGCAGTTTGCGAGGTTGTTGGTTGTCACGTGAAGTCCCTCGCTCAAGGACTTCATGCCGGTGGCACCTATGTAGAGTGAAGAACGCACGGTATTATCCTCCAGGCCCTGATATTGTTCCCAACGGAACGGGATTCGGTGTCGAAGCCTGATATTCTCGTGTGACATGCAAAAGAACGGTCTGTCTCTGTGTGGAAACGCATATTCGTTCTGTCTGCTTTCTTTCCGGGCGAAAAAAGGGTGGCGGAAGTTTTTTCCGCACACCCCCTGTATCAGCACTAATCGTGCCAACCATCAGACTTGCTGCATCATTTTTCAAAGAATGCCCGAGCGTTGGCAAAGCCGTCAGCCGCGCGGCGTATCACCTTTTCGTCAACGCAGAAGGCAAGTCGGAAGTAGCCCTTGAGTCCGAATCCAGAACCCGGAACAGCCAGAACGCGCTCCTTCGCGAGTTGGTTCACAAAGGCAACGTCGTCGCCCCCAGGTGCCTCGGGGAAGAAATAGAAGGCTCCCTGAGGCATGCGGAACGAGTAACCGGCGGTTGTCAATACCTCGGCCATCGCTTTGCGGCGCTGTCCATAGATGGCTTTATCAACATGGCTTCCAAGGGCGTACTCCATGATACGCTGTCCGATGACGGGAGGGTTGACGTAGCCAAGGATTCGGTTTGTCAGCGTGAGGGCCGCCATGACCTCCTTTTTCTCGGGGAGGGATGGCGCAAGCGCGATATATCCCACGCGTTCGCCCGGGAGGGAAAGGTTTTTCGAGAATGAGGCGACGGTCACGCTGTAGGGATAGAGCGGAAGAACCGAGGGGACCTCCACACCGTCGTAGGCAAGAAACCGGTATGGTTCATCGCTGACAAGCCAGATGGGGTGCCCGATTTCCCGGCTTTTTTTCGAAAGGACATCAACGATGTTTTTGAGTGTCCCAAGGTCGTACACGGCGCCCGTAGGATTGTTCGGGCTGTTTATAAGGACGATCTTTGTTTTCTTTGTTATGGCCTTTTCAAGGGCTGCACAGTCCGGAAGAAAACTGTCCTTTTCCGTAGGAACAGCCGTAAGAGATCCCCCAAAATTCGAGACATAGAACCCGTATTCCACAAAATACGGGGCAAAGGCGATCATCTCGTCGCCTGGGTCGATAACCGCCCGCAGGAAGGCATTGAGCGCTCCTGCCGCACCGCAGCTGAGCAGTACATCCTCCATGCCGAGACTCACGCCCTGCTCATCGGAAAGATATGCTGCGAGTTTTTCGCGGAGCGCGGGAAATCCGGCGTTTGACATATACCCGAAGGCGAAGGGTTTGTCGGCTGTTTCAAGAAAACGTGCCAGCCCTTCCCTCACCGCGGCCGGAGCCGGAAGGTCAGGGTTCCCGAGGCTGAAGTCCTGTACGTTGTCTTCACCAAATTCGGCTTTAAGCTTTGCGCCGGCCTCGAACATTCTTCGTATCCACGAGGCATTGTTGAGATAGCCGGCAACACTTTGAGCGAGAACTCCCATAGTCGTATCCTTGCTTTTTTGTATTCCGCGTCTCTTCTTCGTTTTCGCTGGGCGGAAGAGACCTTCAAAGATTTGATGTAATACTTCTGCTGTGCACTTACAATATTGCCATGGTTGTAATCAATTATCTCTTGTATGTGCTATCTACCTGGTATGCTTCCGGAATATTTTGTGTGTTGTGGCCTTTTCAGGAGTATTTTTCATGGTAACATTGGCTGTGCTGACAGCTGCTCTAAAACTGAATGTAACGTACATTTTTAATAATACTGTGTTTTTGGCATCGTCGGTGTGCCGTACCGGGTGGCAGCCTTATGAACAATGCCTGCTTTCCGGGCCGCGTTTGGAAAGAAACGCAACGAAAAGATCAAAGGATGCTTGGAAGAGAACTTCCTGTGTTTCCTACGTAGACGTCCAGACCGAATGGAGAACCCCTGTCCTGCCGCAGGACGGGGCGTGGGGGTGTCCTCGGATGCCGCGCAAACCGGTTTTGGCGGGGACCGTTTCCTGCCGTACAGTGGCGGAATTTTGTTGACGGATTTCGTGCTCTCGGCATTGCCCGAACGTGTTCGTGAGAAATCCTGTTTCAGCAATGTGGAATGCCGGAGATGCCAGGTCTCTGATTGAAGTACCCGTTTGATGTCTCCCTTGTTTGTCACAGGCATCCGTAATTTTCGGACTCACTTTATCCAAAGACAGGTGAAAAGTACATGCGCTGTCATTCTGTCAGGGCGTGGCGGTGAATTCTCAAGCCCGCTTGGTGAAGACTGGTGGTTGTATCTGTCTTTCCGTCTCGACTGAATCTCTGCACTGCCTGTACTTGATAAATTCGTAAAAATCTCTTGACATGGAGTGGCTCTCTATACGATTACAGATTGAAATACATTTTGTGCAGGAACGCCCGTTCCTCCGCTTTTTTTTGTCACTGACCATGAGCCATTTCGTACCAGGACAATATCGGAGGCCTTGTGTCCTTTTTCTTCAGATCCTTTCCTCTGCGTTCTCGTTTTTTCTCCCGTTCCGTGCTTTTCTGCGCTCTCTTCGTGTTGCTTTCGGGCTGCGGTTTTTATGGAGATCAAGAAGAAGAACGTGTGACTCCGGCGATGGAGGTACAGGTCGTCTTTCTCGATGTCCATCGTTGCTCCCTCATTTCTCCCGAGATTCAGGTCCGCAACGCCCCTTCGGGGACAACCTCCTACAAGGTTCGTCTCCTTGAGCGTATAGACAACCGGGATCAGCTTCTCGGAGAGGGCTCGTGGCGCGATGACGGAACAGGAGTGATTCCCGAGGGCGCCCTGACAGGACACTACAAGGGGCCTTGTCCTGCGGGAGAGGATAAAACATATATCTATGAGGTGAAAGCCATGAGTGGGAATAATCCCAATCCCCTGGCTGTCGCATATCAATTTATAACGCTTGAATAACCGTTTTCCGCAGGGGCAACTCCTGCGTTTTTTTGTTATTGTTACAAGAAAGATTATTTTTGCGGGGAACTCCGTGAGAATCGGAGACAGTCGCGCTGCGGTATGAGGGGACAATGTTTCGGCGTTCTGTGATACAGCGTGCAGAACGAAAAACCAGTCGCTTGTGCGGTGAAGGTTGAAACAGTGGTGCGTGCGCAATGTGCGCCGTATCACAGCCCTCGAGTCCGAATACCCGTTTTGTTCCACTCCGTTCAACGCGTCATTGAGGAGGGTTTGTATGTCGCGTCCCCATCGTTTGCTTCCCCACTTTTTCCTCTCTCTTCTTCTCCTTGTGTCCCTTGCCGCCTGTGCGCAGAAAAACACTGCGGTAGGATCTGCCGGTTCCGCTGAAGGTGTGTTGCTCGTTGCCTTCGGAACGAGCGTCCCCGAGGCGCTTCCTTCGATGGAAGCCGTTGATGTCGCATTTAAGGATGCCTTCCCTGGGCAGCCCGTGGTGTGGGCCTACACTTCGCAGCGTATAAGAAAAAAACTTGCGGCCGAGGGCCGTCCTGTCGGAGGCATTAGCGATGGTCTTGAACGGCTTGCCGGCAAGGGGGTCCGCACGGTCCGTGTTCAGTCCCTGCACGTGATGGCCGGCGAGGAGTTTTCTGCTCTTGAACGAGCCCTTCTTCTGGACGTGAAAGCGCATCCGGGTCGCTTTGACCACGTGTATCTCGGCCGTCCCATGCTTGAATCTGCTGAGGATGCCAGAGCTCTTGCCCGCGCGGTACGGGAGGATACGGCGCCCCTGCGCAAGAATGGTTCCGCACTTGTCCTCATGGGCCACGGTCAGGAGCACGGCAGGGCCGGACTGACCTTTGAGGGGACGCGTGCGGTTTTCAGCGAATCGGACCGCCGTACCTACATGGCCACAGTAGAAGGAGCAAGGGGCTTTGACGAATTACTCGCCGAATTGAGGAAGGACCGCGTACGCCGTGTCGTTCTTCAGCCTCTCATGCTTGTGGCCGGTGATCATGCACGCAACGATCTCGCCGGGGCGGAAGATGATTCCTGGGCTTCGCGTCTCACAAAGGCCGGCATCTCTAATACGGCACACCTGAAAGGACTGGGTCAGATTGAAGGCGTTCGCGCGCTTCTTGTCAGACACGCAAAGGAAAGCGCTGACGATATAACGCGTGAGCCACGAAAACAGTAACTGTTTTCAGGGAGCGGAGGGAAGTCCGCTCCCTGAATTTGTTTTTTGCCGGTTTTCATTTTTTGCTGACAGGTGCGCTATTGTGACAATGTCTCCCTGCGGGATGAGACGGCATCGTTTGTATACGTCCGGGGCTTCTTTGTGAGGTCAAACGGTGAGGAGAGAGGTTTTATGTTCGGAAGGCTTTACGGTGTCGGAGTCGGGCCTGGAGCCCAGGACCTTCTGACGCTTCGTGCACTGCGGGTTCTTCAACGTGTAGACGGAATTCTTGCTGCCCATTCAGCTCGCAAGGACTCGTCTTCCGCCCTGTCAACGGTGCGCGGACTTGTTCCTGACCGCGTTGAAATCATCCGGCTTGATTTCCCCATGACGCGGGATGAAGAAAAACGTCAGAACGCCTGGGCGTATGCCGCGCAAAAGACCCTCTCCTTCCTTGAAACGGGAAAAAGTGCGGCCTTTGTGACCATTGGAGATCCCTTGCTTTACAGTACATTCGGCTATTTGATGCAGACGGTGGAGGCAATTGCCCCGGACTGCCCCATAGAGGTCATCCCTGGCATTACCTCCTTTCAGGCGGCTGCCGCCCGTTTCAAAACAGTTCTGGCAGAAGACGATGAAAGTCTTCTTGTTTTGCCCGGTATCAGGGATGAAGAAGAACTGGCAGAACAGCTTGAAGGCTGCGATACAGCCGTGATTCTTAAAACGTACCGCAATACGCCTGCCATTTACCGGGCCCTTAAAAAATCAAAACGGGAGGACACCTGTCTTATGGCAAGTCTTGTTGAGAGGGAGGGGGAGCGCCTTGCGGAAAGACTGTCGCCCGAGAGTGTTCCTCACTACATGAGTCTTGTTGTGAGTCCCAATCCCGGTCGAAAATCAAAGGTGGCAGGAAGTCAGAAATTATGAGGCGGGTTCTTGGGGCGCGATTGCTGAAAGGTCAGCTCTCGGCCGGGAATCGCGGGACTCAGACGACTGTTGGCATGTACTGCGCGTCAGAAGCTGGCCCCGAACAGAAGGACGGCCTCTCAGGAAGGGACCATCGCACACCCTGAAGAAGAACCTTTTTTCATTCTTCATCGGGCATGCGCGGTATAACGGCGTCCACATTGGTCAAAACCCTGCGCCTGCGCGGTTGCGTTTCTCCGGCTTCTTCGGGCTTCTTTGCCGTGACAAGCGGCAGGGCGTTATAAACTCCCCAGAAGCGCGGCCAGAGCTCCGTGATGATGCCGGGATTGCCAAGCTTAAGAACCTGCTGCTTTCTGCCGCATGCGGCGATGGCCAGAGCAAGCGCCCAGAAGGGGGATGGGGCGTTCCAGAGAGTCTGTTTCCGCTCATCCTCTTCTTCCGGCTTAAGAATTCCTTCTTCTGTTATCTGCAGGCCGAGAAGGGAGAAAAATTCACCGCCAGCCGTTTCCAGATCACCGGGAACGGTTGTTTTTTTGCCGGAAAGGGCCATGGCAGCCAGAATACCCGCAAGGATGGGCGCGAGAGAAGAGTCCTTCAGGAGGTGGCCCGGAAGATGCTGGCATATGGCTTCGTGAGGCATTTTCCTGACCTCGGCACTGACGAGGGGAGGAATGGCCTCTTTCGTTTCTTGAACGGAAAGACCCAGATCAAGAAGAACTGCCAGAGCGTCACGGCTCAGGCTGTCAGACGGAAACATGCCTTTCAGGGAGACCTTGCCGGTCAGAAGCAGTGGAAAGGCGAAAAGTGAGCAGGCGATGCTTTTTTCGCAGGGGAGATGGGGAGTCTCGGGAATTCTGAGGTCACCCGGGACCGATTCGATGATTCCTTCCGCACTTTCGTAGACCGTCGCGCCGCATTCTTCAAGAATCGGAAGACATTCTTCGAGAATAGAGGCTCTTTCCGGATGGGCCGTGAGATTGACTGAGTGTTTTTTCTCGGCGAAAGGAAGCGCCAGAAGCAGACCCCGGACAAAAGATGCGGGAATGTTGTCGGGAAGAACGATCTGCTCCTTGAGATCTCCCGAGCACTCAAGGCGGATGGGGAAGGACGAAGACTTCGGTACAACGAAACTCATCCGGGCTCCGAGTGTCGGTAGAAAATGCGAAATCGCGGAAATCTGAGCGGTCTTCAGAGAGCCTTCGGCCGTAAATCGGACACGCGAAGGACGGACAAGATACTGACCGGCGAGAAGAGCAAAGGTGTCAAAGTGCCCGCCGAGGTGAAGGGAGATGTCCTTTGTCTCACAGGGACGGCCCCCGGCAAGGGAAATCGTGTCGTCATGGGTGGAAAGACGGCCACCGAGATCTGTCAGAATGCGCAGGAGGGCCCGCTCGTGGTCGTTCAGGAGGGTGTGGGTGAGGGTGAGGGGCTGCCCCGAAAACGCGGCGAGGGTTAGGTACGCGTGGGTATGCCAGAAAGAAAAGGGGATCGTTACGCTGATATCCACGGCCTTTTGTGACGGTGCCAGGGTAAAACCTGAAGTTTTTGTCTCGTGGCTTTCCCCATCCTTGGGCTTGGCATAGAAGCGAAGATCCTGAAGGAGGGAAAAAAGATCGGACGAAAGTCTTGGATCAGCACTGAAGCGCATGGCCTCGGCCTGCCAGGCTTCACGCAGCGTCTTTTCCTCGTTCGGCACAAGATGCCCTCTTTTTCCACGCATATGCGATATAAGGTTATAGCGGCGCAGGAGGAGGGAAAGAATCCGCTTGTCGACGTCAATAACTTCTTCCTTAAGGGTCGGCCTTTTATGGTCATGTATAAACTCTGAAGGCATGCCGTACCTCACGCATTTTTTTCTGACAAAGATGAATCGCGGTAGACTACGCGGATTTTCCGGTACTGGCAAGAATAGCGGGGAGGCATTCCCGAAGGCCTGGCGATAAATCCGTAACAGGCGTCTCATTTTGACGATGGAGGAAAAAGTTCACTGCTGTCATGCGGGACTTCTTTCTTGTATTGCGAAGGGAGGGCGAAAAGTCAGACACGCTACGGAACGGGAGAATCCTGCTCAGGGAAGGGCTGACCCGGCCGGAGGAACCAAGCGACGCAGGACGGTCTTTGATCATTAATGAGTGGAAAGTCCCTTCCTCGCCGCAACGCAAGGGAAACGCAACTTTTTCGGAGGCTCATTTTTGCGGAGGGGCCTGTTGCAGAAGTGGGAACTCATTGCTAATTTTTATACAGCTTCGGATCCATGACGCAAGGGTTTTTTCTGCCCAAGTGAAAAAAAACACAAGAAGATTTTTTCCGTATTCCCGCATTATTCGCGGCTTATCGCGGAGCTCGAAAAAAAAGACCGGGAAAAAAAACGGCTTGGCCCTTGACGCGACTCCGTGGAGCTTGGTATAAATTTTGTGGAAAATCCGTACGTGTGTGTTGTGTTGCACAGCATTCATGTCGTTTTTTCTGTCCGACGCTGATCGTTGTCTGCCAAAGGGCACGGTCTGCAGTGACCCAAAGAGATGTATTTCCTAACGGAGTATCTTGTTTTCCTTTGAAAAGAGATAACTCCCCCTCATTATTTCTTTCATGTGTTTTATTGTTGGTAGCTGCACTAATTAGAATCAGGATTATCCCGAAAGTAGAAAACAAACGGGACTGTGTTCTTTGTTGTTGGCGGCGTGCGTTTAAAACCTTTTTACTTGAGTTGGAGGAACCTATGCCAACGTTTGTCGATCCGTCGAAATGTGACGGTTGCAAGGGTGGCGAAAAGACAGCCTGCATGTATGTCTGCCCGAATGATTTGATGGTTCTCGATCCCGCTGAGATGAGAGCTTACAATCAGGAACCGGACGCGTGCTGGGAATGCTATTCCTGCGTTAAGATCTGCCCCCAGGGTGCCATCACGGCCCGTCCCTATGCTGACTTTGCTCCCATGGGCGGTACCTGTATTCCCATGCGTTCTGCTGACTCCATCATGTGGACTGTTAAGTTCCGTAATGGCAGCGTAAAACGTTTCAAATTCCCCATCCGCACGACCCCCGAAGGTTCCATTAAACCTTTTGAAGGTCCCAAGGGCGATGCCACGTTGGATGACGAAAAACTGTACACCGAGACTGCCCTCGTTGCTCCGAAGGAAGTTCTTGGCAAGAAGTTTGACGTCAAAGAAGCCGACAAGTCTGTCACTCTGTAATTAGTGCGTAAGGAGAATTACCATGGCATTACTTCCTATCAAGGAAAAAAGTAAAGGTATCGACCTCGCCGAACCCACCGTCAAAGAACACGACGTAGACATTCTCATCGTCGGCGGCGGTATGGGTGCCTGTGGCGCGGCCTATGAAGCAGCCCGCTGGGGCAAAGACAATGGCGTTGAAAATATCCTTCTCTGCGACAAAGCCTGCCTTGAGCGTTCCGGCGCTGTTGCCCAGGGTCTTTCCGCCATCAACACCTACATCGGTAAAGATCGCGGCAACACCCCTGACGACTATGTCCGCATGGTCCGTACAGACCTTATGGGCCTTGTCCGTGAAGACCTGATCTTCGACGTGGGCCGTCACGTTGACGATTCCGTCCATCTTTTCGAAGACTGGGGCCTTCCCTGCTGGATTAAACAGCCCGATGGAAAACACAACTGGAATGGCGCTCAGGCCAAGCAGAACGGCAAATCTCTTCGCGCCGGTGATCCCCCGGTCCGTTCCGGTAAATGGCAGATCATGATCAACGGTGAGTCCTACAAGTGCATCGTGGCCGAAGCTGCCAAGAATGCTCTTGGTGAGGCCCGTTACATGGAGCGTATTTTCATCGTGAAACTTCTTCTCGATGCCAATACCCCCAACCGTATCGCCGGTGCCGTAGGTTTCAACACCCGCGACAACGAAGTCCACATCTTCCGCACCAACGCCATGCTCGTTGCCTGCGGCGGCGCGGTGAACATTTACCGCCCCCGTTCAACAGGTGAAGGTATGGGTCGTGCCTGGTATCCTGTTTGGAATGCCGGTTCCACCTATACGATGTGTGCTCAGGTCGGCGCGGAAATGACCATGATGGAAAACCGCTTCGTCCCCGCCCGCTTCAAAGACGGCTACGGTCCTGTGGGTGCGTGGTTCCTGCTCTTCAAAGCAAAAGCCACCAACTACAAGGGCGAAGATTACTGCAAAACCAATGCAGCCATGCTGAAACCCTACGAAGATCGCGGATACGCCAAAGGCAACGTCATTCCCACCTGCCTTCGTAACCACCTGATGCTTCGTGAAATGCGCGAAGGCCGCGGCCCCATCTACATGGACACCAAGACCGCCCTTCTGAACACCTTCGCCACCATGAATGAGGAAGAGCAGAAAGACCTCGAGAGCGAAGCCTGGGAAGACTTCCTCGACATGTGCGTCGGTCAGGCCAACCTCTGGGCTGCCTCCAACCGTGCTCCTGAAGAGCGTGGTTCCGAAATCATGCCCACAGAGCCCTATCTCCTCGGTTCCCACTCCGGCTGCTGCGGTATCTGGGCCAGCGGTCCCGACGAGTCCTGGGTGCCTGACGACTACAAAGTGAAAGCCGACAACGGCAAGGTCTACAACCGTATGACCACCGTTAACGGCCTCTTCACCTGCGCTGACGGCGTGGGCGCCTCCGGTCACAAGTTCTCCTCCGGTTCACACGTTGAAGGCCGTATCGCCGGTAAACAGCTGATCCGCTGGGTCCTCGACCACAAGGACTTCAAGCCCTCTCTTAAGGAGAAGGCCGCCGACCTCGTGAAAGAAGTCTATCGTCCTTACTACAACTTCCTGGAAGGCAAGGACGCTTCTACGGATCCCGTGGTCAACCCCAACTACATCTCGCCCAAGAACTTCATGATGCGCCTCATCAAGGCCACTGACGAATACGGCGGCGGTGTGGGTACCTACTACACCACCTCCAAAGCTCTGCTTGACACAGGCTTTGACCTTCTCCAGATGATGGAAGAAGACTCCGCAAAACTGGCTGCCCGTGACCTTCACGAGCTCCTCCGTTGCTGGGAGAACTATCACCGTCTCTGGACCGTACGTCTGCACATGCAGCACATCGCCTTCCGCGAAGAAACCCGTTACCCCGGTTTCTACTATCGTGCTGACTTCATGGCCCTTAATGACGCCGACTGGAAGTGCTTCGTGAACTCCAAGTATGATCCTGCCACCGGCAAGACCACCGTGTTCAAGAAACCCTACTACCAGATCATTCCTGATTAGTCGGATATACGTGGGCGGCCTCACGGCCGCCCACATTCTTTCCGAAAATTTTTCGTATGGTGGAACCCTTTCTGGGCTGACGAAACGCGGTAGCTCTGCCCGACGTGATCGAGGCGGATTTCATTTCCGACTTTTCCATTCCTCCATTCCCTGGGTCAAAGTCATCCGTGTCAGGTGAAAAATTCTGTCGTTGACCTGACGCATCTTACTTTTCTCTTCAGGTGTGTGGAGAGTCTGCACTGGGTGAGCCGGCTGCTATATAGAACCATACATGCCTGCAACCCTGTCCGCGAATCAATTTCGTGCGGGGAGTGAACGACGCATGAGAGTGAACCTGTGACGCTCACAAGTAACCGGTTGGACAGGCAGTTGTCTGCAAGGGATGCCCCTCACAACGGTGAGCGTGGCATCTTTCGTTTGAAAGCGTTGTGCGCGCAGATGTTCCGTGCAGCGCCTTTTTCCTTTTTTACGCATTCCCTGTTTTTCGTGTCAGCTCTATTTTTTCTTCGGGCCTGCGTTCCATGCCTGGTCCGTGACAAACAGCAGGAGGATATCTAGGATGTCCAATGCCATTCTCGTCGTGGGCGGCGGCTTTTCAGGCCTGACAGCCGCCATTGAAGCGGCGGAACTGGGTCACGACGTCTATATCGTCGAAAAGTCGCCCTGGTTGGGTGGACGCGTGGCTCAGCTCAATAAATATTTCCCCAAACTTTGTCCTCCATCCTGTGGTCTGGAAATCCAGTTCCAGCGCATCAGGAAGAATCCCCGTATCCACGTGCTTACCATGGCCGAGGTTGTGGGCTTGAGTGGGCAAAAGGGGGACTACAACGTACGTGTCGCCATCAAGCCACGTAAAACTCCGCCACATAACGTCGACTTTACCTTCCTCGCCTCATCTCTTGACGGGACTACACCGAGTGAATTTGACCTTGGTCTCTCAGAGCGCAAGGGTCTCTACAAGGCAATGCCCTTTGCTTACCCCGCCCGTTATGTCCTCGACACGGATACTCTTTCCAAGGCCGACATGGCGCGTCTCGCCGCCAATGAGAAGCTCAATATGGATGAAGAGCCCCGTGAAGTTTCTCTCCAGGTTGGCGCCATAGTGGTTGCCACCGGCTGGAAGCCCTATGATGTGACCAATCTTTCCAATCTCGGTGCCGGTTCCGTAAAGAACTGCGTCAGCAATATGCAGCTCGAGCGCCTGGCCTCCCCGTTCGGTCCGACCCAGGGCAACATTGTCCGGCCGAGCGACGGAAGAATTCCGCACAATGTCGCGTTTGTGCAGTGCGCAGGCAGCCGTGACCAGAATCACCTGAACTTCTGTTCCTATATTTGCTGCATGGCAACGCTTAAGCACTGCCTCTATCTTGCCGAGCAGCATCCGCAGACCGAGGTCACGGTGTTCTATATTGATCTGCGTGCGCCCGGCCGTTACGTCAAGGTCCTTGAAAAAGTGCAGGCACTGCCCAATGTGCACTTCATAAAGGGTAAGGTTGCCAATGTTGAGCAGGGCAAGGACAACACCTGCGTGATTCAGGCTGAAGACGCCATCCGCGGAGAAAAATTGACCCTGAATTACGATATGGTTGTACTGGCCACGGGAATGCAACCGTCCCTGGCTACAGAAAAACTGCCGCTTCCTGTGCCTGTGGACAGCGATGGTTTTATTACCGGCGGAGAGGAGGCGGGCATTTACGCCTGTGGGTGTGCGCTGATGCCTCTTGACGTAACCCGTTCCGCACAATCCGGTACTGCCGCCGCGTTGAAGGCGGTACAAACGGTGAAAGGGAGGTAGGCGGCATGGCCGATAAAATTGGCGTCTATTTTGACCTTGCGAATATTGGTGGCGGCGTGGATGTGCAAAACCTCGCCGATGAAGCCGCGAAAAAATGGGGAGATCTCATCTGTCTGACAAAACTCCTCCCCAATCTCGCGGAAAGCGTGGATGAAATTTCGCGCGATATTGCTGAGCAGGGCCTCGACGGTGTACTGCTCTGCGGTTCATCTCCTCGTGTTGATCCCGAGCGCTACCGTTTTCCAGTCATGGTCGACTTTGTGAACCTGCGCGAGCAGTGTGTGTTAAGCTACAAGAATCCCGACGGTTCTGCCTTTATCCCAGGTGATCAGGCACCTGCCGCGCTCCAGGGCCTCGCCCTTGATTACGTGCAGATGGGCGTTGCCAAAATGCAGAAGGGATCCCTTCCCGATTCGGCGGCCATCACGGCGACCCCGCGCATCCTCGTGATCGGTGGTGGGTGGACCGGTTTGACGGCGGCTCTTGAGGCGAGCTCCATGGATTACGACGTGGTTCTCGTCGAAAAGGACCGTGAGCTTGGCGGCGCTGTGCGCACCATGCCCGAAGCGTCACCACTGGGGCCGCTGTGGGAGGACAAGTGCCCCACAAACCTGCAGGATAAGATTGATGCGGTGCAGAAAAATTCCCGCATTACCGTCTATCTTGAATCGCAGATGGCAAAACTCGAAGGCCAGCCCGGTGAGTACATAGCCCACATTGCGACGAAGAGCGGCGAGAAGGAAGAGAAGATCGGAACGGTTATCCTGGCGACCGGCTGGGTTCCGCTTGATCAGAAGTATCTTGCTCCCATGGGTCTTGGCTCCAATCCCAAAGTCGTTACGGCAGCTGAATTTGGAAAAATGCTTGTGAAGGGCGAAGCCCTGCCGAAGCGCGTGGCCTTTGTCCTTGATACGACGATCGCCAAGGACGCGATTGCAAAACAGGCCGAGGAAGAGGCGAAAGCCAAAGAGGCCGCGGAAGCCGAGCAGGCTTCTGCCGAAGCTCCCGCCGCCGAGGGCGAGGAAGCCCCCGCATATGTCAAGGCTGATCTGGAGAGCTTCAAGCATCTCGAGTATTCCAACGCGGTCAACAGCGTTGGTATGCTGCGCCTCGCAAACACGCTCTGCGAAAAGACCGGTGATGCCTCCCAGTCCTACATTCTCTATAAAAACATGACCGTTCCCGGCATCCTTGAGCGTTTCTATAAGAAAATGCAGGACCGGCTTGGTGTCATGATGACCAAGGCTGATGTCACCGCCATCAAGGACGGGGGCAACGGTGTCGTCGTTGAATGCAAGAACACTCTTCTTGGTCATGATTTTGATCTTGAAGTAGATCTTGTTGTTCTCCCGACAGGTCTTGTTCCCACAACGGCCAAGGAAGTCACCGTTCAGTTCGCCTACAGACAGGGACCAGAATTCCCTGATCTGGAACTTTTTGACGGGTATGCCGATTCAAACTACATCTGCTTCCCCTATGAAACCCGTCGCACGGGTGTGTACGCTGCGGGCTGTGTTCGTCAGCCTCTGACACTCGACGCATGTGAAGTGGATGCCAGGGGCGCCGTTCTTAAGGCCGTGCAATGCCTTGAAGCGGCCGGACGCGGTGTTGCCGTTCACCCGAGGGCTCTTGACAATTCCTACCCCATTTTCAACTTCGTCCGCTGCACGCAGTGCAAACGTTGCACGGAAGAGTGCCCCTTCGGCGCTCTTGATGACGATGAAAAGGGAACGCCGAAACCAAATCCGGCACGCTGCCGTCGTTGCGGCACCTGCTTTGGTGCCTGCCCCGAGCGCGTTATTTCCTTTGCCAATTACAATATTGACCAGATAGGCTCCATGATTCGTCAGGTTCAGGTCCCGGCCGACTTCAAGAAGGACGGCCCGCGTGTCCTGATCCTCGCCTGCGAAAACGACGCCTATCCTGCTCTTGATATGGCCGGTATGCGTCGCAGATCCTGGAGTCCCTACTGCCGCGTTATTCCGGTCCGCTGTCTTGGTTCTGTCAACGCCATATGGATTTCTGACGCCATGAGCAAGGGCTTTGACGGCGTCATGCTTCTTGGTTGTAAATATGGTGACGATTATCAGTGCCACTTCATCAAGGGATCTGAGATCTGCAACCGTCGTATGCAGAACATTGCCGAGACTCTCAACCGTTTGGGTGTCCAGCCTGAACGTGTGGAGCAGCTTGAGGTCGCAATCGATGAGTACGACAAGGTGCCTGATATGATTGACGGCTTTGTTCGTCGTATCGTGGCCCTTGGTCCCAATCCCTTCAAGGGCATGTAGGAGGTGTTTTTCATGGCGCAATGTCTTATTAAACCAGATATTGACTTCGCCCGCTCGCTCTCCGAAGCAGGGGGGGAGAGTCTCAAAAAGTGCTATCAGTGCGCAACCTGCGCTGTGGCCTGCCCCATGGCTCCTGCCAATGCCCCCTATCCAAGAAAGGAAATGGTATGGGCATCCTGGGGTCTTAAGGACAAACTTACATCAGACGTGGACATCTGGCTTTGCCACAACTGCGGCAACTGTTCAGATCTTTGTCCCCGCGGTGCGAATCCTGCCGATGTGATGTCGGCTGCCCGCAATACGGTCTACAAGACCCTTACCGAGCCCACATGCGTCGGTGAACTTATGAGCAAACCTCAGGGCCTGCCGATTCTCTTCGGTATCCCGGCTCTGCTTTGGCTTATTGTGTGGTGGCTCCGTGCCGGCTTCAACGGCGGGACCTGGTTCCCGACACGTGCTGACGGCAGCATTGTCTTTGGCGACATCTTCTACGGCGACTACACCATCGACCCGATTTTCATGCTGACCTTTTTTGGAGCGCTCTTTATCATTGCCCGCGGGGCGATGAAGCTCTGGAAGATGTTTTCGCCCGAGGGCAAGCTCACTGTTGTTGGCGAGAAAAAATGCTGGGTCTGGCATCTCTGGGACGTTCTTGTTGAAGAGGTGATTTTTGCCACCCATTTTGACGACTGCCAGAAGGGACCGAAGACCGGAAAGCCCGAAGCAGGGAGACGTGTCGGCCATACCATTCTTGTGTGGGCCTTCTGCGCGCTTGCCTTTGTAACGGCTGTCGTGGCTTTGGGTCACTGGGGCGGCAAAGTGATTCCCGCAATTGAGATCACCACGCCCTTAAAGCCCTTGAATCTCATCAAAATCATTGCCAACGTCGGTGCCCTTATGCTTGTCGTTGGTCTTGCCATGCTGACGATCCGTCGTTTCATGGAGAACAAGAAAACCCATACGTCAAATTACTACGACTGGTACCTTTTGGGGGTTATCTGGGCTGTGGCCCTTACGGGTATTTTCTCCCAGATTTTCCGTCTGGCCGAAGCGGTTGGCCCGGCCTTCCTCGTGTATTATCTGCACCTGGTTTTTGTGTGGATGCTCTTTGCTTATTTGCCCTGGTCCAAGCTTGGACACTTGGTGTACAGGACCGTCGCCCTTCTCCATGTGAGAATGTACGGTCGCAAGTACTAACACGAAGGCCAGAAATACGTGGAGCAATTTCTAAACAATTATGATCTCCGAGGAGGAGGCCGATATGTCTGATAGTGATCGTAAGGTGTTTCCTGTCGAAAGCGTGCTGGCTCTCGTGACGGGTAAGGAAGGTTTTGATATCAAGGCTATTGCCGGCTATCTCTGTGGTCGTTCGCTTGTGTGTGACACACAGGCCAAGGC
>JAIKXS010000028.1 GCA_024683955.1 Desulfovibrio sp. | reverse complement strand
GTGAAGGCTCCGTTGCCGGGGGCTCTGATACGGTCTTTTCCGGCAGGGCCGTCCGTTCCGTTGAAAAGCCTTTTTCCGAAAGCGGCGCAACGAAGCTCTGTCCGTCCGTCTTTGCCTGCCTGGCCCTTTTTTCGGCGTAGGCCTCTATTTTTTCCCTGTAGGCAGGGCTCGGATCAAGATTGATGCGTCCGGCTTCGCCGGCGCCGGGTTTTGCAAGGCGCTTCACGTTCATGGGCGGATCGTCTCCCGAGAAGAGACCTGTGAGAAGAAAAAGAAGGAGAAAGGAGGTGAGTACAAGGAAAAGGATGCGCCTTCTTCGTGTGCGTGCTTTTTTCTCCTCCTCTTCTTCCGGAAGACCGTCTGGGGGATAGTCCGTCTCCTCATCCATCCATTCCTCTCTGAAGGCCTTTTTGTCGGGGGCGCTGTCTCCTCCTTCTCGTTCCTCCGCGAGTTCCTTCTTCCTCTCCATGTCACTCTCCCTGCCGGCTGATAGGAAACCGCCGTTCTCTTCCGCTTCAGGCGCCCCTCTTTGCGCCTCCCTTCTCTCCTCGTTCTCGTTCTCCTCCGTTCCGTCGTCCGTTGGAGCGGGAAGATCCATGCCGGAGATTTCTCCGTATGCTCGTCCAGCTCCTTCTTTTCAGGGTTTCCCGGGCCTCATTCCTCATGGATGGCCTCCTCCGCGGCAAGTCCTCTCCGTGACCGGATGCGACGGAAGGGTGAGCTCTCCCCCGAACCCACGCGTATGTCCGTGCTTTTTCCGGAGACAGAGAGCACAAGGGACGCCGTCTTCGGGAGGAGATAGAGACCTGCACCCTCCGTCTGAAGTTTCTCCTTCCAGCAGGGCCAGAGCAGGGTATGGGGGGAGCGGAGCACATAGTCATCCCCGTATTCCCAAAGCTCCGTGCCGTTCGGAGCAGGACTCAGTGGACGCTCCTTTGCCCCGGCCGGCGGAAGACCATGGAGGAAGGGAAGGAGATCATCTCGTATACCTGCACTTCCCGAACCGCTCAGGCGCATTTTTTTTGCAAGGGGGCCCCTCCCTTCAAGCCGGAAGGCCACAAGGGCATCGCTCGCACGATTCTCTTTGAGAGGGGAGTCCGTCAGAAGCTGGACGATGACGGGGTAGGGGACTCCTTCAAGGCCTATGGCAAGGTTTGCGTTCGCACGGTCAAGGAGCGGAAGGACGGTAAGCACATGGCTCTCAACGGACAAAACAGCCTCCTCCGATGCCTCATCCTCCCAATGTTCGTCAGACGTTTGCGGCATGCGCCGGGACGGAAGGCTTGTTCCGTGCGTCCTTTTTGGCGCAGAAGCCCTACTTCTTTCCTCCCCGTCCTTTCTTCGTTCACCCCTCTCCCGCATTCTCCCTGAGACCTCTTTCCCTGCAGCCTGTGGCCTAACGATCTGAAAGGCCTTCTCGTTTCCGAGGACCACATGGGTGATGGGCCAGGGGCTGCCTGTCCTGTCAAAAAAGAGAAGGGTTGAGGCATAACCCCTTGTAAGCCGTATGATCTGGGGAATTCCCGAGGGGGTCAGGGGAAGAGAGCGGCTTTCCGTGTGCATGAGTGCCGCCTCGGGCGCGCCTGCATCAAGCATTGCCTCCCGTTCCTTTTTCGCCTCCAAAATCTCCGACGCTCTGAGAGGCATAGACCGGTCCATGGCCTCCCGCAGATCGCGTTCACGAAGGAGGCGTTCGAGTAGTTCCGCCGAAGGTCCCGCATCGCGGCTTTCGTGCATATCCGGGGATATACCTCTCTCCCCCTGAGTGGCACCTTCACCCTTCTCTACGGCGTATTCCAGAGATTCTTCTTTTCTTACGCCTTGGATTTCCTCCCTGGCGTAAGAGACGTTTGGGAGCGAAAGAAGGAGGGCAAGAAGGGAAAGGAGAAGGAGAAGGGCTGGCGGCAAAAGTCCGGTTCTTGTCCCATGGGCAGTCACACGCATTCCTCTTCCCCTTCTTCTGTCAGCCCTCAGGGGGGCGTCCACGCTGCACTGATTTTTCCTGCACATGCCCGGACCCTGCTATGCCGAACGGAAGAGGATTTTTCTGCACCTTCCCTGACGCCTTTTGCCGTTTATTCTCTCCTCCGGATTATTTTCCGGACTGAGTGGGACATGTGTGCGTACGTCAGCCTCCTTTTTCCCGCTTATGCTCTCGTGCCTTCCCGCCATGACTTCCATGAGGAATCCCTCCATATTCCGTACGCCTTCGACATAGGAAAAAATGTGGTTGAGCTTCGTTCCGTCCGGAGGATTTTCAAGGGGTCCGCGAAGGGTGCTGCTGACAAGATCCTGAAAGAAGGCTCCCGCGCAGAACGCAAAGAACCTTGTGTTCCTGATTTCGTTTCCGGCCTTGAGCAGATGATTGGCGCGCCTTGCCAATGAGTGTTTCCTGCCGAAATGATCGGCCGTGCGAAACCAGGTGGACAGGGTTTCTCTGAAGCGTTCATCGTTCATGGGCCCTCCTTGAGATAAAAATTACGTAAAAGGTTATCTGCAACACGAGAAAGTTATCAAAATATGAAATAAAAATCAAGTATAGGTAATAAAAATAATATTTATATCATAAAATACTTGACATAATTTTATTAATATGTAAAAATTATAGCCTCTTCCGGCTGGGGCGCAAAGCCTGCTCAGGGCGAAGGTCAGGAGGCCTGCGGGGAATCCCGGGGCCGTAAAGGGCATGTTTTCTTCACGGGACGGCATCCTGGGCGTTGAGACTTGTAAGGGGCAGGGACGGGGCGTAACGCGGGGTCGCCGGGTGAGCGGTCGGCACGCCCGGAAAAACGCGGGGAAGGAGAGAGAGATGAATGCTTGTGACGCAGGGCGGGCTTCGGGGAAAGGGTTGGTATGGAAGGAGTTTTGTGCTAGGCTTACGCTGTTTCTTATGGTGCTTTCCTTTTTTGGATTCCACCTTTCCGGATGTTCCAAAGCGCGTGTTCAACCTTCGCCTGAAGCCGAATATGTTGAAAGGCGTCTGCTTGAGGCAGCAGTTCTCATAAGGGCGGATCTTGCGGCCCTGACGAGGCGGGAAGAGCCTCCTTCCCGTGAGGCGGACCGGGAGACTGTAAGAGGGTCTCTTCCGGAGTATTCCAGAGAGGCCGGAAAGGGGGCCATATTCCCGTAACCTGACCCGGAACGGGGGAGAGAAAGGGAGAACGGATGCGCCGTTTTTTCAGGGAAGGTGTCCATTGGTATTTTCGCCGTGTCCTTCGGCGTCTTCAAGGACCGCTTTGGAAGGTCATGGCCAAAACGTGAAGCGCATGCACTTTCTTCCGTCGTTGAATGCGGCAAATATTTCAGTGCGTTTGTTACACAGAGAATGAGGCAGAGCAGAGACATTCCACTCCGGAATACGCGGAGCAGGTAGATATATTCCTTGACTGTATCTATCGGCTGTGCTAGGAGGCCTTCATGCAAACGGAATATAAGCGTACCAAGACAACGGTTTCCTATATACATTATCATTTTGTCTTCTGCCCGCGGTACCGTAGAAAAATCTTTAATATTCCCGGACTCGAGCAACGTTTCCGTGAAATGGTGCGGGAGGAGTGCGCGAGGCGCCGGATCGAACTGCTTGCGGTGCACGGGGATGTGGACCACGCCTATGTCGAGGTTCGCGTCCTGCCGGAAACGTCCGTCCACGACGCCGTAAAGTATATAAAGAGCGCAACGTCGGCCCTGCGCCACGAGTTTGCCAGGCTTTCTGCCATGCCGAGTCTCTGGACGCGCTGTTATTTTGTCAGTACGGAGGAAAGCCTGAATCCCGAGGTCATACGGACCTATGTGGAAAGCCAGAAGACGCGTCCGTGACAGGCTTACGGGCGTTTTGGTGACCGTCCGTTGTTTCCCCGTATCGCGGGGTGCGCCCCTCCGTTTCACGGGCTGCCCCGTGCCGGCAACGGCAGAAGAAACTGAACAAGTGATGTGACAGTGAACACATAGACGGCCGGACAGGGGTCTTCTTGACCGCTGCCGAAAGAATCCCCCGTTTTCTGGCGGAGGGTGAGATACGGCCGCAAGGTTTCCGCGTTACGCGGATGGCTGTATGTGCAGGGATTCTTCCCTGTGTTTGATGCAACCCCCCCCGATACCGCATGGAGGAGAGATGGGTACACGTTATTTACAGCTCGCGCTTCTTCTCGCGACGCTCGTTTTCACCACTCAGGCTACGGCGGCTGAAAAGTATATTGTAGCCAGTGACTGCACCTGGCCGCCCTTTGAAATTCTTGATGACAAGAAACAGCCGGCCGGCTATGCCATCGATCTGATCCGCGCTGTTGCCAAGGCGGGCGGATTTGAGGTGGAGAACCGCAATATTGCCTGGGACGGCATCTTCGGCGGCGTGGCCACGGGGCAGTACGACATCGTTGCCTCGTCAACAACCATCACCGAAGAACGCAAAAAACAGTTTGATTTTTCCGATCCCTATTTTGAAATCGTGCAGGCCGTGATTCTTCCGGCCGGCAAGAAGATTTCAAGCCTGCAGGATCTGAAGGGCAAGACCGTCGGCGGCCAGATTGCCACAACCGGCATCTTTGTCGTACGTGAAGCCAAGATTGATGCCAACATCAAGGAATACGACGATGTGGGTCTTGCCATCCAGGATCTTATCGGCGGACGTATTGATGCGGTGGTCTGTGATGATCCTGTTGCCAAGTACTATGCCAACAAGAAGAAGGACTCCATGGGAAAAATCCATGTTGCCCTGACCACCGATACCAAGGAATACTTCGGCTTCACCGTCAAGAAGGGCCGCAAGGATCTTCTTGAGAAGCTGAACCGCGGCATCAAAATCGTGAAGGAAAACGGCACCGAAGCCGCCCTGCGTTCCAAGTGGATGGGTGATTAGGATCAGCGATGTCGGACAATGAAGAAAAACAAAGTGCCGGCAACATTGTTCTTGTGACCGAAGGGGGTTCGATACCGAACCCCCACGAGTTCCGCCTGATCAATGCATGGTCCCTGTCACTGACCTTTGCGGTTCTGAGTCTGTTCGGGCTCTGCCTCTTCTGGCCCGAGCCCTATCTGCGTATTCTGCTCTATCTTCCGGACGGAATACTTGTAACGTTTAAAATAACCCTGCTGTCCATCTGTTTTGCCGTCCCCCTCGGTTTTCTCACGGGCCTCGGGCGCATTTCGAGAAACCGCTTCATCAAGCTTGTGGCTTCCACCTATGTGGAAATAATCCGCGGCATCCCCCTTCTTGTACAGCTTTTCTACATCTACTACGCCCTGTCTCGCTTTGTGCAGGTGAGCGGCATTGCCTCCGCCGTCATTGCCATAAGCGTCTGCTACGGGGCGTACATGGGCGAAGTCTTCAGGGCCGGTATCGCCGCCATTCCGAGGGGCCAGACAGAAGCGTCCAGATCGCTTGGTTTCACCCGTTTTCAGACCATGTTCTATGTGATTCTGCCCCAGGCCATGCGCACCATTCTGCCGCCTGTCGGCAATGAATGCATAGCCATGCTCAAGGATACGGCACTGGTTTCCATCATGGCCGTGCCCGACATCATGCAGCGTGCCCGCAGCTTTGTCGGAACGACCTATCTCTATTTTGAGACCTATACCGTAATTGCCCTTGTCTATCTCATTATTACCCTCTTGCTTTCAAAGGCTGTAAGCATAATGGAAGGCAGGTTGAACTACTATGATAAAAGAGCTCGATAAACCGACGGTCATTTCCATGCGGGGGGTGTGGAAATACTTTGGGAGCCTTCCTGCCCTGCAGGATATCAATCTTGACGTGAAGGCCAAGGAACGGGTTGTCATTATCGGTCCCTCCGGCTCCGGCAAGAGTACGGCCCTGCGTTCCATCAACAGGCTTGAGGAAATCGACAAGGGCACCATTCTGGTGAACGGGGCTGATATCATGGACCGTACAAACGATATCAACCTTATCCGCCATAAGCTCGGCATGGTTTTCCAGCAGTTCAATCTTTTTCCCCATAAGACCGTGCTGCAGAATCTGACCCTTGCTCCCATCAAACTTCTCGGGCTTGACAAGGACGAGGCCGAGGAACAGGCTCTGGCGCTTCTGAAGAAGGTTGATATCAGCGACAAGGCCAATGTCTACCCGTCCATGCTTTCAGGCGGTCAGCAGCAGCGGGTTGCCATCGCAAGAGCCCTTGCCATGCAGCCTGAAATCATGCTTTTTGACGAGCCGACTTCCGCTCTTGATCCCGAGATGGTGGGCGAGGTTCTGAACGTCATGATCGCCCTGGCCGAGGAGGGCATGACCATGGTCTGCGTCACCCACGAAATGGGCTTTGCGCGGACGGTTGCCGACAGGGTCATTTTCATGGACCACGGACAGATTGTCGAGGAGGGTGAGCCCGGCATCATTTTTGATTCACCGAGAAACCGGCGCTTGCGCGATTTCCTGAATCACGTCTTGTAATGCGTGCCTCTCTTTGTTCCGTGACGAAGAAATACTGGGTTCCGAGCCTGTCGTTTCTGATGACAGGCTTTTTTTTTGTTTCGTTTTAAGGACGTGCCCCGGGCACTTTTCTGAAGGATCAGGGAACGGCGCCAACACATTCGTCCGTTCTGTTCCAACCCCCTGTACCCCTTGAAACGTTCCGGACTCTCCGGGGCCATTCCTGCACACACGTTATGAACATTCATCTTTCCGATCACTTTACCTGCAGACGTCTTCTTCGTTTCACACTGCCGTCCGTGACCATGATGGTTTTCACTTCCGTCTACGTGGTGGTTGACGGATTTTTCGTGTCCAATTTCGTTGGGAAGACAGCCTTTGCCGCGGTGACCATCATTTTTCCCTTTCTCGGCATTCTCGGTGCAGCGGGCTTCATGTTCGGGGCAGGCGGGGCCGCCATTGTCGGGAAGTTCCTTGGCGAGGGGCATGCGGAGAAGGCCTGCCGGAGTTTTTCCCTCTTTGTGGGGTCGACGGCTCTTTCCGGATTTCTTCTGACGATACTCGGGGAACTCTTTCTTGAACCCATCGCCATCCTTCTCGGCGCCGAAGGCGAAACGCTTTCCTCAAGTCTTCTCTACGGGCGGATTACCATTCTGAGCCTTCCTTTCTTCATGCTGCAGTTCTGTTTTCAGCCCTTCTTCATTACGGCAGAAAAGCCGAAGCTCGGTCTCTGTGTGACGGTTCTCGCCGGTCTTTCCAATATGGTTCTCGATGTGCTTCTGATCATGGTGTTCGACTTCGGTCTTGCCGGGGCTGCCTTTGCAACCGTTGTGAGCGAAGTCCTCGGCGGCAGCATTCCCGTTCTCTACTTTATGCGCCGGAACACCTCCCTTCTCTCCCTGACACGTCCCCTTCTTTCCCTTTCCATTCTTCTTAAGGGCTGCTGCAACGGGGCTTCGGAATTTCTCATCAACATCGCCTATCCGATGCTCATGGCCGTCTACAACTATCAGCTTCTGCGCCTTGCCGGGGAGGACGGCGTCGCGGCCTTCGGGGTGATTCTCTATGTCTCATTTGTCTTTACGGCCATTTTTCTCGGCTACGCAAGCGGAAGCGCCCCTCTTGTCAGCTACAATCTGGGCGCCTGCAACTGGCGGGAGCTGCAGAACATCTTTGCGAAAAGCGTTCGCATTGTCGTCTGCGCGGGTCTTCTGCTTTCATCTCTCTCCTTCCTGAGCGCGGGACTTCTTGCCGCGCTCTTTACCGGTTATGATGCGAAGCTTTGCGCCATGACGCAACGCGCCATCATGCTCTATTCGCCCGTCTTCCTTCTCAGCGGGATCAACATTTACGGATCGTCCTTTTTTACGGCCCTGAACGACGGACTTGTGTCCGCCCTGATCTCTCTTTTGCGCTCCGTTGTCTTCGGACTTGCCGCAATTCTTGTCATGCCTCTTCTTTTCGGCCTTACCGGCGTCTGGATTTCCTGGGTTGTGGCGGAAGGGGCAACGCTTTTTGTGACCCTTTTCTTTTTCCGCCTGAAGAATGTCAGGTCAATGGGGCAGTAAGCGAAAAGGCATGAAAGAGAAGCAGAAGAGAGTTTCTCGCATTTCTGACAAATGCGTCCGGTGAGGAGATCTTTCGCTCGTTTCATGCGGGTAGAGGAAGATTCCTTGAGCCTGTGCCTGACAGATTGTGGCGGATTTCTTACCTGATTACGTATCCATTTTCCTGTCCCTTTTTCCCGGGACGTCTTCTTTTTTCCAAAAAATTGAGTGTAGTTATCGGAAAGAAAAACTTTTCCGAAAAATTTTCATTTTTTCGTCCCATCAATATCAAGCAGTACACCGAGCCTTATATAAAAACGGCTTGAAACGAGCCGTTATCCCGCTGCCGGCAGCTGACAGCCTTGCATGGCAGGAAAAGTCCTTGGCAACTATTGGAAGATGCCCTGAAGGGCTCTCCTCCAAAAAATCGCAATAGAAACTGTCAGCAGCCCCACCCCCCACACACATATACGCTTTCGAAACACAATTCCCGACTGAAAACGGGAAGTCATTCCTTAATTCCTTAATCACACTCTCCTGCAATATCCATTCATATCGATCTGGTTTTGGAATTCCCCTGTCAGCCATCTCTAATAAGCCAGTCTGTGAAACAATAAGGATTTTTTTCCAGAGCGTTCTCTTCTTTCCGTCCCCTGATCCGCAGAAAATTGCTCCATCTCAGGCATGAACTTTTAATGCACGAGGCGACGTAACGGCTCTTGTACAGGGCCTACGAGGCGCTCTCTTTGAGAGATCAATTTTTTGAAAGAGAAAAATAACTCGGAAAAAAGAGCAAATGTTCATCATCTGCTTTGGCGGAGAATCTCCAAGACTGCTAAATGTCTCAGAAAATCGTCAGAAGATGGTTCATGCCTTCTTCCCATAACGCCGCTGCCTCTACTGCAGGCTGAAGGGGATACCCCGTGATGTGTCGAATGACGGCGGGTATACGGAGGGACAAGGGAAAGGATGACTGGGAGTCTGACAACCATTTACGGTCCATTCTCGCCCGCCGGATCCAAACGATAAACCCTGCTGGTGCTTTTTTCTATAACGGGACCTCATCGTTTATCCGGGATGTTCATTTAACGGAACATGTTCTGATGAACGGTGTCATCAACCCTTCATTCCTCTTCTCATCATAATTGTAACCTTGAGAGATCGTAGTACGGGATTGCTACAGGTGCTGGAGCAATTTCCTGCGATTCTCATCCTGCCTCCACTAATTTGATCATTCCTGCCTGAATTGAGAGATTTCTCGCTATCCATGGCCTCTAGGAGGCATCCTTTCATTTAGACCTTCTTTCCAATCGTTATTTTTCTAAAAGTAGTTTAAGTAAAATGTTTGGTATTTCTAGCTTCTTACTAACTTATTGAAAATTTTAGATTTTTATCAGTTTCAAAATCCACGACTTATGTAACAATAAAAATAATCAATAAAATCAATATGTTATAAAAATTATAAAAGCTCTTTCTGCGCGGACGCAAAATCTTAAATAAATTTAATGGGTTAAAAAAATTTTTGGGCTGTATTTTTTTTGTTGACACAAAGTTTTATAAGTCGTAAATATTGAAGCCAAAAGGGAAGGTGATTCATGGATGTATTTTATTTTAAGGATGGGGTTCCATTAAGCCCAACTATCAGAACGGAATTCGATGAGACCTTCTCTGATCTTCCCGATGAGCAGGAGGGACTCAGGGATTGTCTGAAAAGCCTCCGGTCCGGTGACACACTCTACGTTGAACGTGAGTCGTTCTTGTCAGACACCGTATCCGGATCGATTGCCGTTCTGCGCGACTTAGCAAGGCGTGGGGTCAACGTCTACCTTGAGCGTACAAAGAAGCTCATTAAGAGCGAGTCTTCGCCTTATGCAAAACTAACTCCCGACTTACTTGGAGCACTGATCGGCTTCAGAAAGGCCTTTAACAAGCTCCGCCAGTATGAGGGCTATCGCAAGGCAAGGGAGGCAGGAACCTTGGTGTTTAAGCGACCCAAACCCCTTCCTGAGAATTTTGAAGACGTCAAACGTCGCTGGCTTAACAAGGAAATGCCCCTGGCGGCCGCAGCGGCTGAGTGTGAGATGGCAGTGTCCACATTCTGGAGACGGTGTCAGGAGTAGCTCCTCGTCGTTTGGCCTCGCCCA
>JAIKXS010000027.1 GCA_024683955.1 Desulfovibrio sp. | reverse complement strand
TTACTCGAATTTGCAATACATATATGTTCACAAAACATATCAACATACAATTGTAGCAGTATATATATTAACATCAATAAAAATATTATTTTTATGAAATTAGTTTTATACAGATAAATATAACATAACCTTTTTAAAAATAAAATTTTAAGGAAATTTCCAATATTCATGCAATTTTCCTGTTGAACTGTTTCCAAAAAATCAAACAACCACGCGACCTATGTTTTCTCTGTCAATTTTTTCTCTGATCTTCCCCTAATAATTTGAAAAAACATCCGAAAAAGATAAGATAACTTTGTGCTATCGTTGTACAATCAAAGGAGATTTTCCTATGAAGTTGATGGGTCAAATGATGCTCTTTATTCTGCTTCCGGCCGTAGTAGGCCTGATGCTGTTGTCCGCAATTGGCTATTGGATGGCCGGAGGTCTTGTCCAGAACCAGATTCGATACGACGTATCGGCGGTGATTGATTCTGAAAGCGTTGGCCTTGAAGCAGTCTTCCAGGGACTTGATGAAGCTCTTCTGCCGTTTACGGAGAACAGGAGGGTGCGCACACTAGCGAAAGCCTGGAACGACGCATCACCGGAAGTAAGGGCCGCCGGGGTAAGGGCCCTTGATGAAAGCATTCTTACCCAGGGAAGTGGCGCCCTGCGTGGATTCGTTGATCACAGTCAGGCTGTCTATCTCGCCATGCTTATTGGCGCTGACGGGAAAGTCCTCGCCTATCGTCTTGACGGACAAGGTGATGAGTTGCACAAGGCAATTGGTGAGGATTACTCCTCGCGACCTTATTTCAAAGCGTGCATTGAGAGTGGGCAGGCAGTCCAAAAAACAATCGTCTCAAAATCCACTGGCGACATTTCAACTATGATAGCCCTACCTTTGCGTCTCGACGGAAAGATTGCTGCCATTGTTGCAGTGGGTATCCGCAATTCATTCATATCTACAGCAACTCTTGAGCGCATCAAGGTTGGAGAAGGTGGTCATTCTTATGCTTTTGGGTACGACGGCCACATCGTTCTGCACAAGAATAAAGAAAAGATTGGAAAAACCGTTTCCGAGACACCTCTTTTCCACGCCATGAAGCGAGAGCCAACAGGACGCATGGAGATAAAAGGGGAAGACGGCAGGGACAAATTTGTCTACTGGAAAGCCCTGCCGAAGGAACAGTGGTATCTTGCCTTTGAGCTCGACGCTGATGAAATTCTAGCTCCAACGCATATATTCCTGCGCAATATGATGCTGCTCGGCGCTGGCTTTGGCCTCGTGGTAGGTTGCATCATTTTCTTCATGGCAAATGGCATTTCCGGCCTTGTCGGAGCCTTCTCCCGCATCACGGCGGCCGTTGCAGGTGGACGTCTTAAAGAATCGCCTGAAGAAAAGACGATGCTTGACAAGGCCATGATGCGCAAGGATGAATTCAAGGTCATGGGCGAAGGTATGCGGAGAATGATGCAAAGCCTTTCCAGTCTTATCAAAGAAAGTGAGGAGAAAACAGTCACGGCTGAAAACGCTACTAAGAAAGCGAAGGAGGCAACGGCAAGTGCTGAGGAGGCCGCTCGCCGAGCCGAAGCGGCCAAAACGGAAGGCATGCACGCCGCAGCGAATCAACTGGAAGCCATGGCAAGCGCGATTTCAGCCGCCGCAACAGAACTTTCTGCTCAGGTCGAGCAATCTGACCGCGGCGCCGTGGAATCCTCGCAACGGCTCGGCGAAGCCGCCACGGCAATGAACGAGATGAACTCCACCGTACAGGAAGTAGCTCACAACGCCTCATCCGCCTCGCAACTTTCAGTCACCATGCGCGGTAATGCCGAAAACGGGCAAAAAATACTCCAGAAGGCAATGCAAAGTATTTCCGAAGTTCAGCGGGTTTCCAGCGAACTCCATGATGACATGGAAAAGCTGAACCAGCACACCCAGGACATCAGCAAAATCATGAACGTGATTTCGGATATCGCTGACCAGACAAACCTACTTGCTTTGAATGCCGCCATTGAAGCCGCACGTGCAGGCGAGGCCGGTCGCGGCTTCGCTGTTGTTGCCGACGAGGTTCGTAAGCTCGCTGAAAAAACAATGTCATCCACGAACGATGTGTCCATTGCCATCACTGCCATTCAAGGCAGCGCTGAACAATCAGTCTCCCGGATGAACGAGGCGCTTTCCAAAGTCGAGGAATCGACCTCTCTGGCTCAGCAGTCCGGCGAGGCTCTCTCAGAGATTGTGTCGAATATTGAGGAAACTTCCGACCAGGTGCAGGCTATCGCAGCGGCCGCTGAGGAGCAGTCCGCTGCAAGCGAGGAAATCAATCGCTCTATCGTCACTGTCAATGAGATGTCAGGTCAGACCGCGCAGGCCATGAATGAGGCTGCCGAGGCCGTCAGCAACCTTGCACAACAGGCCGAGTCGCTGGCTTCACTTATCGAAGAAATGAAAAAGTAGGAGACGCATCACGCTTCTCACACGAATGACCAGGAAATTGCTGTTTTCCCCCTGTACAGGTGGGCGTGGCCAGAGGCCACACAACGATTTTCCCTCGTCTGAGTGCCTACGGGGAGAAGCTCAACCGAGCTAAGTCATTCATTCAGATTCAGACAGTACCAATCGTAACTGAGAGGGGCGAAATGCTTGCCAGGATTTTTGGCAAGCATTTAACGCCCCATTTTTTTGAGCAGCACTAAACTACACCGAGTCAACCATGAAAAGGATTGACCTCGGTCCGAATTTTAACAAAGGCTTTTGTTCATGATTGATAGTATCCGCATAAATGCAGTATGCTACATAAGACATAAATACTACCCCATCTATTAATCCAAATGGCGATGGATCCCTCACCTTTTGGAGCATCGGATTTTGTTATTGCTCACAATCATTTAAATATTACAAACAAATTTTACACAAACAGTTTTAACTATTCACTTGTAGTAGATTTTTATTAATTTTGAAAATATATAAAAAATTTTGGCTCTGCAAGGAATTAGTGTTGGTGCGAATAGAGCAAGAAATAATGAAAAACAGATTGTAAATCAGGTTAACGTATTTTTACGCCGTCTTTCTCAACACGGGAATTTTTTCCCTATCGCTGACTTCCTTGCTCTTGATGTTGACATTAGTCGTATATATGAACTCTCTCAAAATGTTTATCTTTTGATTTAATTCGCCCTTGGCGAAATTCACAAAGTTGTGGTAGACGATGTAGTTGTTGAGATATTTCGTCGCAACGCCCTTGAAGTTGCCATGAACAAGTCTTTTCAGTTCCGAATGATAGGCGTTGATAGCCTGGATGTTGAACGCACCGTTCTTATACTTCCCCTTTGGAACCCGAACATGGGTAAGTTCGTTCTCGTGGGCGATCTTATGATAGCTTCTCAAGTTGTCTGTAACGAATATCGAGCCTTTCTCAATCCTTCTGTTCAATACGTATTCCAAGTCTTTTACGCAGGGCCTTCCCAGATTGCTGATCTTCCCGATGCTCAGCCCGTCAAGATTGACGATGCAGGGAACGCAGACCTGCTCACGCGACAATCCCCTCACGGAAACCTTGCCACCTCTCTTATGCGGCTTTCTGGGCAGCGTGAAGCCAGACCGCTTGAAGTCGCCCTTGAAGCTGATATGGAAGAACGTCTCGTCGGCCTCGGCAACGCCGTTGATAATGATGGAATCGTGCATCTTCTGGAGCGTGTCGAGTATCTTGTGCCTCCAGATGAACGCCGTCGAAAGGTCGATGCCGCAGATGTCGGCGCATTTTCTCAACGGGAACTTGTTCATCAGGCACTTGAAATACTTTTCCCATGTTTCGACTGACTTCTTTGAGCAATATAGGAGTGTGTTGTTCGTTATGGTGAACGTCCTGCCGCAGTCCTTGCAAAGATAGCGTTGCGATCCACCCTTGTGCCCGTTCTTTATGACATACAACGATCCGCAATAAGCGCATGATGGACGATCAGAAAGGAAAGCAGACTTACTTTTTATAACGATGGATTTGAAGTCATTGAACGGCTTGAAAGATATTATGTTTTTTCATTTTATGTATTCAATGAACGTTGCTTTTTCCTTATCGGACATAGATTCATATATCTGTGTAATGATAGAAACACTGTTCATATGAGTATCCTTGTTATTTTTTACAAAGAGCAGGGATACTGTAGCAATAATAAGAATTATTTTCAAGTGTTTTACATTACAATTTATTGAAAACAACAGTTTTTTTAATAAAATGTAAAATGATATAGCGTTTGCAGTTGTTATTTTTCAATCAACGAAAATGACCACGCCCTAAATAGAAATTTGTACCAATACTAATTCCTTACAGAGCCTTATTTTTTATAATACCTGCTTCTTGAATTGATACTGTCCGATGGCTAAAAAATTACATCTGCATATTTTAACCTCTTATGGCAGCGCTGTGTTCAGATTGTCATTTTTGAACTGCTTGTGAATCCGTGAGCAAAAATTTGTGTGTGCACTGTCGCTGTGTGTTACAACTCTTGATTGGGTGGTGGAAGCGGAACGAAGGCCGTCCGGAACAAGGGGGATTCCTTGCGCCTCTTTCGTTTCAGACGGCATCAGCAACGCCTGTATTCCCCTGATTTGGCGGGCGGGAATGGGGTCTGCGAAAGCTCCCCGGTCCCTGTCATCAGAGCCTTCCCGCGAATTCTTCTTCAACTTCCGCTGAAACCGTCCCCGGCATTGAACTGCCCGTTTATGGCCCGGCATCTCATGAATCTTCCGCTCCGTGCGCGGTGCGGCAACAGTCCGTGTTCGTTCAACGTGGCATGGACATGACAGCCACCCACGGGGCGTGACAGCATGAACGACCGCTTCAGAGATAACTTCTGCAACAGTGAGGATTTTTGTGTCGGACACACGTCTAGTTATGGCACTTGAGCAGATAGCTCTCGGGACTTCCCTTGAGGAGAATTTGGGGCGCTGCCGCGAGGCCCTGCGACGTGCAGCCGAGAGCGGGGCGCGCGTCGCCGTCTTGCCGGAGGCCTGTATGAGGCCTTTTGGCAACCCCTTGCAGGACGTTTCCGTTGAGCACTGTCTGCAGTGGCGGAATTCTTTGCAGGGCATGGCCCGGGAGCTGAATCTTCTGGTCTGTGCCGGACTTTTTCGCCGGGAGGCCGAAAAATTCTATAATACCCTTTTTGTGACAGACGGGCTCAGAAGCAACTTTTATGACAAATGCCATCTCTACGATGCCTTCGGCTACAAAGAATCGCGTGTGTTTATAGCAGGCAGCAGTTCTCTTCTGATAAAACTTGGCGAATTCTCTTTGGGTTTTGCGCTCTGTTATGATCTGCGTTTTCCTGAACACTTTTTGAATCTTGCATGTCATGGTGCCAATGTGCTGATTGTCTGTGCGGACTGGGGACTCGGAGATGGCAAGCTCGAACAGTGGCGCCTTCTTTCGCAGGCGCGTGCCCTTGACTGCACAAGTTACGTTGTAGCCTGTGGTCAGGCCCGGAGTGACAAGAATCAGGACTTTGGACTTGGTCACAGCCTGTGGGTTCATCCCAGGGGGCAGATCCTCGGGGAACTTGGCGCTGAGGAGGGGGAGATGCTGGCAACAATCGATCTTTCGGAAATTACCCGCGTCCGGCAACGCCTGCCGCTTCTGGCATGCCGGAGGGCCCATCCGGACGGCCCGAGCGAGGTCCGCCAAATCTTCTGGCTTTAGACCGGTATCCGGTCCCAGCCAGGACTTTTTTGCTTTGAGATAGCCCCTCCGGGCACAGCCCTCCCGTGGATGCTCATTGGCCACGTCTTTCCTCAGGCGTTCCTATGCCCGTCAGCCCTGCCTCAGGCAGCACGGAAGCACTTCAGGGAACAGATGGCGCGTGCCTGGACTGCCGAACCTCTTTTTCCGTGGCCCCTTTAACAGGGTTTAAAAAGTCAAAACCGACCTGCCTCTCTCTGGTCGGCCCGATGGGACGCCCGTGCAGATCGAATGGTTTTGGGAGGCACGGAGGATGGGTGCGGGAAAGGAGGGGGGAGAGAGAAGGGCACCGGGGATATGGGTAAGCGGAGGAGAAGAGGGAGAGAAGAGCGCACTACCCAGCCGTGATGTCCTCGTTTTGAGGAAAGGCTATGCCCTGCGGAGCGATGTGCTCTTTTGAAATCATTCCGGCTCATGCCGGACAAAGTAAAAATGGCAGATATTATCGAAAAATATCTGCCATATGAAGTCGTTGCAGTTCAGTAATTCCGGCATTTCTGCCGTGATTCTTCTGTCAGCAGGATGTCCCTTCCCGGCAGAGGGGGCCCGTTGGCCGTACCATAGTCTCATACCGGCTTCAGGGCGGGTGCTTCAGACGTATCCGGTCTCAGGCCTTTGACAGCCCGGCACTCTGCAAAGGCTGCGCGGGACGCCGTTTATCAGGGAAGCAGGTCCGTCTGCGGGCACCTGCCGTCAGGACCACGTTACCGACTCTTGAACATGTTGCGTTTCGGAGAGACGGTGCAGTCCTGAACCGTTTTTTCCCGTATGTATCTAAGAATTGCCCCTCCCGGGAGACGCAATGCCCCCTGAAGGCAGGCACGGATGCGGTACGTTGAATGCTCTCTTCCGACTGGAGACGTCAACGCCATGAATGCTTCACCAGGACGGCAAAAAAAGCAAACCCTGCGTCCCCTGTCAGAGAAGGACGGGGCTCAATCGTGACCTTGATAAAACGGCCTGCGTTCTGCCTGCACGGACCGACCTGCCCGGTCTTCGCCAGCGGGTCAGGCATTTCGTACTCTTTCTTCAGGATGACAGCCGACCGGTCAGTCTTCTTCCCTTATCCCTGCACCTCGCTCAGCCTGCGAAACATTTTTTTTGTAGATCCGCATACAGGGCATCTCCAGTCATCGGGAAGGTCTTCAAACTTCGTACCAGCGGGAATCTTATGCTTGCGGTCCCCTTTGTCGGGATTGTAGATATACCCGCAGTTTCCTACCTGACACTGCCACATATCGCTCAGTTCTGCCATGATTCATTCCTCCAAAGATATAAGATTATATCCTTATCAAACGTGCCGTAAAATCCCGCCCTTCAGGGCGGGGATATAAGGGCGAACCCAACCTGAAATTTCCTTGCCGTTCCTGTTTCGACATACTCTTTGGCGACTGGGCAAGCCTGGTCAGCCCGTGGAGAGAAAGTGAGACCCGGGGAACAGGGCGTTGGTTCGCTGTCATATCATTCCCCGCGTTGGGAATGTGTTAGCGAACCCCGGACTGATCTTCCTCCGGGCAGTCTCGTCGACGCAGAAACCCGTCTTGGGATGCAGGCACAAACCTGCCTTCGCCAGGGATCCCCCGATGTTAGGTGGGGGAGGATCTCAAAATGCCATATCCATCCCGACTTTGTCCATACAGATTTCCGTCTTGCATCGAAAATTTCATGGTTTGGCCCTTCTCCGGGAGGGTGCCGGATTCATGTTGTTCCGTGCTATAGATGGGTGATATTATTTCTTGTCTTGAATGTACCGTAAAAGACCTGGGCATTCTCCTTCCGACATAAATTCCGCGGCAAATCTCCGGACAGATCATAAGGAGCTTTTCTACGTCAGATAATCCTGAAAAAACGGCCGGGACTGCTTGTGGAATGGGGGGAAGGCGCTTCTTAAGGCCTGGAAATTCACTGATCATGCGTGAGAAAGCTGCCGTTATTTTTACCTTCGGAGAGTGGCGGAAGGAAGGAGGATATCTTACGGAGATTTGCAGGTTACGGGGAAGGGGAGGGGAATGAAACGCGCGGGGAACGATAAGGACAGAAGGCGTAATGCCGCCTTCTGGGTGGCTGGTTCTGAATCGGAGCGGCCGCTCTGCATTTTTAAACCATGTGAAGAGTGTTGCCCGGGTGAGTTTTTTTCCGCGCATCCCTTCAGGCGACGTTTCTTGCCAGGGTCCGACGGCGTGAACCCCGTGAACAGCGGATCGATCCTTAATGACTAATCCTTAACGCTCTCCTTGAATAGTCAGGAACTGGAAATGAGTTTCCCGGATTTCACTCCGGTTTTTTTTAGTTTGTTGTCTGATGAACGCATGAGCCCCTTTCAGCCTCTTCGCTATCAGGCGGCAGATCCTCCCTTGCAGCACCGGCAGATCCCGTTTGGAAAAACGCACGCATACCCACATCACTCTTTAGAAACACCGATCAACGTCCCTTTCTGCCCAGGAAATCTTCTGCAGGAGTCCGTCTTTTATTTTAACGCCCGTCATCGCAAAGAAGGAATCATCTGAACACTCCCGGTATGGTTCAGGATGTATTTATCTTCTCAGAAAACGTGCCGGGGCGTACTCGAGGATAACGCCGCAACGGCAAAGGGGTGGAGCGCTTTTCGCAGTCCACCCCCCGTTTATCAGCTGTTTTTTGCTGCAGGCGGTGGTCCCCATGAGAGTAACTGCCTTTGACTGCGTTCCCGGCCCATTCGTCGATCGGCATCGTTCAGTCACCCACGGTAGTTCCCGCACACGCCCGTCCGTCGCCCGTGGAGGCGTCCTTCCCCGTTATGGCATGAGCATGAGCATCACCTGTCCGCTCATATCTTTGACAAAGGTTATGTCGACAAGGTCGGCATTGCTTCGTTCAAGAGATATCCCCGGTGCAGATTCCGTGGCATTCTTCGACTGTGCCATGCAGTCGGCGAATGTCTTTTCGGTTGCGAGCAGGCCCACAAGCTTCATGTCTTCGTTGTGTTCCGAGGCAAAGATGGTGTCATCGGAGACGATGGAGCAGAACTGTTCGCAGTCCTCCTCTTTACTGTGGGCTGCGTTTCTGTCCCCGGCGTCGTAGTAGCGTATAATGGTCTGGTCAGGCATCTGCAGATACAGGGGCCTGAGATGCATTTCCTGCATAAGTTCGGGCAGTGCGCTGCCAATAGTCTCCCCGTTGGCTTCATGCAGGAGACGCACGCTCATGAGCCTTGCGTCATCTTCGGCGGATGAGAAGGTCAGCACACCCGTCCAAACCGTGTCCCCTATTCGTACGGGCAGAACAACGTCCCCGAAATGGCTGTCATTGGGGGCTGAACGGTTAAGGAGCTTTTCCACGTCGCCTCTCCCGTCAGCCCGGACAAGCGTCATGAAATCAAGAACGCCCGGTGTATGTTCCGTAAAACGCAGGTCCTGAATATCCAGATCGAGTTCCTTTCCGTTCCCGGTTGTGAGGGTTGGGGTACGGTTCTCGGGGTGGGTGCGCAAGGTGAGTTGAACCGTTTCGGCGTTTTTGAGTGCAGCGGGATTTTTTACCGTAATGCGACAGCGTCCGTAATCAATACGGAGCGCCGTGAGCGTGCGGATATTGCCGACATCCTGACGGACAGAGGAGCCGGGATAGCCCTTGAAGGCTGAAAAAGCGGACATGATTGATCCGTCGCTGGTCCTGCCCTGCATTGCCACGCCCAGAATGGGGTAGCTCGAGTTGTTGGCGATTTCGACGGAGAGGGCCTGTGCAGAGCCTCCCATAAGTGACCAGAAGAGAGAAAGAACAGCTAAACGGTGAAGTACGTGCATGGCAGTATCTTCCTTAGGTTGCGTTACCGCGGGTTCGACATGCGCCCGCCCGAAAGCTTCCTTCGGTGCGGGCTCTCTGACAACGGCAGAGCATACTGACAAGACTTCCCGGCGGCTTTCGTCGACATATTTTTCACGTGTTGCAAGAGGTGTTTTCCTGGCTCTCTTCGTATATTGATACGTCGGCAAAGCGTTCTTGCCTCATGCGGACATTCGATCTGATCGTATATCCTCAGGTGATAGTCTTATTCCGTGTCGAAAAAAGTCCTGCTTATAAGTATTATGCCCGGCCTTAAAAGATGATGAAATGCGCTTTCAGTATATCTGTGAGAGATTGATGGCTCTGGAAGTATATTCAGACCCATAAGAGTGCGCAATGGGAGCGACGGGGCACTGTAGAGAGATTTTTCCCCATACACTGCGTTGATATTCTTCCGCTACCCGGCTTCTTCCTGCTGTTGGCGGAAGGAGGATGGTATACGCGTTTCCCTTCTTAAGGGTAGCTTCTTCATAGTCGTTATGTAAACCATGGACGAATCCATGTATTGAAAGGCGGCGTTGAAGAGTTCGTTAAGCATACCTTTGCTCCAACGCCGCTTCCTGTGATACTGCTGATACTGCACGGACTGTCGTCCGGAGAATGTGTGGCGAAGTGCTTTATTCATGACGTTCACAAGCGAGACAAACGAGTGACGCCCTGAGCGCTCTTCTCATTGAAGGCCTCCAGGGTCCGTGCCGCCGGTGTGCCTGCCGCAGGCGCTCTCTCTTGCGGTTTCGAACGGACAACGGAGCATGCCTCATCCCCTGTTAAGCCCCTTGGCAGAAGGCCTGCGTTAAGGGGTATAAGAGGGGGCACCCATGGACCCATTGACCTTTCCGATGCCTCTTGATTCCGTCTTCAGCACGAACCGTCCTTGAAAAGGCGCAAAGCGTCTTAGCTGACACTGCCGCTTCCTTTTTTTGTCACCGAGAGCCTCCCCTTGAAAGATCTTAAAGCAAAGCATTAGGAATCTTGCACTGCTGTCTCCATATCCTGAAGAATTCGCCGGAGAGAGCCACAGGCCTGGTGTAAGGGGGGGCTTTAGCCAGGTCCGGCAGTGTGCGAAAGCCATATGCACTCCGCATGTCTCCGGGAACGGGAGGCAGGAATAACGGGTGCTCCCTGAATGGAATGCGTATACGACAGAGCGACGGACAGCATGAGGCCCGCTCTTCATAGAGATGTGGTCTCTAAACCATACGGAGCAGCAGCTCGTGCCGAATGAAGCGGAAAGACGAAATGTGCCAAAGAAGAGGCAGGGCAATATCTGCCGTTAAGATGTCTTCAGGGCGTCCGCCTGTCAGAAGAAGGGCATGCCACCGCATGTCCCTTACTTTGCCGTATCCCCGGTCGTCTGCTATCCGCAAAAAAGAACGGGTTTTCAGGAAGCGGGGCGGCCAATAGAAAGACTCCTTAGTTCACGCGTACATTTGCTTAAAGGATTTCTTTAAAAAACATGTATCCCCGGGATATTCCCAGGCTGTCTGTAACGTAAACACAGCGCTGACGCCCGTATTTGTCGTATTTTTTCCCGACGGTGTATGTTCCGCGTTTCGGTCAGGCGTGACTTGCAGGGCGCGCAAGCGGAGGCTTTCTTTCCGAAGTCCCCCTGAGGCCCGGCGTAACGACTCGGTATTGTGTGCGGTTGGCAGAACGGGTAAATACTGGTATGTGCTCTGTGCCCGGAGGGCGCAGCAGTACATGAGCAACGTCTGGCCTTTTCTGTCCTCTCTTTGATATCAACCAATAAGGAGCAAAACGTGGGTTTTTTTGGAGCAACATGCGACATTGCCCTTTTCAAGGCTTCGGATACGGAACGTCTCCGCAGTGATACCCTTGCCAATTTCTCCATTGTTCCCATCGATACGGTGGAATGTGAAGAAGAAGCGGCCGGGTGGACCAGTTTTGAGGACCTCTACGATACGCAGTGGAAGAACAGCATCCCCGAAAAGGGAGAATGGATTGTCTTCAGCTACAGGGTCGACAAACGCAAGGTTCCGGCAGCACTTCTCAGTAAAAAGCTCGCACAGCGTTGCCAGGAGATTGAGACGGCGCGCGGCGGTCAGCGTGTCTCGAGAAAGGAAAAGAAGGATCTTAAGGAGGAAGTGCGCCTGCAGCTTCTGCGCAGGACAGAACCCCTTCCCACAACATGTGACGTGGCTGTCAATGCATTGAATGGACTTGTTCTTGTTACCTCGAGTAATGAGGGAACCCTTCAAAATATTGAGGATCTTCTTGTTCAGACCTTTGGGTGCGACGTGACGCGTCTCTATCCCGAAAATAATGTCGCCTCATGTCTTGAGGAACTCTATACCGTCGGGCGGCGGGTGTCTGTGGGCGGTCAGTCATACCTTGTCTCCTTTGCCGACGAGATGACCTTAACGCGCGGGGACGGCGGAGAAAAAGCCTCCATTACCGCCAAAAATGACCAGGTGAGCATTGAGGCGGGGCGCAGGGATGGTTTCTCCATCGGGAAAATGCGGGTGCAGATCGTGGGCAGCGGGGCGGCCCCGCAAGAGGAAGCGGGAGAAGAAGAGGGAGCTGACGCCGGCCCTGAGGATTCCGCAATGTATGCCACCCTTTCTCAGAATGAAGGCGCTCTTCTTTTGCAGGGCGTGAAGGTTCCCGTAAGCAAGGTCAACAGGAACGATCCGGATGACGTGGAGACATGGACGGTGGAAAAGCTTGGGACCCTTGAGGAATGCGCCAATGTGCTGACGGCAATTTTTGATCTCAAGTAACAAGAGATATTTCCGGATCCCCAACCCCTGGGAATCCGGGGAAAGCTGACTAATATCACGTAGTTCGGAACGCGGAATGCGGATAGAGAACGGCTGTCCTCCGTGATGGAGAGACAGCCGTTTTTTGTGCCACGATGTCCGCATGCATGCTTCAATCAGTGATGAAGGGGAGAATGTCCGATCACATATGGTGTCATGGAAATTGCGCCATTGAGTGGAGCCGTTTTGTATGGAACGAGCGAAGTTTCTCTTGTCTGTATGGCGTGACCGGGAATGGCCCCGGGTGGAGGTTGCCTGAGCCGGACAGAAGAGCATTGCGCTCTCCGTGAATGTACGCGTGAAGAAAACGTGTCGTGTCACCGTTATGGAAGGAAAGGCGAGCCCGTATTTCCCTGCACATTTGTTCTAAGCCGTAAGCGTGCGTGTGGCACGGGGTCAGCGTATGGCTCTGCCGAGCTCGTAGGCGGCCTTCAGCGTCTTCGCATGCCCCTCGACATCGCCTGGTGCCGTGGCTCCGCCTCCGTTGACGGAGCCCGCGAAGCGTGCCTTCGGGAAGCACGCTGTCCAGCCTTTCAGTCCCGAGACGGCTTTTTCGGCCACCTTTTCTCCTTCCTCAGCCGATGCGGAGAGCAGATAGACGTCGCGGAAAGCGTATTCCTGCGGGTAGAGCGGGTTACATCGGTCAAGAAAGGTTTTGAGCTGGCCGCTCAGCTCATAGTAATAGATGGGGGTTGCAAAAATCAGCACGTCGGCATCACGGATTTTGCCTGTCATTGTGTCCATGTCGTCGCGGATGACGCACTTCCCGCTCTTCTGACAGGCGAGGCAGCCCCTGCAGAAATGAATCTCCTTGTCTTTCAGACTGATGACCTCAACGGTATTTCCGGCGTCTTTCGCGCCGCGTGCGGCCTCTTCAGCCATGCGTTCTGAATTGCTCTTCTTACGCAAACTTGATGTCACGATAAGTACCTTTCTCGGCATTCTGTTCCTCCGCTGCGGGATGGTTACAGGGTGAAGGGGCTGACCCCGGCGACAGCCTTCACTGGCAGTATGCGGTTATCCCCGTTGTCGATGTCGACCAGAAGGTAGCGGTCATTACCCATGCCAAGCTCTTTCATATAGCTCAGCTGACGGAATGCGTGGCGTGAGGTCATACGCTCGGCCAGAGCGGCGTGATCCCTGTCCGGCAGAGCCATCACAAGGTCGACCGCGGCCTGGTCGGCCGCAAGAATGTCGAGGGAGGCAACGATGCCGATGTTCGGCGTCACCACCGGCTGGGCCGCGAGGCCCTCGCAGTCGCAGGAGACGGACATGTTGCGCATGACGTTGACGAAGGCGATGTGTGGCGCAAAGTGGTCGACGGCGGCCTTTGTTGATTCCGTCATCCGTTCCATGAATTCTTCCGTGGAAATGCTCCACTGTCCTTCCCCCTTGCGGGTATGGATCATGGCCTTTCCGATGCGTCCGTCCGCGAGGCCGATGCCAAGGTTCTTGTTCGATCCCCCGAATCCTCCCATGGTATGACCTTTGAAATGGGTGAGGGCGAGAAGTGAATCATAGGAGAGAATGCCCTTCCCCATGCTCATCTGCGTGAACCAGTTGCCGCCCATGACGGGCAGCATGGCCGTGCCGTGCTCATCAAGTATGTCGACGGGGGCGAAGGTCCATCCGTTCACCCTGAGGGTCTCCCTGTGTTGCTCCGTCGTATAACGGTCGCCCTTGTAGTAGGTGTTCGTCTCGACGATGGAGGCCTTCGGAAGGTCGTGCGCCATGAGATGACGTACCCAGTCACTGGGAATGATGTTGGGGCCGTTCCTCTCGCCCGTATGGAGCTTGACGCCCACTTTTCCAGTGAGCACGCCCCTTGTGCGGGCGACGATCTTGCGCAGTCCTTCAGCCGAAAGATCACGGGTGAACCAGACGACGGATTCCTTTCCCGTGCGCTTGTCATAGGGGATGTATCTGTCGCCATCGGTCGCTGGGACGGGCGTTTTGCCTGCGGAATGTTCCGCGGCATAAGACGCTTTCGGCAGCATGCCGAGAGATGCCGCGCCGAGTGTGGCGGCAATGCCCTGGACGAAACCACGTCTGGAACTGTTCATTGTACCTCCGCAGCGTGTTTGACCGGCAGTGCGCACCGCCGGAGAGTTTTCGGGCCTTCTCAGCGCCCGAGTTTTTGGTAGTCCGCATCGGATACGGGCTCAAGCCATTCATTTGCCGTCTCCGTGCCCGGACATTCCACGGCGAGGTGGCTGAACCAGCTTCCGGCCCAGGCGCCGTGCCAGTGCTTCACCCCGGCTTGTATGGTCACGACGTCGCCGGGCTTGAGGCTCCGTGCGGACTTCCCCTCCTCCTGATACCAGCCTTCGCCGTCGACGCAGATGAGTATCTGACCGCCGCCCGTCTTCGCATGATGGATATGCCAGTTGTTTCTGCAGCCGGGCTCGAAGGTGACGTTGTAGATGCCAACAGTCCTTTTTGCGTCGGTCAGGGGCTTCAGGTAGCTTTTGCCCGTGAAATAGCGTGCGTAGGCCGTGTTGGGCTCGCCGAGGCCGAAGAAGCCGCCGTGCATCTCACGTGTGCCGTCGTCCGCATAAACTTCCTTCGCCATGCGGAAGGCGGCCCAGGCGTTCGGCCAGCCGGCATAAAATGCG
>JAIKXS010000015.1 GCA_024683955.1 Desulfovibrio sp. | reverse complement strand
TGTTATTAAGCAAATACCATGTAGTATTGGAGCAAAATAAAAAAATTTTTTGCCCTGTTACAAGAAAAAAACTGAATTACTATATATTTTATAATTAAATTTTATTCAATAAAATAAATTTTACCATAACTAACAAAGTAACATCCATAGTAAAAAAACACATGACATTCAGAAATAAAGTACGTACAGCAAAGGCAAGATGTTTCTGCAAAAGAATACTCTAGCCGGGACAATGGACGAATAAAGAAAAAGGGCTCTTTATCCCCTTTTCTCCGTGACTTGACAGCTTGTAGGGGCTGGGCTAAATAGTTCAAAGGTCGGATGGCGGTAGCACTGCCAACCCCGTCAGATCCGAGAGGAAGCAGCGGTAACAGATGGTATCGGGTGTCCGGCCTATAAAAGACGTGATCGGTATTGATCACGTCTTTTACTTTTTCAGGCTCTTGTACACCAACGTGCTTGGGACAGTTCCAGAACGTACGCCGTGAAATGATTTCATACGCAACAAGACGGATCGTACGATATCAAGAGTCATCAGCCGGTAGCTACTGCGGTTTTCTGGCGTCGCAGGAAGAAAGTCCGCCGGGGACTGCTATCACCTGTATTCGGAAGGAAGATGACAACGAGGAGGATTAGCTCCGTCGTCCTCAAACTTATCAGGAGCCTTCTCAAGCGTGTCACAAAAGGGTTCAAGGACAGGGTTCCAGGGCAAAATGTCATAGATCTCCCCGGTACCTCCTGCAATCATTGTTCTGCACCCTCCATCATCGGCGAGCTTATACAGCAACATCCCCCCCCCGTCCTCAGCATGGCGTCTTGATGACCCGCCTAGAATCCAGCCGCCGTCTATCCGCAACGCTCCGCGCAGAAAATGGGTAGACGTCACATGGACTGTCTTGACAAGATGAAGCCGGTTTTCCTCATCAGGGTGAAATTGCAAAAAATCTCCCGACGCAGACGAACAACAGTAGATATCTCCCTCATGAAGCACAAGAGAATGCGGACAATTGATGCCGCAGGCAACAATCCGGGCAAGGGTTCTTTTTCCCTCACGTGTCAGATAATAGATGCAGCCAAGACCGGCCTTCTGCCAGGGCACACCAGTCTCCTTCCAGGCCGTAAATGGCTCATGGCTGAAAGCCGACACAAGAAAGCCGTCACGCCACGGCAAACAATCGTTCACATGAATGGCATCAAAAGGCAGACGACAGCCCGCTCTCTCCCATTCCTCAAGGGGGGAAAGAGAAAGCGGTAACACTGAACCATCAAAAAAGAGAAGACGGGAATTGCCGGTATCACAAAGGACAAGAAGACCGTCTGAAGCTTGCTTGACACTGTGCACATAGTTTGCATGAGGGCCCGGTAAAGAAACGAAAGACAGGCTCTCTTTTCCGATACGACAAAGGGTGGCGTCAGACGCCACCCACAAGGCCTGTTGATCGTATACTGCGCCACAGGCATGCAAAACCGTTGAGGGACAGTACCAAAATGGGGCCTCCCTCTTCAAATCAAAGCCCACGAGTGAAACCCGTGTATTGACGCAGCTGAGCAGAAGACGCTCTATCAGCACAAGCTCATTCCGTTTCTAAAGTCTCTCACACACACTCTGCCCCATTTCGCTGCAGCCTATGCGACGGGCTCCTTCTTCCATAATATCCGGCGTCCGCAGACCGTCACGAAGCGTCTTGCGCACAGCGTCTTCGATCATGTCAGCCTCATCAGGCATACCAAGCCCGAGGCGGAGCATCATGGCAGCTGACAAAATGGTGGCAAGAGGATTGGCGATATCTTTTCCAGCGATGTCGGGTGCAGAACCGTGTATAGGCTCGAAAAGCCCCGGGCCCTTAGAGCCCATGGATGCTGAAGGGAGCATGCCAAGAGAACCCGTGATGACACTCGCCTCATCTGAAAGGATATCACCGAAAATGTTCCCTGTCACAATGACGTCAAACTGTGACGGATCACGCACTAGCTGCATGGCGGCATTATCCACATAAAGGTGCGAGAGTTCCACATCCTGATAGTCCTTATGGACATCTATCACCATTTCTTTCCAGAGACGTGATGTTTCAAGGACATTGCTCTTTTCAACCGAGCAGACCTTGCGGCGTCGCTTCAGGGCCGTTTCAAAGGCCACGACAGCAATCCGACGGATCTCCTCCTCGCTGTAAAGCATGGTGTTAAAACCGACGCGAGAGCCGTCGCGCACCTCAATGCCACGTGGTTCACCGAAATAAATGTCACCTGTTAATTCACGTACAACTATCAGATCAAGGCCTCGCGCGGCGATATCGCTGCGAAGCAGGCATGCACCGGCAAGTTCGGGGAAAAGCACGGCGGGACGCAAGTTTGCAAAAAGGCCAAGCGCCTTGCGTATTCCGAGCAGTCCTCTTTCTGGACGTTTCTCGGGTGCCAGAGTATCCCATTTCGGCCCACCCACAGCCGCCAGATAGACAGCGTCTGAAGCCTTACAGGCCGCTATCGTTTCCTCAGGAAGCGGCTCCCCGCAACTATCGATGGCAGACCCGCCGATCAGAGCGTCCATAAAATGAAAGGTATGTCCTTTTCTGGCCGCAACTTCCTTAAGAACAAGAATGCCCTGTTCAAGGATTTCCGGACCTATCCCGTCACCGCGTAAAAGACAGATTGATTTTTCCATACTGGAACCTTGTTCATATGACACGCCCTGCCGAGAGCAGGGCCGTTGTTGCAAAAGGGTTCGTATGCCTAGCTGAGAAGCCGGTCTTTGACATAGCCGACAAGGCCACCCTTTTGAAGAATGTCAATCATGGACTGGGGAATGGGCGGACACTGAATTTCACGGTTTGCGGAAAGGAGGCGGATAAGCCCCTTTTCCGTATCAATCTCAATTTCATCGCCGTCGTTGATCGCGTCAACCTCATCGCCAATTTCAAAAAGCGGCAAGCCCATGTTAAAAGCATTGCGATAAAAAATACGCGCAAAGCTGTGCGCAATCACAACCGGCATGCCGGCGCCGAGGATAGCAATGGGCGCGTGCTCCCGAGAAGAGCCACACCCAAAGTTCCTTCCGGCAACCAAGATATCACCCGGATGCACCCGTTTAACCCAATCGGGTTCAATACCGGCCATGCAATTTTTACCTAGAGTCGCGGGATCACTTGTAACAAGAAAACGGGCCGGAATAATGGCATCAGTGTCAACATGCTCTCCGACTTTGTGGACAAAACCCCTATATAGCATGGATTCTCCCCCGTAAGGAATCTCTAAAGATCTGAAGGACCAGCAATTTTGCCCGCCACAGCACTCGCCGCAGCGACAAGAGGACTTGCGAGATAGACCTCTGACTGCAAACTGCCCATCCTGCCTTTGAAGTTGCGATTGGTTGTCGCAACACATTTTTCTCCGTCTGCAAGAATTCCCATATGCCCACCAAGGCAGGGACCGCAGGTGCAGGGACCTATGATGCAACCGGCCTGCAGAAAAGTCTCAAGAAGACCTTCGCGGAGGCATTGGGCGTACACCGTCGGGGTGGAAGGCAGGATGATACAGCGAACATCTTTGTGAACCTTGCGGCCGGCGAGGACCTTTGCCGCGTCACGCATGTCACTGATACGGCCGTTTGTGCATGAACCAATCACAACCTGTTCAATGCGGGTTTCGGGAACAGATCCGACTCCCCGCACATTTCCGGGCAAATGAGGACAAGCCACAACAGGACCGCGTCCTGTCATATCGATGTGAACAATCCGCTCATAGCTGGCGCCTTCATCCGCCCGAAGCTCTTCCGGTACGGACTTTTGTCCGTGTTCCGCGCAATAGGCTATTGTCTGCTTATCGCAGGCAAAGAGACCGGCTTTTGCCCCAGCCTCAATGGCCATATTGGCCATGGTAAGGCGCCCTTCGACACCGAGGGAATCAATGACGGATCCCCCGAATTCCAATGCTTTATAAAGAGCTCCGTCAACCCCGATTTCACCGATCAAAAGAAGGATAAGATCCTTGGCCCTGACGTCGTCGCCAAGCGTTCCCGTGAATTCCACCCGGATAGTCGCAGGGACCTTGAGCCATGTTTCTCCAAGTGCCATGGCCGCAGCGATATCAGTTGAGCCCATGCCCGTTGCAAAAGCGGAGACACCGCCATAGGTACAGGTGTGACTGTCGGCACCCACAACAAGGTCACCAGGGCCCACCAGTCCCTGTTCGGGAAGCAGGGTGTGCTCGACACCGCTCGGCCCCCCCTCATAGTAATGGGTAATCCCCTGCTCTTTGGCAAACCGACGGCTGATAAGGACTTGATTGGCCGAATCAATATCTTTTTGGGGCGTAAAGTGATCCATGACAAGAGCAATTTTCTCCGGATCAAAAACGCGGGTGGCCCCCATCCCGTGAAAAGATTTAATGGCTAACGGCCCTGTAATATCGTTGGCCAAAACAAGTGATACCTTGCACTGCACAATCTGACCATCCTGGCGCACAGGTTCATCCGTGTGCATCTGCAAAAGTTTTTGGGCCAGTGTCTGTTGCATAGATTCTCCGTTAACGCGATCACGCGATATCTTATACCCCCGCCTGAAATCGGGGAATTTCTGTCTGGCGATCCTGTCAGGCGGGACAAGAGAGACTGTCACCTCGTTCAGTGCAGGCACTCCGGCCCTTCCTGCCCGAAAGCATGACGCTCTGCCCGTCCGCCAAGAGGCACACAATGCTTCCTTTGAAGTCCGTGTTCGACACAGATCCGCACGAAATGCATGTAAGCGGGGTTCTCTTATGCGTGTAAAAACGACTGAGCGCCTCTATATATTCGCCATCTGAATATGGGAGCTTTTCCCAATGCATCCACGTTTCCCCCTGTTACCCCAAACAGAGGAGAGCGTGTTTGCAAAAAAGGTACTGAAAGACCAGAAAGCTATAGGTGTGACGCCCCTCAGTCCCTATTTCGAACAAAATGCAAAAATTCTGGCAGTTCACACTGATAGCACCGGCTCCGGGGATAAAGGAGAACGCCTGTGATACAGTCCGCCGGTTCAAGAGCCGTGAACGCTCAGTACAGGACATTAATTCCGTTCTGTTTCAAGCTGACAATGCAGGCGTGTCCCTTCCTCTTCGCGCTTCACAAGATTATTCAGGGCATCGACATACGCTCTCGCACTGGCCACGAAAATATCAGGATGATTTCCGCGACCAATGGCCGTCAGGTTCTTTTCCCGAATACGCACGGTCACTTCTCCAAGCGCATCGGTTCCACCCGTTATGGCATTGATGGCGTACTGCTCCAGATCAGGAGCACGGCCAACCAGGTCACTTATTACATTAAAAAGAGCATCCACAGGTCCCGCGCCAAAACCGGCACCGCTCTTTTCAATTCCGGCGACATCCATGAGCACGGCAGCCACGGGAGGCACCCCGCCCGCATCTGAACTTTGAATACTAACGTGGCGGAGCCGATAGCGGTCAGGAACGCGATAGAGTTCCTGCTGGACAAGTGCCATCAGATCCTCGTCATGCAGAGTCTTCTTTCGATCGGCCAGATCCTTAACCGCTGCAAAAATTTCATTGAGCTGCTCATCGTTCAGACGATACCCGAGGCTTTCAAATTTTTGCAAAACGGCATTGCGGCCCGAATGCTTTCCGATGATCAGGTGCGTCTCCTTACGCCCAACGGACTGAGGTGTCATAATTTCGTACGTTTCACGGTTTTTCAGCATGCCATCCTGGTGAATTCCCGACTCATGAGCAAAGGCGTTGGCACCGACAATTGATTTGTTTAAAGGAATTGGCTGTCCGATGATCATGGAGAGGAGACGGCAGGACGGGTAAAGCTGCTCGCTTTCTATGCCATGGGTAAGACCATAAAGGTCCTTGCGCACCGTCAGAGCCATAACGACTTCCTCTAGAGAAGCGTTGCCTGCCCTTTCACCGATACCACTCAGAGTGACCTCAGCCTGACGAACCCCTACTTTCATGGCCGCAAGGGTGTTGGCAACGGCAAGGCCCAGGTCGTCGTGACAATGAACACTGTACACGACTTTTTCGCTTCCGGGAGTGTTCTTGATGCAATATCCAACAAGTTCCGCAAACTCGGAGGGCTGTGCATACCCTACCGTATCCGGAAGGTTGATGGTTGTCGCGCCGGCCTTGATGGCCTCGCCGACAATACGGCATATAAAATCACGGTCGGAACGAGAAAAATCCTCGCAGGAAAACTCCACGTTGCTCGTGTAGCCGGCCGCCCGTTTGACGCCGTTTATGGCCATCTCCACAACCTGATCCGGAGACTTCCGCAATTTATACTCCATGTGGAGGGGAGAGGTGGAGACAAAGACGTGAATGCGGGGATTTTTAGCTTCCTTCACGGCTTCCCAGCAGCGATCAATATCATTTTGAACGCATCGGGCGAGACCGCAGATTTGAATCGATTCACCCGCCTGTCTGGCAATGGCCTCGACAGAAGCGAAATCCCCCGGACTCGAGGCGGGGAAGCCGGCTTCAATTATATCGACACCGAGCATCTCAAGCTGATGAGCCAGACGAAGCTTTTCCTGAAAATTCATTGTTGCGCCGGGAGATTGTTCTCCGTCCCGAAGGGTCGTATCGAAAAAAAAGACTCTGTCTGACATGCAAAACCTCACAAAGACGTCAAAAAGCAAAAATGTTGAAGCAGTTCTGTTCGTCAATTATTGTGGACATGATTCGGTGAAACCGCCCGCGTCAACTGGCGATCACGCCGGGGAAGAAGAATATAGGTATATATTAGACCACAAATTATATACAAAAGACAAAGGATGAATCCAAAGATACGTGGCCATGAAAAAAGCAGTCCAAGAAGAAAAAAGAAGGAAACAAGCGAACGCACGGGATGTGCACGAATGAAGTCGTATTCCTTAAAGGAGAAATATCGGACCTTGCTTACCATGAGAATGCCGACAAGGACAGATAAAACGAGGGCGAGACACGACTCAAGCTCCCTGCAGGATTCAGGAAAAACCGAACAAAAAAAGAAATAGGTCACAAGCGTACATCCGCCCGCAGGAATCGGCAGGCCGAGAAAAAAACGTTTGCTTGTTACGGCTGTCGAAATATTGAAGCGAGCAAGTCTCAGGACACCGCATGCGGCATAAATAAATGCTGCTGCCACACCAAGATTGCCGAAATCAAGAAGTTGCCAGCGCCAAATAAAAAGAGCCGGAGCAATGCCAAATGCGACTGCATCGGCCAGAGAATCGTACTGAACACCAAATTCACTGGCTGTATGGGTAAGCCGTGCCACCTTCCCGTCAAGCCCGTCGAGCAGGGCAGAAAGCAGAATCGCAATACACGCTTCAGCAAAGCGCTCCTGTACGGTCCATATCATTGACAAAAAGCCGAAAAACATGCTTAGCGTCGTAATAAGATTGGGAAGAAGATAGGCGCCTTTCCGCGCCCTGCGAACTTCAGTACTCATGACTCCCCTTTAGCAAAAGGCTAAAAAACCGTCAGACAAGCATCAAACTATAATTGTTATACCCCAAAGAGGATTTCACCACACAAAAAAGGAGAAGAGGCCGTGGCATTCCTAAAAAGGAAGGAGTGCGGCAGGGTCTCTTCATTCACGTGAACGGACCACCGCCTATAGAGACAGGAGATCCCTGTCACTACGAGATCAGCTGCATGACGTACATGCTCTCCTACAGGCGTAACTTTCCGCGTGGCCCACGGTATTTGCTACGAAAACAAGGTGATAACGGAGCAGAAACACAGAATGATCGTCACTTCTAGATTCATGGTATGCACATAAATCTCTCTTAAGTGAGTGATTATATCACGAATCCGGCTACAACGTAACCACCTGTCTTCGATTTCTTGCGTAAACTTATCTGACCAGCCTTCATGCCCCACCTGAGAGGCGGCAGAACTACTGGCTGATTAGGTTATGGCTATGCGCCTGTGCGAGGCTCTCAGTTTCCCTTACGCAGTTCAGCAATAACGGATTGTCCGGCAATCACATGGTCTCCAACACTAATTTTGGGATCATATCGTGGGGGGAGGTAGAGGTCAACACGAGAGCCAAAGCGTATCACACCACAGCGCATCCCGCGCGCCAGGGTGTCGCCTTTTTCTGCACGGCAGACGATACGCCGAGCAACAAGACCAGCAATCTGAACCATGGACCAAACATCGCCCTGCTCGTCTGTGAGCTGCCAGGCACAACGTTCGTTATTTTCAGAGGCTTTATCAAGAGATGCATTTACAAACGTCCCAGGAAAATAGCGAAGTCCACTGACAGTACATGCAACAGGAACGCGATTCACATGGACATTAAAAAGATTCATGAAGATACTGATACAGATTCTTTCCTCACCAAGAAAAGGATCCATGCGCTTCTGTATATGAAGAATACGCCCATCAGCAGGGCTAACAGCAATACCCTCACCATCTGGGATAACACGTTCCGGATCACGGAAAAAATAGATACTAAAAGTGCAAAAAAGAAGACAGAGGACGGATAGAATAGGAAATTTTAAAAAAGCAAAAACAAGCGAGGCCAAAGCCGCAAGCAAAATAATGGGTATTCCTTCAGGTGCAAGAGCAAGACTTGCTGGCATCATAAAAGTTTTTCTCCTTACAAAAAAGTCAAAGCATCATCTCTCAAAGAAAGAGATTTTCAAGAATGAAGTATCGTGGTAGACACGTTTTTGCGTAGGGAACGAGAGCGGAAAAGCAGATAGCACGCAGCTCTTTTTGCCTCCCAGTAACCCCGGTCCCGTTTTTTAAACAAAAAGAGAATCAGAGCTCCTCAAAAAAGCCCAAAGAGATACCCCCAATCAGGAGATTGGTAGCCATCAAATTCCCAGAAGAAAAAAAGATACTTCTAGTTTTTGAATGGTAGGCATTTTTTAAAAAAAGTCAATAATATTAATTATACTTCGAATCTGATTTTAAAACACATGCATCACTCTAACTACCGATATATCAACGACATAATAAAGATATCATAAATCACAAGCTACAATTTACTATAGATATAAAAACC
>JAIKXS010000011.1 GCA_024683955.1 Desulfovibrio sp. | reverse complement strand
TCGCTGAGGTACAGGGAGTCTTGTATCGAGGTCATAAACGGAACTGCAAGATTAACAAGGCAAGCAAAAAGCGCGCGTAACAAAAAAAGATGGGTACGCGCGCTCATATAATCAGCCTTGTACAAGCAGGCTGCCTTTATTGCTGTTCTACATAGGCCTTGCCGAGTTCGATGGCCTTGAGGTTGCTCTGATGCAGTTTTTCAGGAAGAAAGGTTTTAATGGCCGTTCGCAGGTCATCTAGAGTGAAAGGAAGAGACTGCAAGGTACAGGCGACCGCAAGCAATACCGTATTTCCGCTTTGGATTGAACCGGCTTCTCGACCGAGCGTACGACAGGGCACGAATAGACTTTTGCCAGCGACCTTTTGCACGTCGTCCTGAATGGTGGTAAGCGAGGGATAGGCGCTTGTGCCGAGGGCAACACTAAGCGGTGGAAGGCAGTCGCTGCTTGAAAGAACGGTTCCCCCCTGCCTTAGGTAGGGGAGGCCGCGTAAGGTCTCGAGGGGTTCAAAGCCGAGCAAAAGGTCTGCCTCTCCGAGATCAAGTTTAGGGGAGCGCCAGCCGCCAAGAAGAACAACACTTTCGACCACCCCTCCCCTCTGCGCCATTCCGTGTACTTCGCCTGCTACAACGTCACAACCACACATGAGCGCTGTTTTTGCAAGGAGATTGGTGGCCGTAAGAGTTCCCTGTCCACCAACGCCCGTGAAATAGATACGTAAACGCTGCCCCTGTGAACTCATGACCGCCCTCCTTCACGTTTTTTTGCCTTGAAGCTCTTCGGCGCAACCTGTAAACAGACCATGCAACCCGAGCAGAGGGTTTCGTCCACAGCTATATTCTCACCGTCTTTGTAAAAGGCAGGACATGCTAGCTCGGCAAGGCACCGTCTGGTGTCCTCGTTTTGTTCAGCCACGTAGGCTACGTTGTTCGACACTTTTTTGAGTGTGCGCCTCGCGTAGAGAACACAGGGTTCTTCGGCTATGATTACGCGTACGCCGTCGCAGTCGCTGTACTCAGTCATAGCTTTCATAAGACCACGTACGTTGTAGGCCGCTATCTTCTTGCAGGCCGTCACGCCAAGTGCCCGTACAATCTGCTCAATATCTAGATGGGTACAGCCTTCTCCAAGCGATTCCTGAAGCATTCCTGGGTTTGGCTGATGTCCGGTCATTGCTGTCGTACCGTTGTCAAGAATGATAAGAAGAAGACTGTGATGATTAAAGACCGCGTTTGCGAGTCCTGTCATACCTGAGTGAAAGAAGGTTGAGTCCCCGATAAAACTGACAACTTTTTTCCCGCTTGCCTTTGAAAATCCGCTTCCTCCAGAAACTGAAGAACCCATGCAGAAGAGAAAGTCGGCGGTGCGAAGAGGCGGCATGATGCCGAGTGTGTAACATCCAATGTCGCTTGAATAGACGACATCGTCACCGAAAACTTTTCGTGCGGCGTAGTACACAGCCCTGTGCGAGCAGCCGGGGCAGAGGTTTGGGGGGCGCATGGGAAGTTCTTGTGACTGTCCGGCCGCGGGTTTAAGCGGACAGGGACAGTCAAACCATTGGGCAAGGCGCTTCATGACGAGGGAACGTGAATATTCACCGCACTCTGTCAGAATTTCATTTTTTCCTTCTATGGTTGCCGAGGCATCGATACGCTGGGCCAGGGCACGGACATCGCGTTCAAGAAAATCGGCTCCTTCCTCAAGGACAAGGACCCGTGTGCATCGATTCAAAAAATCACTCAGCCGTTTCTCTGGCAAGGGCCAGGTCATGCCAAGCTCCAGGATATTGGCCTTGTCTTCCCATCCGCCGCTGGCAAGCGCGTCTGCCAAATAGGCTCTTGCAACGCCGCTACAGATAATGCCGAGCGAGGTATTTTGCTGCTGAGTTTCTGTATTGAAAGGACTTTGGTCCGCGATTTCCGAGGCTTTTTGCAACGCTTCACGCAGGGCCAGATGCCGTTTCCTCGCAACAGCCGGAAGAGGAACAAAGCGCATGGGATTTTTTGTGAAGTCGACAAGTTCTTTTTTGTCCGGAAGTTTGTGAAGGGTCACCGGACCGCGCATATGGCTGACACGTGTCGTTGTGCGCAGAAGAACTGGCTGCTCAAGATCCCGTGAAAGGGCAAACGCGGCCCTCGTCATGGATCTCGCCTCTTCCGCACAGGCGGGTTCAAAACACGGGAGACCCGCCAGGCGAGCATAGCCGCGGTTATCCTGTTCATTTTGGCTTGAGTGACATCCCGGATCGTCTGCTGAAAGAACGACAAGACCACCTGGAAGGCCTGTGTAGGCTGTGGTAAAAAGCGGATCTGCCGCTACATTCAGCCCTACGTGTTTCATGGTCACAAGACTTTTTGCACCACCAAGTGCCGCGCCACAGGCAACCTCCATGGCGACCTTCTCATTTATGGAATACTCCATGCTGTAGCGACCGTCACCGCCTATACGGCGAAAGGTGTCTACAACCTCAGAACTTGGGGTGCCGGGATAGCAGGTCACCATCCCTACTCCGGCCTCAAGGGCACCGCGTACGATGGCTTCATTGCCAAGAAGAAGAATTTTTTCTCCCTGCGCCTCACTGAGCAAAGGATGTTTGCCCATAAGACCTCCGATACGTATTCAGAAAAAGACCACTAGTTTGAAGGAGAGCTCTCTTGGGAGCTGTTTCCAGATGCTTTGTCCGCTGCCTTAAGCTGAAGGGCGAGGGCACGCTTTTTGATAAAAGCCGCGTCATCACCCGAAAGCTCTTTTGCCATGTCCTCCAGAAGCTGTGACGCGAGCAGATAATCTCCTGAACGACTTGCCGCATCAGCGTAGAGATTCTTGAAGACAAGGGGGGCTTCGTCACCGAGGCGTCTGGAAAGGATATGTAAAAGTTCAAGAGCTTCCTGATTTTTATCGTTTTTAAGAAGACTTGCAATGTGCGCAAGCTGCGCCATGGTCCCCGTTACCCCGTCAGCATCCGCCTTTGCAGCTTTGGCGTAGGCCTCGCTGGCCAGATCGAAATCCTGGTTCTCGTTTGCCGCATCACCTACCGTGAGCCAGGAGATGGCCTTAAGTGAATCAGGCGCCTTTTTCCCGAGAGCCTCAAGTGTTTTCACCTTGTCCTGGCCGGTACGCTGAAGGGTGACGGCGCTCATTTCATTAAGGAATGAGGACCTCTCCTTTTTGGTATGCCATTGCCAGAGGGCTGACAGAGCCGTCACGAGCACAAGGAGAAGGACAAAAGCTGCTATTTTGCCACCGTTGTTGGTGATAAACTCAAGCAGGGGGGCGCTTTCCTGCCCTACCTCTGTTCCTATTTCTGCAATGAGATCCTGATTGCGTACGGCTTGGCTGTTTTGTTCTTTCATCAGATATCAAGCATAAGACCTCAGTCCGGGGACCGGGAAAAATGCTTCCTCCTCTTTTTTGCACTTTTTTGAGGCGCGGGCGTTTTTTGACTGGAAACACGCTCCGTGCGGAATGCCATATTTACTTGATCAAAGGTTTGGGAAAGATTTTCTATAGACAACCTTCTTATTTTTGTCAAAATATGGGCCACAAGCGCATGCCTAACCACTGTTTTGGAGGAAGTTATGAGCATTGCAGATGTTATGAGGGAAATGGGTGAAAAGGCACAAAAGGCCGCTACGGATATGAACAGGGCCAAAAGCATGGCCAAGATCGCTGTTCTTGAAACAGTGGAACGCCTTCTTGACGAACGAAAAGGGGAAATCCTTGAAGCAAATGGTCGTGATTTGGCCAATGCCATGGCCCGTGGGCTTGATGCACCGCGTATGGATCGTCTTCGTCTCACGGAGACAGTCCTTTCCGAGATGAAGAAGGCCTGCCGGCATGTGGCGTCTCTTCCCGATCCAATAGGTTCCCTTGAGAAGCAGTGGATGAGGCCGAACGGCCTGCGGGTGGGGAAAATGCGTGTACCACTCGGTGTGGTTGCCATGATCTATGAATCACGTCCAAATGTGACCGTCGACGCCGCAATTTTGTGTCTCAAGGCCGGGAACGCTGTCATTCTCCGCGGGGGAAGCGAGGCCATTGAGTCCAATATGGTGCTTGCCACTATATTGCGTGACGCCCTCGAACAAAATGGTTTGTCCCCCGACGCCGTACAGCTGGTTACCATTCTCGACCACGCAGCTGTGACGGAGCTCTGTCACCTTGATTCGTATATAGACGTTATGATTCCTCGTGGAGGAGAAGGCCTTGTGAGAGCCGTGACACGCGAGGCGACAATGCCCGTACTCAAGCATTTTAAGGGCGTCTGTCACGCCGTTATTGACAGCGACTGCGATCTGAAGGAAGCCCTTGAGATTGTATACAACAGCAAAGTGCAGAGGCCCGGGGTATGCAACGCACTTGAGTGCCTTCTGGTACACCAGGACGTGGCCAAAATCTTTTTACCCATGGTCTATGAGCGTCTTGATACCGTGGAGTTTCGTTGTTGTGAGCGTTCTCTCCCTTTAATGGGAGAACGTGCCAAGCCTTTGTCCCGGGAAGATCTTGGTCAGGAGTTTCACGCGCTGATACTTACGGTTATCGTTGTTTCGAACCTCGATGAAGCCTTTCAGCATATTGCCAGGTACGGGTCCAGGCATACCGAGGTGATTTGCACCGGATCTCTTTCCCATGCCGAACGCTTTACCCGTGAAGTTGACGCTTCGATGGTCGGTGTAAACTGTTCAACCCGGTTTAACGACGGAGGACAATTGGGACTGGGTGCGGAAATCGGCATTTCCACTTCAAAACTGCATGCCTTTGGGCCCATGGGGGTCAAAGAACTGACAACCACAAAATTTGTTGTAATCGGCAACGGTCAGGTGAGGGAAGGGTGAAACAGAACAAGGGCATTGTCTTTTTCGGCGGAAGTTTTAATCCTCCTCATATCGGACATTTGCGCCTGGCCATTGAGGCCTGGGAAGCGTTTAACGCCGAAATTGACCGCGTGATTTTTGTTCCTTGTGCCCTGCACCCGCAAAAAAATCCTTCCGCCCTTCTCCCGTTTTCCCTGCGTTGCGAGATGCTTGAAGCCTGCATTCGCCATCTTCCCTTTCTCGGGATAAGTACCATTGAGGGAGAACGTGACGAACCTTCCTACACATACGAAACACTTGCTGCACTGCGTCTACAGCGTCCCGTAACCCCATTCTATTTTCTGTTGGGAAGTGATGATTATGAACAGTTGCCGACCTGGTACAGGGGACTTGAACTGCCAAGGCTGACAAATTTTTTAGTTGTTCCGAGAGGAGTGTATACTGAATCAGATTTCATTGCGCAGACGCATTTGCTCTGGCCTGAAGCGGGTCACACAACTGTGGACAGGGGGCGTATGTGCATACAAGGTGGCGGAGAAGCGGTTTTTTTTCAGACACCTTCTCTTTCTGTCCGGGCTACGGACGTCCGCAACAGATGGTGTGCCGGAAGAAGTATTGATTTTTTGGTGCCTTCAGCCGTCAGGGAATCTCTTTCGAGGCATGAAGCTCGGGTACGCGAAATCTGGGATGGCGGCGTATGAACAGCCGGTTGATTCCAAAGTCCATACGTGACGATATGACTAAGGCTCTGGGCTTCCTTCACCGTGACAGCCCTGAAAAGGCGATTTCCTATATGGTGTCGGCATTGCGGGCTCTTTCAGGGGAATCGGATCAGATAAGGCTTGCCATGGCTGACAGGGTGATTTTCTTTCTTGACGAATTCGTGCGTCATCCGAGGGTTTCCCTTCTTCTTGCCGAAAGTGTTCCACGTGAAACGACGCCATTTCCGTATAAGGTGGGGCATGAGGGAGCGCTTGCCGTGGTGCTCGACGGATTTTGCGACATTCTTCGGGAGCAGCGGCACATTGCACAAGAAGCCGTCCACGAGTCGACGCGGCATGAGAGGAAGCGAAAATTATGGGATATGGCACTTTTCCATTTGAAGAGTGGTGCGACATCCCTTGCCGAAGCCTATTTTCTGCGTTTTTTGGAAGAATATCCGGATGAGGAAGATCGTGCCCTTGAGGCGGCAAAGCTTTTGAGGTCGTCAGACAGAGAGCTTGCCGCTCATTTTTATGACGAGCTCATTGCCGTGTGTCCGCGTGTAAGCAAGGCATACAGCGAGGCCATTGAGCTTGCCGTGGAACGGAAGGCCTACGCCGAGGCCGAGAGCCTGTATCTTCAGGCCTTCCGTGTCTTTGGTCTCCATCCTAAAACCCTTGTTCATATGGCAAACCTCTATAGAATCTGGGGAAAGCGTGAAGAGGCCCATGAACGGATTCAGCAGGCTCTTTCTCTTGATCCGCACTGCCGTGAAGCCGAGGCTTTTTTGGAGAACATGCAGGATGACCAAGTTTCTGAATCCGTTTCAAGCTGATTGGGCAGGCATGCATTCCGGAAACTGCGCGTTTGCGGTAAGCGCCTGCCTCCTTGGCATCGCCTGCCGTTATGACGGACGTTCAAACTTTTGCGGGCCGATTGCGGAACTGTTAAAAAAAGGCGCTGTCCTTCCGGTCTGTCCCGAGACCTTTGGAGGCTTTCCAGTGCCACGCCTTCCCTGTGAACGAAAAGGCGATGAGGTGTACAGGCGGGATGGTTATCGAGTGACGGATGCCTTTCAAAAGGGTGTCGCCAGAGCGCTTTCTCTTGTGCTGGCCTCACACGCGAGTATTGCCATTCTTAAAAGCAAGTCTCCCTCGTGCGGATTTGGAACAATCTACGATGGCTCCTTTACGGGGCATCTTTGCCGGGGACACGGTCTTTTTGCGGAAGCACTTATCGCAAACGGCATCCCCGTCATGAGTGAGCAGGTCTTTATACGCATATGCGGAAAAATTTTTCCCGAGCATTGCGATTCTTCCCGTTAATTTCTCTCCACTTCGGATAAAACAGCCTTTTTTTCCTCCCTTCTTTCTTTTTTCCTTCCATTGCAGCATGGGTAAGTTCATGGGAGTATTTTATCTAACATTTTGAAAATATAAAATATTTTTTAATTTAGCGCTGCTTGATTCCCTTGCGTCAGATTTTTGGAACGAACTTTGAAATATCTCTGGCAAGGATTCCCCAGGCGGGAACAATTTTCCCGCCTGGAAGTCCAAAGCACATGACAAGGACATTTAGAAGCCGGAGGAATATATGAGTCTTTCTGCCAGCATGTGGACGAGCGTTTCGGGTTTGATGACCCACGGAGAAAAAATGAACGTTATCGGCAACAACATTGCCAATGTGAGTACCATTGGGTTCAAGGCGCAACGTTGTGATTTCTCCGATTTCATCTATACCGATTACGGGACGACAAGCGGTGCGGATCAGGTCGGCAAGGGGACCGGTATCTGCGCGCTCATCGGTGATTTCTCCCAGGGCGGTTTCGAAAGCACCAACTCCGCAACCGACCTTGCCATCAACGGCAACGGCTTCTTCAAGGTCCGTAACGATAAAAACAACACGGAATATTATACACGTGCCGGTGATTTTTATTTTGATGAGGATAAGCAGCTCGTAAATCCCAACGGCATGATTTTGCAGGGCTGGAAAACCACGCAGGATAAGTCAGTGACCTTTGGCACGGGGACAGTGAATGTGGGGAAATCAGACGAGGATTTCAGAAGAAGCGGCACCGTGACGGATATCGTGCTCGATAAGTGGAATATTCCTCCGCAGCGGACGACTAACGTCACTATCGCCAACAGTCTTGTCAATGACGATAAGTATGACGTGA
>JAIKXS010000087.1 GCA_024683955.1 Desulfovibrio sp. | reverse complement strand
TAAGGGAATTTTTTAAGACATTCCTGTGCCTTTTTCTTCCTTATACAGGACGCAGCTTATCTTCCCGTGCGCGCGAATACTTTTTGTCTTTTTTCTATCTTTAGTTTTACGGGCGGGCGCCTGATGCGTCGTAGTATTTCTGCGGTTTTTCTGACAGGACTGCCGCCGTCAATGAGACAGAAGAAGCAATGCCGCAGCCTCTGCCATACTGCATTACGCTCCTTAGGCGCAGAGAGGCTCCGCTATCGTATATTCCCGGAGTAGTCTCCGAAAGGTAGTTGCTTATGTGAGAGGCTTTGGGACGAATAGAGATAGCAGGAAGAAGGCTGCAATGCAGGAACGGGAAGGTTCCGGCGTAACGGTGGATGATCTTTGAAGGTGAAAAAGGAGACGGGGGAAGGATGAGGACAAAAACGGGGATGCAGAAGATGGATGACAGAAGATGGATGAGGCCGATGAATGTCGACAGATTGAGCAGGAAGGGCGACTATCTTAAACGGGCTTCTTCTTGACGATCTTTCCTCCGGCAACGCCGTTGGACGCCGGGGATGGGCGTTGAATCCCACGCTACCGTAATACCGCGGGCGCCTGTCAGTCCGAAGCGGCCGTAAACGCGGCAGGGAGATACGGCCCTTCCGGTTGAATTGTCAGGATCTTGTCTTTGCGAAAGAGGTTCCGTGCGGGATGCGGACGATTGTCTTATCTCTCCAAAGACCATGGGTACGGACTCAGGCAGGGGGCTTTGCCGTATTGGGATGTGAGAAGGCTTTCCCTCTGCTTCTTTAGAATCGTCCGGTCCCGAGAGAAAAGAAGAGCCTGGTCCCGGCTGTATTCAGGGGGTGGACGATCTGAAGGGAAGCGGACCTGGCTGCAGGGAGGCTTGTTGCACTGTGTAAGAACGTCTGCCATGTCTTGGGTGTCAGGGAGAATCAGAGGATTGCGCCGTTACGAGTTTTTCGTGTATGACGCCTGCTCCTTTCAGAAAACGGGCTCAGAGGAAGCGTTGATTACAAAATGGGCGGCCCGGTTCGTGCCACACGGGCGTCTGCCTCTTACGCCCGTGCCTCCGCTTCCGGAATCCCGCCAAAATCCCCGCCGTTTTCTTCCATGTCTTCGACAGCTGAGAGCACGTCTTCAACGGAGAGATACTGCATGCAGAAATCATCCGTCTCCCCGTATTCAAAGCCGAGATCAAGATAGGCGTATCTTCCGCCTTTCGGGAGAAGAGAGCGGACCTTCTTCCCCACGGGACCCCAGCGTTTGGGGTTGGTCGGGCCGTTGAGGGCGACTGTCGGGACATTGCATAGGGCCGCAAGGTGCATGATGCCCGTATTGACCGAGACAACAAGGCTCGTTCGTCCAAAGACCCAGGCAAGGTCGGTCAGGGAGAAGGCTCCCGCCATGGAGCGTGCATGAAGGGCCCGGTTTGAGGAAAGAAAGGCCTCTGTCTTTTCCCTGTCGCCTTTTCCTCCCGAGAGGAAGACGGTGTAGCCCTTTTTCTCAAGCCTTGCGATGAGATCCGCCCAGTACGGCGCAGGCCATTCCTTGCGGTACGAAGAGATGCCGGACGGCCACATATGAAGGATGGCCGGGCGTTTCGTCTCCGTGATCTCAAGGCAGAGGGGATTCTGGGGACGGTTTATCGGAGGACAAAGTTCCGGTTTTCCCGAAAGATCCGGATAGAGGACCCTTCCGAGCCGAAGAAAGTTTTCCGTCTCGTGGCAGGCATTGCCGTGGTGTACCGTCCAGGTATAGCCGGCGCCCCGTTTCTGTCCTTCCGTTTCAAATCCCACGGTCACCGAAGCTCCCGAGAGATTGCTCAGAATCGTCCCGAGGCGAGCCCATTGGGTGCTGTCAAAAAGGATGTCGAGTTTTTCCTTGCGCATGGCGGAAAGAAGGCCCGGGAGCTGCCTCAGGGGAAGGGATGCGTGGTTGTCGATGCCCGGAAGAAGAGGGATTGCCTGGGCGTTGGCCATGGAGGTGAAGAGAGTGAAACGGGCATGGGGGAGCTTCTTCCTGAGTGCCGTTATAAGAGCCGAGAGGAGGAGAAGATCGCCTATGGCGCCGAGGGAGAGAAAGCCGATCTTCCGGCACGCACTCTCTTCGGGGGGGCGCATCCCCCGACGCGCCAGGGAGCGCCCCGGCAGGCGCGGAAGGGCCGAGAGAAGGCTCAGGGGAACGCCGGCATAGTAGTCAAGCGCGTGCAGGAGTCTGCTGCCCCGTTCGCCCATCAGTACGCCCCCTTTCCGGAAAGGACCGCCGGAATCGTGCGGAGAAGGATCGTTATGTCAAGTGCGGGCGACCAGGAGGTGATGTAGTAGTGGTCAAGGGCGACCCGTTCTTCATAGGAGAGATCATTGCGCCCCGAGACCTGCCAGAGGCCCGTAAGTCCCGGGCGCACACGGCAGTATTCCTGAAAGACCTCCCCGTATTTTTCAATCTCCTCCCGAACAATGGGGCGCGGACCTATGAGACTCATGTCGCCCCGAAGAACATTCAGGAACTGGGGAAGTTCATCAAGACTGTATTTGCGCAGGAATGCGCCGAGGGGGGTAACACGCGGGTCGTTTCTGAGCTTCTGATCCCTCTCCCAGAGCGCACGCTCGTTCTCGGTCAGAAGGTCCGGGACGGCCTTCTCCCGTGTTTCCCCGGTCATGGTGCGGAATTTATAGATGCAGATTTGTTTTCCCCCCCTTCCGATACGTTCGTGGCGGAAGAGAAGAGGCCCCTTCTGTTCAAGAAGGACGGCCAGGGCGACAGCCATGGAAAGAAGAAGAACGGGAAGGGCGAAGACAAGGCAGAAGAGAATATCAAAAAGACGCTTCATGCCCTGAAGAAAGGAGCTTTGGCACGGCGGCTTCGGCATGCTGCCCCTGCTCTCTGTTCGTTTTTCTTGCGGCATGGTCTTCTTCCTTCTTCCGTCTGTTTCTGTCCCTTCGGGGATTTTTTCCGGCGGAAGGTGAGGGCGGTTCTCAGGACGATTGTTCCGCAATGGAAAGCCTGACCGAAGTCCCGCAGAGGATCCCGAGGTGACAAAGGAAGAGCGCCTGATACCAGGGCCTGAAGAAATCATGGCCGACAAGGCCGTGCACAAAGAAGGCAAGACAGGCCAGGGAGAAGAAGAGGCCCATGCGGGCTGTTTCCTTCCTTTTTCCGCGTTCTTCGGGATTGCGGAGGATGGCGAGAAGCCTTCCCGTATGCCGGGAGAAGAGGGTGAAGACGGAGCCAAACGCGAGAAGAAAGCCCGCGATGCCCGTTTCGCAAAGCACCTGCATATAGACATTATGGGGGTGGGAGAGAGTAAAAAATTCATGGGAGACATTCTGTGCTTCGGGAAGTGTTTGAAAGACCGTTCTGTACTGCCAGGCGCCGACGCCTGACACGGGGTCGGTCAGAAAGACGTGATATGCCTGCTTCCAGAGCTGGAAGCGGGAGTCGCCGAATATGCCGGCAAGGGAAAAGCGTCCTTCTCCAGCGAGAAAAAGGAGGAGGAGAAGAAGGGAAACTGCGGAAAGAAGGAGAAGAAGGCGGATCCTTAATGTCTTTCTTCCCTGCAGAAGAAAAAGAATGGCAAGAACGGCAAGGCCTGAGAGAAAGCTTGCTCTGGCGCCCCCCCGGATAATGGCGAAGAGCACGGGAGAAGCCATGGCAAGGGCCACGACCGGGGCGAAGACGGGGCCAAGCTTTTTTCTTATCTCACGCCAGAGGGAGAGGGCCGGAATACCGGCAAGGACGATGTAGCTTCCGACCCAGTACCAGGCCATGGTGCCCGTGAGGCGCCCTGCAATGGGCGCGTCGTGATGAATGATGTCAAAGCCGGTCATGGCCTGATACACGCAGGAGAGGCTCTGGAGGTAGACCCCGAGAAAGCACATGAGGACAAGTGTCCGAACTTCCTTTCGTCCTTTTGCGCATTCAAGGGCGATAAAAAAGACCATGAACTGCTTGTTGATGCCCCGCCCCACATGGAGGAAGGAATCCCACATGTCGACGGAGGTCGCGACACTCCAGAGAAGAAAGAGAAGAAAGGCAAGAAGGGCCGTTTTGGGAGTGAAGCGGCAGAGGGTTGAGCGCTCATAGGCAGTTTTATAGAGACCGAGAAGAAAGCAGAAGGAGACGGGGGGGAGAACCTCCCTGAAACCGTAGCCCGAGGAGAAAAAGACAAGATAGACGGAGAAGGAGGCAAACATTCCTTTGAAGAAGAATGCTTCCCGTGCGTCCTTTGTATCGGGAATGAAGGCGGAGAGTATGTCCGCCATGCGCGCCCCGAGGGGCCTGGAAATTCGTGACATGGATGTCAGGGATTCCTTTTTGCCCGTTCGTTTGAGGGGGGATTCGTCTTCCGCGAAAGGCGTTCCGTGAGTCTCGTAAATGCCGTGCAGGCGTCCTTTGAGCTTTTCTGGCAGGAAAGTTCGTAGAGGAGGACGGCAAGGTTTTCGTTTGCCTGAACGCCGAGGCCGTGTTCAAGCATGTGCCCTGTCATGAAGATGGCATCCCTGTTTCCGCGTGAGGCCGACCGTTCAAAGAGGCTGTAGGCGCGCCGGTAGTCCTTTTTCACGGAGTTTCCCGTAAAGTAGAGCTCGCCAAGTCCGCAGAGGGCGTCCCGTTGTCCGAGCCGTGCCGCCTCCTCCCAGTAGGCGCGGGCTTTCTCTAGATTTTTTGCCACTCCGTTTCCCCGGGCATGGAGGATGCCAAGTCCGCAGAGGGCGTCGCGATGATGGGCCCTGGCGGCCTTTTCCCAGTATTCGCGGGCCGCTTTGAAATTCTGCGGGAGGCCGTTTCCCGTGAAGTATCTGTTTCCGATGAGGAAGGCCGCGTTGACATCCCCTTTCCGCGCCTCCTCTTCAAGAAGCTTAAGGTCTTCCGCTCGGCTTTGGGAAAGGAAGACCGTGAGAAGGAGCAGAAGGGCTGCAAGGGGGAATATGAGCTGTTTCATGGCATTGACCTTATTGTGTTCCCTTTTGGCAGTTCTCTTTCAGGCATTGCTCGAAGGATCTTCATCGTCCGTATTTGTCTGAGAAGCGGACAATGTCATCCTCCCCGAGGTAGGAGCCCGACTGTATTTCGATGAGCACAAGGGGGATTTTTCCCGGATTTTTGAGGCGGTGTTTTGTTCCGACGGGGATGTAGGTTGACTGGTTCTCCGTCACGAGTGACGTTGTCTCGCCCTTTGTGATTTCAGCGGTCCCGCTGACCACAACCCAGTGCTCGGCCCTGTGGTGATGCATCTGAAGAGAGAGTTCGGAAGAGGGATTGACAATGATTTTCTTGACCTGGAAGCGTTCGGTCCTGGCAAGGGTTTCATAGCTTCCCCAGGGGCGGAAGACGAGCTTGTGCTCCCTGTATTCCGGGCGTTCCGTTTCCGTAAGAACCTTCACGATTTCCTTCACCCGTTCGCTTTCGCGTCTTGTCGTGACGAGAAGGGCGTCTCCCGTCTCGACGACGGCGACGTCCTCGACGCCTATGGCGCAGATCAGGCGCCCCGTGGAGTGCAGGTAGGAGTTTCTGACGTCTTTGAGGAGCACGTCGCCCACGGAGACGTTGTTGTCCCCGTCCTTTGGTCCGTTCCGGTAGAGGGCCTCAAAGGAGCCGAGGTCGCTCCATGTGACGTCGAGGGGGACGACGGCGGCCCGGGAGGTGTGCTCCATGACGGCGTAATCGATGGAGTCTTTCGGGGCCTCAAGAAAACGTGCTTTTTCAGGCCGTACGAAATCCCCGTCAAGAAGCCGTTCGTTCCAGGCCTTCAGGCAGGCGTCATGGATCAGGGGGGCGTGGCGTTTCAGCTCGGAAAGGCAGGTTCCGGCACCCATAAGAAAGATGCCGCTGTTCCAGAGAAAGCCTCCTTTCCCGAGCATCTCCTTGGCCTTCTCCCTCGTCGGTTTCTCAACGAAACGCCTGATGCGGAAGGCCCCGCGGAGCGGCTCTCCCTCCTCGATGTAGCCAAAGCCCGTCTCGGGCCTGTCAGGCGTTATGCCGAAGGTGATGATGAGTCCCTCTCCGGCAAGGGGAAGGGCCTCCTCCACGGCGCGTCCGAATTTCTCCTCTTCCGAGATCATGTGGTCGGAAGGAAGGACGAGCATGAGGGCGTCTTCCGCGGCTGCACGGCATTCCGCGGCTGCCATGGCTATGGCAGGTGCCGTGTTTCGTCCTTCGGGTTCCAGAAGAAGACGGGCGCGGAGGTTCTTTCTGTAGAGTTCCGCGGCCGCAAAGAAGCGGTGGGCCTCGTTGCAGACAATGACGGGCTCCTCCGCTCCGGGAATGCGCCCTGCCCGGTCAAGGGTCCGTGAAAAAAGGGTTTCCCCGTCTCCCTGATCAACAAACTGTTTCGGATAGGATGCCCGCGAGAGCGGCCAGAGGCGTGTACCGCTGCCTCCGCAGAGGATGACGGGAAAAAGTCGTGGCATGGCTGTCTCCTTATGCATGGGAAGGCTGCTCTTCCGCGTTGGCGGGTTTTGCGCCGCACTGTGCAAAGAGGGTCAGAAGTTCTTCTTTTTTTTCGTTCAGAAGGGCTCTGTCCCCCCGGCTTTCGAGATTGAGCCGCAGAAGGGGCTCGGTATTTGAGCGGCGGACATTGAAGCGCCAGGTTTCAAACTCCATGTTGAGCCCGTCGATGGTGTCCGTGCGCAGGGCCTTTTTGCCGTAGGCCGCGCGGAGTGCGGCAAGGACTTCTTCCGTGTTTTCGGAGACGCTGTTTATTTCACCGCTGCAGGGATAGGCCCGTATGCGTTCATCCACATATTCTCCGAGGCTTTTCCCGCTTCGATCAAGCATGGAGAGAAGAAGAAGCCAGGGGATCATTCCCGAGTCGCAGAAGGAAAAGTCCCGGAAGTAGTGATGGGCGCTCATCTCCCCGCCGTAGAGGGCGTTCTCGGCCCGCATGCGCTCCTTCATGAAGGCGTGGCCCGTTCTTGTCATGCAGGGCACTCCTCCGGCCGCAAGAACCGTCTCGACCGTGTTCCAGTAGACCCGTGTGTCGTGAAGGATGGTGGCGCCAGGGTGTCTGAGGAGAAGTTCCCCCGCAAGAACGCCGATCAGGTAGTAGCTTTCGATGAAGGTGCCGTCCCCGTCGTAGAAAAAGCAGCGGTCGGCGTCTCCGTCAAAGGCAATGCCGATGTCGCAGCCGTTTTTTCTGACGGCTTCGGCCGTTTTTCCGCGTTTTTCCGGAAGAAGGGGATTCGGAACGCCGTTTGGAAAGGAGCCGTCGGGTTCCGAGTCAAGAGGAATGATGTCCCAGGGAAGATGGGGGAGGAGCTTTTTGAGAACGGGGCCTGCCGAACCGTTTCCGGCATCAATCAGAATCTTTCTGCGCTGACGCCCCAGTCCGCGTGCTTTCTCCGCCGGGTCAAGAAAGGAGAGAAGAGCGCGTATGTATTCGTCCCGCAGGGAGAAGGGCTGCATGTCATGGGTACTTGCCTGGGGGCCACGGATCTTTCCCGTTTCCTCGAGAACGCGTTTTTCAAGGGCGCGGAGGCCTGAATCGGAGCTTATGGGAATGGCGCCTTTCCGCACGATCTTGCACCCGTTTTCATCCGCCGGGTTATGGCTTCCCGTGATCATGATGCCGAGATCAACGTCCGCTTCCGCCGCGGCAAAATAGATCTCCTCCGTTGTGCAGAGCCCTGCGTCAAGGACCTTCACGCCGTATTCCCTGAGGCCCGCTGCAAGGGCGTTCTGAATGAGAGGGCCCGAGGGCCTGACGTCACGGCCCATGACGACGGAACGGGGCTTCTCGCCGAGGGCCAGGGCCCTTCCGAGGAGGTAGGGCAGATTATCCTTCATGAGGTCCCTGACACGGCCTCTGATATCATAGGCCTTGAAGCATGAAGACACAGAGTTCTCCTCTCCCGGCATACGGGCTTACCGGGACCGTTCCGAGGTTTTTCGCGCATTCTTCACGTATTACATGAAGTTTCTTTGAAGCGTACGGTTCGGAAGGGCTTTCAGGCCTTTCCTGTGGCCTGCACGGGTCATCCCCGTTGTACTCTCAGTTCCTAGGCAGGTGCATGGGGAAGCGTGCATGCGGTCAGCTTCGCCCGGGGCTTCGGGAGCGGGAGCGCGTTTTTTGTGCGGGCTTGGAATCAGAATGGGCGGGCGGATTTCGCGGCACATTCAGTCATCCTCCTGAAAAGGAGACACGTTGCATGCACCATGGAGAATTCTGTCAGGCACATCGGGGGATCTTTTAAATGATCCCTCTCTCCTTCAGGGGAACGCGGAGTTCTTCCGTACGTCGTTTTGAAACGTAATGGTTTTGGACCATTAAGGCAATGGGCTTTGGGGAATGGGCGTTGGGAAATGGCGGAAGGAGTGGGGGGATTCGGGGGTTTTGCGGATATGGAGAGGTGTTTCAGGATGATCTGCAGAGTTTCCAGAAGAGATCGAGGTGGCGTTTTGCCGAGGCGTGCCAGGAGAAGCGGCTTGCCTCTTTCAGACCGTCCACGCTCTTTTCTTCGCGCAGTCTTTCGTCTTCAAGGAGATTCCGTATTTTCAGGGCCATGCCCTCGGCATCGCGTGCGTCAACATGGGAGGCGGCTCCGCCGCCGGTTTCGAGAAGGGCCGGATCGGTTGAGGTGAGAACGGGGCAGCCGCAGGCCATGGCCTCAAGAACGGGCAGACCGAAGCCTTCGTAGAGAGATGGGTGCACCATGAGGTCCGCCGTATTATAAAGCTTTGAGAGGTCCGGGTCCGAGACATGGGAAAGGAGGCGGACGAAGGGCATGGCGGCAAGGCGGTTCAGAAGATCCGGATGTGTCGTCTCCTCAACTCCCGCAAGGACCAGGGGATAGTGTCTCCGGAGTGTTTTTGGAAGAAGGCTGATGGCCGTGAGCAGGGTTTCCGGATTCTTCCGCGGGCTGAGGCTCCCCACATGGAGAATGAAGTGTTCCGGAACATGGAGGCGGCTGCGCATGTCAAGACAGTCGTTCAGGGGGACGGGGCTGAAGATTGCGTGATCAACGCCGTTCGGGATCGTTTCGACCTTCTCCTCCGGGAGGCTGAAGAGGGAGAGAAGCTCGTTTCTGACGGCGTTGGAGACCGTGATGATCCGGTCGGCCCGTCCGAGGCTTTCCTCGAATGCCCGTTCCATTCCCACCGTATGCTCTTTCGTTTGCCATTCGGGATGGGTGAAGGAAGAGAGGTCGTGGACTGTGAGAACTCTTGTTTTGGCGTGTACCTGGTGGGTAGGGAGAACGTCCGGCTCAAAATAGCAGTCGGCGAAAGGGCCGGGACGGAGCGGGCGTACGGCCTTAAGGAGGCTCAGGGCATTTTGAGCGGCATTCAGGATGGGGGGCGGAAGGTGCGCCCTGAAAAAACCCTCGCCTTTCTTTTGGACCGTCCCGTTCCAGTTCCTTTCCGGGAGGCAGGGGGTGCAGTCTGTCCTGAAGGAGGGAAAGGCCAGCGCTTCGGCCGCGATTTGGCGTGTGTAGCGTCTGATTCCCGCTTCCGCTCCGTAA
>JAIKXS010000076.1 GCA_024683955.1 Desulfovibrio sp. | reverse complement strand
GAGTATTACAAGAACTATTTACTTGCAATTAATACTCAAAAATCAATAAAAGCATCAATCTAAAAAATATAATAAAGCCTACCAATCAGATTTACGTGCATAAAAAATATAGAAGAGACGATAATTTTTTTTCATAAATTGCATTACAGCAAAAAATATAACAAAATTTATAAAAAAATAATAAACGGTACAAAAAGCAAAAACATTTTCCAAGGGAGGGGAATCCTATTTTCCCAAAGCTGTTGTACTCCAATAGAGGTTCTTTTTCAAAGACCCATATGCTGTCGAATTCCAGCGCCGCCATCGTATGGCCCGCAATCGCAAAATAAAACCGTTATGCAGCCTTGTCGAAGGCCGTCACCCATCTTCGGGCAAACCTTGGTCTCAAAATCCCCGGCGGCATATTGAGCGCCTTCAGGGGTTGAACATGACGTTCCCGTTGAAAGAAAAGAAGCGACGATATGCGTATTCAAGAGTAAGGAGATATACGCTTGTATCTTCAATAACAGGCATCTGAGCGTGAACTATGGACAGGCACTGCAGCCCTCCTCTTGCCTCTTTTTCAGCAGTGGGTCTTTCAGGCTGTTTCTCAAAAGCCCTCTCCGTAGCAGCGTTCGAAGGCATTTTGTGTGCTATAAAACCCATCGCGCGGCTTCTTTGCTCTCACGCCCCGTCGCCCCAGAGATAAGTCCTCGGCATGACCCTTTGGATCGCACCTTCCCTCTTATGCATGTCACGGAATCGTTAATCGTCCTGACATACGCGCGACAAGTGCCAATAAAACCTGCCGTGCAAGATTATCATTTTCTTGGCGGGAACCGACTGCGCCGCGGAAACTCACGGGACGCCATGGATACGACGTAGTACGAATCTCTTTCGATTGATCAAAATTGTTTGTACGGATCGTATAACTGCCATATCTGCGCCGTTGCAAAAAAGAACAAAAACCTCGGCAAGAGAGAGGAGGGGCAGAGACTGCTTGAGGTGAAACTAAAAAAATGATAGCGCTTTCAGCATGTGTGGATACCGATACACAACGTTGTTCACGACATACGCTCTACCATTGCTTATGCAAACCCTCCTGATACATTTGGACTCCCGCAAGGCAGCAGACATCTATGAAAATAGTAATTTTGGGAAACCAGAGCAGATCCGTTGCAAATTTCTGGACCGTCCTTATGCGGCATCTCATACAGAAAGGACATGAGGTTCTCTGCCTTGTCCCCGCTGGAGACGCGGAAAGCGACGATCTTTTGCAGGAACGATGCACGAGGCTATGTCACTATTTCCTCTCACGCAAGGGCCTTAATCCGCTAGAAGACCTCCGTTCCCTTGCTGAACTCTGGCGTTTTTTCCGCAACGAAAAACCTGACCTTCTTTTCACATCCACCATCAAGCCCGTAATCTACGGTTCTCTCGCTGCAAAATTTGCGGGTGTCCCCCATATCTACGCTACAATCACCGGGTTAGGCTATACCTTTGAAGCGGACAGCGTTCCCAAACGAATCATCCGCAAAATCAGCGTCTTTCTTCAGCATCTAGCCTTAAAACAAGCGGAAGGGGTTTTTTTTCAGAACAAAGATGACGAAACCGTTTTCCGCTCTTTTGGTATTATAACAGAGACAACAAGAGTCTTGCGAGCCCGAGGTACAGGGGTTGATACAAAACACTTTTCACCCGTGCCGTTTCCTTCTGCAGAAAAGGGTGCCCTTACGTTTCTCTTCATCGGTCGCCTTCTTACGTCAAAGGGGATTCTGGAATTCCGCGATGCGGCGAGCATCCTCGGAAAAAAATACCCCAAAGCCGTATTTCAAGTTTTAGGACCTAAGGAAAATGGACTCGGCGGAATAGATACCGAAGAAATCGCGTCCTGGGAAAAAGAAGGTATCCTTCAATATCTCGGTGCGACAAGTGACGTTCGCCCCTATCTTGCCAGATGCCACGCACTCGTTCTGCCGTCCTACCGCGAGGGAACGCCTACAGTGTGCATGGAGGCCATGAGTTCCGCAAGGGCTCTCATCGTTAGCGATGCGCCAGGATGTCGCGAGGTAATCAGGCCCCGGGAAAACGGGCTTATGGTCCCTGTTAAGGACAGTACAGCTCTCGCCCAAGCCATGGAATTCATGCTCAATAATCCTGATCAGTGTCGTAGCATGGGAGAGGCAGGTCGACGCATGGCCGTGGACATTTTTGACGCCGATGCAGTTGCATCCCATATTCTCAACGCGATGCACTGCTGACCCGGCCCGGATTTTCATCTCAATTTTGTTTCTGAGGAGTATTTCATGATCAGCGCCTACCGCAGGGCCTTGCTCCAGACCTTGGATGCATTTTGCCTAATTCTTGCCCTTGCCCTGACAGATTTTTTGACCTTGGCAGATGAGTTGAATGTTTTTCTCGACTATACTGGCGCTTCCATCTTTACCCTCTTCTTCTATCTGCTTTTTTTCTACATAACCGATGCATACAAGGTCGGCTTCGAAGATTTTAAAGAAACAATGGGACGGCTCCTGGTGGGAAGTGTCCTCGGCATCCTCTCAAGTGCAGTTGCCTCCTACGCCTTTGACCACTGGCGCTTTGACCGCGAAACACTCGCCCTTCTCTTTCTCCTCTCAACATCCTTCTGTCTTGCATGGCGTGCCTTCTATTACCGCAATGCCGAGGCTCTCACCCATCCGCTGCGCATCCTCCTTGTGGGCGTCGACAGGGCGGGCAAAGTTCGCCAGCTCCTCCGGGAAGGACTCCCTAAGGCAAAAATACTCGGCTATGTGGGAGAGGAAGGACTTGCTAACGAAGCGGGACCATGCCTGGGAAAGCCCTTTGAAGCACTAAAAAAAGCCCAGGAATACCAGGCCACAATGATCCTTCTCCTGCCAGACGCTCCAATTGATGATGATATCGCACATGATCTTCTCATGGCAAAGCTCGGGGGGCGCATGGTTGTTGATATTCGCTCCTTTTATGAGCACGTCGTAAAACGGCTCCCTCTTTCTCAGATCACCGAAGAATGGCTCCTTCTCACCGAGGGTTTTTCACTAAATACAAGAGGATCCCTCCGCAGACTTAAACGGGCGCTTGACGTTATCATATCCCTTCTGCTTCTCATTCCGACAGCGCCAATCATGATCCTTACCGCCATCATCATCCGTCTTGAATCACCTGGTCCCGTCATCTATAGTCAAAAACGGGTTGGTCTCTACGAAAAAGAGTTCACGGTCTATAAATTTCGATCTATGTGTGCCGACGCCGAAAAAAACGGGGCTGTTTGGGCACAGGCCCGAGATTCCCGAGTCACACGTTTCGGACGCTTTATACGCAAGGTACGCATAGATGAGCTGCCACAAATATGGAACATTCTCAAAGGAGACATGAGCTTTATCGGACCAAGGCCCGAGCGAATGACATTTGTGGAACAGTTAAAAAAGGATATTCCCTATTACAGTATGCGCCACACAATTAAACCGGGACTGACGGGGTGGGCTCAGGTCTGTTATCCCTATGGAGCCAACGAAGAGGATGCCCGCTTTAAGCTTGAGTACGACCTGTACTATATCAAAAACATGTCCCTCCTTCTTGATATCCACATTATCTTTAAAACTATAGGCGTTGTCCTCTTCCCGAAAGGTGCCCGCTGAGGAAAAAACCTCAGTTCCCTGGGAATTGCATCTCAAACAATTCACATAACATCATGAGGAGTCCTCATGCGTCTTTCTGCAATTCTTTCCGTCATCCTTTGCCTATCCTTCATTACGGCCACCCCTTCTCTCTCCCGTCCAGCCCTGAGCCCGACCTGCCAAAATCTACTCGACCGTATGGAACGGACCCTTCGTGAAGCTGCACACTCTCCCCTCCAAGGGGCCTGGGCCGGAAGCAATGGCCGTGATTCCCTTGTGATTATATTTTCCGGCAATGTTTGTGCTATGGGCATGAATAATGAGGAGCTCTACGGATTTTGGAGTTCCAGGGGAAACTCGTTAAAGATCACCCTTGAGCGGAACAAATCCTTAAATTTTTCCTACACATTACACGGTGATACACTGACATTGAACAACGATATTGTGCTGACACGTCAATCGAGGGGAAATCGCGCGCCAATTCCCGGATTTGGTGACGCATCGCAGCAAGGAGGAAGATCCATGTCGGCCTCCGGCGAACCGCAGGGGCCTCTTGATGGCACCTGGGAGTGCCACACACAACAAGGCAAGGCCCGCTTCGTCTTTCAGGGGCCGCGCTATACATTCTTCCTCAATGGACGAAAAATCGAGGGGGGGACATTCTCCTTCAAAAGGGGAAAAATCATCTATTCCATCACGGAAGGGATCGGTATCGGTCGCCGCGGCGAACATTTTGCGAAATCCTCAGGCGACGAACTTATCATCACGTCCCAGAACGGGACATCCATGCGCTTTGTAAGGCAGTAGAAAAGCTCCTTTTCACACAAAAAAACCCGCTTTCTGTAGCGGGTTTTTTTGTGTGAAAAGGCACGAGGTATTTTTATCTAACGCGCCGGAAGCATTTCCCTTCAGGGGGAAGGATATAAGGCGCACTTAAACTGGGATCTCTTTGTCTTTTTGCCGTTCCTGATTCCAAATGTTCTCTGGCGGCAGAATATGACGTGTCAACCCGAGGAGAAGATAGAATGAGACCTGGGGGAACAGGTGGTTGGTTCACAGCCCTAAAATTCCCCACAGTGGAAATTTGGAAGCAAAACCCAAGCAAATATTCCTCATGGCAGTCTCGATGAAACAGGAACCAGCCAATGGTACAGACCAATAGAAGCGTTACGGATAGGAATCCCCCGACGTTATGTGGGGAGGGTGTCAAGATGGTGGGCCTACCAGGACTTGAACCTGGAACTTGCCGGTTATGAGCCGGAGGCTCTGCCAATTGAGCTATAGGCCCCTCGTCTTTTTGTATCGTAGACGGCACACCTTCTAAGGTCAAGAACTATTTGTGACGAATTCGTCTAGTCCTGCCTTTT
>JAIKXS010000071.1 GCA_024683955.1 Desulfovibrio sp. | reverse complement strand
TTTATTATATGAGGATTTTATGAATCAAAATCCTGTTTCCATTCAGCATCTTTTCCATTCATACGGAAGTAAAGTCATATATGAAGATCTTTCACTTGAGTTTGAACAAGGGAATATTTACGGACTGCTGGGAAAAAATGGCGTCGGAAAAACAACGCTGATCAAGATTCTCATGGGATTTCTCAAACCCAAGGCCGGCGAATGCCGGATATTCGGTGATCCTGCCAATGCCATAAGCGCAGGAACACGGGAGCGGGTCGGGCTTCTCTTCGAGCGCCACCTGACCTATCAGTTTTTCTCCATCGAACAGATCGAACGCTTCATGTCGAGCTTTTATCCCCGATGGAAGAGGGAAAACTACTATGAGCTCGTGGATGTTCTGGGGCTTCCTGGAAGCCACAAAATCGCATGGATGAGCGAAGGGCAGCGCTCCCAGGTCGTGCTTGGTCTCATTCTGGCCCAGGATCCGGAACTTCTCATTCTCGATGACTATTCCATGGGCCTTGATGCAGGGTACCGCCGGCTTTTCGTCGACTTTCTCAGGGAGCACCTGAAGGACGGGAAGCACACCGTCATTCTTACTTCCCATGTCATTCAGGACATGAACCGTTTTGTCGACAATGTTGTTTTCCTGAGAAGAGGCGGGCAGGCACATGTCACCCGCCTTGATGACTTCATGCGGAACTTTATCTGCTACCGTCTCACGCGGAGCGCCGCAACACGGGAGGGAGAGAAAACCCTTTCGGAACTGGCCTCCGGACGAGCCGGCCACATTCACGGCGATATCGTCAATATTGAAGAACATCCCGAATATTTCGATATTTTCTCCTTCAGGGACATACATGTCGTCACGGAGGCACTAACCTCCCTCAACGTGGTTTCAGGATCCGTCACGCTTCAGACCATTCCCATGGATATCGAAGACGCCTTTGTCGGCTACACCGGCAGACGCTAGAGATTCTGACGGGGACAGAAACAAGGAATTCGTCCATGCTGCAGATCATCAAGGCTCTCTTTCTTAAGGAGTACGTGAAGACCCGCGCCGCCATGCTTTTTCTCCTTCTTCTCGGCGCACTTGCCATTCTCTGGATCGGGGTCGGGACCAACCGTCTCTTCATGCTCGATCACCCGGAAATTGTCTGGTACCACACCATGGATCTCCACCAGATTCCCTACAGGACATTTTCTTTTTTCCCTCTTTTCAGCGCCCTCATCTTTTGCTTCTGCCAGTTTCTGCCGGAAATGCGGGACGAACGCATGCGCATCGCCCTCCATCTTCCATGTCCACTCTGGCTTCTGATGTTTGGGCACCTCGCCTTCGGCCTTCTTTTTCTTCTCCTCCTTTTTGCCGCCCTGGTAGCAGCCCTTCTTTTCATGCTCTGCAGGCTCTATCCGGCCGAGGCCGTCGTGACTGCCCTTTTCACCACCCTTCCCTGGTGCATCGCGGGCATCTATGCCTACCTTTGCTGCGCCTTTGTCCTCCTTGAACCACGAAAAAAGACACGTCTTCTCGGCATTATTCTCTTCTTCTCGGTCACGGCCCCTCTTCTTGCAAACACCACACCCGGAGCCTTTGAAACGGGTCTGTTGCCTTTTCTTACGGGGATTCCCCTTCTTCTCATGGGCCTTTTTCTTCCGGCTCTCCACTACAGAACCAGAGAGGTTGAATAATGCGCGCCGCAGCCTTTTTCTGTCTCCTTCTCTTTGCGGTTCTGGCCCTTTCCTGGGCGCTGCCGCATACCTACGGTCTTATCTTCGTCAAGCCCATCGAAAAGACACAGCTTTTCTACAGTCCCAAGCTTTCACGATGCATCTTCACGGAACAGATCCGGGGCAACGACCCGGAAGCGGCAAAAAAAAGTGAAGGACACCATTCGGATATCGTCTACAAGGATGAACTCGGGAACTACTACGACAGGCTGGCCTTTGAAGCCGCACTCCCCTTCATCTACTACCGCAACATGGAAATGCGCGGCATGCTGCCCGTCAGCGTCGACGGGAAGACATACGACCGAAGGGCCATTGAAAAGGCCAGACGCGTTCTTGAACTGCGCTCGTCATCCCTTGACGGGCACAGTCTCAGGACCTCCTGCCTCCCGCTCATCGAGTCCAATCCTGGACAGATGGCTCTTCTCTATCCTGACGACCGCTTCCGCCTGACCAGGGAGAAGATGGAATTCATCAACGCCGACAAAAATGCGGAGGACAAGGTTCTCTCAGAGCGCTTCACGGACGCTCTGAAATCGCAGGGTTTTACCTTTCCGGCAATGCACGTGGGCGGCAATTTCACAAATTTCAAACCCTATGAGGGGGGCATCTTTTTAACGGACGCCACGGGAGGACTCTTCCATCTCCTCCGCAGGGACGGAGCGCCCGTCTGCAAAAAAATCCCCCTGCCGGACGGCGTCATCCCCCGTCATGTCCTTGTATCCGAAGCACGGGAACGGATGTGGCTGGGGCTCGTTCTTGACGACAGGGACCGTATCTGGCTCATGCGGGAAGGGGACAATGCGCTTATCGGCCTGCATACGGAGGGATACCGGCCCTTCGACATGGACTTCAAGCTCATTTTCAACCCTGCCTTCATGACAGCGGTCTATTCCGACGCAAGAAGAATCCAGGCACGCGTCTTCAGTCTTCCGGATCCCGCATGCGCCAACGGAACACGCCTTATGCCCTTCCACTCCTATGCCCGCACCATGTCGCGTGCGGCGGAATCCGTTGAAACACACCTTGCGGACATCCTCTTTCCCTTTACAATCAGCCTGACCTCCGAGATCTCTAACCGCATCTCCTTCTCCCTCACGCCTTCGGGTCATGTTCTCCAGGCCGTCATTCTTTCTTTACTCCTTGCTCTGTTCTACCTTCTTTATGAACGACGCAGATCCTCCCTCGACGGATGGAAAACCATGGGCGCCCTTTTTATATGCGCTGCAGGCGTTTATGCCCTTATCCCTCTTCTACTCCTTGAGGAACAGAATTAGGAGAAATGCCCGGACTCCGCGGGGCATGCCCTCCTATGGTCCTTACGGAGAACGGACATCCCTCATACGGCAGGCCCCCGGCAACACACCGGGGGCCTGCCTGTACGACACGGATGACGTCCACTCCTGACCAGACCAGACAGGAGCCCGGCTCAAACAACCTGCAGTGGGAAGAAATCGACCGGAAATAAAACTGGAAGAAATAACAAAAAAGAAGCGGAACGCCCGCAAACGACAACAGGTCACACGTCATAATGGCAGGACCCATCAGATGGGGATTGCCTTCGCCACCGTATTGGTACCGTTTCACAACACCCTATGGGCAAAGGGAAAACCGGATGAACAAATGAAGGGAGGGCTACATCGGCATCCATTCCCCCGTATCCGGGCCCTCCCGGCCGAACACCACGCACCAGGGGCAGCCATTCAGCGCGCTTCCGCGACAAAAAAAAATCTTTTTTCTCCCATTCCCGTGCAAAGCACCTTGCCAAGAAGGAAAAAGGGGGCTATATGCCTTCCCCTCACGAAGCGTTTGTTTCGTGCGCGGCGGCATCGTCAGAGATGCTTCCGTCCCTACGGAACAACACCTCAAGTTCTCCTTTAATCCCGTTACAAAGACCCGTATTCTTCACCTTGTCCTTCGGCCTTCCCCTGTTCTTCATGCCCGTGCCGCACTTCAGGGGTACGGCAGGGGGGAGGGAAGAAGGACCCCTGCATTCCATCAACCATGCAATAAAGGCTTTCCGTCCCGGAAGATCGTGATGTGGCGCAATGCTCCGTATACGACCGCACGTGTTCTTCTTGTGACGGAACCCGCTCATTTTTTGCGTTGCCCCTCTCCTCCTCACCGGTCGGGATCGCGTTTTCAGGCTTTCTTATGTCTCTTTTTCTTCTCTCCCTCGCCGCTTTCGCCGGCGCCGCCCTCTGCTGTCTCTCCCTCGCCGTTCTCCGTCCGACACGACAGCGTGCTCGCCTGGCCAATCTTCTGGGCGTCCTTGGCGCAAGCGCAGGTTCGGCGGTCGGCCTCTGGGCAATTCTGTCCACCCCCTTTGCCACCCCTCTCGAGGTCACACTCCCCTTTGGCCTTCCCGTGGGCGCATGCACCCTTTCCATTGATCCTCTGGGGCGCCTCTTTCTGCTGCCTGTCTTCGTTCTCGGCGCCCTCACAGCCGTCAAGGGAGCTTTCAGTCTCGCCCACGAACTGACAAGTCACAATCTCGCCGTTCACTGGTTTTTCTTCCTCATGCTTCTGCTCGGCATGTCCCTTGTCATGGCAGCCAACGATACGGTGCTCTTTCTCCTTTCCTGGGAAATCATGAGCCTTGCGCCCTTTTTTCTCATTGACTTCCACGACAGCGAAAAACAGGTACGCGACGCATCCTGGATATACCTCACGGCCGCCCATCTGGGGGCTGTGTTTCTCCTCGCGCTCTTTGTGCTTCTCTGGCAAAAGACAGGCACAACCACAATTTCCTCACCCGAAACAATCTCCATTATTTCGGGCTTTTCACCTGAACTGCGCTCGCTTCTCTTCGTTCTGGCCCTTCTCGGTTTCGGAGCCAAGGCAGGACTCGCCCCCATGCACGTCTGGCTTCCCGAGGCTCATCCCGCAGCACCAAGCCATGTCTCGGCCCTTCTCTCCGGAGCCATGATCAACGCGGGGCTCTACGGCATTCTCCGCGTCACAAGCATCCTCAGTCTCAGAAGCACTCCCGAATCCTGGTGGGGCTGGACCCTTCTCGTTCTTGGTCTCGCCACCGCGCTTACGGGTATCTTCAAGGCCCTTGCCCAGAGCAATCTCAAACGCCTGCTGGCCTACTCAAGCGTCGAAAACATGGGAATCATGCTCATGGGGGCCGGGGTCGGTCTCATAGGGTATACCACAAAAAATTTCTGGATGACGACCTTTGGCTTCGCGGCCTGCCTCTACCATATGCTGAACCACGCGGCCTTCAAGGGACTGCTCTTTCTCGGCGCCGGCGAGGTTCTGCACGCCACGGGAACTGTCAATATGGCCTATCTCGGAGGTCTGCACAAAAAAATGCCCCTCCTCGGACTTCTCTTCGCCGTGGGTGCCGCATCCATTGCCTCGCTTCCGCCCTTCAACGGTTTTGTGAGCGAATATCTCCTTGCCCTGGCCCTTCTTGACGCCCCCCGCCTTGTGGGAAGCGAACAGCAGGTGGGGGTTCTTCTTTCCCTTGTGGGTCTCGGGGTGATCTCGGGCTTTGCCCTGGCGCTCTACGTAAAAGCCTACGGGATCCCGTTTCTCGGCACCCCCCGTTCAGGATTTTCGCGTACCGTCCACGCTCCGACCCCCCTTTCACTCTGGCCGCTTGTGCTTCTGGCGCTCCTCTGCCTTCTTCTCTCCCTCGCCGCAGCCCGCATATTTCCGCATCTTGCCGGAGCCGTCTCCTCATCCTTTCCGCCGCCCCACACATGGGATGTGGCAAGCCTTCTCCAGGACGCCACAAACGGCCTTTCCACCATTTGCCTCACGAGTCTCGGGCTGATTTTCCTTTCCCTTCTCTTTCTGCTCTTCCGTTCCATCCTTCTTCGCGGAAAAAAGCAGGAAGTCCGCGGAACATGGTCATGCGGCTACCAGGAATCAAGCCCGCGCATTCAGTACACTGATGCGGGCTTTACCGAGCCGTCGGCACGCTTTCTGAAAACACTCATGGGCGTGACAGCCACCGTACGCCTCGATAACGACATTTTTCCGAAGGAGAGCCATCTTTCCGTCTCGGCGCCTCCCCGTCTGATACGTCTTTTCTACACACCGCTTTTCCAGGGTATTGAAACCGTCTGCAACGCGCTCAAAATCATGCAGCACGGAAAGATCCACATTTACATACTCTACATACTCGTAACGCTCTGCGTGCTTCTCATCTGGGGGGTGTACTGATGTCCCAACCACTCCTTCACGCCCTCCACTTTGTCCTGGCACTGCTTCTTTCCCCCCTGCTCTTTGGCATTATAAACAGGGTAAAAGCCAAGGTTGCAGGACGCCACGGCAAACCCCTCCTGCAGACCTATTTCGATCTGATAAAACTTCTACGGAAAGGATGTGTGAGAAGCGACTGCACGACGCCCGTCTTTACGCTTGCGCCCTGCATCCAGATATCCGCAACGGTTTTAGCCCTCTATTTTCTTCCGCTCGGAGGGGTCGCCTCTCCGGCGGGATTTGCCGGAGACTTTCTGCTTGTCAGCTATCTTCTCGCCGCCGGCCGTTTTGTGATCATGCTGGCCGCTCTTGATACGGGGTCCTCCTTTGAGGGCATGGGAGCCAGCCGCGAGGCGACCTTTTCCGCCTTTGCCGAACCGGTTCTTTTTCTGGCCATGATTGTGCTCACAAGTTTTTACATGGACCTCGGCCACAGCGAAGCCTACGCCTTTTCGCTCGGAACACTCTTCGGCGGACAGAGCGCGCTCGCCTGGCTGAACGGCAAGCTCGAGCTGCTTTTTATACCGCCGGTCTTCTTTCTGCTCCTTCTTGTCGAAAACAGCCGCATTCCGGTAGACGATCCTACCACCCACCTGGAACTGACAATGATCCATGAGGTGATGATCCTGGACCACTCGGGACCTGATCTTGCGCTTATTCTCTACGCAAGCACGGTCAAACTCTGGTTCTTTGCCAGCCTTATTGCGTCCCTGTTCATTCCTCCCATGCAAATCTGGCAGGAATCACTCCTCTGGCTGCTCCTTATCTTTCTTCTGGCAGTGATTCTCGGCCTTCTCGAATCCTCCATGGCCCGGCTCCGCCTGCACCGTGTTCCGGCTCTGATCGGCGCCGCCGGCATGATGGCGGCACTCGCGCTTATTCTTTCGCAGATGAGGTAGATGCATGCTTTTTGACAGCTGTCTTTTTCTTCTCCTTGTGAGCAACTTCCTTCTTCTTGCAACGCCTCATATTCGACAGATGACCAAGTACACGGCGCTGCAGGGCATTCTCCTGGCTCTCCTTCTTCTTCTCTTCGGTCATACCATCCTGACCGTCGCGGTTCTGCTCATCAAGGGGATCCTCCTGCCTGGTCTTCTCTGGCACACGCAGAAACGCCTCCCGCCCGACAGTCTGATATGCCCGAGGAAACTTGCGGCCTTTGACGTCGTCTGCGGCATGGCGGGCCTGGCCTTTGCCATATGGCTTGATGACAGGCTCATTGTGACACAGGAACTCTTTCCCCCACTCTTCCTTTCACTCGGTCTGACAACCCTCTTCTGCGGATTCATACTCATCATAGGGCGCATCAAGGCCATTACGCACGTCATAGGATACCTCGTCGCCGAAAACGGCATTTTCCTTCTTGGCATGCCCCTCATGACCAAGGGCACCACATGGTTTGAACTGGCACTCCTTCTCGACGTCTTCGTTGCCGTCTTTGTCATGGGCATTGCCATCAACCGCATAAGCGACTCTTTTGCCTCCATAGACGTCGCCCGGTTCAGAAGTTTGCGGGATTAGGAGACTGCCGTGCTTATCGCCCTTCTTCTCTTGCCTGTATTGACAGGCCTTTGCATGCTCTTTTTCGGAAAGGCCCTGCTCTGCCGTGTGGCACTGCCCGTCATGGCCCTTGCACACACGCTTCTCTCGGCCCTTGTCGCCCTTTCCGTCTACCAGGGCAACGCCCCCAGAGCCCTTTTCGGCATTCTGGCCCCTGACCCGCTAGGTGTCCTCTTTCTCATGCTCGCGAGTCTTCTCTTTCTTGCCGTCTCCGTCTACGCCATCTCCTACCTGCGCGAGGAGGAACGCATAGGACTGCACACCAATATTCTGGACCACGGCCAGTTCACCAATCAGCCCGAACGCCGTTTCACGGCCTTTCTCTGCTTCTTCCTCGCATCCATGAGTCTTGTCACCATGACACCGCACATGGGAGTTCAGTGGGTCAGCATCGAGGCAACCACACTGTCAAGTGCACCGCTCATCTACTTTCACCGCCACAAAAGCTCCCTTGAAGCGACATGGAAGTACCTGATCATCTGCTCTGTCGGTATTGCCCTTGCCCTTCTTGGCAACATTCTGCTCTCCGTGGCCTTTTACGGTGAGCCGGTCGGGGAGTCGGACTTTGACCAGCTCTCGTTCTTTCTCTCCCACGCCGACAAGGCAGAGGCCACGTGGCTCAAAGCAGCCTTTGTCTTTCTGCTTGTGGGATACGGGGCGAAAATGGGCCTTGCTCCGCTCCATAACTGGCTTCCGGACGCTCACAGTCAGGCGCCATCCCTTGTTTCCGCTCTTCTCTCCGGAGCCCTTCTCAACTGTGCGCTTCTTGGCATTCTTCGAGGCCATCAGATCATGCTCGCGGCGGGTCTTGGCGACATCTCATCCCAAATGCTCATTTTCTTCGGCTTTTTCTCCCTTGCAACCGCTGCCATCTTTATTGTCGGACAGGGGCATTATAAACGCATGCTGGCCTATTCGAGCGTGGAACACATGGGTCTTCTTGCCCTCGGCATAGGTTTCGGCGGCATCGCCTGTCAGGGTGCCATCTTCCACGCCGTCTGCCATTCGCTGACAAAATGCATGCTTTTTCTTCTTTCCGGCAACATCCTCGCCCGCTATCACACCTATTCGAGCTTCGACATCAGAGGGATGCGCTGGACCATGCCCTTCACGGGAGCCCTCTGGACAGCGGGCTTCTTCGCCATCGCGGGTTCCCCGCCGTTCGGTCTCTTTGTCAGTGAACTCCTCATCGCAAAAGGGATCCTCGCCTCGAAGGCTCCGTGGCTTGCCGTCCCCTATCTGCTTCTTCTGGCCATTCTTTTCGTGGCCCTTTCCGTCGCAGTGCTCCGCATGGTGCAGGGAAGACGTCCCATTGACATGCCAAAAACGACAAAGGAACCCCTCACAAGCGTTCTTCCGCCCCTCATCCTCGGACTTGCCGTCCTGGTTCTTGGCGTTTTTGTTCCCGCACCGCTATGGTCATTCCTCAGCAAGGCGGCCCAACTCATCGGAGGCTAAGGGCGATCCATGCAAAACATTCCATCCTTTTCCTATCTGCACACCTGCTCTCTCGACTCATTACCACGGGAGAATGAAGCAACTTTTCTTGCCCTCCTGGGCCAGGCCCTCAAGGAAGGCGCAAGACCTCTCGCCTACTTCGCCCTCCCGAAAATGGCAGACGAAACCGGCCAGTCCCTTCTGGCGGTTCTGGCGCAGGACGGTCAGCGTCGCCTTCTGGCCCTTCGTTCGATCCCCCTGACCTCGGTTGCCTCGCTCACCCCCTCCTTTCCGGCCCTCCACCTTTTTGAACGCGCTCTCAACGAGGAAGGGATGGAACTCAGGGGACACCCCTGGTGTAAGCCCGTCCGGGTGGCGCCTGATCTTCGTTCCCCGGGAAGCCCTCCCTTTCCTTTTTTCAGGACAACGGGCAGCCAGGTCCACGAGGTTGCAGTCGGACCGGTCCATGCGGGCATCATAGAACCGGGGCACTTCCGCTTCCAGTGTGCGGGCGAAGAAGTCATTCATCTTGAAATAGCACTCGGCTATCAGCACAGGGGCCTTGAAGCCCTCGTCCTCAAAAAGCCCCTGGAGACACTCCCCATGCTTTTTGAATGCACGGCCGGGGACACGAGCATAGGACATGCCCTGGCCCACGCGCTCATCATCGAGCGTCTCCAGAACCGTTCCCTTTCAGCCCGTGTCAGCGAAACACGGGCCCTCGCCCTTGAACTTGAACGACTCGCTAACCACGTGGGAGACCTCGGCGCCATAGCGGGCGATACGGGATTCCTGCCGACATCCGCCTGGAACGGCCGAATCCGCGGCGACATTCTGACCATGACGGCCATTCTTACGGGAAACCGTTTCGGCAGAAACCTCGTGGTGCCCGGAACGGTACGCCGCTCTCCCGACGCGAAGACCTGTAGCGACCTCGAAGAGCGGAGAAAAACAGCCCTGAGGGACGCAAGAGGAGCCATCGACTGCATGATGAAAAGCCCGAGCGTACTTGAACGGATGCGCGAAACCGGAAAAGTAAGCGCCGGCATGGCAAAAAAACTCGGCCTGGTCGGAGTTTGCGCGCGCGCGTCGGGAATACCTGTTGACGCGAGAAAAAACGCGCCGTTTGAAGACGAAACCCTCCCCTTTGCACCGGCCCTTGCCGAAACCGGCGATGTGCTCGGACGCGTCCAGGTTCGGATCAGGGAAGTCGAGACATCCTTTGCCATGGTTGAAAAAAGCCTGACGATCCTGAGCGCCCTTGAGCGGGAACCCGTGCCGCCACGGCCTCCCCTGCGACCGCTCCCGAAGAACACCCTTGCGGTCAGCCAGGTAGAGGGATTCAGGGGGGAAATCGTCCACGTTGCCGTGACAAACGCCGAAAACGCCTTTCTCACGTACAGGGTCATTGACCCCTCCTTCCATAACTGGATGGGACTCGCCGTGGCTCTGCGCGGCAATCAGATTTCCGACTTTCCGCTCTGCAACAAAAGCTTTAACCTTTCCTATTGCGGCCACGACCTGTGAGGCACTATGTTTGGCATTCTCAAAGAACGTCTCCACCAGAAGTACCGGACCCTTGACTATCCGGCCAAAGAGCCTTTTCTGCCTCCCCACTTCAAGGGAAGGCCATCCATTGCCCCCTGCTCCGCGGGCGACTGCAGGGTCTGCCAGGAGGTCTGTCCCACGGGCGCTGTCAGCCGCGATGCCGGAGGACACATCCTGCTCGACCTCGGACGCTGTATCTTCTGCGGTCTCTGCGAGGAATCCTGCCCGGAGCACGCCATTGCATTCAGTCGCACCTACAGGCTTGCGGCACGGACCCGTGAGGAACTCATCGTCCGTCAGGGGGAGGAAAACCGCACGGAGCCCTCACGGAACACGACAAAGGGAAGAGCGCTTTTTTCGAAGTCCCTTACCTTCAGGCAGGTCTCGGCGGGCGGCTGTGCCGCCTGTGAGGCGGACACCAATGTCCTGAACACACTCCTGTACGATCTGGGCCGTTTCGGAATATCGTTTGCTGCCTCTCCGCGCCATGCGGACGGTCTTGTGGTCACGGGTCCCGTGACAACGGCCATGCAACGGGCCCTTGTGGACACCTACCTTGCCCTGCCGGCCCCGCGCCTCCTTGTTGCCCTCGGCACCTGCGCCATTTCCCGGGGTCTTTTCGCCGACAGTCCCGAATGTCTTGGCATACCGGACGATATGAAGATAGATCTCTATATTCCCGGCTGCCCCCCGAATCCATGGACCATTCTTGACGGCTTTCTCTCGCTGCAGCAATCGCCCGTTCGGAACTGACAGATGCGGAAGCCTGCCCCCGTACCTGTGCCCGTGACGGGACAGGCACTAGACAGTTGACATTCTCCCCCGTCTAACGTCGGGGGATTCCTGCCAGTACCGGTCCTATCGGGCCGCACAACGGGGGGGGCCTGCCTCATTGAGACTGCCGGGAGGAATATCAGCCTGCTTTTTGCTTTAAACTTCCCGCTATGGGGAATTTTACGGGTGAAGAGCCACCTCTTCTCCCCCGGATCTCATTAGTTCCCCGCAGGCTGACACGGCATGCCCCGCCGCCGGAGAACATTATAAAAATAATGGCGCGCATTCCCTGAAAATACAGGGGGAATGCACGCCATACAAAAAGACAAGCCGGGCGTAAAATAAAGACCGTTCAGTCCTCCTCAAGCGAGGCCAGAAGCCTCGTGCGCAACTGTCCAATGCCCTTCTTATGTCTTGCACTCGTCACAATGGGTGTTTCCCCGAGAACCCCCTCCCAAACCCTGATACGCTCGGCAAGAGCGTTCTTTGAACACTTGTCAGCCTTCGTCATCACACCGCACACCCTGTATTCCCGTTCGCTTGCATAGGAAATCATCTGCAGATCGTTCTCCTGGGGGGGGAGTCGGGAGTCGAGCAGAACGCAGACAAGACAGAGATTTTCGACACTCGCAAAAAATGAATCCATGAGGGCCGACCAGGAGTTGCGCTGAGTCTGACTGGCCTGGGCATATCCGTAGCCCGGCAGGTCAACAAGATAGACGTCCTGCCCTTCCACCTGATAATAGTTGATGGACTGGGTTTTACCGGGTTTACTGCTGATCTTGGCAAGGTTTTGTCCAAAAAGAGCATTCAAAAGAGAGGATTTCCCCACATTGGAACGCCCCGCAAAGACTATTTTTGGCGTAAAATTGCGCAGCAGCTGCTGAGGAATATACGCAGTAGCCGCAAGAGTAACAGAAAAAGCCATCATTGTGTCCTTTGAATAAGAGAAATAACGTGTGCCGCACTCACGCCGTGAACGGAAAAAATGCTGAATGACACACGAAACACATGCTTACTGCATTCATTTTGTCGACAAAAAGATTCTCTTGGCCAATTGACAAAAAATACGTGAAAAATTATTTTATTTCTTTTGACTTGGAAAAAGACAGAGTGCATACGGTCGGCGACTGTGCTGGAAACACGCATACGGCAGACAATGCAGACACGGCATCCGGTCCGTTCCCGTCTTGCCCCTTATTATAAGAATGTTTGTGCCCATGGAACCCGTTCGCGCTCCTCAGCAGGACTTTTAACCCGCGCTACGCACCATTCAGGAGTACGCCATGTATTCGACAACAGACTTTCGGAAAGGTCTCAAGATAGAAATCGACGGGACCCCCTACGAAATAGTGGACTTTCAACATTTCAAACCGGGCAAGGGCGGCGCTATGGTGCGCACAAAGCTCAGAAACATCCTCACGGGGCGCATACAGGATAACACCTTTCGCTCAGGTGAAAAAGTGGAAAAACCAGATCTTGAGACACGTGACATGCAGTTCCTCTACCGCCAGGACGACAAGTTGATCTTCATGGACATGACGACCTACGATCAGCTCGAAATGCCGGCCGAGTCCACTGACGGCAAGGACGGTTTTCTCAAGGACGGTCAGGAATGCCGCGTCCTGCTCTACAAGGGCAACCCTCTGGATGTAGATATTCCCCTTTCGCTTGTACTTGAAGTTGTGGAGACGGAGCCCGGCGCCAAGGGCGATACCGTAAGCAATGTGACAAAACCCGCGAAGGTTGAAACGGGCATCACCATTCAGGTGCCGATCTTTGTCAATGCCGGCGACAAGATCAAGGTCGACACACGCACACGGGCGTATCTCGGACGCGAGTAGAATCAACGATGGAGACCACAAAGGAGCAGAGTCCGAAGAAGAGAGGATTCGGGCGGGAGATCATCGCCCTCTTTCTTCTTTTCTGGGCTCTCTTTATCATTCTCAGCCTTGTGAGCTTTGATAAAAACGACCCGTCCCTCAATCAGGTGACAAGCGCGGCCATTGTACACAACAAGGCCGGCCTTTTCGGGGCATATGTCTCCGGCTTCCTGAACGAGTGGTTTGGTCTCTGTTCCTTTTTCTGGCCGGTTTTCTTCATGGCGCTGGCGTTTTCCTGCATCTCACAGCGCTTCATCTTCAACTGGAAAAAATGGTTCGCAGTCTTTCTTCTTGTGCTTTTTCTCCTTGCAACCGGGGAAGCGTGCCAGCTGAGCGCCGGTGATTTCTCACCAGCCGGCATTACGGGGCACGGTCTCTATCTTTTTTCCACCATCTATCTCCACCCACTCGGCGCGGCCCTTCTGTGGGGCTTTGTGCTCATGATCGGCCTTGAGCTTCTTTTCGACTTTTCCTGGTTTACGCTTGCCTCCGGTCTCTGGAACCGCATTCTTGCTCTCAGGAACAAGGACCGGGAGGAGCTCAAGCCCGGCGAAGCAGCCACCCTGCTTCTCCCCCAGGAGGAGACAAGTCCAAAGAACAGGGCAGCCTCACTTCTTTCGGCCATCCTCGCAATGATTCCCCGTAAAAAGGATGAAAAACCTCTTCCGATGCCTGAACTTTTCGATCAGGAAAAGGAGTCCGCCCAAGCGTCTCAAAACGCGCCGAACGAAAACGCCGAAGGACTTTTTCAACCGCCCACGGTCCTCTTTAAGGAAACAACGGATGAGGAAGACATCCTTGAGCTCTCTACCTCTTCGAACGGCCTGAACGATGCCGGTGCGGAGAAAGAAACGACGGGGGAAACAAACAAGGAACAGGCCGTCACGGCGGAGAGCGAGAAAAAAGAAGAGAAGAAAGAGGAGAAGGACGAAAAAAAGAAGAAAGAAAACAAGGAAGAGGAGACTGTAGAACAGGAAGAGCCCGTCAGCCAGGAAGAAACAGCGGGCACGGACGGGGACGTCACGCAGGCTATTGGGGAGAAGCGTTCCCTGGGAGAATCCTTCACCAGCGACACTCCTCCCGCCACTCCGAAGAAGACATCCGGTTTTTCTCTTTCATCCCTCTTTGGCAAAAAGGAAAAAACCCCGCGCGCCGAAGAAACCAAAAAGCCCGAACCACCCAAAAATCGGGCAAAGGGCCCCTATCCTCTTCCCCCCTTCGACCTTCTCAGGGCGCCGGAGCCTGTTAAGGACACGGACAGGGAAGGATGGCAGGAAAAGGCCAATGTGCTCATGGAGACCCTTTCCGAATTTTCCATCGAGGGGGATCTTGTCGCGGTGACGCCCGGACCTGTCGTCACGCTTTTTGAAGTCAGGCCGGCAAAGGGCGTCAGGGTCAATAAGTTTGTGAATATCGGGGATGACATAGCACGCGTCCTCAAGGCTCCGTCCGTACGGATCATCTCTCCCGTTCCCGGCAAGGACACGGTGGGGGTTGAAATTCCCAACAACAAACGCGAATTTGTCAATTTCAGGGAACTCGTTGAAAAGCGCGAATTCAGAGAAGCCGAAAGTCCGCTCACCATGGTGCTTGGCAAGGACACGGCGGGCAAGCCCCTCTTTGCCGACCTTGCCCGCATGCCACACATGCTTATTGCCGGTGCAACCGGCACGGGAAAAAGCGTCTGTCTCAACAGCATTCTCGCCAGTTTCCTCTACCGTGCGCAGCCCTCGGAGCTCAAGCTTCTTCTCATCGACCCGAAACGGGTGGAGATGTCGGTCTACGCCGACGAACCCCATCTGATCCACCCCGTCGTCAATGAACCGGCCAACGCCAAGAACGCCCTGGAATGGGCGACGGAAGAAATGGACAGGCGCTTCAAGAACATGGCGCTCCTCGGCGTTCGCAATATCGTGGGCTTCAACAAACGACTGGCGACGCTCGGCGATAACCGGCCTGATGAGCTTGCGGATCTCGAACCCCTCCCCTATATTGCCATCGTTATCGACGAGCTGGCCGACCTCATGATGATGGCCGACAGAAAGGATGTGGAAAACAGCATCGTCCGTCTTGCCCAGCTCGCGAGAGCCTGCGGAATCCACATGATCCTCGCAACCCAGCGTCCCAGCGTGAACGTTGTCACGGGCATTATCAAGGCAAACTTCCCCTGCCGTATTTCCTTCCAGGTGGCGGGCATTGCCGATTCACGCACCATTCTCGACATGGCGGGCGCCGAAAAGCTGCTCGGCCGGGGTGACATGCTCTACAGGCCCGGCGACACAACGGTAAAGCGCCTGCACGGGGCTTTTTTGAGCGATGACGAAGTAACGGACATCGTCAACTTCTGGAAAAGCCAGGCGCAGCCTTCATACAAAGTCGATTTTTCACGCTTCACATCCGATGAGGAAGGCGGACGTGACGGCGGGGACTCCTCAAATGAGGATGATCTCTTTAACGACGTACTTGATTTTGTGACCCGGGAGGGCACGGCCTCCATTTCCAAGATTCAACGGCGTTTCAAAATTGGCTTCAACCGCGCGGCACGCCTAGTGGAAGCCCTCGAGGCGCAGGGGATTATTGATCCGGCTGACGGCAGTAAACCCAGAAAAGTGCGTCATTAACCACGACTGCTCCGCCCTACCACTCTTTTTTAACGGTGAGGTGTCCCATGCTTCGTTTTCTCTCCCATTCCGTTCTTGCCATCCTGCTGGTCATGGCATTCTCATCCTTTGCACTGGCGGATTCCCTGACGGAACGGATCCAAAGCCACTATAAGACCATGAAAGGGTTCGGCGCTGATTTCACCCAGACTCTCGCCCACAGGGAAAGCGGCACAAACGAAAAACGTCAGGGATCCATTCTCTTCGCAAAACCCCTGAAACTGCGCTGGGAGACAAAAAAGCCCCATGAAGAGCTGCTCATTGCAACCAGTGAATGCATCTGGCAGTACATTCCTGACGAATCTCTTGCCTACAAGTACAATGCATCGATCATGAAGGATGCTAACAGCATAATCCAGGTCATTACCGGCCAATCCGATCTCATGCACGATTTCGAGGTCAAACGTACAGGCCTGGACCAGGGACTTCAGAAGCTCAAACTCTATCCCAAAACCCCCACAACGCAGCTCGTGGAGGCCGATATTTGGGTCGACAGCGACCGTGGCGTCATCATGAAGAGCGTGAGCATGGACTTCTACGGCAACACCAATACAATTGTCTTTGAAAATTATACCGAAAACGTGACCCCCAAGTCCTCCATGTTCTCGTTTACGCCGCCAAAAGGTGTCGAGGTCGAGGATAAGCAAAACGAAACAGAAGGAAAAACACTCTTTCAGTAAGCCCCCCACTTACGCTGGTACAAGAGGCGTACAACAGGGAGACGGGGGGACTAATCCTCTGTATGCGTTGCGCATGCGCGTGCTCCCTTCGTGGCCAGGCCTTGCGCAACAGGGCCGGGCTCATACGGGCGTTTTTGCCGGGGCAGTACCCGGCGGCAGTGGAGATTCTGTGGATTTGTATGAGAAAGCGGGATACCGGTCGGTCCTGACCGGAATGGATGTCAGCGCGCACGCCCCCGCCGTGGAGGCTTATGCTACAAGGAGGATCATCCCATGGGACGCCTTAAGGAACTGAGAAAGATCGTTGACCAGGAACTGCTGACGGTTGCCGATACCGATACGCGCAAAGGCGCCTACGTCCACCTTTACGGAGTCTCGCTCTCGGCGACACTCATTGCAGAGAAACGGGGAGAAAATTCGGAGCTTGCCGCCATGGCGGCCATGCTGCACGATCTCTACGCGTACAAAAGCGGCTCTTATGAAGACCATGCCAACAAGGGAGCCGAACTGGCCTCTGCAATTCTCAAAAATCTCGGACTGACCACGGATGCTGAAACAGAGGCCATCTGCACGGCGATACGGCGGCACGACGACAAAGACCGCATTGACGGAGCGCTTGATGAAGTTCTGAAGGATGCTGATGTCATGCACCACACGATGAACGACCTTTCAAAGGCAGTAAAGGAAAAGGAAGCCGCAAGATATAGTGCCCTGAGACAGGAATTCGGCCTTGGTTAAACTGCAGCATTCTTCCCGCCCCGCGACCCAGCCTGCGGGAGAGCCTTTTTTTCTGTCCCTCTCTTTCTCCCTGCGGGTTTGCCCTCATTTCTATCCCTCAAGGACAACATAGGCTATGCAATACTTTTTTTCATGACTGATGCTCAGAAAACTTTTGCAGACGCCAAGCTCCGCCAGTATTTCCTTCGCTTTTCCGAAAAAAACCAGGGAGGGGGCCCCCTCCCTGGTATTCAGAACCGAAATATCCGTCATCGCGATACCGCGCGTAAAACCGGTTCCAAGCGCCTTCACCACGGCTTCCTTCGCTGCAAAACGCGCGGCAAAATACTGCGCCGTGTTTCCGTGCACGCTCTGACGTTCGCCCTCCGTATAGACTTTCTGCAAAAAATGCGTTCCAAAACACTCTATGGAGTGCGCTATCCGGTCTGTTTCAACGATGTCGCAACCAATGCCGATAATCATAAGAGCAACGTAAACAGTAAAAGCGTTCCTTCAACGTTCCCGCCAGTATGACCGGATCAGACATTGAAGAGGAAGTGCATCACATCGCCGTCCCTGACCACATACTCCTTTCCCTCGGTACGCAGGACAGCCTGTGCACGACATTCCGCCTCGTTTTTATACCGCATGTAGTCGTCGTACGCGATGACTTCCGCACGAATAAAACCACGTTCAAAATCCGTGTGAATGACACCTGCCGCCTGGGGGGCCTTCCAGCCGGTATGGATTGTCCATGCACGGACCTCATCGGGACCGGCCGTAAAGAAACTGCAGAGGCCCAGGGTATGATATCCCTGACGGATAATCTTCTCGAGCCCGCTCTCCTCAATCTCGTAGGAGGCGAGCATTTCTCTCTGCTCCTCTTCCGACAGGGTCTGCAGTTCCTCTTCTATGCGGGCACATATCAGGGAAAAGCCTGCATGACGTTCGGAAGCAAAACGCTCAACACGCGATGAAAAGTCATTGCCCGTCTTTATGGCTTCCTCATCCACGTTGGCACAGTAAATAACCGGCTTCGCCGTTAAAAGCCCAAGTTCTTTCCACGCGTTTTCCAGAGGTTCCGTCATCTCAGGAAGGGCAAAGGATGAAGCGGGTTTTCCGCTGTTAAGATGGGCAAGAAGTTTTTGCCAAAGTTCAGCTATTACCTTGGCATCCTTACTGCCCTTGGCCAGTTTCTGAACCTTCTCCAGACGCTTTTCAAGCGTCTGGATATCCGCCAAAAGCAGCTCCGTCTCAATGGTTTCAATATCACGAAGGGGATCTATTGTCGTATCGACATGGGTGATGTTTTCGTCTTCAAAACAACGCACGACGTGGATGAGAGCCGCACATTCCCGGATATTGGCCAGAAACTGATTGCCAAGCCCCTCGCCCTTGCTTGCCCCGCGAACCAGCCCCGCGATATCGATAAAATCAACCGTCGCGTAGATCGTTTTTTTGGGAGAAACCTTTGCCACAAGGGCATCAACCCTTTTATCGGGAACAGCCACTGTGGCCTTGTTCGGCTCGATGGTACAAAAAGGATAATTGGCCGCCTGGGCATTCTGAGCCCTGGTCAGCGCATTAAAAAGGGTTGATTTTCCGACGTTTGGTAAACCGCAAATTCCTAATTTCATCATACTTCAGCGCGAAAACGCAGGCTTAAAGGCCGCGAAGGAAACGCTGCTCCCTGTTTTTTTCCTTAAGGATTAACGTGCCAGCTTCCCCATGACGCATGGGGCGGAAAGGATAGGGAAAATACCGCATTTTACGAGAGAAGTCACGGTTTTTAGAAGATATGCACCGTGCTCCCCCGTCCCGTTTTCCCGAGACCATCGTCGTGACCGGCCCTGCAAGCCATTCCTTCCGGTACCGTATCTGTACAAAAACAATCAGAACTTTTTCAAAATCGTGATAATTCATCTCACCGTCCAGCACTCTGTGCAGGACAAATTTCTCGTATCTATGGTCACAATATCATTGGTTGTCTGGCCGCTCTCTAGGACAATATAATTGGCACATACCATACGATTGCAGGCGTCTTCACGACCGGAGGCTGATCCAAGAGATAAGATACAATTGGTCTCTCCATGCCGTTCAAAAATAATCCCGTCATTATCAAACATCATGCCGCAGCTGCCTGCATCGGATAATTTCAGGTCAACACCGGAGGTATGGGCAAGTTCACCGGGGACCTTTTCACGGTCCATGGTTGTTCTCCCTGCACTTTTTGTTGTTGCGCAGGCATGTCGTCGGATATGCTGCCCACGAACTTTTGACGGACCCGGACCCACGGGGGGAGAAAACAGCAGGGGCAGGCTTCCCCAAAAAGATCCCGCAAATAAGAAAAGCCCTCGAAAGGGCTTTTCTTATCAAATTTGGTACCGGGAGAGAGACTTGAACTCTCACACCATTGCTGGTAACGGATTTTGAGTCCGTCGCGTCTACCAATTCCACCATCCCGGCGTTTTTTTTCTGATAGCCAAAACGTCCTTTGACGTCAAGACAAAACTGCGCATTCCCCAAGACAAGCATGAGGAATTCTCCATCCATCCGTTGCCCATAACCTTTCATCTGTTTCAGACGTTGGAATTATGGATGGCAATCTCCTTACGTAAAAGCATAGAGTTGTCAAAGAATGAGACTGTCACACTGAACAGATGACACAGATTCCCAGCAAGTTTTTGTAGCGGTATTGTCAATGAAAGAAAGAAGGCGGGTCGCGCTCTCTATGGGCAACGTTGGTAGCTTAGTTTTATTTTCCTGTCAAGAAAAAGGGCATGCTTTTCCCGTCACAGACAGTTCACTGGCCTTTACGTCAAATGATGTACGCAAAAAAGAAACGTATCAATAAGCACGCGGAGAGGCCGGATCAAGACCACAAGAAGAGGTGCGGAAAAACGTACGTCCACCGGCAAGGAAGTTACACGGAAAAAAGCGAAAAAGCCGGACGGAAAAGCAGATTTTCCTCATGGAGCGTCATTCTTTCACGGCATCGGTTTGACAAACTAACGACAAAAGATAATCATTCCATCAGAAAAAAATGGCGCATGTAAAGCCATTTTTAACATCCCCAATACGGTCCACCAAAGCTCTCCCGGGAACCTGTAGCCATACTCCTGATACCCGTCAACGTCACCAGGAGAGGGTCTCAGGCTGCGTCGCAACACGCCACCACGGCAAAACATGTCGGACGACATTTTTTATTAGGATATTACGACCCATGCTACGCCCTTTTTTTACCCTTATTCCGCTTCTTGCCACCATTCTTTTCTCCCATCCTGCTGCAGCTGAAACATACGGGCCTGATTTTGCACGATTCACCATCAAACCCGAACCGGGATGGACCGCAAAAGCCGTCACCTCGGGAGTGCAGCTCACCAACGACAAGTCGGTCCTCATCTTTCAGGTTGTGAAATCAAGTGGCATGAGCCCTGAAGAATTTGCAAAGCGTCTTATCAATGATGCCCAGATTGAGAATGCAAGTTATTCAACCGAAGACGAAGTGTGCACTATAGATGGACGCAAATCCGGAGTAAAAATACGCATCCTTCTCAGTCAGCTTGATTCAAAGGATGAGATCGCCATCTGCTCATTCTCAGGCGACGACGAAGAAGCCATGCAACGCATGGTTACTTCAATTGATGACGCACAATAATCCGTGCTCAATAAAAACAACTATGGACAAGCAGTATTAACTATATCTTCGCAATAGTTCCAGGAATATTTACTTATGAGCCTTTGTTAAACTCGTATAAAAGCGGACTTCTCTGAATCCGCTTTTTTTTCTCTCCGCGATATTTGCTAATAATATACTATAAATATTATCTTAAAATGAAAAAAATCCTTCTTCTTCTTTTTTGTGCATTATTCCTCGCTCCGACAACGGCCCGTTCCGACACGTGGGCTATTTACATCTATATTTGCGGAAGCGATCTTGAGCAGCAGCATAGCCTTGCCTCAAATGACATAGTTGAAATCGCCAATGCGGAATATTCAAACTCCGTAACGGTGGTCGCCCAGACTGGCGGGACAAAAAAGTGGGAGGAGCTCTCAACAGATAACGGTCCCTACAGGATCAGCACGCGCAACCTGGAGCGCTATGTTTTTTCATCCGACGCCTGTCTCGAAAAAATCGGATCGCTCCCCCAGAAAAACATGGGTGATCCAAAGACACTCGCCGAATTTATCTCCTTCTGCGTCAAAAACTACCCTGCAGACCACAAAATTCTTGTCATCTGGAACCACGGCGGCGGATCGGTCGGAGAACTGGCAAGAGATCAAAACTTCAATATGAAGGGTCTTACCCTTGACGATCTCCACAACGCCCTCGCACGGGTCTTTACCGAACGCCCCGAAACCCCGCCCTTTGACATCATAGGCTTTGACGCCTGCCTCATGTCCACTCTCGACGTTGGACTCGCAGTGGAGGGCTTTGCCCGCTATATGATCGCGTCCCAGGAAGTTATTCCGGGCTTTGGATGGAGTTATACCCCGTTTATCTCCGCCATCAGCAAAAATGACTCAATTGACCCGAAGGATCTCGGCAAGGTGATCATTGACGCCTACTTCGAAGCCTTACACAACGAAATTCAGGACGACTTTGACCCGGAAGCCCTTTCAACCCTCTCTCTCCTTGATCTTTCCCGCATCAAAAAGCTGAAAGAAGCCTGGGATATGCTTGGTTTTGAAATAGTAACCCTCCTCGACAAGGAAGATTTTGAAACAGTCCTGGCCAGGATCGGTCGTGCGGCGGAACGTTCGGACAACTTTACGAACTCAAAAAGCGATGGCTACAGCAACATGATGGATATGGGATCATTCCTGCAAAATGCACGGTCCTTCCTCCCCGAAATGACCGACCTTGTCCTCAAGAGAATCAATGATACGGTCATCTACAAGACAAACGGAACACGGCACAGGGATGCCTGCGGCATATCCTGCTACTACCCCTACGACGGAGGAGAAGGTCTCGCCATGATGCTCAATGCACCGTACTCTTCTCCCATTACCGTTCTTCAGGCTTTGGGATCCGGTGATCTCAACTCCGACGACGCCCTTGCGCGCCTCAGGACTCTGTACGCCAAGGTCGAGAACGCTGAAATACCGGAGGACGGAAAAGAAATCGAAAATCAGGAGAATCAGGGAAATCAGGAGAATCAGGGGACAGTGGGAGATCTGGCAGGAATTCTTGTGCAGAGCGTCTCCGAAGCATCCAAACAGGAGCAGCTTTTTCCCAACCTACCCGATATAATTGCCTCCATAAAACCAACCCAGTCCTTTTCCGTGGCAACGCTGAAAGATGCTCCGCTGAATATAGGGGATGATGGTCAGGTAAATCTTGAAATAGGCGCTGACGCCGCAAAGCATCTCAAAAACGTCTTTTTCCTCCTGGCATACTACGACGAAAATGACGATATTATCGTTGCTCTGGGCAATGATGCAGACATGTATTCAGACTGGGAAAAAGGTATTTTTACAAGCCATTTTAGAAATAAATGGGCAGAATTAAACGGGCACATTGTTTATTTGGACATAACAGGTGTAGACAAAAATAATTTCTATTATTCTATTCCTCTGAAAATTAATGGAAAAGAATGCAATTTACGAGCACTTTATAGCATAAGTGAACAAAAATACAAAATTATTGGCGTAAATTATAGCTCTGAATCAAAGATTATAGATAAATTTTTAGCACAAATAAAAGATGGAGATAAGGTAACAACGAGATTTCCTGCAACCAAAATCAGCGATGACAGTGATTTTGAAGAAATTGAACTTGAAACATTTACCATCGTGAACAATCCCGGACTCGAAGACGCCGACCTGGGCAATGCAAAATACGTCTATATGTTCCAAATGGTGGACTCACGCGGAAACAGCGAGACCAGCGAGGTTGTGATGATATCCGTTCAGGATGGAAAAATTTCTTTTTCAAAATAATTCAGGGAACGACAACTGAGCAGACACACACAGAACAGGATTATGGAACACGCAGGTCTCATAACGGAAAAGACATTGTTCTCCCCCCTTGTAACGCCGAAGGAAATGGCCCTGTGGGACGAGATGAGTCAAAAGGCCGGCTTTCCGGGCATAGTTCTCATGGAACATGCCGCCCACGCCGCCTTTAAAGTACTTCTTCAACTTGTTCCGGCAATTCTCAAGCGTCCCTGCGCCGTTCTTTGCGGCGGCGGCAACAACGGCGGCGACGCCATTGCAATGGGACGTTTTCTGCACGAACGGGGAGCCCCGGTCACGCTCTTCCTCACAAAGGATCCCGATGAATACCAGGGGACGTGCCGTCAGGAGCTTTCCATGGCCGCCGCATGCGGCGTGCCAGTGGGGCGTCTTGAAGACCTGGCATCCTTCAGCCCGGCCTTTCTTCTTGACGGTCTTCTCGGCACGGGATTCACGGGGCCTCTCCGCGGAACCATGGAGGAGCTGATACGGACGGTCAATGCTCTCAATGACGTCTACAGAATCGCCATTGACATCCCCTCGGGACTTGACGGGCGTTCGGGCTTTCCGTGTCCCGATGCCGTTCACGCCAATCTCACAATCTGTATGGAAGCCCTGAAGACAGGACTCTGCATGCCGCACGCTCGCCCCTTTACCGGGAAACTTGTGGCGGTTCCGATAGGCATTCCCGGAAACATCAAGAGAGCCCACTCTCCGTCGGCCTTTCTCCTGAAGGAACGACTGGCCGCTCAAACCCCGCCCTCCCCCAAAAATGGTCACAAGGGCATCTACGGGCATGTGGGAATTATAGCAGGAGGAACGGCAGCAACGGGAGGAGCAGGAACTCTTGCCGCACGAGGGGCGCTCCGGGCCGGAGCGGGGCTCGTGCACGGCATTGCTCCGTCTGCGTTCGCACGCGATATACGTTCGGGTCTGCCTGAGGTTATGCTCTGTCCCCTGGAGGGAGAGGACCCAAGCTCCTGGCCCGCCACAATTCCGGGCTCCTTGCTAAAACTCCTTCCTTCCCTCACGAGCCTTGTTGTAGGACCCGGCATGGGAACAGGTCCCTCGGCGGCACGCTTTCTTGCGGAGCTTCTCCGAATCGATGCTCGTCCGCCACTCGTCCTGGACGCCGACGCACTCACCCTTCTTGCCGGTATGAAGGACTGTTTTGCGTACATCCGTGACTGCGATATTCTCACTCCCCACCCCGGCGAGGCGGGAAGGCTCCTTGGTATTCCGGCAAAAGCTGTCCAGAACGACCGCCAAAAGGCTGTCTCCCAACTGGCGTCATGTCAGAACGGGGTTGTCTTGCTTAAGGGAGCCTCAACCCTCCTGACACAGAAGGATGCCCCGCTCCTTGTAAGCCCCTGGGATATTCCGCAGCTTTCCGTCGCAGGCTCAGGAGACGTTCTTTCGGGCATCCTTGCAGCGCTCCTTGCGCAGCGTGCTCTTTTCACGGGCCACCAGACACCTCCAATCCCGGAAAGCCTTTACCTAGCAGCGATCGGGGTTGCCAAACACGCCATGGCAGGACGCCTTCTTGCCCGGCGTGCGCCGGAGCGGGGCATACTCGCCCACGAAATCGCTGACAGCCTGCCAGCTCTTGTAAAAACCCGTAATGAGCACAAACAGCAGGACTGAAAACGGAAACAGAACGTCTGAATTGCCAAAGAACCACACGGGACGGCAGGGACACAAGAGAGAGAAAACCGGTCAGGACCCAATCCGCTCCTTTAAAAAATAACGGCTCCATCCCATGATACTACTTGAGACCCTACACGACACGGAAAGACTTGCGGGCTGCCTTGTCCGAGGCATTCAGGAACAAAAGATCCGGACTATATTTCTCGACGGCCCGCTTGGGAGCGGAAAAACGACTCTGGTCCGCGCACTCGTCAGTCTTTTACCGGGACACGAAGACGCCGAGGTCTCAAGTCCCTCATTCTCCATAGTGAACATCTACCCCGTCACCCCGTCCGTACAGCATATTGACCTTTACCGCTGTCACGGCGAAATTGACGACGAAATTCTTGACAATTTGGAGAATCCTCATATGGTGACACTTATTGAATGGGCGAGATTCTTCCCCCGCCAGTATTGGCCGGATCAAATTCTCTCTCTTACCTTTGAACGTGAGGAAGAAAGACGCATCTGTCGCATTGCCTGGCACGGCAAGACATACACCGATCTTTTTTCACCTCTCCTCAACCCTCTCGCATAAACGTCACGTTTTGCCGGAACGTCCTTCTTTGTATACGTAAAGAGGGTCCCGGACAATCTTCTGTAACACGCAACACTTCCCGGGGGCGGCGTTTTCCTCTGACAGCAGAGGTGACTGCGCTGATAATTTGATGAAAATTCTTGTACAAAAATTCGGTGGAACATCTGTGGCCGACCTTGAGGCCATGAAGCACGTCCTCAGCAAAGTGCAACATGGTCTGGAGAAGAACGACAAAGTCATTGTCGTTCTTTCCGCAAGGGCCGGTGAAACCAACAAACTCCTTGCCCTCGCTGGACAGTGGTCAGCAACGCCGAACAAGGCAGAATGCGACTGCCTTGTGTCAACAGGCGAACAGGTCTCCATTGCCCTCTTCAGCATGCTTCTGAACGATGCCGGCATCTCGGCGCGTTCTCTCCTGAGCTGGCAGATACCCATTCGCACCAACGACGACTTCGGAAACGCCCGTATCATGGAGATCGACAGGGACGTTCTCATGAAGCAGCTTGAGCTGTATGATGTCCTTGTTGTTGCCGGCTTTCAGGGTGTGACGGAGGATGGACGCATAACAACACTTGGTCGTGGTGGATCCGACACCAGTGCCGTTGCCCTGGCTGCGGCTCTCGATTCTTCCGAGTGCGAAATTTATACAGACGTTGACGGCGTCTACACTACCGATCCCAATATCTGTTCGGCAGCCCGTAAGATGGATTGCGTTTCCTACGAAGAAATGCTTGAAATGGCCAGTATGGGAGCCAAGGTTCTCCACATACGCTCTGTAGAATTCGCCAAAAAATATAAAGTTCCCGTGCGGGTACGCTCCACATTCAGCGAGGATGCCGGCACATTAGTCACACAGGAGGATGCCAGCATGGAAGCGGTTCTTGTTTCGGGTATTGCCTACGATAAAGATCAGGCACGAGTTACGCTCAGAAACCTCCCTGATGTTCCCGGGACAGCCGCCGCGGTCTTCGGTCCCCTTTCGGAAAAAGGCGTGCTCGTGGACATGATACTCCAGAACACGAGTCAGGACGGCCATACGGACATCACATTCACCGTTTCACGGAAGGACCTGCAGGCGACCCTCGCCATTATGAACGAAATCGCTGACAAGATCGGCGCATCAGAAATACTGCACGATCTGAGCGTGGCCAAGGTCTCGGCCATCGGCGTCGGCATGCGAAACCACTCTGGGGTGGCCGCACGCGCCTTTACGGCTCTGACACAGGAAGGCATCAATATTTTAATGATCAGCACCTCGGAAATCAAAATCACGATTCTTATTCAGGAAAAATACGTGGAGCTCGCCGTACGTATTCTTCACGACACGTTCGGCCTTGATTGGGATATCGCCTAATCATCCCTGTTTCAAGGAGGGAGGTTTCGAGCAGGGTAGAGGTGGAAACGTATATCATCGTACCTTTTGTTCTTCTGTCTCCCTTTTCCGGAAAGATACAGCGAACACGCTATGCCGAGTATTCATATTTTTACAAAGGACCTCCGCCCCGGCATGTACATTGTACAAACGGGTGAATCCTGGAGAGACAAACCGTTTCTCTACGCCAAGCCCGGCCGTATCGGAAGCAAGGAAGAAATCGCCGAAATTCTTCGTCAGGGATTTCTTGAAGCTTTTTACGACCCGGACAGATCCGAGCAGCCCAAGGAAGGTGAGCCCGATCTGTTGGCGAGCCGTCAGGTTGACCTGCCAGAGCCGAAGATACCCCTGCGTGAAGAACTCAAGGCTCAGGAGATAGCCTACACAAACTGCGTTGACAGTATGCAGCATATCATGGAGGAAGCCCGCGGCGGACATCTTGACTTCAAGTCAGCCGAGCCCCTGATGTCTGACATAGTGGACAGCGTGTACCGCAATTCCGATGCCCTCACATCCCTCTCGAAAATCAAAACCCATGATGAGTACACCTTTGCCCACTGCGTGAACGTTTCCATTTTCAGCGTGGTTTTCGGGCGTCACCTCGGTTTTGCGGGAGAGGAACTTCAACGTCTCGGGATGTCAGCCCTCTTCCACGATATCGGGAAAATGCGTGTTCCTCCAACCATTCTGAACGCCCCGCGATCTCTCACGTCCAATGAATTTGCCATCATGCAGAAGCATGCCCAAATCGGCGCCGAGATGCTTGCAGAACTCCCCGGAATCGGGGACGACATTCTTTCGGGAGTCGCCGAGCACCATGAACGCTATAACGGCCAGGGCTATCCGCACAAGAAAAAAGGCCGTCAGATATCTCCCTTTGGATGCATCATTTCCGTCTGTGATGTTTATGACGCCCTCTCATCCAAACGTGTCTATAAGGAAGCCATTCCTCCGACCAAGGCCCTTTCCATCATGTACGGTATGCGCGGTGAGGCCTGGGAGCCGGGACTTGTCGAACTTTTCATAAAAATCCTGGGCATTTATCCAGTAGGAACACCCATCACCCTCACAAGCGGACTTCAGGGTATCGTGACCCATTCCAATCCGCAGGCCCCCCTCTATCCGCAGGTTCTTCTCTGCAGGGACCGCAACGGACGCCACATCAAGCCCCCGGCGTCCGTTGACCTTGCCCAGCAGCACGAATTCCAGATCATCAAGGCGCTCGACAAAAAAACCGTAAGTTTTGATGTGCTCTCCATACTTACGGAAGAAAGTGTACCCCACTCGTCATGACCCGCCTTGTCCTTTCCGTTATCCTTATCTTTGTCAGCCTGGCCTTGGGGTACTGCTACCGGGAACATATTCTGCGGGCTTCACCGAACCGGAAAACCGAACCGCAGATCCTTCTTTCCCTCCGTGACCGGCTCCAATTCATTGCGTTCTTTCTCTTTATTCCCCTCTCCTCCATGTTGTCCCTCTGGGGCCTCCCGAAACCTGACGAGCGATTTCTGCTTCTGCCGCTCCTCGGGATTCTCGCCTGGACCACGGGTGGCGCGGCAAGCCTCCTCATCGCCAACTTTCTGAAGTACAATAACGCCAGCAAGGGGAGCCTTTTCTGTTGCGGGACCTTCTCCAACATCGGCGCTGTCGGAACTCTCATCTGCGTTGTGTTTTTCGGCGAGAAAACCATTGCCTACGTCGCTCTCTACCGTCTCTTCGAGGAACTTTTCTACTACGGCCTTGCCATTCCCGTAGCAAGCCGCTACAAGGGGGATCCTTCCTGTCAGGTCAGAGTGCAGGGCATGCGCATAAGCCGTCTTCTCGTCTGCATTGTATTAGCACTTGTCCTTGGACTTGTTCTGAACTATCTCTCTGTCCCGCGTCCGCAATTCCTTGGCTACATTGCGGCCTTTCTCAGTATTCTTGCTGCAGTACTTGCCCTTTTTTCCATAGGTCTTGGTCTAAAGCTTTCCACTCTACGTAACTATACGGAATCCTGCATTATCATTTGCTCCATCAAATTTTTCATTGTGCCCATCTGCATTATGACCGTGGCCTATTTTCTTGGCTTTTCACACCTTGACGAAGGACTGCCCTTCAAGGTTATACTGATCCTTTCAAGTATGCCCGTAGCCATGAATGCCCTGCTTCCTCCGGCGCTGCTGAAGCTTGATCTCCATCTCGCCAATGCATGCTGGATTGCGAGTACACTCGCCCTGGCTCTTGTGCTGCCGGTATTATCACTTGTAGTTCTTCCGATACTTGAAACGGTTTACTGATGTATTTTTCATTCCTTTTTACCTGGAGTTTCGGTATGAAACGCGTTCTTCTCTGCTGTCTTCTGGCAGCAGCCGTTCTGTGTACTGGGCTTGGACAGGCTCACGCTGCCTACAAACAGGAATACAAATTAAGCGTTGTGCCCGGACAGTCATCAGGCTGGGGCATGTCAGCCCTCTTCTTTGCTAACCTGGTGAAAGAAAAAACCAACGGACGCATCAACATCAAGGTCTACTGCAACAGCCAGCTTATGTCCGGCATGCAGACCTCCGAATTTCTGCTTCTGCGCAACGGCATCATAGACTTTGCCCTTGCATCCACCATCAACTGGTCTCCCCAGGTCAAGCAGCTCAATCTTCCCTGCATGCCCTTCTTTGTCACCAGCCATCCCGACCGCTACAAGGCGATGGACGCCATTGAGGCCGGCAAATCAGGCAAAATGCTTATCAGCGCCATCGAAAAAAAAGGCGTTCATTTCATAGGCTGGGGAGAAAACGGCTTCAGGGAACTGACCACAAGCAAGAAGGTAGCCTCCCTTGCAGACCTCAAGGGTATGAAAATCCGGGTTGTGGGGAGCCCCATCTTTGTTGACACCTTCCGCGCCCTCGGTGCCAACCCCGCCACCATCAACTGGAGCGAGGCCATTGTAGGCTTCCAGCAGGGCACGGTGGACGGACAGGAAAACCCCACAAACGGCATCAACATTCCCTCCAAAATGTGGCAGTACCATAAATTCCACTGTGACTGGCACTACGTCATCGACCCTCTCATGCTCTGCAGCAATCAGGCCGTCTGGAAGAACTTCTCTGCAGAGGATCAGAAAATACTCATGGAATGCGCCAAAGAAATGGAGCGCTACAGCAAGGCCCTCTCCCGTCTGGGTCAGGACCCCTCCTATCTTGCTTATCTCGAATCCATCAATAAAAAACCCGAGGTCACCGATCCCTACGGCGTACTTAAGGCCAACGGCATGACGGTCGTCACGCCTTCCGAAGAAGACATGAAGGCCTTCTTTAAAGCCACCCAGGGTGTCCGTGACAAATGGACAAAGAACATCGGTCCCGAACTTGTGAAGGCTGCTGAAGACGATATCGCTGCCGCGAAGTAATGTTGCTTCACCCAACGTGCCGGGGCCACGGCCCCGGCACGTTCTGTTTCCTGTATTCCGCTTCTTTTGGATTTGATATGTGGAATTTCTTAAACAAATACTTTGAAGAAACGCTCGGTGGCATTCTCCTTGCCGTCATGGCCACCATTGCCTTCGTCAATGTGGTTGTCCGCTACTGTTCCTCCTTTTCCTTTGCCTGGTCCGAAGAACTGACAACCAATTTTTTTGTCTGGGTTGTCCTTCTTGGTACAGCATGCGCCTTTCGCGACAGCAGCAATCTCTCAGTCGCCCTCTTTTACAACAAGCTTCCAAAGCCGCTTCGCCTGCTCTGCTACAGTCTGAGCCTTCTCCTCTGCATTGGCTTCTTTCTTGTCCTTGCCTACACGGGGATGATGGAAATGCTGGACGAAATTGAACTGGAACGTGTTTCAGATTCTCTCGAGCTCCCCTACTGGATCTACACCATGGCGCTTCCGTCTTTTTCTCTCCTCATTATTTTCCGTATCGTGCAACGGGCTTACCATGATTTCACAAAAGATAATGTATAGGAGCCTCTACCATGGACAGCGCACTGTATGATCCCACATTCTGGCTCCTTGCTCTCTTCCTGATTCCGCTCCTCTTCCGGGTTCCCATAGCTGTGGCTCTCGGGATGGCAGCCGTGCTTGTCGTCTGGAAATGGGACAAAGGGCTCGGCATGATTTCCTATAATTTTTTTGCCGGCGTTGCCAAACCGCCGCTTCTTGCCATTCCCTTTTTTATTCTTGCCGGATACATCATGGAGCGGGCCGGCATCGCCAGAAGCATCATTAATTTTGTCCAGGCCATGACAGGCACCATAACGGGCGGGCTCGCGGTTGTGGCGGTGGCCGTGGCCACCTTTTGGGGCGCCGTGAGCGGATCAGGCCCCGCAACGGTTGCGGCGCTCGGCCTCATCCTCATCCCGGGCATGACCCAGGCCGGCTATGCCAAAAATTTCTCGGCGGCCACCATATCGGTTGCAAGCGGCCTTGCCATCGTCATCCCCCCGAGCATTGCCTTTATTGTCTATGGAGGCATTGCCAACGTCTCCGTACCGGCCCTCTTTGCTGCAGGAATTCTTCCCGGCATTCTTGTCGCCTCCTTCATCATGATTGCCGTCTTCATTATTTCCCGCAAAAAAGGCTACCGGGGACAGCCATCTAGACTCGGGAAATGGGAAGCCTTTAAACAGGCCTTCTGGGGGCTTCTGACGCCTGTTGTGATTCTTGGAGGCATATACGGAGGAATATTCACGCCGACCGAAGCCGCTGTTGTTGCGGTATTCTACGGGCTTTTCGTGGGTGTATTCATCAACCACGAAATCACAAGCATCAACGATTTTTTCTCCATCTTTTCCGCGAGCGTGCGTTCGACCGCCGTTGTCATGATTGTCGTCACCTGTGCAGGTCTCTTCTCATGGGTTGCCGCAGATATCGGTCTTGTTGAAAAAAGCTCGGCCTTTCTCCTTTCTCTCACATCAAATGAGACATTGATCCTCCTCATGATCAATATCATTCTCCTCCTTGCCGGCATGCTTCTTGACGCCATCTCCATCTACTATGTCTTCCTGCCGTTCATGCTGCCCATTATGGCGCATTTCCAATGGGATCCCATATGGTTTGGTGTCATGATGACCATCAACCTCGCCGTGGGGCAGGTCACACCGCCTGTTGCCGTCAACATCTACGTCGGCGCCAATATCAGCGGACTTTCCATGGAGGAAATCAGTCGTCCGGCAATTCCCCTCATTATTGCCGCCCTGCTTGCTCTTGTTGTGATTATCCTTGTGCCCTCCATTTCAACCTTTCTGCCGAACTTCTTCGGACTCTAGAATATAGAAAAGTATCCTGCCGGGAGGGGGAGCCCGCATTCAGCCCCCTCCCGCAATCAGCGTACGTAAACGAGCCACAAGAGCAGTCTATAGTTTTCCTGAAGCTGAAAAAACCATATAAATCTTACAACATACCTATACTCTCCTCTTTTGACACTGGCAGGATAATCCCTTTCAGGCCCCCCCGAGCATTGCCGTTGATAAGTCCTCCGGAGACATCTCCCAACATACCTGACCCATTTGGAAATCGTTTCCGGAAGCCTTCTCTGCACTGCCGTGGCCGTACTACGGGGCCCCACGTCAAGAACGACGAACGAAGGAATAGATTGGGCAACACGTCCTGCATTGACTCCGCCAACACCGTCGGAGCCCACCACGTATCAATTTTCAACGGAAAAGACAGGAGTACAGCATACTCTCACGTTCAAAATGATAAAAAAAAGACAGCGATCACTGAAAATCGCTGTCCAGATATTCTCTTCACGCTAATGATAACAAGATGTAACGTTAACAGGGCACCATGTTGAAAGATACGGAGGTACGGGTTTTCATAGTTTAATTTACCAAAAAGTTCAGGACAAAAAGGAACGTTCTCCCCATGGGAAGTGCTACAAAATAAAACGACTTAAATCCTGGTCTTCACGGATATCCTGTACATGTTCCTGAACATAGGCTTTATCAATCAGAACATGTTCTCCGCTCATGGATGGTGCGTCAAAACTGACGTCGGCCAAAATTTTCTCCATAATGGTGTAGAGTCTTCGTGCCCCGATATTTTCCGTCTGTGCGTTGATCTCCTCGGCAAAATTGGCGATTTCCAGCAGACCATCCTCAGAAAAATCAAGATGCACATCCTCAGTGGCCAGCAGCGCGCCGTACTGCTTAGTAAGCGCGTTGTCAGGCTCTGTCAGAATACGGAAGAAATCTTCCTTACCGAGGGCATCCAGTTCCACACGGAGAGGGAACCTCCCCTGGAGCTCGGGAATCAGGTCGCTCGGCTTGCTAAAATGAAAGGCACCGGCAGCGATGAAAAGAATATGATCGGTCCGGACAAGACCGTACTTGGTATTGACGGAACTTCCTTCAACAATGGGAAGAAGATCGCGCTGAACACCCTCCCGCGACACATCGGATTGCTTGCTCTGGGCTGTTGACGCGATCTTGTCGATCTCATCAATAAAGATAATACCGGACTGCTCGACAAGCTCCCTTGCACGGTCACAGATACTGTCGTTATCAACGAGCTTTTCCGCCTCCTCCTGCACGAGGATATTAAAGGCCTGACGGACCTTGAGCCTGCGCCTGTGCGACTTGGGCGGAAAAGCCTTGCTGAAAAGATCCTTAACCTGCCCCCCCATATTCTCCATGCCCGGAATAGCAAATATATCAATACTTGCGCCACGGGATTCCGTCACTTCCATTTCCACTTCACGGTCGTCGAGATACCCGCCGCGAAACTGGCGTAAAAGCTTTTCACGCGTTGAGGAATGCTCTTCCCGTCCGTAGTTCTGTGGCAGAAGAAGATCCATAAGCCTGTCTTCGGCGGCGATTTCCGCCTGTTCCTGCACTTCCCTGTCGGCTTCGGTACGGGAGAGGTTCATGGCTATTTCCATCAGATCGCGCACCATGCTTTCCACATCACGGCCGACATAACCGACCTCGGTAAATTTCGTCGCCTCGACCTTCAGGAAAGGAGCCCCGGAAAGCTTTGCAAGACGCCTCGCAATTTCCGTTTTTCCGACACCCGTAGGGCCCATCATAATAATATTCTTCGGGGCAACCTCGTCGCGGAGTTCTGAAGGAAGCTGCTGGCGCCGCCAACGGTTTCGCATGGCCACGGCGACCATGCGTTTTGCCTTTTCCTGACCAATGATAAATTTATTTAATTCATCAACAATGGCACGGGGAATCATATCTGTGCTCATGGGGACTCCTCTTAGAAAAAACAAACAACTCGTCTTAATACTAAAACGTGCAGAAAAAATGGCAAGGAAAAAGGCAAAAAAAACTAAAAAAGGCTCCGCCCGGGCGGAGCGGAGCCTCAGAGAAACAAATGAGATACCTTATTTGAAGGCCTTCTCAAAGTTGGGCACAACCTGTTTCTTACGGCTCATAACACCGTCAAGCCACACGCTGGTACCACTGGCTTTTTTGCCGAAAGCCTTCTCGACAACACTCGGATCGTCGGAAGCGATGAGCATTTCGGATCCTTCCTTCATGATATCGGTCAGAAGCAGGAATACGCTGTGACGTTTGCCTTCGGCCTTCACCTTCTCGATTTCAGCCTGGAGACCGGCTTTGACTTTGTCGAGAATAGAAAGATCGACGACTTCCAGCTGACCGATACCGACCTTGTTGCCATTCATGTCAAAATCTTTGTAGTCACGGTTGACGAGGTCACGCATGGGTGTTCCGTCAACAGCGCTCTTCACCTTGAACATTTCGATACCAAGGGCCTCAACATCGCTCACGCCGGCGATTTTGGCGAGCTTGGCAACGGCTTTCTTGTCGGCCTCCGTGCAGGTGGGCGACTTAAAGATAACGGTATCGGAAAGAATGGCGCAGAGCATGCCACCGGCCAGCGCACGGGGAATTTCCACACCGTAGAATTCAAACATGCTGGTCAGAACGGTGTTGGTGCAGCCAACGGGCCAAATCCAGCACTCAAGAGGAGATGAGGTCGTTACGTCACCGAGTTTGTGGTGATCAACGATACCTTTCACATTCGCGTCGGCAAGACCCTTGGGAGCCTGGGCAAGATCAGAGTAGTCAACAAGATAGACGTCCTGTCCCGCGACATCGCTGATAACTTCCGGAGCCGTAAGACCGAATTTTTCAAGCACGAATTTGCTCTCTGGCGTAGGAGCGCCCTGCGCACAGGCTTTCACATCAAAACCACGTTTTTTGTAGAGTTCCGTGGCGGCAATGGCAGCAATAATGCTGTCGGTATCAGGGTTCATATGACCAAAAACCAATGCGGACATGAGTGTATCCTCCGAAAAGTATAGTATAAAAACAACCTCAAAAAAACCTTGTTCTTTTTAGCACAAAGTTTCTTCTCTGCCAATAGCCGAACATGGACAAGCGTTTCTCACGTTGATTTCTTTTGCGGGACGGCGGCGATTTTTAGCATTTGAGTTTCTCTATATATAGTCTAAAAAAGTAGATGTATTTTATAATTGACAAATCAATTTTTATTATCCTGCAGATCAGACTTTTAAAAGCAAGAAATTCTGAAGAAAAAAAATTGAACTCACATCATAGCTGCCTTCCACACAATACAACCTATCATGGTATATCCACTCTCCAGTTGAGAAAAAGAAATTTTATCATCTGGATTCATTGCATTAAAAAGGATCTTATCAGTTATAATACCATTCTCAATATGGTTATCAGAAATCATCGGAACAATATTACCATCCTCTTCTTGAATCATGTATACATTATGAATTTTAAACGTAATATGTTCAGGCAATCGACTTGCTATAACTATATCATCCCTGTTAAAACCATAATCGCTAAGGTAGTTAAATGTAATTTTCATAACAGAAACGTTGTGTTCATTGCCAAAATTCTGTTCAAACCATCCATTCTGAAACCAATAACGTTCATCTGTCATTTTTCCGTTATAACCAAGAATATGCACGGGAAATGGTTGATCAAGAGATATTGATCCTTCATTTTCCTTCCAATCATATGCATATGAAAGAAAAATATATTTATCAATAGAAAATAAGTTATATAAAGCCTCAAAACCTTCCTTATTCCCCTTTGTTTTAAAACCGTAATACATTTTTTTTACATCTTCTGGATCCATGGAAAGAATCTCGGCAAGGTCTTCAAATTCAAAATTCAAGACCTGTACCGAATAACGAACAAGCAGGCAATCATCAGATGTTTTTCGATTGAACTGAAATTTCATCCCCCGCTTGGAAGGTCTGGTGGCATTATTTAAAAGACTTCTCGCAATCATGGTTCACTCCGGAAAGATTTTCGACCTTACCCAATCATCGGGAAAGTCATTAAATATATTAAAGGAATGGATGAGGTTTGGACTCACTGACAATTTTCATTCTGGCTTATTTTTATTTTTTTGTCAATTTTATATCAAAAAAAATCATAGCATTTCATTATTTTTTAAAACATAGTAAAAGCATACTCATTTGTTTTCGAAAATATTCCAAAAGAACCACGGAAATCGCTCCCCATCCCTCGCGTGTCTCACAGGCAGCCTCCGCCGGAAATTCCGGCGAATCACATCATGCCGCGTTTGAAGCATGAAGAAACAGAGTTCCACAAGGGATCCAGGATTCCACCGTGAAAAGCCCTTACCTATCTCTTTAGAGTACGGAAAAGGATGAACGGATGGGAAGACGTCTCTGTGAACGGTACTGCTTCACCTACCACGCGACAGTCTCCAACTTCATGACGGAAGCAGCCGAAACGACGCACCGGACAAAGCAAGAATACGCAACGCCCCGTGAAAGAAAGGAAGACTCTTTCACGTGAATGCTTCTGCCGGCAACAGCCGCAAGGGTGGAGTCACAAAAAAACGCCCTTGCCCACGCTACAAAAAAATTCCGTGTTATGCCCTTCGTTCCGTTTATTCCGTCGCGAGAAAAACGCCATGAGAGATATGTCTAAAAAAATGAAGAGACTCATGAAAGCCCAATCCCGGCATCAGGCTCGTCTTTTCGCCTTGTCGTCATCACCGCACGGCTAATAGTGATAAAAAATTGCTTGCTTTTTTAATTAAAAAATGAGAATCGTTTTCGTATTCATTTCATTGAAGAGTCTTCCGCTGTCTCCGTATTTTTTTGAAGACGCCGGCATCCAAACGCAGTTCTTCTTACGCACATTTACGGCATCGGTGTGCTGACGCGATACAGGTGGAAGACCAGTATTCTTCCGGCACACCTTTTATTGGCGACATGTTCGCTCAGGCCGGAGAAGATCGGACAAAATTGCCAAAGGGTCTTCGTAAGCACCGTCGCTCATATATTTGTAGATGAGAATCGAAAACAAAAGTTAAATTCTATTCATTGTTTTCAACGATCATAAAATTACGAAACGTTCTCACGCCCTAATGGTGGAATAGAAGGAGTGTTCTATGGCACAGACAATCAATCTTCGTCAGCTTCCGGTCGGAAAAAAAGGCAAAATCCGCGAGGTCGAAGCCCATGGCGAAATGAACCGTCGCATCAGGGACATGGGGCTGATCCCCGGCTCACAGGTTTCCATTGTAGGGAAAGCTCCCCTGCGTGATCCCATTGCAGTCAGACTTTCCGGAGTCACCATTTCCCTGCGAAATCAGGAAGCCGATTACATTACCGTTGAAATAGACTAAGCCACTGCGGCACGAACAAATGACAGGCAAAACGCATCGGGACTGTCCAGTTTGGTGCGTCTTTGCCTTTTTATTGTAGCAAAAGGAGTTTTGCGGTGAGTGATGCATTTGCGAACACCGGCAATGAAGGGGCAGGGAAAGCTCTTCGTATTGCTTTGGCCGGCAACCCTAACTGCGGTAAAACAACCGTTTTCAATGGATACACAGGCGCCCGTCAGCATGTGGGCAACTATCCGGGTGTCACAGTCGACCGGAAGGAAGGTGAAATCACCGTGGACGGTCAGCAGATCACCCTCGTTGATCTTCCGGGCACCTATTCGCTCACGGCCTATTCCATGGAAGAAATAGTGGCCAGACGCGAGCTCTCGTCTAACAATGTCCAGGCAGTCATTGACGTGGCGGAAGCCTCGGCGCTTGAGCGCAACCTGCTTCTGACAGTGCAAATACTTGAAATGGGCATGCCAGTTGTTCTTGGCTGTAATATGATGGATGAAGCAGCCAAGGGCGGTATCACGATCGACACCGCCAAGCTCTCCTCTCTCCTCGGCATTCCGGTTTTTCCCATGACGGCACGCTCCGGCGAAGGACTCAAAGAAGTCCTCGATGCCGCCGTATCCATCGCCAAAAGCGGCAAAAAAGAGCCCCTTCGTCTCAGCTACGGTTCGGATATCGACCAGGCGCTGCAACAAATGGAAACGTTCATTGCCAATGAGCAGCTTCTGTCCGAAAAATACCATCCCTACTATGTTGCGTTAAAGACCATGGAACGCGACACGGATATGATTGAAGAACTGAAGTCCGCTAACAGCGCCGCCGCTACTTCCCTTCAAAAGATCGCAAACGACACCATGGAGCACGTAAAGGGCACCATGGGAACCAATATGGAAAGCATCATAACGGACCACCGATATGGCTTTATCCGGAGCCTTCTCGGTAATGGTGTGCTTACACAGGACCCAACAAAAGACCGCCTTGCCTTCACTGACTCTCTCGATAGAATCCTGACCAACAGTTTTCTCGGCCCCGTCATCATGCTCGCGGTGCTCTACTTCATGTATCAGCTCACCATTGAGATCGGTGCCTATCCGCAGGGCTGGGTTGAGGACGGTCTTGCCTGGCTCGGTGAATGGGTCGGCGAAAGCATGCAGGAAGGACATCTCAAATCCCTCATCGTGGACGGCATTATAAATGGTGTCGGCGGAGTTCTGAGCTTTGTGCCGCTCATCGTCATCATGTTTACCCTTCTTTCCTTCCTTGAAGACTGCGGGTACATGGCACGTATGGCCTACATGATGGACCGTGTTTTCCGCGTCTTCGGCCTCCACGGCGCTTCCGTCATGCCGTACTGCGTCGCGGGCGGCATAGCCGGCGGCTGCGCCATTCCGGGTGCCATGGCCACACGTACGCTCCGCAGCCCCAAGGAAAAACTGGCCACGCTTTTAACACTGCCGTTTATGACCTGCGGTGCCAAATGGCCTGTATTTCTCCTCCTTGCAACGGCCTTCTTCGGCAATGAGAATGCCCCGAAAATCATGTTTACCATGACAGCCATAGGCTGGATCATGGCCCTTCTCGTTGCGAAATTTCTGCGTTCGACCGTTATCAAAGGAGAGCCCACACCCTTTGTCATGGAACTTCCGCCCTACCGTTTCCCCACCCTCTTCAGCGTTCTGCTCCACTGCTGGGAACGCGCCTGGATGTACATCAAAAAGGCCGGAACGGTTCTCCTTGCAATTTCTGTCGTACTTTGGGCCATGATGAAATTCCCCGAACTTCCCGCTGACATGTCAGCTCAGTTGGAGCAGAAAATCGAGGCGGCGGAGGAAGCTCTCAAGGTCCTGCCCGAGAACGCTCCCCAGGAACGCCGGGATGAGGCCGAAGAAGCCGTCAGTGACGCGCAGAATGCCCTGAGCGAGGCAGAGCTCGCCTACTCCTTTGCCGGTCGTCTTGGCAAGGGAATTGAACCGCTCCTCGCACCTCTGGGCTACGACTGGCGCACCGACATAGCCCTTATCGCCGGTGTGGCCGCCAAGGAGGCCGTTGTGGGCACGCTCGGAACGGCATGGTCTCTGGGTGAGATCGAAGACGCTGAGGACGAGGAGGAAACAAAAACACTCTCCGACCGCCTTAAGTCAGCACCGAACTGGTCGAAGGCCACAGCCATCTCGCTGATGTTGTTTGTCCTGCTCTACAGTCCCTGCTTTGTCGCGCTTATTGTCATCAAGCAGGAAGCCGGCGGATGGAAATGGCTTTTCTTTAGTATCGTTTTCAATACGGCTCTGGCCTACATTGTGGCCTTTGCAGGATACAACATCTGCAAAATGCTCTGGCTGTAATCCACCTCCCCAAAACGCAATATGCCCCCGGCATGACGCCGGGGGCTTTTGTTCTTCACCACGTTTGATTGACGGCGAAAATAAAACTTTCTATCTTTGCGTATCTGTAAAATATGCATCTCATTGGAACAAAAAGGAGAGTCGTATGCGCTGGCAGGATATGGAACGTAGCGGGAATGTGGAGGACAGGCGTGGTCGTTCGGGCTTTTCCGGTGCCGTACGTGGAAAACCCGGCATTCTAACCCTCCTCCTGGTCCTTGTGGCGGGCTACTACGGTATCGATCTCTCGGGATTTCTGGGGGAAGGTGCCATCCCGGTGCAGCAGACCCAGCAACGGGTGGAAACGCCTGAATCACGTCGGGCAAACGACACTCTGGCAGATTTCACCAAAGTCGTCCTCAAGCAGACCGAGGACGTCTGGAGCTCCATATTTCAACAATACGGGCACCGCTATGAGACTCCGCGTCTTGTCCTCTACAGTGGAACCACGGAAACGGCCTGCGGCTACGGGCAGGCTGCCATGGGGCCGTTTTATTGCCCTGCCGACAGGAAACTCTATGTGGATCTGAGTTTTTATCAGGATATGCAGACAAAACTCGGCGGAGGAGGCGATTTTGCTCTGGGTTATGTTGTGGCCCATGAAGTCGGACACCATGTACAAAATCTTCTGGGAACAGCTGAACAGGTCAGGTCCCTTCAGGCACGTTCCAACAAACGCGAATCAAATCAGCTCTCTGTCATGATGGAACTGCAGGCAGACTGCTACGCAGGGATCTGGGGACACCATGTGGCCCGTGCAGGCCGTCTTGAAGAAGGCGATCTGGAGGAGGCCCTGCGCACGGCAACGGCCATCGGGGATGACAGGCTGCAGCATCATGCTCAGGGTTACGTCGTTCCGGACAGTTTTACCCATGGCACAAGCGAACAGCGTTATTCCTGGTTCAGACAGGGGTTCGAAAGCGGAAATCCCGCCCAGTGTAATACGTTTTCAAACCTGCCGTAAAACAACGGCCTGTTGTTACGCCTGATCCGCCAGGAAAAGCCCCCCCGCGGTGCAGGGACGGAGCTGACAGGAGAAACCGTCACAAGGGCGCGCTTTCCCCGCATTGTGTTCTACTTCTTTCGATCTTCACGGCATCCGGAGCAGGGAACGCCGGAGGAACAAAGGCGTTCCCTGAGCTCTTTTACGTACTTCCGGATGGTAGATTCTCCTCCGGAAAAACCTTTTTCCTCGACAAGACGGTCATAGATTCCCCGTGCTGTCTTACGTTGCTTCGTACTCTCCCCGTCTTTTTCTTCCGCCAGGCAGTGGGCAATAAAGCTCTGAACCTCCTCCGTCAACACCGTGGGGGCCCGGACGTATGCCTTTCTTTTCCACGGTACAGACTCTCCTTCACAGTATTTTCTGACCGTGTTCCGGGAGAAACCAAGCTGCCTTGCTATCTGCCTCTGGCTCATTCCGCCGAGCCAGTATTGCCGGATCTTCCCGTAGTCTTCCTCGTTAATGACCACCTTTTACCTCCTCCGCAATATCTGCCGAAATGAGTGGCGCTCTTTTCCTGCAATTCAAAAAGGCAGGCACGTCTTACACCGTTGACGCATATTTTCGGTAGCGCTCGTATCTTTGAGTCAGGGACAAAAAACTCCCGACGATCCGTCTGAAGACAGGTCGTTGGCATGAGAAGAGAAGGAACGCGCCACCTTTCCCCTCAAGCTTTCCGATCCGGCCCTCAAGGAGCACTTTAATCCTTGACGCAAAGAAAGACCGACTGGCCGTCCCAGGAAAGCACAAAAACGCTGCATGAGCCCGGAGAACGACCGGTCGTCAGCCCAGTGACCAATCTCCCCTCCCCCTGCGCGTGGCGGACAAGAATACAACACGGTATATGAACAACGCGAGGGGGTATCGGGCAGAGGCCAAGTGAATAGGGAAAACAGGCACCGGGGAAAGAAAGAGTTGGGAGAGACGGGGAGGAGGAGTGTGTTTTTGTATGCCAGATCAGCTTTTTCGCAATGTTGTGTTCTCGGAAACACTGAGGGGCCCCCGGGCACCGATACGTACTATTCTTCTGCTTCCGCAGTTGGGACAGCGCGGTCCTCTCACAAAGTCCAGAAAACGAAGGAAAAAATGGGTATTGCGTAAAAAAATATAGCTGCAGTCTCTGCACTGGCAACGGTCATTGACATAATGAGGATCATCAGGCTTCGGAACAAGATGCATGCTTTCTCCAAACAATCAGGTAGAATAACAACGGCAAGACCATTCAGAACCATGATTTTCTGAATGGTCTTCTTAATTTCCCGGTAAAGAACAATACTTCCGCAACGGAAACCGTACCCGGGACAGGGCACCCTGCCCCGTCAAGCCGGTCTGAGGCGGGATCCGGTGCGTAAGAAGCAAAGATACGGCAGAAAGGCAAAGAGCAGCACGTCCTATAAGACGGACTTTTCCGTCGCGGAACAATCACATCTCTGCCAAAATATCATAAGGGGCAAATAGCGATTCCGGAAGCTTTATCCCACATTCGTAATACGACATATACCGAAGCAAGAGTGGAAGACATTTTCGCATATCAATACGTTCATGCGGATTTACATCAAGACGGTTTGCAAGAAACAAAATATATTTATCCGCCTGTAATTTATCTGCCACTGTAAAACGGTTTATAATTCCTTCTATCGTATTAATATTATATTTTTTTGCATAGCTTCGTAATGTCAGTGCAGCAGCACGTATACCATAACTGAATGTTGAAAAGATAGCATGACCCTGGCTGTCTGTTCCAATCTGTCCTTTCCAGGGTTCATTGACACTCATACTTTTCACATTCAATGGATTACGATTTTTAATTGCCAGCACCTGACTGGATACCAGAATCTGCACATCTGCCATAGGATAATCATAGATCCATACTTCATACGTACCAATGGGAAGTTCATCGGTATTTTCTGCCGGATGTGCGTGCTCAAGACTTGTCATTAAACCGCTGTAGGTGGTGAAACACACGGCGAGAAGGATAATGAAAATTGAACCTATATATTTCAACACGAGGCAACACTCCTCCTGTTTGACAAAACGCGGTTCCGCTCAACGCGGACAACTGCAGGAAGGGCGTCAGGCGAAGAGCCTCCAAACACAGCCTGAGCCCATTACTGCTTGCGCGTTAACGTATAGACGATCTCCGTATCCGTTTCCTCTTTCTTTTCGATTCGTATGAGGGTATTGGCATCCTGGATGCGCACCTCATTCCACGTTTTCCCGTTATCGAGAGAAAAGCCCCAGACCGTCCCGCTCACTTCCTTGTATTCCACAGGAACGGTATTTTGTTTGCCCTCTTTCGGGGTCACACTCATTTCTTTTTCCGTAAAGACAATTTCGTTTGGCTGCAGAGACTTATAACGGTCTATGGAAACCTGTGAAATAAGATCAGAGGCAACAATGGATTTCACACTCCAGGAGCCCAGCAGGGGGTTTGCCACTGATTCATTACAAGAAACAACAAAACTACACAGCGATAAAACCAAAAGAAGCCAGGTTGAAAGTCTTTTCATCACTATCCAGCGCGAAGACCCCTCTGAGGGGCAGGATGCGCTGCCTCCGATTCGTTCCTTACAAGTTACTGCTGTAACGGGTAAAAATTCCTATCCTAACGAGAGAAGGAAAGAACACGCTTAAGACGTCTTGCTGCATCGGGAAAGTTCTGTTCCTTCGCTTTACCATACCACAGTGCCGCCTTTTTATAGTCCTGCATAACCCCGCGGCCCTTTTCGTAAAAAAATCCCAGTTTATACTGAGCCTCGGCATGGCCCTGCTCGGCGGCGAGCTCAAACCAGTGGGCAGCCTGCTCATAATCACGGTTGCATGCTATGCCACGACGGAAACGATTGCCAAGAATAAACTGCGATTCCCTGTCCCCCTGCTCCGCAGCCCTGGCGTACCACGATGTGGCCGCCTTACGGTCCTGCTTCACATCGGCACTTCCTGCGTCCAAAATATCACCCACAAAGCGCATCGCTTCGGCATTATGACTGCCGGCAAGGGCTTCATAAAGCTCCTTGGCGCGCATGACGTTTCTCGGCACATAACGGCCCTCACGAAGCATATGGGCAAGGGCAAGCCTGGCGTCGTCATGACCACGGCTTGCCGCCTCCTCGAGAAGACGTGCAGCCTCCTTGGGATCCTTTTTAGCCCCGTCCCTTCCTTCAAGAAGTTCTTGAGCTTTTGCATAAAGCCCCTCCGCGTCGGCGGAAGGAGGAGGAAGCTCTCCTTCAACCCGCGAGGGAGAGATGCGTTCAGGAACATCCTTCGTCTTATCGGGGGCCCGTTCCGGGGAGACGTCCTGGCGGGGATCCTCCCGCATCGGCGATTGGGGCACGGCCAGGTCAGCCTGTGCGTTTGGCACCTGCGTCGACTCAGCGTCGTCAGCCTGGTCCTGTTCCTTTCCAGCCGCGCTCCTGTCAGGTTCCGTCTTCAGGGGGGTGTCTGATGACGGTGACGCCGTTTGAGAAGGCATGGTCTCTTTGACCTGGGATTCTTCAGTACGCTTTTCGGAAGGAGCACGCTCATCTTCCCCGATCACAACGGAGGAAGCCGGGGTCGCAGGCCCGGCTTCTTCACCGGGAAGGGTCTGCCAGTTTTCTCCTGCCTTCTGCAGAAGAGTCTGGGCCTCTGTCAAATTCTGCGCTGCCGCTTTCTTAAACCACACAAGGGATCGGACGTCATCCCGTGGGAAGCCGCGCCCCTCGCTCAAAAGAACGCCGACGTTGTATTGGGCCTCGGGAAGCCCGTGCTCAGCGGCAAGCAGGAACCAGTTGGCGGCTTCTGTCTCACGCCCGTCTCCTTCTTCGGAAAAGGCCAGACGTCCAAGGGCGAATTCCGCCTCTGGCAGGCCCTGCGACGCAGCCTTTGCATACCATTTCTTGGCTTTCTCGGAATCCTTTCCGACACCGGCCCCCGTTTCATAACAGAGGGCGACACGATACTGGGCAAGGGGCACACCGGCCTTCGCGGCCTTTGTATAGAGGAGGAAGGCACGGTTCTGGGCACCGGGCTTTCCGCTTTTTTCGGCAAGCACGCCAAGATTATAGGCTGCATCTGAAATGCCGTACGCGTCGGCAACGGAGAACTGCTCCTCGGCCTTTTCAAAATCAACTGCCGTGCCAAAGCCTCTCGCGTAACATAATCCCAGATTATACGCTCCTCTGGCGTTCCCGTTACTTGCTGCTCTGGCAAAGAACTGAAAAGCTGACGCGGGGTCTTTCCCTACCCCCATTCCCTGTGCGTAAAGCCGCCCGAGTTCAACCTGGGCAAAACTTGAGCCGGATTCAGCAGCCTTTTGAATATACTTAAATGCCTTCTCGCTGTTTTGATCGACACCCCGTCCGTCGAGACACTGAAGACCGAGAAAAAGAGCTGCCTTGCGATGCCCCAGCTCATCAGCTTTCTCAAAATACCTGTAGGCCTGTTCTTCGTCGCGTTCACCGCCCTGCCCGTTCTCAAACAGACAGGCCGCGCACACAAGGGCATCCGCATTCCCCTGTTCGGCAGAAGCGATATAGAGACGCCTTGCCTCCTGCAAATTCTTGAGTGTCTTGTCGGTTTCGTAGAGGCGGGCGAGATAGTACTGTGCTGCCGCATGTCCGTGATCAGCCGCGTTACGGATCAGCTCAAGGCCATAGGAAGCATTGCCCTGCACTTCCTTTCCTTCATAGTAGAGTATGCCAAGAGTCAGACTTGCGTCATTGTTGTTCTTGCCGGCAGACTGGGAGAGCCACTCACACGCCTGCGTTATATCACGGGGCAGTCCGCGTCCTTCAAGATACATCTTCCCAATCTCGAACTGGGCCCGTGGATCTCCGTTCGTTCCGGCTTCCGCAAACCATTCTGCAGCCCGGACAAGATCCTGACCCACCCCGCGTCCCTCCGCGTAAAGAAAGCCAAGTTCACGCTGTGCGTCGGTATTGCCCAGCATGGCCGAACGGCTCAAAAGCTGAGCCCCCCGTTTTGCATCCTCCTTTCCGCCCTTGCCGGCAAGCAGGCTTGTCCCCTGAAGGAAAAGCTCTTTGGCATCGGGCTCTCTGTGGACCTGTATTTCTTCATCGCATGCGCTCAGACTGCATGTAAGAGGAAGAAGAACAATCAAACTGGCAAGAAACTTGCAAAAACACTCTCTCATAACGGTATTCCATGGGTCGGCCGGCATGCATTTTTTACTATATCATCCAGTTACGCAAGCCGGAAATTGTATCATGTGCGCTGGCAGACTCTGAAGCATGGGAATCGACGAGATTCACATTTACCCCTTATACGTGATCAATAGAAAAAGTCAAAAATATTCAAAAAAAGCAGGGGGGGTGTTCATGATATACCTTTCTTTCGAAGGAGATGTCCCGGAATGTACCAGACGACAAGAAGGATCCGGGGCCGGACTTTCGCTGAAAACAAAGGCGGAGATGGCTTGAGACAAAAAAGGCTTCGGAGGTCTTCCGAAACGCTTACGTGTACGGGCAGCCCAGCCGGTAAGAACAGCAGTTCAACGCAGGGGGAACGAAAAGGAGGATCAATCCGTTGTCGCTTCCGGGCTGCTTGTCCCCGACTCACCGTTCCCGGTCTTCCCGTTTCCGGCCTTCCCGTTCCCGGACTTTTCCTTCTCAGGTTCCTGATTCTCAGACTTCTCCTTCCCTGACTTCAATTCCCCGATCTTTTCCCCCTCTTTCCATCCTTCGCCCTTTTCGTTTTTTGTCAATGCCTGCAGACGTTCAAAGGATTTCTCTCCCTCTTTGTTGCCGTAAGTCTTTGACTGGGCGTACCAGTATAAAGCCATAGAAAGATTCCGCGGAACCCCCAGACCCTTTTCATAACATTGGCCAAGACGAAACTGGGCCCCGGTGTGTCCGTTTGACGCCGCCTCATTAAACCACTTCCAGGCAAGAATGGCGTGCTGCCCCTTCGATGTATCGGCCGCGTAGAGACAGGCAAGCTTATATGCGGCGGGCGTATAATGCAGCTTGGCGGCCTCTTCATAGAGTCGCATGGCCTGTTCCAGATTTTTTGGGGTTCGCTCCGAACCTTTTTCAAAGGCCAGGGCGGAACGACAAAGCGCCTGAGCTTTTTTTCGTTTTGTCGGGGAAAGAGCCACGCGGTAGAGCCCTTCCTTCTCTGACGCCAGACGCGGGGGCGAAGATTTTGTTCCCGAAGGCTCTGACGCCAGACCCCCGCGCCCCTCAGTGCTCCCATGTTGTCTGAAGGTAACGTCGATGAAACGTTCCGACGGGCTCGTGCGTGATGCTCTCGGGCGGGCTCCTCTCTCTGCGCTCCTCCGCCGCGGGGTCTCCTCCGGAGCAAGTTTCCGCTCGCTCAGCATAGCCCTTTTCTCCCAGGCTCTTGCCTTGGAAATGCTTTTTTGCACGCCAAGGCCATACTGATAACAGCGTGCCAGATTAAACTGGGAGATGGAATGCCCTTTCATCGCGGCCTTATGGTAGAGACGCACGGCAAAAGACGGATCTTTTTCAAGTCCCCCGCGCCCCGTTTCGTAAAGCGTCGCAAGATTATTGAGAGCCGGCGGATTACCCTGATCAGCGGACTTTTTATACCAAAAAACAGCCTTTGAGAGATCCTGACCGACGCCCTTTCCTTCTTCGTAAAGGCAGGCAAGACGGTATTCCGCCCACGCATCTCCCTGCTCCGCAGCCTTGGTGTACCAGTAGAGAGCGCGTTCCATATCCTTTTTCACACCGCCCTCATCGTAGAGGGACGCCAGGGAATACTGCGCAAGCCGCAGGCCTTTTTCCGCTGCAATAAGGAAGTACTCCAATGCCTTCTCGACATTTTTCTCAACACCGTTGCCCTGCAGATACATCCGCGCAAGGTTGTATGTTGCCGGCGCATATCCCAGCGCATGGGCCTTTTCGTAGCAAAGAAAGGCTTCGTGCGCATTTTTCTTCACACCGTTCCCGTGAGCATAGGCAAAGCCCTCAAGAAAGAGGGAACGGGCCTCGGGATCAGTAACAACGCGCTGTGCGGATGATTTTTCGGAAGGGTATACGTACGGGGAGAAAAAAAAAGAATCCGCGGACTGAAGCAGAAGAAGAGAAAGGGCGACGCAAGAGCAGAATCCCCTCCATCGCAGAAAAGCGGCGGCGAGGTTGCATCTTCCACCTTTTTGACCGGAACAAGGTTCGCCGTTGCAAGGGGAACAAGCGTCACGCACTTCTCGTTTACCCATAGGAACTCTTCCGCGCTTTCCAATCCGTCAAAAAAGACCGACAGAAGCACGCGGACCCGTAAAAAAACAGAGTGATTAACGGCCGCAGCGGTCAGGACACGAGAAGAAGAACGCCCTGGAGAACAAGGATAGACTGCACGGCGGCGGAGAAATCATCCAGCATCACCCCCCACCCGTTCCGCATTGTCCGATCGAACCAGGATGAGGGAGGAACTTTTACAATATCAAAAAAACGAAAGGTAACAAAGGCTGCCACGTACCAGAAAGGCGACGCCGGAAGCGTCAGCAGAACAAGCCAGATGGCGAAGACCTCATCGATGACAAAAGACGAATGGTCATGAACACCGCAATCGCGTCCAGAAATTTCACAGGCATAGGCCCCGAGAAAGAAGGAAAGAAGGGTTATGGCAATCCAGACGGTCTTGCCGAGGTCACTGCACACCACATAGACAAGAAGGCCCGCAAGGGTTCCCATGGTACCGGGAGCCGGACGGAGAAGACCACTGCCAAAAAATGTGGCCAGGATATGCGTCCAGGAAGAAAAGGCAAATCCCAGGGAAAGGCGGGTTCCCACCTTGGGATTGGAGGCGGCGTAGCGTTCAAGCATGGTACTCTTCTCCGACTGATAACGGGGCAGAACCGGCTGGGGCGTGATGTGCCGGGCAGGGGTATTCCCGTCCAGGGCAGGCATCTCCTGCCACAAACCGGTCAGGGACACACAAGCAGAAATCACGGAAAACGTCCGTGTCCTCTCTCAAACAAAACGGCGGCCTGCCCCTCCCGACCCGAAGGAATCCTCAGTCAAGGGAGGACGGCACAAGAAGCGACGTCTCCAGCGCTTTTTGAAACCAGGCCTCGGCTGCCGTCAGGTCCGGTTCTGTACCGTCTCCGTTCTGATACATAAGTCCGAGCATATACATGGAATTGCTGTTGCCCTGCTCCGCCTCGTCAAGAAAAGCAGCAAGGGCCTTCTGAAACCAAAAACGGGCCTTCTCCGCTTCCAGTCCCTCACTCGCATACATGGTCGCAAGGGTATAGGCGGAAAGAGCGTTTCCGTTGAGAGCTTCCTTTCTGAAGGCATCCGCTGCCCTATGAAAAAAGGCTTTGGCCTTCTCCGGATCCTTTTCGAGACCAAGGCCCTGTGCGTACATATCTGCCAGACTTAGCAGGGCGTCTGCGTGTTCCTTCAAGGCCGCCTGCGAAAACCAGTACGCTGCGGAAGCATAGTCAGGCTCCCCGTCGGGTCCCTCCAAAAAAAGCCGGCCAAGGCCGAACTGCGCTTCAACATTCCCCTCCCGCGCCGACTCGGAGAAATAGGCAATGGCACTGGCCGTATCCTGCTCCACGCCATAGCCAAAACCATATATGTATCCGAGCTCCGTTTTGGCGTCGGAATCGCCCTCTTCGGCGAGACGAAGGAGTTCTGACAAGGAGATGCCGGAGGACGAAAAGGAGCCGCTGCCGGCAAAGACGGCCGAGGAAAGAAAAAGAACGCAGAAAAGAATGGCCAGCCATATCAGCGGCTTTTCCGGAAAAAAGCAATGTTCTGCAGGTGTATCGGAAAACATGACAAAACTATTTGAGCGAATGGTGGCCGATGGACTGAGTGATCAAAACCTTATACCCCTTCGGAAGGGAAAGTTCCTTGTCAAGAGCATCCCTGCTGGCCTGCTTCACACAGTTGGCAAATCCTTCAGAGGCACAATAGAGGGCCACGTTCTGATACATGGATCCCACATGCATAGCCGAAAAAATATCTCCTGCGGGTGCCGCGTATAAAAATATCATGGTGGCATTGTCAAAACGTTTTCTCATATCACCGTCAAGGACTTTCTGAATACTGGTCCGTTCAGGCAAATATTGCCAAACGCCATCACTGAGAACAGCATAAAGCCTGATCTTTTGCTGATTGCGTGCTGTAGGAATCACATGGCGTCCGTCAGGACGGTTAATCCCCCAGGCGGACCAGAGAAGCGTGCTCAGCTGGGGAAGCGTGAAATCCTCTCCTCCAGGATGATGGTCGCTGTGCCTGTCCTTCAGACAGGCAAGAAGAGGTCGCCCTCCCTGCATATCGGGCGCGGGCAATTGCACAATCTGCCCGTCAGCCGAGGCAGCAGAGGGAAGAAACGATACACAAAGGATCACACTCAAAAGAAATCCAACGACAAAAAATCTCTGCATTCTTGTTCGGCAAAAGGACCGTACGGTCTAAAACGCCGCCTCCCGAAAAGGTGAAGTGAAGACAAAGAGATCGTCCCTGCTGAAATCAGTGCCTAGGCCCTAGCAAAAGAAAAAACGCTCCTCAGGCAAGGAGGGGCTATGCAAAATTTCCAAAAAAGGGAAGGTATCAGACACAGGATGCGTGGTAGTATACACCAGGGAAGGAAGAAAGGATAGACCTTGAAAATCGCAGAAAATCAGGACGGGGTGACGGCTCGGAAACGAGCCTCACTGGCGAGGGAGAGGGCCTCCGGGATTGCTGGGAGGAGAGCGAGGATCTGAGTTGCAGGCGTCGGGCTGACGATCTGCCCGCAACGTCGTACGGTGTGTGCTGCAAGCGATGCGGCGTCGGCAAGGGGAACGCCCGAGGCGAGAAGAGCCGTTGCAACGCCTATCACCATATCTCCCGTTCCGCCGATGGCTTCCATGACGGGAGTATCCGGTGCAGTGATTCTTTCGAGAATGTCGCCATCATGGACAATATAATCGGTGTGTCCTTTGACAATCATCCACCGGGCCGCGTTTTCGTGGGCATAGGCGCGCTTGAGGAGATCGGGAACGGGAATGTCGGAACCAGAAAGGAACCCCCTGGTATAAAAGGGATGGGGAGCCGATTCATCGGCCAGAAAGGCCATTTCCCCGCTGTCCGGGGTAAACAGGTCATAGAGAGCAGCATATCCGCTCATTTTCGCAGCGTACATAAATCCTGCATCAGCACAAAGCACGGGACGCGGATTCAGTGATTCAAGAGCCAAAAGCAGGCGGTTATGCCAGTCAACGTCAGGATACAGATAATGGAAGGCAAGGCCGGAAAAAGATTCTTCTCTAATGCGGTCGCAGAGCATGCCGTAAAGAGCACGACTTCCTTTTCCGTTTCCCGTATCCCCGACAAGTAACGTTCTTGGGGGCTGGCCTCCGAGAGACTGCGCCACGTACCATGCGGCACCAAGAAAGGCCGGCGTCCCCCGGTTTACGGCAACAGAGGGGGCGTCATCCCCGAAGACAATCCAGCCGTCCTTCAGATCATAGGATCCGTAATAAAGGGGAAAGTCCGCCTGGGGAACCGTGCCTACGATGAGCCATTCTTCGCTTCTTGCCATTGCCGCCTGCCTTCCAGAAACGCTTTTTGCAGTGCATACGAACAGAGCGTCTGCCCCTCCGTACGGGGTTCCTCCGCATCACATATGGACCTGCCGAGAAGCTTTCCCGCGAGATACGGGACATCAGGGCAACCGCCGCCAGACACATTGCAGATTCTGCCGTCCTCCCACGCAATGGTGATCTTCATGTTGGCCGCACGGACCATGAAGAACGCACCGTAATCAACCGTATGCACAAGAGAGACGGGAGCGAGCATATCACCTGCAAGAGGGAGAACATCTTCGGGATGCAGATTATTAGCCGCAAGCGTCGTACGGATGGCGGGTTCTTCAACAGCATTGCACACAATACCCATATCGCATCCCCGGCGAAGCCACGGCGGAGGCCCCATCACCTCCACGGAAAAGCCGGCCTCCTGCAAAAGCCGTTCAGCCCGGATAACCTCACCAGTCTCCTGAAAACTCACAAAGGAACGGCTCCGGCCCGCCTTTTCCGTCGAAGAGCTTCTGTTCTTCCTGGAACGGGAAAAGAACGAAAAAAGGGCTTGCCAAAAACGCGCCATGCTCTCTCTTCCTCTAAAATGTTCTGAAGTACCCGAAAAACACTGTCGCCCTCCGTGGCAGGTCCTGCAACGGATCCCGGCATGCGCCGTACACCTTTCCGGGGAGACGGGTACGGCGCATGCTCCTCTGTCGCAGGAGCTTTTCCGCAAAAAAGCCCGCACGGAGTCTTGAAGAAACGAGCGTTAGGCGCCCTTTCTGAGTTCAAGACGCGTCACACCGCCCGGCTCGACCTTTGCCGTAATGTTCCAGCCCTTCTTCCTGGCGGCGCGACTTACGTTTTCGACACTTGCTTCATTGTCAACAAGAACGTCAAGCGGGTCGCTGCTGTTCTCGCTGTCGGCCTGATGAAAAAGCAAAACCGGCTGCGGGCAGGACAGACCACGGGTATCAACTTCACGCATTACGCATCTCCTTGAGAGCCCCTTCCCGATCCTCCGTTTTCAGGACGAACGGGAAAGAAGGCACAAACGGTTGTTATGATGTCTCTTCACGCACGGGGTAAAGAATCGTTCCATTGTTCTCATGAAACGATCCCCGGCGTGTCGGAAGTGGACAGATCCCATTCCTTTCAGACAAAACCTGCGGAGGGAGCATATCCCCCTCCTCCGACGGATTCTAGGCCTTGCGGCAGTTGCACACACCGATAAGCAGGCACACGATGAAACCGATGATGGTCGCGTGCATGCCGTAGGCACCAATGCCGGCACCGGAGCTGGCCGTTCCAAGATTGTGGGCCAGGGCACAACCAACAATCATGCCAATCGCAAATATCGCCGCGTCGCTGTCACCCTCTCCGGCCATGAAAAGCTGACGGCCGGGGCAACCGCCACCGAGCGCAAAGGCAAGACCCGCCGTCACCATGCCGCCGAAATTCCAAAGGCTGTCCGTATGCGCCACGGGCTGGCCCTCAAAACCATAGTTGAAGGAGCCAAGAACGAGGTTCATGACGAGGGCAGCGACGAAGAGGGCCAGAAGCCCTAAAAAGAGGTGGGTGTAGCGGAAGAGGAAGAGGTCACGCAGTGCCCCCATGGTGCAGAAACGGCTGCGCTGGGCAAGAATACCAATAAGAAAGCCGACACCAAGGGAAATGAGAAGAGGGGCATGACTGGAGCCCGGCCCTTTTACGGAATAAAAAAGAGGACCTGACTGGGGCTGGCCGGCAACCTGCGGAAACACAAAGGCCATGAATAGAAGGCCAAGCATTATCAGGGGGAAGAGAGCCCCGGTCACGGCTGTCTGTGCAGAACTTTTACCAAGGGAGTAACCGCGTCTGAAAAAGAGTGTACCTATAAACACACCAACCGCAAGACCGGCAAAGCCAAACAGGGCATTGGCATCACCGCCCGCGAGACGCAAAACCGTACGCCAGGGGCAGCCAAGAAAAACAAGGGCTCCCATGGCCGCAATAACGCCGAGCACAAAACGCGTCAGGGGAGCGGATCCGCCACGTGGCTTGAATTCACGAAAAAGCAGGGCAGCACAGAGGGAACCAAGAACAAAGCCTATTATTTCCGGTCTCAGATACTGCACGATTGCCGCTCTGTGCAGGCCGAGAGCACCGGCCACATCACGCTCAAAGCAGGCAACACAAATTCCCATGTTCGCGGGATTCCCCATCTTCTGCAGGAAAATGGCCAGAAGACCAATGAGGGCTCCCACAACAATAATACCGCCCGTCGACGCAAAAAAATTGTTTTTCACCGTTCTCCTCCTGAAAGAACTCATTAACGAATCGCAAGGTCGGACACTCCCGTCTTGCAAGAAAAAAAAGAGTAATAAGGAGGAAGGGCGAGAGAACGCTAGAAGAGCGTGGCAAGGAAGTGGTTCCCCATGTCTGCCCTCCTCCGGAACCGTTGCTGACCATCCCGCTCCGGGGATGTTCCAGTCACGGTGATTCACATGTGTTGGCAGATCATACGAAACCTTTATGGTAAGGGTGGCTGCACGGCACAAAAAAGGACACTGAGACGTATTTGTGCGTGCAGAGAGAATAAGTTTATAGCATTTTTACGCGACTATCAATCGTCAGGGATTTTATGAGCAGAGAATCCATGAACCCGCATCAATAAAGCAAATTCGTTCAGGGAGCCAACCGGACGGTGATTCAGGAGCGATATGTGCGTACTGCAATAAACGGCCTGCTGATCACATTTCCGAACAAAGCAGCGGGATGAAAAAACAGCTGCGCGATCGACGGACCACACGCAAAAAAACAAGGCTACTGGTAAAAACGGCACTCTTTAAAAACGGGGGGGCATGATTTGAGAATCAGCATCTCCCACCCAAACCGCGGCTGTCAAAATGTTCCAAGGCACACCGCAGCACGCGTATCTCAAATCCCCTCCCCCTTTTCCGTTACGAATCGGAATGCTGGAATCCGGTCTTCTCATTCTTTCGGTGTCATATTGAATTTTATTCCAGAAAATATCTCACTATACGTTTCTCCTGACATCAGGCAAGGCGGTCTTCCACACGACGAAGCCCCGGCTGAAGAACGTCGCCCTGTCCTTCGGAGACTACTGCGGGAAGCGTTCCGGCGAAATCTACGGGGGTACGGGAAAAATTCCGGAATGGATTTCCACAGGAAAGCGGGAAATTCAAAGGTTTTCAACAAAATCACAAAAAAGTTTTCAACAGGCTGTTGACAACACCTGCATACGACT
>JAIKXS010000066.1 GCA_024683955.1 Desulfovibrio sp. | reverse complement strand
TCTATAAAAAGAGGAATGAACATTTTTTGTTCATAAAAAATTCCCAACAAAGAATCAGATGCGTGATATACTATTACACTAAACAGAAACAGTCTATACATTCTCTCTTCAGGAAGAAGATCAAATGTTCTTTTATACAATATATTTGAATTTATAATTGAGTGTATTATTATAGCAAGCAGTCCTGCAAAAGAATATGACACAGCAACCTCTCAATTTAAACGCAAACATTATCTTATTTCAAAAAGATATCAGTAAACAGGCTCACTTTTCACCAAGGACACTGGGAACACGTCCCTGGACATATTCACGGATCAATCCTGTTTTGGAACAAAAGCAGGACAGCCCCGGAGCCGTTTTCGCAATGACTGTCTGAAATGTCCGTAGGGAATCGATGTCAAAAAAGACAAGGGGAGACCGTACCCCGGGTAGGCAACCAACGATGCGCCCAGCAAGAACGGTACGACAAGGCGATATGGGGCCAGGTGAGCATTCACCGTGGAGCGTATGCGCATGCCCCGTTCGTTATCCGGGATACCTGCCCATCATAATTTTCTGCCGGTTACTTTTGAGAAATCGCATGCCAAAACAGGGAATTCTCCCGAAAATAATGGCAAATACAGCCTGCACACTTTGATGGAATCAAAAACGTCGAGCATTCTATGCTAAAATACTTATACAACAGCAAACACCAGGTTCTCCTGTCCTTATGTATACATATTCACGAATTCCATACAAAAATAATCTGAAAAACATCCCGCGCATTAATCTTCGACCACAAAAGCATATCTTTTGTTTACACACTACGCAATGAGCATGTACTTATCTGCCACCTTACCCAGGCAGCTTATACTCGCCCAAACATCAGAAAAACGCATCCGGCCGAAATATATGGCGTTGCAATCTGAGTGTGATCTGTATGTTTTCTTGTGGACATACGGATTACGCTGCTTCAAATTCACTGAAAAAGAACCAGAGAAGATGCCCGTAAGATAGCTGAAAAACCAAGGCGGCTTGACTGCAGACGGCTGAACGCAAGGTTTGTTCGTGCGCCCATCTGGGAAGCGAGGCCCTTTCATGGAACACTGTCACGGTTAATAAAAAAAGGGAGTGCAAAAAGCACTCCCTTTTTTCAACTTCACTGCTGCAGGGAAAAAGGAGAGACCTACGCAGGGCACTATTTTTTCTTCAAAAGACCAAGCTTTGAAGCCACAGCGTCAGCTCCCATTTTGGCAAACGTCTGGATATCCTTCCCTTCCCGGGCATTAGGTGGCAGAAGAAGAACTGGCTCGTTCGCAAGAGATGCATCGGCAACCACGTCGTAGGCGGGCGGGAAGCTGTTCTCGAAGTACATCTGTTGAAATCCCGAAAATTTAAGACTGTGCGCCGTAGCGTCCAGCACAGCATGCTCATTTCCGCCGATCAGTCCGATTTTCAGAGCGTTTTGAAGGCCGGCAAGACATTCACCGCCTTGGGTGCAGGAAATGTGTCCGTTTCGGTTGGCCAGAATCATGGCGTCCATGATCTGTTGTTCAGTAACCCGTACTACCTGAAACGCCCTTTCCCCTCCGAGTTCAATGAAGCGCTCAGCAAGCTTTTGTACCCGTGGAAAGGAAACTGGATTTCCGATCATGGCCGCCTGGGCGACACTTGGCCTGACTGTAACAGGGGCCCAATGACGGTTCCCCTTTGGAGCCGAATAGTAACGCCACACAGGATCCGCATGCTCTGACTGAACTCCGAACACACGGGGGAGCCGCTTTATGATGCCAAGGTCATACATCTTCAAAAAACCGGCCATAATGGCCGTGATATTACCGGCATTACCCACCGGAACAAAAAGGCACTGATCGGAAACATCCCACCCGTACCACTGCGCAACCTCAAGGGCGTAGGATTCCTGACCGAGAATACGCCAGCTGTTTTTGGAATTAAGAAGAGCAACCCTGTATTGCTCAGCAAGTATCTCAACAACCTTCATGCAGTCGTCAAACACGCCCGGCAATTCCAGAACAACGGCGCCGCTTCCAAGTGGCTGGGAAAGCTGCTGCGGTGTCACCTTCCCATGAGGCAGCAGAACCACACTTTTGAGAGGAGCCCCAACGTAGGACGCATAAAGCGCCGCGGCGGCAGAGGTATCACCAGTAGAAGCACACACGGTCAAAACTTCATCCCAGTTGTTTCTGCGACAAAGCCACTTCAGGAAGCTGAACGCGCAGGCCATTCCACGATCCTTGAAGGAGGCACTGGGATTCTGTCCATCATTTTTATAGGCAAAAGGAAGGCCTATTTTTGCGGCAAGTGAAGGAGACGCCTCAATAATTGGCGTCAGCCCCTCACCAAGAAACACGATATCCTCTTCATCAAAAACGGGAGCGAGAAGTTCGTAATAGCGGAAAATCCCGCGCAGGGCTGTCTTTGCGGTGGTTGCACGACGGTCAAATATATCACGCCACTCTTGGCCGCTTGTGGCCTTAAGCTGTTGAAAATCGGTATTTTCGAGCAAAAAGACGCCACCGCAGGCATCACAGGTATAAAGCAGGCTCTCTCCTGAGCGCCGTGCACCGCAATTGAGACAGACGTACTCCATCTGTCCCCGGTAGGAAGGAAAGGATGTATCTTGCATAAAGGTCCTCACCGCTGATAACTAACGTTCATTGGAAAGCCGTGACTCTTCTATATAGGATCTGACGTCGCTCCCATATATATGAAAGTATGCCAAAGAAAAAGACACGGAACTATGCCAAGCTCTCCCTGCAGTGGCGTACACCGTAAAGAGAGAAGGCAGTAACGGCCTGTGGGAAAGCGACGCCTTCACAAATAGTTGTTTTGTCAGAAGCGTCGTAAAATTATATATATTAAACAAGAACTAATAGAAAAAAATGGAATTTTTCACACAACGTAAAACTAGTATATAAAAATACTATTTATATAACACACTCTCTAATCATGCCATCAATGAAAGTAATTTTAACACATAAATTCAACAGCATACTTTATATAAGATTTTTGTATGTAGCTATATAGTATATAAGAGACACGGTAGTCATTTTTAACTACTAAGTAGTTGTACAATACTGTGTCTATGCAAAACGTACCCGATTACATAAGAATCCCGGAGAAAAGGAGATCGTTCTCAGTGAACTTTTTTTTCCTCAACGCCAGATTCGCTGGCATTCTCCTCAGCCCTATGGCGGCTCTTTATCCAGGATTTTTCAGTTCCGTCATGGAGGCGACGGATATTCTCACGGTGTCTCATAAGCACAAGGAGTGCAAGACAGATCGAAAGAATCAGCCAATCGTTATGCCCTGAAAAGGCTAAAAAAACCGGGAGACTGACAACAAGGGTAAGGGAGCCCACGGAAACAAAGCCGCTTAGCCAGATAAGAAAAAGACAAAGAGAGCAAGAGGCAAGAAGGGGAAAAAAGGCCAGGGGGAGAAATACGCCGATGCTCGTGGCAACGGCTTTCCCTCCACGGAAACGGGTAAAACAGGGGAATACGTGACCAGCCACCGCGGCAAACGCCACGAAACTCGTCCAGTACACATCGAGTCCCATATGAAGTGCCAGATACACGGGAAGAGCGCCCTTCAGAAGATCACAGGCAAGGGTGGCCACCCCATATCCAAATCCACAAAGCCTCGCCACATTGGTTGCGCCGATGCTGCAACTTCCAGATAACCGGGGATCTACGCCGCAGGCCTGTTTGGCAATAACAAGACCCCACGGCACAGAACCCAGCAGATAGGATCCAAGCACAAGCAAGAGACTACTGCCCATATATACCTTCCTTAGCAAAAAAAACGGCTTTGATTTCTAGGAGGAAGAATCCAGAGGCATGGCCTCCACAATCTGCAACTCATTCCAAAGAGGCAGAACTTTTCCGATTCGGATCCTCACAGACGATCCCGGGAGCGTCCGGTCGTCAAAAAGGGCACGCTTTCCCCGGACGCTAATAGCTTCACGGGGCAAACTCACCGTAACAACATGCTCATTGATATCAGTCACCGTACCCGACCACCAGACTGTTTCTCCCTGCTGACGAAAATAGACAAGCTTCCAGTAGCGTGGTCGGTTACGCTGAACACGTCCGGCTCTTTCAAGGGCCCTTGAAAGCAGTGAAAGGTGTTGTTCCATGTCTTCAACGGAAAAAAGGGCGACACCCTTCCGAACAAAGGAGGCAATCTGCGCCACATTCAGGAAATCGGCGTAACGGCGAAGAGGAGATGTCACGGGTGCGTAGGACTGCACGCCAAGTGCCGCATGTGGGGCCGGAGTTGTTTCAAGGATTGAGGGAAGAAGGGATCTCACAATCTGTGCCACTTCTTCCGGCGCAGTATGGACGCCCTGACACTCCTTAGGGAAATGCACGTCCTGCGTCCTGAAAAGAAGAGGAAGACCGTGCGCCTGAGCCCAGAAGGCTATTCCGGCACTCGCCGCAATCATACATTCGGAAACAATGCACTGGGCCTCTTTTGCAGGCGGCTCCTCGTCAAGGAAGACCCTGGTATTCTGACCTTCCCCCTCAAGACGGATATGGGGTTCAGAACGTGCAAGCACAATCGCCCCGTGGGCAAGACGGCCGGCTTGCAGAGCATGGGCCATGGCGTCCGCCTCGTGCAGGAGTGCCCCATAAGAAGCCGTTTTCTCATCAGCTCCTCCACCGGAAATGAACGCTTCGACCTGATCGTAATGCAAATTGGCCGCGAGGCGGACCAGTCCCAATGACGGTTCGACGGGGGATATGTTCCCGTCCTGGCTCACAAGAAGGTGGAGAAGAAAAGAGGGTCTAAGACACCCCTCCTTGAGCGAATAGAAGTTGGCACCAAGGCACTCCGGAAGCATGTGGCAGGTTTCCTCTGGCAAGTAAAGACTCGTACCCCGTTCACGAACAAGGAGATCAAGCCCCCCTCCGAATCGCCATGAGAGGCAGGGGTAACTCAATGCCAGGGTCAGAGACCACCCGTCATCAATTTTTTCAAGAAACAGGGCATCGTCAATATCGTTTGTGGTCGCACTATCGATGCTGACAAATGGGAGGTCATAGAACGGGAGGTCACCGGAAAAGCCTTTTTCCACCTCCTTTTCTAGAGCAAGAACCTCGTCCTCGCACTCTCTCCACCATTCGTCTCCGTCCGCATAGCCTGCCATGGCCAACCAATGGTTGTAGTGAGGAGGGACCTTTCCCCACGCGAGAAGAAGCTGGAGGGGCAAATTCGGCACATCCGGCAGGGTACGGGCAACCTGATTCCAGAGCTGCGCGCTTTCCTGATCGTTCGAATCGAGCATGCGCGCCCGCAGAAGGGTCTCAAGTTTGTCAAGCACCTCTGTGGGCGGCAATTCAGAGGGGAAGCCTTTTTCTCCGGAAGGGAAACGACGACGCCCCTGGGCCACGTCCCACAGAAGCTGCAAAAAAGCCTTTCCGCCTGAATAAAGGGTCTCCCGTTCCTCGCGAACCGCTTGATCAGCAAGACGTTTCTTCACCTCTTCGGCGGAAAAGATCTGAAACGAGGGCGGCTGAAAACGAAAGTGGGTCTTGCAGGCCAGCAGGGCATGGCCGCTTGCTGCGATGATATCGACTGACGGATCGGTGTTTTCAAGTTCCGCAAACCATTCCGCGGAGGCGGTCCTGACCTCAGACTCCACCATCTCCCAGAGTTCGTTGACGTCAAAATTCTTTTCGGCTCTGCCCCGTTCCTCTCTATGTCGCTCAAGTATCCGGACACATTCCTCCCTCGGGGGAAGAGGATCATACAACGGTCCGATCCACGGCAAAATGCGATTCTGGGGCAAGGCCACCTCGCGCCTTGAGGGGAGAAGAAGCTTCAGACGGGTACCGGTTTCACTCAAAACGATGGCAATATGGATGACGTTGCCTTCAAGGTATTCGACAACACAGCCCTGGGAAGGATATCGTATCATAGGGATTAAGACAGCATGTTATACGGAAAAAACGTTAACCAGCACGTTCAGGGAGAAACGGGAACACATTTTTGCAGCAAATATGCAGCAAATGCACCCGTAGACATTCATTCCGCGGGAAAAGTTCTTGTGAAAGGGAATATAGATGGCTCAAAAAAAAGTCAACGTCGCGGATTTTTATGTTTGCCCTCTTGTACGAAAAGATACGGCTAGCTGGCCCTAAAGAATCAAGAGAGAGCGTTTCAGGAGCTCAGAACACACTCTGTTTCATGTGCCCAAGCCAAGAAAAAACAGGATCATGCATTGCATACTTAATCTAACACGGTTCAGTCGGTGATCTGCAATGGTATACGAGAAGGGCAAATCACCCGCACACACGGCGGGCCAAGGAAAGAAGGGCATGGGGGAAAAGGCAGCCGAAGGCCGGCGCACCAGACGTCACAGTCCTACCGACCCGACGGAGAGTAAAAAAGCAAGCAGCGAATGAGACCTTGAAGGAAGGAGAGGATACCGCAAAACGTACACATGCACGGCTCCTCTGTCCCCCTACAGCCGTGGTGATCATAAATTCTTATATAAAAAGTTTTTGTTTTAGGCTAAATTTCGCTACCGATCGGAAAGAACAAGATGCGGCAGCTGTCAGACACCCATTCTTCTTGACAGAAAAAATACAAGTTCATATCCATCCCAGATAGCAAGGCCAAACCGGCCCATCATGCTCCCTGGGCAGAAGGAAATAGCAATGAGGAGAATCCGCCATGAGCATCATCTACAATAAGGGCATCCATCGCACGCTCAGCCTGCAGGAGCCGCAAAAACCCCAACTCTACAGGGATCTTTTCCCGTATACCAGCATATGCCGGACCTCCTTTGACAATGTCCTTCTCGCTCCCTGCCCTGCGGAACAAATGCGCATAACCGACACCACGTTCCGCGACGGGCAGCAGGCACGTCCTCCATATACCGTAAAGCAGGTCGCCAAAATCTTCGATTTTCTCCATCGCCTTGGAGGAAAAACAGGTCTGATAACAGCCTCGGAATTTTTCCTCTACTCCAAACGCGACAGAAAATGTGTGGACATATGCCGGGCACGAGGATACCGCTTCCCGAGGGTCACTTCGTGGATACGGGCCACCCGTGACGACTTGCGTCTCGCCCACGATATGGAATTCGATGAGACAGGGATGCTCACAAGTGTTTCCGACTATCATATCTTTTTAAAACTGGGCAAAACACGTCAAGAGGCCATGGATATGTATCTTGATCTCGCAACTCAGGCCCTTGAGTGGGGGATCATTCCACGTTGCCATTTTGAAGACGTAACAAGAGCAGACATCTACGGGTTCTGCATTCCGCTCGCCCAAAAGCTCATGGATCTCGCGCACCAGAGCGGCATGCCCGTAAAGATCAGGCTCTGTGACACCATGGGCTATGGCATTCCCTACCCCGGAGCAGCACTGCCACGCTCCGTACAACGTATTGTGCGTGCCTTCATCGATGAGGGCGGAGTGCCCGGAGAGTGGCTTGAATGGCATGGGCATAATGATTTTCACAAAGTTCTTGTCAATGGCGTCACAGCCTGGCTTTATGGATGCGGCTCCATCAATTCTACGCTTTTTGGTTTTGGTGAACGTACGGGCAATACCCCTCTCGAGGCGCTGCTTGTCGAATACATTTCCCTTACCGGCGATGACGCCGCAGCTGACACGACAATCCTTCATGAAGTGGCAGATTACTTTGAGAAAGAATTACACTACCATATACCGTACAACTACCCCTTCGTGGGCCGTGACTTCAACGCCACAAGCGCAGGCGTCCACGCGGACGGACTTGTAAAGAATGAGGAAATCTACAACATCTTTGACACGGAGACCCTGCTTGGCCGGCCTGTGCCCATCATCATCACGGACAAAACCGGCAGGGCCGGCGTGGCATACTGGATCAATTCCAATCTGCCTCTAGAGGGCAAAAACAAGGTCTCAAAAAAGCATCCTGCTGTGGGACAGATTTACGAAGCCATCATGCACGTCTACGAGACGACAGGACGAACAACCCACTTCTCCCACGACGAGATGTCGGAACTTGTCCAGCGCTTCATGCCAGAGCTCTACGCCACGGAATTTGACCGCATGAAGCAGCTGGCCAGTGAACTCGCCGCGAACCTCATTCTCCGTCTTGCAAAAAGCAAGGAGCTGCTCGGGCTCGACAAGAAGGCCTGTGCGCGCCTTGACGCCTTTTCCAAGGAATATCCTTTTATTCAGTATCTCTACCTTACGGACACATCAGGCCATCTCCATTGCGCGGCCATTACAGATCCGAATTACAAAACAAAGTATGAGGCTCTGCCCATAGGCTACGATTTCTCTCAGCGAGAATGGTTCAAAGTTCCAATGAAAACCGGTGATCTACATATTATGGATGTGTACCAATCACAGTTCACAAGCAAACTCATTATCACGGTGTCTTGTGCGGTGACTGATGAATCCGACAGTATAGTCGGCGTCCTCGGGGTTGACATCCAAATAGAACAGCTCCTGAAACGGGCAAGCGCCCTCAAATCCGAGGCAAACCAGGAAGAAAGTCAAAAAAATGACGACACTGAGTAAACTACGAATCAGTGCATAAAACAATTTCCCTATTCACTCCGAGGTTAGCAATGATCACCTTCGTTGATGCTCTCCATGTTCTTAATGACAACCGCCTTCTTACAGAAGAGGAGGCAACGGCCAGCGGTATAGACATAAAAAATGCTAAAAAGGCAACTCTTGCCGCACAAATCCTTGCTGCACACGATGCGGGAGGAAATGACGACACTCTTTCAATCCGTTTTGACGCGCTGGCCTCCCATGACATCACCTATGTGGGTATTATCCAAACCGCACGAGCAAGCGGCCTTACGAAATTTCCCATCCCCTACGTCCTCACGAACTGCCACAACAGTCTCTGCGCCGTCGGAGGCACAATTAACGAGGATGATCACCGTTTCGGCCTTTCCTGTGCACGGAAATACGGGGGGACCTACGTTCCGCCAAACCTTGCCGTCATACATCAATATGTGCGAGAAGCACTTGTAAAATGCGGGGGCATGATTCTTGGTTCCGACAGCCACACCAGATATGGTGCCTTCGGTGTCATGGGATTCGGCGAAGGGGGACCTGAACTAGTAAAACAGCTTCTGAAAAAGACCTATGACGTGGCAAGGCCGAAGGTCGTCTGCGTATGGCTTGACGGCGCCCCGAAACCCGGTGTCGGGCCCCACGACGTGGCCATTGCCCTTATTGCCCATGTTTTTCAAAAAGGGCTTGTCAAAAACAAAATCCTCGAATTTCATGGTCCCGGGGTCCGGTCACTTTCCGTTGAATTCCGTTCAGGCATCGACGTTATGACAACGGAAACAACCTGCCTTTCCTCCATCTGGGAGACGGACGAAAAGGTGGAGCATTTTTACGACATTCATGGTCGGAAGGAATGTTACCGCCCCCTCACTCTGACGGAGCCGGCCGCCTTTGACGGTCTCATTACCATTGATCTTTCCACAATCGACCCCATGATCGCCCTTCCGTTCCACCCGAGCAATGCCTATACCATCGCCGAGATGCAACGACATGGGAGGGATATTCTGGCAAGTGTCGACGAAGCCGCAGAGAAACAATTTGGCGAGGTCGGAAAGAACCTTTCTCTTGCAAAAAAATGGCATGACGGGGGACTTTGGGTCGAACAGGGCGTTATAGCGGGCTGTGCCGGTGGTTCCTTCGAAAACCTGGCTATCGCAGCAAACATCCTTGAGGGATCGAGCACAGGCCAATCCGACTTTTCTCTCTCCCTGTACCCGGCAAGTCAGGCTGTCTCGCTTGCCCTCGTCAGACAGGGCTACTACACAAAGGCCATGGAAGCCGGCGCAATCCTCAAGAATGCCTTCTGCGGGCCCTGTTTTGGCGCAGGAGACACCCCGGCAAACGGCACGCTCTCCGTCCGCCACTCAACCCGCAACTTTCCGAACCGTGAGGGTTCAAAACCAGCCATGGGTCAACTTTCTGCCGTTGCCCTCATGGACGCCCGATCCATCGCAGCAACAGCCACAAACGGTGGAAAGCTAACGCCCGGGACTGATGTCCCCGAGGCACGACTCATCCTAGACGACCCGTATACGCCCGATCTGATGCCGTACACAAAACGCATCTACACGGGCTTCGGTCACGCTTTGAAAGACGCGAATCTCGTCTTCGGTCCTAACATCAAAGACTGGCCGGTCATGCCGAAGCTGCCGTTCCACCTTATTCTTGAGGTGGCAAGCCAGATTCTTGACCCCGTTACGACAACCGACGAACTTATTCCATCAGGCGAGACAAGTTCCCTGCGATCAAATCCTGAAAAGCTCTCGGAATTTGCCCTTTCACGAAAAGATCCGTCCTACGTCTCGAGGGCCAAGGCCTTTCGCAACTTTGAAAAAGCACGGGAAAACAATCCGAAGGACGGCGAGGCCATGGCCAAGGCAAAAGAAATTCTCGCTGCCATTGGAGAGGAAGGGATGAGCCTCCTTTCCTCAGGGGACCTCACCTCCATCGGGTTCGGCACAACAATCTTTGCGATAAAACCCGGGGACGGATCTGCACGGGAACAGGCCGCAAGCTGCCAAAAGGTGCTTGGGGGCTGGGCCAATGTCGCCGTCGACTACGCGACCAAACGCTACAGATCAAACCTGATAAACTGGGGAATGCTTCCCTTTGTGGCAGATGAAGAAGTTGGAAAAGACCTTCTCGTCGGCGACTGGATTGTTCTTCCTTTCGTACGAAAGGCCATAGAAAACGGCGATCTGGAAATTTCAGGCTGGCACGTCCGGGCGGCAACAAAAACGGTTACCTCCATAAGCCTCCGGCTGAATACGCTGACCGACGCGGAACGCGACATCATCCTAGCGGGCTGCCTCATAAACCACTATCAGGGGAACTAGTTAAGGGAAAGCAGGGAACCAATGCCGGTTCGAGGTCTGCAATCTGCACGGCCGGACGTTTTTCTCTCGTTATCAAGAGGGACGGCATGACAGATCTTTCCTTCCCATACACGACCGCATTGTGGGATTCCTCATTGTGGGCACTCCCCCGGGACACACTAAAAAAGGCCGCATACGCGGCCTTTTTTTTCACATTTCTGATGTCGTTATGAACGCGGCAGGGGCTCTATCTCCGTCACCCCGTTCATATAGGGTGCAAGGACCTTCGGAAGACGTATGCTTCCGTCCCTTTGCTGACCGTTTTCAATCAAAGCTGCCATGGTCCGGCCTGTTGGCAGACCGGATCCGTTCAAGGTGTGCACGAAGGACGCTTTTCCGCCTTTGGGCTTAAATCGAATACCCGCCCTGCGCGCCTGAAAATCAACGCAATTGGAACACGAGGAAATTTCACGGTAGGTTTTCTGCGTTGGCAACCAAACCTCCACATCAAAGGTCTTGGCAGATCCAAAGCCCATATCCCCTGTGCAGAGGGTTATCACACGGTACGGAAGTTCTAGAAGTTCCAAAAGCTTGCAGGCATGACCTGTCATCAGGTCAAGTTCGTCAAAGCTCGCATCCGGATGGACGAAACGCACCATTTCAACCTTGTTGAACTGATGCATGCGGATGATGCCCCGGGTATCCTTCCCGGCGGCACCGGCCTCTGAACGAAAACAGGGCGTAGCAGCGCAGTAGGCACGGGGAAGATCCTCCTCATCAAGGGTTTCTCCGGCATGCAGGTTCGTCAGAGGCACTTCAGCCGTCGGAATCAGATAAAGATCGGTCTCTCGGAGTTTAAAAAGATCCTCCTCAAATTTTGGAAGCTGGCCTGTTCCGGTCATGGTCTGGCTCGTCACAATATACGGGGGGGCGACCTCAATATAATCTTCATGGAGAGTATGTTGATCGAGAAAAAAATTGATCAGCGCCCGATCAAGGCGGGCTGCCCATTTTTTCATTACAACAAAACGGCTGCCTGAAAGCTTGGAGGCCCGCTCAAAATCAAGACCTTCCAGTGACTGGCCAAGCTCTCCGTGCTCTTTTGGAGTAAAATCAAACTCTCTTGGTGTTCCCCAGTGTCTTACACAGACATTATCGTTTTCATCCCGCCCGACCGGCACAGAAGCATCAGGAATATTCGGCACTCTCATAAGCCAGTGCGTAACCGCATTTTTCGCCTCATTGGCCTTGACATCAAGCTCCTTGATACGGGCTGAGAGCGCACCGAGTTCCTCCAAAAGGGCACCCGCGTCAAGACCTTGCTTCTTGCAGCGTGCCACCTCTCCAGAGGCGGTATTGCGCTTACTTTTCAGATCTTCCACTTCCGTCAGTATGGCACGGCGGTCTGCGTCAAGACGCAGGAACTCCTGCACGTCTATATCCGAATGCCGGTCCCTAAGGGCTTTTTCAAGAATTTCCGGGGTTTTCTGAATCAACTTCAAATCAAGCATGTTCGCCCCTCCAAGAGCAATACTTCATAGACAGCAGGGAAGCTTGCAAAAAAAACAAGAGACTTGCAAGAAAAACCCCACATGCGTATTCTAAAGAAAAGTATACATTTTTTTGCCCACAGGCCTCGCGAACACGGTGGGCAAGCAAAAAAAACTTGTCTATTAAAATGTTCAGAGACGCGTCCGACGCCACTGTACAATCACAATCTATCCAGTAACAAGGAGGAAGCCTGTCAAATTCTGCAAACAGGCTTAACATCATGCATACAAAAAAGACACCCACGGTCCTTCTAATACCGCTTTTTCTGCTTCTCTCCATCCTAACGGCCTGTGGCCCTGGCAACTCCATATCCCTTCTGCCGCCGGAAAAACCTACCGAAAGCGTAATTCCGAAACCAAATGCGCCGACCGTCACCGTTGTTGAATTCAGTGACGATCGTAGTGATTCGTCCACCATTGGTCAACGGCGCGACGGCACGGCCTTTGTAACAAGTGAAAACCCAACCCACTGGGTCAGTCATGCTCTCGCTGATGAACTCACCAACCATGGCCTTCAGGTAAGTTACGCCACAAGTTTCGAGCAGGCACGCAAGGCCAGGCCCGACTACATTGTTCGTGGAAAACTCCAGCGCTTTAGCATCAAAGAACCGTCCGCATCCTACCTTGAGATCAACCTAGAAGCCCAATTTTCCCTTGCCAACAGCGCAAAAATTCTCTCCCGAGAGACCCACAAATCCCAGTCAAGCCGGACATGGCCCGCGACAAAAGGACAAACGGAAACTATGCTCCGCGATACCATGATGGATCTCGTAAAACCCTATGCAGATAAATTTGCCACCATCATATGGGAGCAAAAAAAATAAGTGATCATACTACGAGTGCTCTTCCTGCTTGCCCTCCTCCTCCCGACAAAGGCCATAAGCCAGCCCATTGTCTTAGAGGAGGAGCTTGACTGTCCTAAGGCGCTTCCCCGTAGCGTTGCCTGGGAAGCGCTTGCAACCCGTATCTATCTGCACGGGCTTGCAAGCACGCAGCTTGAGCTGAGAAGGGATCGCGCTCTAATGATGCAGTTCGGCGAATCTGTGGCGCCGCTTCTTGCAGTACTGCTGCAGGATGTTGTTATACGGGAAGAAGAGACCACGGCTAAAACAAGAGTCAAGGCAAAGATACTTCTTTCAAAATCAAAGGAAAAGAAGGAACGTATCCGCCTGTTGGCAAAATCCCGCGACATACTGCCCTTTATCCAGCACCTTCTCTGCTCCCTTGAAAATGCGCTCTGCGATGTCGACGCCCACTGGCCCGAACGGACCCTCTATTCGGACCAGCTCCTTGACAACGGAGAAAAAAACTCTCCTGACAGCAGTCCATGGACAAACAAAGAATGGGTCTACAGGGGCAATATGCTCAAGGCACTCCGCGAATGCCTATTCGCCTTAAGCCTTCCAGACGGGGACTGGTACACGGAGGCTTCCCATCTTGACGTCCTTGAGAAAGCCGCAGCCATCCTCCCCCATGATCCTTACGTTCTTACCCTTCTTTCCGAAGCCCGCCTTCTGCGAGGTCTCCCGGAACAAAGCATTGAAAGCGCTTCGAGGGCCCTTTCTGCTGAAAAAAAGGCTTCACGAGCCCGCTATATCATGGCTCTGGCCCACTGGCAGCTGCATCAGCTCGGTCTTGCGGAAAACGACCTTTCGATGCTTGTGATCGAGACCCAGTCTGAGGATTCTGCAGAAATGTTGACCTATTTGCGTGCACGCGGAGCTGTGCGCATGCTCCTTGGCCGTACTGACGGCATGTGTGAGGACTTTGTCCGCGCCTGCGGCCTTGGGGACTGTGACGGGCTTTCCCATGTTCGCAAAAAGAATCACTGCCTCAACCCGTGAATTTAGCCTCCAATGCCCTATGGAACTGAAAGTCTACGGACACATCTACCCAGCGAATAGCATCCTTGAAAGGGAGCTTTCAGAAGCTCTTGAAAGCGCTATCTGCGATGACATTTCTCACGATATTCCTCTGCTCGAACGAGAAAAGGACATGCTAAGGATTTCATTTGAAGGAAGATACTTTCCGGAAGAGGACGTGATTGACGTTCTCAAGCGCCATCTGAAGCACGAACACAGGGGAAAGCTCGATATTCTTGACATGGATGACTGGCGCATGCGGCGATACCTTTTTGACGGGGGGGAACTTGTGCGTAAGGAAGCCTCTCTCAATCAAGTTATGGACTATTCCGGATTCTAGCTCGATGCACAAATGCCGCTATTTCCGCTTAAAAGCCTTTTCAAGCGTCATTCTGTCCCATCGCAGCACTGTAGGCCGCCCGTGAGGACAAAACTCCCTGTGCTCCGCCTTTATCCACTGTTTTAGGAGCCCGTCCACCTCATCCTCAGTCAAAACATCGCCCGCCTTGATGGCCGCCTTACAGGCAACGGACTTAAACATTTCCGTGTGATCGTTGTAGGATCCCAAAAGGATATCCTGCAAAAGAGACTTTGCTCCTGCCATGGAAAGAACGGGGGGAATCGCCTTGACAAGCAGGACGTGGTCACGAAGTTCATACGCAAACCCCATTGCCTGTAAAATTTCACGCAGCTCCATAAGGTGCTCTTCCTCGGCAGGATGAAGGGAAAGCTCAAAGGGAAGCAGAAGGAGCTGACCGGCGCCGCTGAACGCCCCGCGGAGAAGACGATCGTAGAGAATCCGTTCATGGACAGCATGCTGATCAAGTATGACAAGAGCGTCGTTGTCATCAATGAACAGAAGATAGGTGCGGGCTATCTGGCCAAGATAGCGAAGATTGCCGGCCATGCGCGGATTCCCGACAGGACCTGCCGTCGTTTCTGATACTCCGGGAAAGGACGAATCCGGGACAGCGGACGCCGTTGACTGAACAGCATTACCATCGTTGTCATCCTCTTCAAGAGGAGAGGAGGGCGCCTGAGAAGAATCAGCATTTTCGAAATGGCGTGCCTCTTCGGAAAGTTCCTGAAAAACAGAAAAGGGAACCTCGACGTCTGAGCCATGCGCATCCACCTTTTTTGCGGCGATGGGCTTCGGATTTTCTATATTGGACCAGAAGTCCCCGGCGCGTCGCGACGGCAGGGGGGCATGTCCATCACAACTTCCTTCAGGAAACGACTTCGCCTCAAAAGGAAGAGGGGGAGATTTCGGAACATCACGAAAAGGAAGGCCGCAGTTACGAAGGGGGGAGCTATCAGCATCCTTCACAAGGCCCTTTTCCTTAAACGGGACAAGTTCGCCGGTCACATCGCGATCTTCCACTGTTTCTTCCCATGGAAAAAGAGGGCTTTTCGGCATAGACGAAACCCAGCCCTCCAAAGCTCGCGCAACGGCACGCCGGCAGGCTGAAAAAACACCGGATTCGTTCTGAAAGCGCACCTCTGTTTTCGCAGGATGGACATTGACATCCACCTCATGAGGGTCTATCTCAAGAAAGAGTAATGCCTGCGGATAATCGCGGCGAATCAGGCTTCCTTTGTAAGCCTCCTTGACTGCGCCCAAAAGGCACTTATCTTGTACTGGACGGCCATTGACGTATAAGTAAATACGATTTGCCCGTTGTTGCGTCATCTGAGGAGATGCGGCGTAACCGTATACTCGGAGGCCTTCCTCCTCCAGTTCAAAAGGACGCAGATCGTCAATGGCACGTTTTGGCCAAAGTGCCAGAAGCCGGCTTGTGAGCTTTTCATCCTTCTGGAAAGAAAGAACTGTTTTGTCGCCGTTCTTAAGTCTGAAACCGACGTTCTCCCGGGCAAGTGCCATTCGAACAAAGAGTTCCTGAGCGCGTTTGAATTCCGTTGCCGGACTTTTCAAAAATTTGAGACGAGCAGGGATATTGCCAAAAAGATCACGCACCTCAACACACGTGCCCTTTGGCAGAGACGCTGGCTTTACTGCAGTTTGACGGCCAAAATCTGAGCAGATTTCAAAGGCCTCACCACCAGATGAAGACACAAGACGAAATCGGGAAACCGACGCAATGCTTGCCAAAGCTTCGCCACGGAACCCCATCGTACGTATTTGTTCAAGGTCGTCGATACTGGTTATTTTGCTTGTTGCATGCCGGGTGATGGCTAGCTCGAGTTCGTCCCGCGGAATGCCAGATCCGTCATCTTGGACGCTTAAGAGATCACGTCCGCCGTTGCAAAGCTGCACGTCGATCTGACGGGCCCCAGCGTCAAGGCTATTTTCCATAAGTTCCTTCATGGCGCTTGCCGGCCGCTCAACCACTTCACCCGCTGCGATCTGATTACGCAGCTCAACGCCCAGAACTTGAATATGACGAAATTTTACGGACATTTGAACAAACGAACCTGCCTTTTACGTAACCGCACGAGTTCTCTGCAAAAAAAACACGCAAAACGTGTAGTCTTACCTCACTGCGCACTTGCTTTTCACGGTGAAGCCTGCACGCCTCACACTATTTCCCTGCCATCGGTCCCCGACATGTTCAAGCCGAAATGTTTTAATCCCGAGTTGCTTTATGTAGAATGCGGGCGCTGTGGCTCTCCCGTTATCTGGGAGAAAGGGCGTGCTTCGCTCCTTCTGAAGGAGGCGGGAATAGATCCTCTTGAACTCGACGCGCGTTGTCTGCTTGTCACCGATGCATGCCCCATGTGCAGCAGCAAGCGCAAACAGTACACCGTTCAAATTTTTCGCGTCAGCACGGTCAACGACCAGCATTTTCAGCTGATAGGCAACGCCTAGGGCATCTCTTCCCTGTTACTCCCCCCGCCCCCTAGTTTTCATACTTGGCGCTCATCGCAGCGCCTTTTTTTTCGATATCCTCCTGCATGGCAAGGCGTTTTTCCCGTATCTTCTTCTCGATCTTCTGGTCCTGAAGTGCAAGAATCTGGGCCGCAAGCCAGGCTGCGTTCCGGCTTCCGGCCTTATCAAGGGCCAATGTCGCCACCGGAAAACCCGGAGGCATCATGACGGTTGACAGCAGTGCATCGTACCCAGCGAGAGCCTGATTCCCGATAGGGATACCAATGACGGGACGAATGGTACGTGCCGCAACAGCCCCTGCAAGATGGGCCGCCATGCCAGCTGCACAGATAAAGACCTTGCAGCCTTCCCCCTCCGCCTTCCGTACAAGATTCTCCGTACGCTCAGGGGTCCTGTGGGCAGAAGAAACGGTAACGCTAAAATCAATACCGAGAGAACGCAGTACATCCATGCAGGGAGCCACTTTCTCCTCATCCGAAACAGATCCCATTAAAATGGTCACAGAAGCCATAGATGCTCCTTATAGTATATTCTGAAAAGGCCTGAGCCCGATGGCTTACGCGGTCCAGACTTTCGGCCCATAAAAGGGAAAAAGTAGGTCTCAGGAACGCTTCCGCGTAAGGCCCTTGTCGCCGATATCCTTCCGGTAAAAGGAGCCGTCTATCTCAATCTTTCCACAGGCTGCATATGCTTTCTCCTGTGCCAGGGCAAGGCTGTCGGCCAAAGCCGTCACACAAAGAATCCGTCCCCCTGTCGAAAGAAGTGTCCCGTCCGCAGCGCGTTTTGTCCCGCTGTGGAAGACCTTAATCGAGGGATCTTCCTCCGCCTTCTCGATGCCCCGTATCAAGGCTCCTTTTTCATAGGACCCCGGATAACCTTCTTTCGCAATTACCACACCAAGAGCTGTTTTTTCCGTGGAACGGACCAATGTCGCGTTCAGGCGTCCGTCAATGCAGGCCTGCATAACCTCTGCAAGATCGCTTTCAAGACGCATCAAAAGGGGCTGGCATTCGGGGTCCCCGAAGCGGACATTATACTCGAGGACCTTTGGGCCATCCGAAGTCATCATAAGACCAGCATACAAGACACCCACAAACGGGTGTCCATCCTCGGCGAGGACGCGAAGAACAGGCAGGACGGTGGCCTCCACGGTGGCCTTTACGGCTGATTCCGGAAGAACAGGCGCGGGGGAATACGCCCCCATCCCACCGGTATTCGGGCCAGAATCCCCGTCATAGGCCGCCTTGTGGTCCTGCGCCGAAGGCAGGGGAACGGCGTTTTTTCCATCACAAAAACAGAGAAGCGAGACCTCTTCCCCAACAAGGCATTCCTCAAGAAGAACAGTGCTGCCGGCATCTCCAAAGGCATGGTCACCAAGCATTATGCTAACAGCCTTTAACGCCTCATCCTCTGTTCTGGCCACAACGACCCCCTTGCCTGCCGCAAGGCCGTCAGCCTTGACAACGAGTGGAGCGCCCATCTTCTTGACCCAGCTTCGGGCCTCATCAAGGTTTTGGACAATGCGACAAGCGGCCGTTGGCACCTTCGCCCGTTGCATTATCTCCTTCGCAAACGACTTGCTCCCCTCTAGCTTCGCCGCGTAAGAATCTGGACCAAAACAGGCAATGCCTGCTTTTTTCAAAGCATCGGTGACCCCGAGGGTCAGGGGTAATTCGGGCCCCGGAACAACGAGGTCAATTCTGTTCTTTTTGGCAAAGGACACAATTCCCGGAACATCATCTGCCCGGATATCCACCTGTTTTGCTCCTTCGAGCTCCGTGCCACCGTTCCCCGGGGCAACAAACACAGTTGTATCGGGATGTGCCGCAAGCTTCCACACAAGGGCATGCTCACGCCCTCCGCTTCCAAGAACTAAAATCTGCACGGGCTTATCTCCTCGCCACGGGGGCGTACAGCTCTGCACCCGCCTGAATGGCGGGTGCAGAAAAAAGGTTCCTACTCATTGTGGAGGTCTCAGCCAAAAAAAGAATCCATTATCGGTTCGGTGCAACTTCAAAGTCACTCATATCCACGGGAGCGTTGGGATTCGTTGCGTCAGTATTCAACGGGTAGGCCGTGATCATGCACTGCCGGCCGCCGACACCAAGTTCGGGAGAGGAATTAATGCCGACAACCATATCAAGGGTTCCATCGTTATTTATGTCGGCAAGGTCGATTTGTGCAACAGAACCGCGAATACGACGGGTCTTCCATTTAAGTCCGAGACCGACGCCATCCCAGTAAAGGGCATGAATCTCACCTTGGGGAAAGAAACGATAACGGTCAAAGAACTGGGATGCAGTAGAAATGGGTTTGTTGATAACAAGGACATATTCGCCGGTGTGACCGATATCAGGTGTCAGGAAACGCATGGGCGCGTAATACTTGCTCGGCAATTGATAATTCTTATCAATGCCAAGACCAGGCATTCCCTTATAGTGTTCCATTCCGACCGCCGAACCTGAAAAACGCTCCATAGTGGTGTGAATAGCCGAGGAGGTATTACGTCCGGGATAAATCTTGATACGCTCATCGTCCCGCAGTACGACGAGTTTTTCTCCATCTCCCCCTCTGGAATTTGGCAACCAGCAAAAGTTGAAAACATTGGCTTCCTTGGGAAGATTGAGACGGGCCCCAAGTTCAAAGGTTTTACCGTTTTTAACCATCTCGTGAACACCACGGGCAAAAAGCTTTAAAGAATCCCATCCCTGCCCGACAAGAGTGGGACGAAACGTCGGTGAAAGGCGAACGACGGAGCAGAAATAGGGAGTGCGGTCACAGTACTGGCTGAAACGGTTGCCCTTAAAACTATAAAAAAATGAGTACGGCCGGTTCTGTTCTTCGTCAAAGGTCGCAATGACAAGTTCCTGGGCACCATCACGGTTAAGATCGATGGCACGCATGGAAAAATTGACATTGGTCTGGGAGATACGGGTTTTGCCAAGCTCCTTGAGTTTACCGTCGTTACCCCAAACAAACATATAAAGATTATGGCTATCAAGAATGGCGACTTCGTTGCGACCATCTCCGTTAAAATCAGCAACTGCCATATCGGTCATATTGATCTTCAGGCGCTGGGAGCGAAGACGAGAAGCGTCACCGGCACCGGCCCCCTGATATCGGAATTGGGGATTCAGATAATACTGCTGCTGCCCTGTCTCATTGACGATGATATCACTGGAACTGCCGCGGTTCAGGGGGGCATTCTGAGCCCGGCTTCCCGGTGTCATGACGCCAGGAGATGCAACGGCCTGAAGGCCCATGGAGGTTCCCATTTTCTGCGTCATGGCCTGTATGGCGGGATTCATGGCATTGACCGGAGTCTTTGCACTGTCAGACCATGTTTTTCCAGCCTTATCGACGCTGTTGATGGAAATCACGGCCTGATTGCCCTGCACCTTGACAGAACCCCACACGGCATAATCAGCCGCTCCAAGCGCCTTACGCGCTTCCTGGGAGGAGGAAACCTGATGTCCACCCATGCTTGTTCGGACACCGGATTGACTGAGCTTGTTTTGTACAGCCGTAGGCACAGCCTTTGAAAGATACCGCATGCTCTGCGGGGTCTCAGCCACAAACGGCATAATTACAACCGTTTTTTGGGCAGCCTCTGCCGCACTCACAAGGAGGAGACAAAACAGCAGCCCGCAAAGCGGCAGAAGTAAGAATGCACTCTTTTTCATACGTACTCCCTAGAAAGCGCCCGTCCACCAGAGAAGAAAAGCGCTTATGAAATATTTTCCAAATCCATCAATAATTACGCTAAAAAACGGGAATCACTCAAGGACGCCCCCAGTGTCTTCCAAAATCAAGAGAGACACGGCACAATAAGAGGCCAGCCTAACGGAAAACGTCCATAGAATATGGATTCTTATAGCCTCTCTTGCCCTCCCCTGCAACTCTGCCTATACTTCCAAAATATGTCTGAATACGCACTTCGCTCTTTCCGGATCAATGCGAGAGAGGAGAAAATTCCACTTGTCGCAGCCTTCCTCAGTGAAGAAGGCTATCGCTTTGAGCCGGAGCCTTTTTCTCCGTTCTGCTTCCGATTGCTCTTCGAGCCTCGTCCCCTCGGGAGTTCTCTTGCAGCGCAGTTTGGGTATATCTATATCCAGGACAGATCATCTATGCTCCCACCTCTTGCACTGTCGCCCAGTCCGGGAGAACATGTCCTTGATATGTGCGCCAGCCCTGGCTCGAAAACATCCTTTCTCGCTCAGATTATGAAAGGAGAGGGCATCATTCTTGCCAACGAGCCAAATCCATCACGTCTTTCAACCCTCAGAGCCAATCTCGAGCGTCTTGACATTGTCAACGTCCTGACATCTTCCTATGAAGGTCAAAAACTTCCCTTGGAATCCCGGAGCTGGCACGCCATTCAGCTTGATCCACCCTGCTCGGGATGGGGAACATGTAAAAAGAATCCCAGTGTCCTAACCATCTGGCAGGGCGAAAAAATAGAAGCACTTCTTCAGCTGCAGAGACAGCTTCTTAGAAAGGCCGCTGACCTTCTGGCTCCGGGCGGAAGAATCCTCTACTCAACCTGCACAACGAATCCGAAGGAAAATGAAGACCAGATTCTCTTTGCACAGGAAGAGCTGGGCCTTCAGTCTATTCCCCTTTCTCCATTTGACGGATTTGTTTTTGATAAGCCGAAAAATGCTGAGAAATGTCTCCTCGTAAACGGAGAACGCTCTAACGCCCAGGGATTTTTTCTTGCCCTCCTCGGCAAGAAAGCGGATGGACTGCCTCCGGACCAATCCGTCCCCCAACCTTCCGCACTACTTCCCTTCAAAACATTCGAAATTAACCGTGCTCTCTCGTTGTCTCCTGGAATCCTCCCGGCGGGCAGGGCAATCATTGTCGAAAAAAACGTCTATTTTATCCCGGAGGGAACGGAGGCATGTCTTGGTGGTGCCATCCGCTTTAAGGGAGCCCTGCTCGGCACACTCCATGGTCTCCGCTTCCAACCATCTCCAAGGCGACGCTGCCTTGGAGATGCCACCTCATCCGCAGATGCGCTTGTTTTGGATTCCACAAGCGACATCCTTTCCCTCCTTGCCGGACGAAGCTTTCAAACAGGTCTTGTAAAAAAAGAAGCCCTTCTTTTCTGGCGTACACTCCCCCTTGGCTTTATCCGTCTGAAAAACGGTCGTGCCATAGCGTCCTTCCGCTAGACGCAAGAAGCTTTGTGGCAGAAACGCATGCAAAGTGTAATGTAACCGCACGGGACATCGCGCTGTACATCCCAGAAAAGCCGTGCCTGCTCCGGCCACTCAATCGGATATTGCTTCCACAGACATAAAGCAGGCAGAAGACTCACGCCTTCTGCCTGCACGCAAAAAAACGAATGGAAATCTTCGACTAGGCCTTGGACTGTGCCTCAGCTGGCTCGTCCGGAACGACCTTTGCCTTTGAACCGAAAATCATAAAGACCACAAAGAGGGCTATGGCTACCGCAATACCAATAATATTGGAGGTTTCAATGGGGATATTAAACCCGAGATTTGGTGACCAGCAGATGAACGTCGTGCAGACTGCTGTCATAAAGACGGCAGGAACTGTGCAGATCCAATGGAAACGGCCCCTCGAAGCCAGATAGACGGCGCCGGCCCAAAGAACGATGGTGGCCAACGACTGGTTTGACCAACCGAAGTAATTCCAGATGGTGTCAAAGCCGACCTGACACAGCAAAATACCCACGGCAAAAAGTGGGACTGCAAGGATAAGACGCGAGGGAATGGGACGCTGGGAGTAGTTAAAGACCTCTGCAATGGTCAAACGGGCAGCGCGGAATGCCGTATCACCAGAGGTAATGGGCAGAGCCACGACGCCGAGGATGGCGAGAATACCGCCTACAGATCCCATGAGGGCAATTGCCGAATCATGCACAACGGTTGCGGGGCCTCCATTGGCAAGAGCCGCTGCAAGTTCTCCCGAACCATGGTAAAAGCTCATGCCAACAGTAGCCCACACGAGGCCGATAAAGCCTTCCGCCACCATTCCACCGTAAAACACGGCCTTTCCGTACTTTTCACTGCTCAGGCAACGTGACATAATCGGGGACTGGGTTGAATGGAAGCCGGAAAGAGCACCGCAGGCAATGGTGATGAAGACCAGGGGATAGAGGGGAAGCTGCTTCGGATGCTGATTTGTCCACTCAGCGGAGTTGTAGAACGTCACACTGGGATCAGCAAACATCATGATGGTCATGCCGAGCGCCATAATCAGGAGAACAGCCCCAAAAAGCGGGTAGAGACGGCCAATAATCTTGTCGATAGGCATAATGGTGGCGATAAAATAGTAGGCGAAGATGATGCCCAGCCACATATTGAAATTAAGGCTCTCAGGGGTCATCTTGGCGAGAAGGCCTGCAGGAGCCTTTGCGAAGACAACACCAACAAGAACAAGCAAAACAACGGCAAAAACACGCATCAGGTACTTGGCCGCCGTCCCAAGAGTATTACCGACAATGACAGGAAGGTTGCAGCCGCCGTAACGGACAGAAAGCATTCCCGAGAAGTAATCGTGGACAGCGCCGGCAAAAATTGTCCCGATAACAATCCAGAGCAATGCGGCAGGACCGTACAGTGCGCCAAGAATAGGCCCAAAGACAGGTCCCACGCCAGCGATGTTCAAAAGCTGAACAAGCCAGACCTTCCAAACAGGCATACTTACAAAATCAACTCCGTCTGCCTTCGTGACCGCAGGGGTCGGACGACTTGGATCTTGCCCGAACACTTTCACAACAAAGGTGCCATAGACAAGATAACCCACAATCAGTCCCGCTGCTGCCAACAGAAAATACATTCCATTGGACATGATAGGTTCTCTCCTTTTTAACTGCTCAACCTGAGGCCCACCGCGTCAGGTTTAAAAACATAAAGACTCCCCTTGCGAGAAGTCGTCCGTCCCATCGCCACTGTGGCAAGGGAAAGCATCATTCTTTCTGACCGAATCGCGGAAAGAAGAAAAAAAACCTGCAAAATACAATTTGTGAATCACTTCACATAGATAATAGCAGCTCTGGGAGCCCTTTTCAATAGTTATGACGAACGATATAGTTAAACAGGCACAAAGGCTTGTAAGGAAAGAACAGGGAACTCTCGCAGGGCCGTTTCTCAATGATTCATAACAGTTCCGAACTACGGCGGGTCCGAGCAAAAAACCGAAGCAGCTCATACATGGAGGTTCTCTAGGATAGAGATTGAGAAAAATACCTCAACAACGCTTTGAGCCACCACCAAATTCATACTTGCACCTTTGAAAGTCGCAGAGAAGGATGCAGGCGAGTCCGTGGGAAATATTGACAGCTTCCGCGCAAAAGCAGAGACGAACAAAGTCCTTTGTGGATCTTCAGTGGGACAACATAAGAAATAACCAAGTTATAAATTTGTACATTTTTTATTAAATCAAAATATATCAAAATTATTGTCCATAATAATTTTATCATAAAGCAGTCTACAACTCATAGAACACAACCTCATTAAATAAAATATAATTAAACTGCAACAAAATTATTTATAATAAAATAATG
>JAIKXS010000032.1 GCA_024683955.1 Desulfovibrio sp. | reverse complement strand
GACATTAATACTTCCAATTGAGTTGATATTGCTACTCGAAATTATATCTCCTTTTAAAGATACAATATTAATTTGTGCAAAAAATGAGTGTAGTTTTGTAATTTTATTCAACGATTTATTTGAAGTTTCAATATTCTTTTCAATTTCTTCTCGGTCAACAGGTATTTGACTTTGACTGTCAGCTAGTTGTTCAAGCTGTTGCAGGGATGATATACTCGATATTTCTTCAATAAATCCTGAACATGCTAAATGAACTGCTTTTGATAGCATTTCATTCTCTACTTCAAGCATTTTTATCGAATTTTTTTGGAGTTGTTCTGACACAGTATAATTCATGACAAATGCACATGAAATAGTACAAATAAGAAGAATTGAAAATATAGGAAATAAGAGCTTGCTTCGTATATTTTTAAATCTCATATGCAAAAAATCCATTATTCTACGTTGTATTTTTATTATATAGTTTTTTCGTCTACACACGAATATAGTAAAATCGTTAAATGGGTAATATATCTACTTTACAATATTTTTAGAACCGGAAATATTTTGATTTTTCCAAGGAATTTATTCTACACCTCTATTAAACATTACGCAATGCCGAAGATTGTCTTTTTTCGGCCGATGTCTTCCTGATTCGTATATTTCATTTTGTCTCGTCTTTATTGATGTCATGACTTTTGTTGCTCTATCTCAGCCTGTCTAATTCGATGAATTGTCATTGAGCGTTCTCCTGTTTTATCGTATATCCATTTCATAAATAAAAAAACTCTTCATTTTTGATATTGTAATAGTACTTTTTTGCTTTTATCAGAAAATAATTTTTTTATATCAATTATAAAGTTGTATAGAATACGAAATTATACAGTGAATATAATGTTTTTTTATACATTAATAGTCACTTTATAGTGAAGAATAGAGATAATAATAAACTAAAATTCATTTAGAAAAAGAGAATACACTATTTTCTGCTTCGGAATACATGCAAAAACACCCACCAGGTTCTATTGCCGGCCCCGTTCACGCATATTCCGTCCATGAAAACTGATTTTTTTGTGCACCTTTTCTTTCTTCCAGGATAGGGTGCCAAAGTTTTCACAACTTTTTTTGCTAAAGCCAAACATAGTACTATTTCATACTCCTTCTGCCGAAGCACAGTAAAAAAGGGCAAAGGGTAAGGGTGATCATCAGCAAGGCCTGCGCTGTACTGCCGTCTGACAACGCTAAACGAAAACATGCCAGAAATTTTTTTCCGCCACTGCCGCTGTCATTGAAGATAGGAACCTTATCTGAATCTTAAAAGCAGTGCCGGGCGCATTCGGGGATACATTCCGTGTATCCCGCGGACGCATACGCCAAAAATATCCGGCCAATGACTGGGATGAATCACTGCTTATTATAAATCACTCCGCTCTCCCATGGAGCACCACATTGTCCATGAGCTTGATATGCAAATTAAAATCTGCGTCGTTCAAATACCCCCCCCTCTTGCGTCATACACTATGAGCTTTGGATGAAATGGATCCATTGCTTCGTAAGAGGCAAAAAAAAAGGCCACTTCGGAGCATGCTCTGGAAGCGGTCTTTTATGTAGTGTGCTTTTTGGACAATTTTCCCGTTGGAAAACGGTCACAATGAGCAGAATTCACGACATTGAACTTAGTGGCGACATGTATTGTCCATGCTGAAGAGCGGCAATTTCCCTTCCATGAACGCCTTGACTGCATCGCCGACAGTTGCAGTTCCGGCAAGATGGTACACGTTGATACCGAACTCGTTAAAGCCCTGAAGCGGACGCATGCCCATGCCGCCGGAAAGAAGGGCCGTAACGTTATGGGAACGCAGGTGCTGAACCGCAGCCATGCAGCCCCCCTCTGTATGAGGAATTGGGTCAAGAGTCTCAACCTTGCTTATGGCATTGTTTTCGATGGTAACAAGGGTGAATATTTCACAATGGCCAAAATGCTGTGAAGGTTCGGCATCCAAACCTCCGGGCATATTGGAAGGAATAGCCAAAAGAGTTGAACTCATACGATTCTCTCCTTCATTGTACAAACGGTATTGCTGGCTCTCCCTGTGCAAGCATTGCAGAGAAAGAGCCTTCAGTATTTCCGGTGAAGCGCTGACGTGCCCAAAGCCGCGTCAGGTTTTCAAAAACACACTCAGAGAACAACAATCGCCTCTATTTCCACAAGGGCTCCGAGGGGAAGGTCGCGTACCGAAACACACGAACGCGCCGGGCAGTCATGGGTGAAGAACTCCGCGTATTCCTTGTTAACGATGGCGAAATCAGCAATGTTCGTTATGAAAACGGTAGTCTTGACAACTGCGCCGGCATCGGTTCCAAGGTTGCGAAGAATGGCTGCAATGTTTCGGAGACACTGGCGTGTCTGCGCAGCAATGCCTCCCTCAACAATCTTCCCCTCTGCGGGGTCGAGACCGATCTGGCCAGAAAGATAGACCGTATTGCCGACTTTTACGGCCTGGGAATACGGTCCGACAGCGGACGGGGCTTCTTTTGTTGAAATAATTTCTTTCATTTATGAATCCAAACGTAAAAAGTTAGCGATACGGGGTATCGCGAAATGCCGGAACGTCCTCCCCCTGCACCCGGTCTGAGGGTACGAGAGGGGATTTCTTCCCAGGTTAGAAAGAGCAAAAAATGTGCGTCTTGAATAGAAATTCGTGCGCAAAGGCGGGATGTGAAGAACCGCGGCCGTTAACTTTCCGGATGGAGACCGGTGGCCCACCATCAGCATGGTGCGCATTCCGGTTCAGAGCTACGCAAAAAACAGCGGGTTGTGTTCTAAAATCCTTTTCGTTAGGTTGGCAATATACCTCGTAATTTTCTGAGACATACCTTGTTCCAGAATACAATAAGTCTCATTTGTATTCCGTCAATGGGATGGCCGTCAAAAAATATGAAGATTTTGAACATATCTCCCTGTCTCTGTCTTCATTAGCATCATAACCACCTCTTTTCATTCTATTTTGCGTTACACAATTCTCCTTTTACTATCAGGTAGGGAAGCAATGCCGACTACGTCTCTAAAAACCTCCCCGCAATGCCATGAAAAAAAAAGGATATATGACCTCCTTTTTCGTGTCACAGCGTTCATACTGCTCACAGTACAACCAGGTGCGGTACTCTGCAGTGCTCGGGAGATCTCTCAGGAAGGAGGAATTTCTCAAGAAAAACATGAAGAAATATGGTCGCCGGCCCCTTATGACGCCAAACGTGCCATACGCAACGACAGCAGGCCCGCTGACCGTAAGATGCCTGTCCACATTCTCCCTCCTCTTGCGCAGGAGGAGCGTGGTCTGATTCGCAATGTCACACCGGAAAAGGGTGAAAAGGTGCTTGCCCTGACCTTTGATCTTTGTGAGCTGGACACGTCAACAACAGGCTGTGATATGGATCTTTTAGGATATCTCCACAGAGAGGGCTGTGCTGCCACCCTCTTTATGGGGGGAAAATGGATGAGAAGTCATGAAAAACGGGTCAAGCAGATCATGCGTACGCCCCTTTTTGAAATAGGAAATCATGCGTGGAGTCATGGAAATGCGGCACTGCTCACAAAAAAAGGCCTGCAGGCCCAGATTCTCTGGACCCAGGCTGAATATGAACGTCTGCGTGAAGACCTTCAGCACAGCGCAAAAGTAAGCGGCGAAACGCTTCCCCCCTCGCCTGCGGTTCCTCACCTGTTTCGTCTTCCGTATGGACGTTGCACCGTTGAAGCCCTGCAGATCATTGCAGACCTGGGACTGAGGACCGTCCAGTGGGACATCCCGGCTGAAGGACGCCCCGTGCGTTCTCAACAGGAGGCCGCCCGTGCCGCGAAAGCACTTCTGTCCCGCATTAAGCCGGGTTCTATTCTTCTTTTGCATGCCAACCGTGTTCCGACGGGTACCGCTCTCCTGGTTAAAGAACTTGTGCCGCTTTTGAGAAAGTCCGGCTATCGCTTCTGTACGGTCGGAGAGCTCCTGGAAATGGGAAAGGCCAATATAAGCTGGGATGGATACTTTGACCGTCCAAAGGATAACCATGGTCTAGACAGACGTTTCGGTGTGGATGGGACAGGCCGGAAAAAACCGTTTCTGGGAGAGGAATAGCAACCTTTCTCAAACTGCCATAGCATTTGATCGGAGCGGTGTTCTCTGATATGCATGCGGCGGGTGATATCCGCAATGGCGCTCAGAAGAAGCCTTGAGTGAAGAGCCCCAGGAAAGGAAGGGAAGTGTTTTCAAACACCGTCATTCCGGATGGTGAAATGCGCTATCCGCAAAAGTAATGTAGTACTGCAGGATTTGTGGCGGAAGAAAGTACGGTAAAGACATCAAGGCCTCATACGTAAGCAAGAGTTGCAGGATAGCCCCTTGGTGAAGGTTGACGTCGTACATCCATGCCAGGTTACGCGTACGAATATCAGAACGGTGTATTGAAGGCACTATTGAATTTGTCGGCAACCTCAAGAACTTTTTCCTTCGCGGCAAAAAACGCGTCGACAATTATCGGATCAAAATGAGAGCCGCGTTCCTCCATGATAATGGCAAAGGCTTTTTCATAGGGCATGCCTTCCTTGTAGCTCCGCTTTGAGACAAGGGCGTCAAAGACATCGGCAACTGCCATGATGCGGGCAGAAAGAGGGATATCTGTTCCGGCAAGACCGGAGGGATATCCACGACCGTTCCATTTCTCGTGGTGATAGGTGGCAAGATTCTGAGCTTCCGTAAGATAGCTTGACTCGGGTACGACTTCTATCAGATGGGATATGATGGTACCCCCTGTCGTCGTGTGCGACTTCATCAGGGTGAATTCGTCGTCGGTCAGCTTCCCCGGTTTGTTCAGAATGGCGTCAGGGACATTGATTTTTCCGATGTCATGGAGAGGCGCTGAATTTATGACGTTATTGTAGAAAGTGTCCGTTATTTCTTTTTTGTATTCACTGTTTATACGCAGCTGATCCATGATAATTTTTGTATATGCAGCTGTTTTTCGGATATGTTCTCCTGTATTTTTATCGCGTTTTTCAACCATATCAGCAAGAGTTGTGATAAGCGCATTGTGCATTTTTGTAATGGCTTCATTTTTATGGTTGATATCTTCTATATATTTGACGCTATCAGAAGCCATTTTAGTAAAAGACATATAAAGATTTTCTATTTCATCACCTGTATGAATATTAATATTCTTTATATACTCCAGACTTTTTTCCATTGAAGATGTATCATTATATACAAAATCACTAGTTGCATCAGTCATGCTGTTAATTGGAATGATGAAATTATATTTTGATATAATAATTACCACTAATAAAAGAATTAAAAATACAATGAAAAATATGGCAATAATTTTTGTTAAATATTCATTTACTTCAACTTTTAACCAATCCATAGATATATCAACAGCTGCATACGCCTGACATTTACCGACAGCATCATAAATTGGTGTATAAGCTGTAAGAAGCCATCCATATGTGTCATCTGTAATCAGAGGCTCTATCTTTTCACCTTTAAGAAGTGTAGGAATATATTTTTTAAAGCTTTCATCAAATGGTATTACTGTTCCTGATTCTTCACCTTCTAATGTTTCGGTATCCAAATCGAAAACGACATGACATCCATCTGGTAGAATTTTATAAACATAGATATATTTTACGTTATCAATAGCGTCCTTAATTTTTGACAAATTAAATAGTACACGTAAATATTCTGCGTCTCTTTCTCCACGTTCAATATATTGTTGTATATGATCCGGATCTATATTTAGTGCTACTAGTTCAGATGTAGCTAAAGATATTTTTTTGTTCTGTTCAATTGCATTATCATAATAAATCTTGTAACTAAAATATCCAGAAATAAGTGCAAATATTAAAAGACTGACACTAAAAACTGCAATCAATTTTGTTTTAAAGGAAATTTTTCGATAGTTTCTTTTCTTTGGCTTACTATTCGTGCTGTTCATATGGTAATACCCATGCGTAACAAAGAAGAAATCCCTGTAAAAGTACAGAAACCTGTCTTTGGCGTCTCAATTATAGTGAAAATATAGGCAAAAGACGTATTTAAGGTAAATGGTGTCTCAATAAAAACCATAGATGACCTAAGCAACGAAGGGATGAAAAGCGTTTCTTTGTCCCCTCTTTTTTTACATTCCTTTTTCATCCTCTTCAAGTGTTCACGTTCGCATCTTTTTCTTCCTTTGCGCCACGGCATGCCGTGAGAAGGGTGGCATAAACTCCCCACCTCTTCTGTCGATATGTCTTTTACCTTTTACGCATTCCTGGCATACAAAAATGTAGGACACGGAATGACGAAGGATGACAGAACGAACATTCGTGCCTCATATATCAAGGCAGAGCCGTGGGATTCCCGTAAACGGAGGTGTCATGAAATTAGGTTTACTCTCAAAGATGTTGCTGCTCATCTTGCTTCCAGTACTCATCGGGACCCTGATTTTGAGCTGTGTCAGCTATAATATGGGTGACTCCATGATCCGGAAGCAGATCAGTAGCGATTCTGAGATTGTCCTGAATACTGCCGGCATCGGTATGGACGCGGTTTTCATCGGGCTTCGCGAAGGTCTTCTGCCAGTGACCGAGAACATGCGCCTTCTGAACCTGGCCGAAACGTATGCCCGCGGTGGCACCATGGCCCTGGATCCGGAGGTAATGGCCGGCGGAGACCGCGTTCTGAAAAATTTTGTACTTGGCAGCACCCTGGTCCATGGATCATACGCTATCGCAGCTGACGGCTATGTTCTGGCACAGCGGGGAGAGACTCATGACGCTCCTGGTCCCGATGTAGGAAAGAGTTTGGCAAACCGCCCCTATTTCACGGAAGCCATTTCATCCGGTAAGACCTCTGTCGCTACCTTCGTTGATACAAACGGAGAAGTCCAGACAATCATTGCAGAACCCATTCGGCGAGACGGCCGTATTCTCGGTGTCGCCACGGCCATACTGCGAAACGCGGATATAGCAAAAAATACGACCAATCAGATAGCCATAGGAACAAAGGGGCGTACCTATGCCTTTTCCACAGGTGGAAGGCTCGTCCTCACGCCGGACAACGGAGCCTACGGGCGTGACGAATCAGCAAAACCTCATGTGAGCATGCTTCTAGGCACTCGCAACGGCCTTCTTGAATTCACTAATGACGCAGGGGAGGAAAAATTTCTTTTCTTCAAAGAGCTTCCGCGCGAACACTGGATTCTTTGCACCGAGGTCGACAAAGATGAAATCCTGGCGCCGACCCACGAACTTTTGCGGAACGTAAGCCTTTTGGCCCTGTTTATAGCCATTATTGTTGGTGGCACGATTGGAATTACGGCCCGGGGACTTGCAAAAGTCACGGGAGGTCTCGCAGGCATTGCCGACTCAGTTGCCAGCGGACGCCTTGATGCCACCCCGCAGGAGGAAATGATTCTTAAGACGTCAGAAAAAAGACGGGACGAATTAAGCACGCTCTCGATGGCCATGCGATCAATGATGGCCAGCCTGAAAAAGCTCATATGTGAAAGCGAAGAGAAGACGCGAGCCGCCGAACAGGCCACTAAAGAGGCCAAGGCCGCGACAGAACGCGCCGAAGAGGCAGCGGCAAGAGCCGAGACCGCAAAACGTGACGGCATGCTCCAGGCCGCGCATCAGCTGGAAGATATGGTTAATGCCATTTCTGCTGCGGCAAGTGAGCTCTCAACGCAAATCGAACAGTCCGACAGGGGTGCCATAGAATCCTCCGAACGCCTCAGCGAAGCGGCAACGGCCATGAATGAAATGAACGCAACAGTGCAGGAAGTCGCCAAGAATGCCTCCTCCGCCTCGGCCGTGTCCGATAAAACGAAGAACGAGGCCGAGGAGGGACAGACGATACTCAGCGATGCCATGCTAAGCATTACCCAGGTGCAGACGGTGTCCATGGAACTGAAGGAAGATATGAACAGGCTCTATGAACATACCCAGAATATCAGTCAGATTATGAACGTGATTTCGGATATCGCTGATCAGACGAACCTTCTTGCCCTAAACGCGGCCATTGAGGCGGCTCGTGCCGGTGAGGCCGGTCGTGGCTTCGCGGTCGTGGCGGATGAGGTTCGGAAACTTGCCGAAAAGACCATGGCATCAACCAGTGATGTGGGCAATGCCATTACTGCCATTCATGGCAGCACCGAGCAAGGCGTCAAGCGCATGGAGGAGGCCCTGGGCAATGTTGAGCAGGCAACCGGCCTCGCCAGACGCTCGGGAGATGCGCTGCAAAAAATCGTGAGCGATGTGGAAGAGACGGCCGATCAGGTCAGGGCCATCGCGACAGCCTCGGAAGAACAAAGCGCGGCGAGTGAAGAGATCAATCGTTCTATTTCACTGGTCAGCGAAATGAGCAGTCAGACAACCCAGGCAATGGGCGAAGCAGCAGCGGCCATCACTAATCTTGCAAAGCAGACCGAACGCCTGAGCGCCCTGATCGAAAACATGAAGAGGTCCTCATAACGGCTCGAGCATGTCAGCTCTTCAGAATGCGCCTTTTTTCCAGTGTCGCCGGCACGGTGACTTGCCATGATTTGTTGGACTTCCCCGGGACGCAGAAAATTTTTCTTCTCCAGATATTTACTCCCGATGCGGAATATCTGACGCTCTGCGGCTTTTTATTCCATGCTTGCCAATTATCAGCGTTCATGCGATAGTTGGAAAACATTGAATGTAAATGTTCTTTTAATGCGTCTATGAAGTTTTCCAAGTACTATCTGAACTATATGTCCTTTTTTATTAAGTGGAGGAGAGAAATATTGTACACTAACAATATTTCTTGAAAATCAAATGCAAGCATCAAATCCAGTTATTTCGTCTGAAAAAAAGACGCTTCTTATTGTTGAAGATAGCAAAATGAACCGTGAAATTCTGAAAGAACTTCTTTCAGATGATTTTAACATTCTCTTAGCTCATAATGGTCTTGTTGGACTCGACTTGATGGAAGAACACAAAAAATCCATCTCTATAGTTCTTCTTGATATCTTTATGCCAGAATGTACTGGTTTTGATTTCCTTGAACGTAAACAAACAATGAGAGGATGTCAGACTATACCTGTTATAGTTATGACAGCAAGCAATACTGTTGAGGATGAGATTCGTTGTCTTGAACTTGGGGCATCTGACTTTATTTCAAAACCGTATAACACGGAAGTAATGAAGAATCGTATTCGCAGTATCATAAATCTGCGTGAAACGTCTTCCATGTTAAACCGTATTGAAAAAGATAGACTTACGGGTTTATACAGCAAAGAAGTCTTTCTGCACAAGGTCAGCAATATCTTGCAAACCACTCAAGATTCCTATGATCTCATATGCAGCGATATCGTCAACTTTCGTCGTATGAGCGAGCGGTACGGGGAAAATAAATCTGATCTTTTCCTGCGCAACCTCGCCCAGTCCCTGATGAAGGGAATCCCGGATATCCTTCTCGGCGGGCGTATCAGCACGGATATCTTCTGCTTTCTTCTGAGACACCAGGACGGTGACTGGGCTGAAGCCACGTTAAAGAATGTTCTCGGGAAGGATCATCCAGCGAGCTTTATCATCAAATACGGTCTGGTTCCCAACGTTGACCATGCACTTCCGCCCAAGACGCTGACCAACCATGCCACATGCGCCATCAAAAATATCAAGGGCCGTTTTGACGCAACGGTCGGTATCTACGACGAGGAATTTCATAAAGAACAGCAGCGCATTGCCTACATTGAAGAAGGTATGCTTGAAGGACTGAAGAACAGAGAGTTTAAGGTGTACTACCAGCCGAAGCACAGCGCTACGGAAGATGTTATCGTCGCGGCAGAGGCCCTTGTACGGTGGCAGCACCCGAAACTCGGCTTCATCGGCCCCAATATTTTTATTCCCCTTTTTGAGCGCAACGGCTTTATCACACAACTTGATCTCTATGTCTGGGAAGAGGTCTGCCGTGAAATCCGGCATTGTATCGAAGTCGGATTTTCCATCGTGCCAATTTCGGTAAACTTATCCCGACTTGATTTCGACATCCCGAATCTGGCTGAAAAAATCATTGCCTTGGTTGATAAGTATGAAATCGACCATTCATTTTTTCATGTTGAAGTAACGGAATCCATGTGTACGGATAATGTCGAACAAATCGCCGAAACATGCAAAAAACTGCACGACGCGGGCTTTCTGATAGAACTAGACGACTTTGGCTCTGGTTTTACGGCCCTTTCGTATCTATCGCAGCTGAATGTGGACATTTTAAAACTTGACGTCAGTCTTATGCAAAACGCCAAGGAAACCAGAAACTACAGTCTGGTCCGCTACGCCATTCTTTTGGCCGAAAGCATGAAGATGAAGACCGTGGCCGAGGGCGTGGAGGTGGAAGAACAGGCAGCAGCGCTCCGGGTTCTCGGCTGCGATTATATCCAGGGCTACTACTATTCAAAACCTCTGCCCCAGGAAGAATTTGAGCCGTATCTTCTTGAATATGAATCAAGCAAGGGTGAGGATTATTTCAACCGGATTTTTTAGCAAAATTTTTTTGCATGAACTCCCTGACACTGGAGTCTCTCCCCGTGATCACTTCGGGAACCTGCCGAAATCCACACACCTGCCACCTGGAGAACTCCGAACTTTCCGACCGGTTATCACCGTGCTTTGATATTCCTTGATAAGCGAGGTTTCAATGACCATTCAAGAACTGTATGACGCCATCGAAGGTAATTACGCGGGCATCAAACGCGTTCTGCCGTCAGATGCCCTCATTCAGAATTTCATTCTGAAATTTTTGGAGGACACCACCGTTGAGCGTCTGGCAAAGGCAAGAGACGATCAGGATGCTTCCGAGCTCTTTGAAGCCGCTCATGCCCTGAAGGGGATTTGCGCCAACCTTGGACTGGATGCCCTTTCGCGTCTTGCAAGCGTTGTTGCAGACGAATACCGTCCCCAAAAACCGAGGACGATGTCGGACGAAGCCATCGGCGCTTATCTTGATGAATTTGAGGAAAAGTACAGGAAGACTGTTGATACGATCGCCAAATTCAAGGCTTCCCTGTGATAACTTTTTTATCCTTTTCTATCTCTTCACCCCCATATGCTTATGGGGGTTTTTTTATTCTTCTTATCTTTGCCAGTACCGTTAGCTACCGCGGCGGCTTCATAATTTTTTCTGTGGCAAGAGAGATCATGCGATCTTTTTTCTTCAGAAAATACGCAGAGTACAAGCAATGTCTTGAAACTACTGGGTAAGCTCTCCAATTATTATGCTGGCCTTATGCGGTGTTCCGCATCGTTCATATGACTGCATTTTTTTGAATGGAGTAATAGTGCCCAGATTACGCTCCTTTCATGGCTAAGTACGACAGAACGTATCTTCCCAATACAAGATTTTCTGAAAAGTATTACGCTTCTGCTCCATCTCTCTCTCCTGCCGACAGTCCCCCGCTTTCTCATTTTGCCTTGATTCAAACCCGCATTGGGTGTATAATGAAGACTAATACTAATTTTTTTTGTCAACTTTTTTGTCGGCCTTCTTATCAACGTTTTTGTCGATTTTTCTTTCAACTTATTTCAGCCCTCCCCAGCGGAGGCCGCACAACGGAGGCGGTCTTCCCATTCTTTATGCAAGGGAATGCGTGGACCGGATTACTGAATGAAAGATGCAATGCTTATATGCGCGCGATGCAGGCATGCCGAATACGTAAGCAGTAAATTCGTTGGCAAAAAATTTTTTTGTCACAACTGCGGAAATTTAGCCGTGGTTGTGGACTCCGAAAACTTAAAAAAAATCGATCTTAGCAAACTCAATATCACTGTTGATGAATCAGACGATAAGAAATTCATTGTTAACGATGACGAACATGCTGATTCCCGTGAAGTGAAGGAGGCCTTAAGTCAAAAATATAAACAAATGATTATCAATGAAATCAGTAATACAAATGAACCTGCTGAAGAAATTGATAAAAATATCGAGGAGGAACACGATAAATACGAAAACATTATGGTGTTACGGCTTTTTAATTCTATATATGAATATATCCACAAGCATACAAATCCTGACAAAATCGATAATGTTATTTATTCCTGTGTCCGTTTTTCACAACATATTATTTCTTTGGTGGCCGTCCTGCTTGTCGTCGTCGGTGCTGTTATAGGATATCGCTCTGAGGATTATCAATCTGTTCTTTTACCATGGTTTTTATCCGCTCTTATGTTAATAGCACAATATATTTCTATTAACTCCATTGAGCTAACTGATAAACTTGAAAAGACAACCATTCATTATTTTTCTTCAGAACTTATTTTCAGAAAAAATGCCATGTTCATAGTTCTTTTTATGATGGTAATTTTTTCTTTTTTTTCTATATATTCTTTTACTTTTAAACCTATTGATTTATATTTTTTTCAGATTAATTCAGTATACAGTCTGTTTTTGACAACAATACTGTTATGTTTTGTGTTATATTTTTTTCTCATTGTTTTTGTACATCCACAGGAATTATTAAATATGGAGGAGAATAAATATGTAAATCCATCAGAAGAATTTTTAAATATTTGTTCATTAAGTATTAAAAGCATTATTAAAATATCTCCGATAATATACTTTTCTGGCTGTCTTCATATTGGAATACTACTCTTTTGGGATTTTGGAAACATATTATTAGATTCTTCTATCGTTACCCATTCTTTTCTGAAGAATAAGACTCTTACCCTCTTTTATATCACCATATTCCTTCCTCTTCTTTTCTATTATTTTTCTCTTGTTTCAAGATTTCTCATCGAAATGTTTTCCGTCCTGATAAAGCACAGCAAAGGCCGTGAATCTGCACGTCAATTCAACCCCCGACCCGTTACGCCGGAACCGGCCTCCGAACAAACTGACGAAAAGGCGGAATCCCGCTAGATTCTTTACGGGCATCTCCCACTTCCCCCTTATGACGACCGGTATCGTCTCTCAAGCCCGGACGGTCCTCCTTCTTCTCCATTCCCGGCCTCATCAGTCAGGGACTCGCCTTCTGCCGTGTGCCCGAAAAGCTGCCTTTCTCATGTATAGACAAAAAACGGCTTAAAAACAGGTAAGATATTCTTTCCTGAATTCAAGCCGTTTTGAAACGGAGAAAATATTCACCTATGACGGAGCATAGGCGGAACGAGGTTACTTATCCAGGGGAGGAATGCGTAATTTCTGACCGGGATAAATTTTATCAGGATCTTTCAGCATGGGACGGTTGGCGTCAAAGATAACAGTATAAAATTTACCTTTTCCCTTGCCGTACTGACTTTCCGCGATTTTCCAGAGGCTGTCCCCTTTCTTTACTTCATAATAGCCGGCTTCCGGGGAAGGATTGGCCACAACAACATCGTCCGTTTTCACACTGGCGATGCCTGCTTTGTTCCCTACCTGCAAAATGGCCTTTTCGAGGGTTTCCTGGTCCTTGGCCTGGCCTTTGAGAATCACCTGATCTCCTTCCACTTCCACCTGCAGATCACCTGTCTCAAGCCCCATTGAATCGAGGTCTTTTTTCAGTTCCGACGCATTGGCTTCGCCAGAACCAAAGAGTTTGTCGCCTACGTCTTTGATAAAAGAAATCAGTCCCATGACGTTCTCCTTCAGGGTTAGACATTACGGGTGGTTCCGAGGATTGGCATAGATGCGGAACCGCACATTCCTCAGTTAGAAACCGCAGTTTCCACAAGGGCGTAGGTCCGCAATTCAATCGGGTCAACACCACCCCAAGGTAATCCATGTCGGAATGGATGTACACAAGGAACATGGGGAATTTCTCCGTGGCAGGCATTGTTTTTGGAACGAAACATGGGGGAAGCTGTTGGGAGACGTTTTAAGCCTGCTTGTCTTCCTTCGCGCGCACATAGCTTTCCCTGGAAATCGTTGAATAGATGGCAGTTCCCGTAATTTGCTCAAGGATGGGGGAACAGTCCTTTGACTTGGCGTTCAGAAAGTCGGAAAACTTCCCCTGGGTCAAAAGGACCGGGCGGGTGAAACGGGTAAAATCCATCCCCGTGACCTCCTCAACATTTCTGCCGACATTTTTAAGTTTGCTTTCAAGTAGAGCTCCCGTTCGGGCGTCAGAAATCTCATGTTTTGGGTCACGGAGATTGCCATCGTGACGGTTGTAGGCTTTGCTCTGGGAAAAATGGCAGCGGAAGCGCCCGGCCTGCGTCCAAAACGTGGCCTCGGCAAAACAGAAACCCGCCTGCCGGTTCATAACCTCATTTTTCTGGTTTGTGATCTTCACAAGTCTCGGGGTCTGCCCAAAGAGGGCAAGGCAGATTGCATCGAGAATGGTGGTCTTTCCCGCAGCGATGCGGCCAGTAATGGCAAAGATACCGTCCCTGAAAAAGACGGGATCGGTGAAGTCAATCTTCCATTCGCCACGATAGGCAACTGATATTTGCAAAATGGACATCAAGTATGCGCATGGTCAGCAGTCTGATATGTTAGAAAAGACTGAAGGTAATTCCTGTCGGCAAAGGACTCGGCGTGTTTGGGGGTAAGGAGAGAGTGCCGCCGGAAAAGGAACAGGACGGGGGACGACATGGTGTGTCCGGACATGCTGGAATCCTTACGATGCGCAGCGTTTCGAAGGAAGAGGTCGCGGGAGAAACGAGGCAGGGACGGCCATTTATATTGCGCCTCATCTTCCAATCCCGGATAAAGGGACGGACGAGAGACATGACGGGGGGGGGAAATGCGTGAGGATGCCGTGAGAAAAAAAACGTAAAAAGGTACCGGGCATTTGTGGATGCAAAATACCCGGTACGAAGAGACAGACTACGGCAAAGGTCTTCACCAGGCTTTCAGAATACTATTTTCCGTTGCAGATGGAACAGGGGTGAAAACCCTGGCGTTTGGCCTCGGCAAGTGAGGAAAAGATCTCCGATGAGCCCTTTGCGTTGTAGTACCTGCAAGACGGGCCATGCACAACCTTCGTTGTGGGATTGCCATGAAGCTTTCCGGCCTTTAAAGCGGCATGTCCCAGCTCACCCTGACAGACGGAACAGGGATGGTAGCCGGCGCGCTGGGCCTCGGCCTTTGAATGGAAGACCTTTGTGCAGGATTTGCAGTTAAAAAACTCACAGTCAGAGGCATGAAACACCTTGGAATCCGTATTGCCGTGCAGAACAACTGTTCCCTGACGTGTTTTTCCCTGGGAAAAGGGATCTGTTATGCCGTCTGCATACGCATTCGAAGCCACAAAAAAGGCAAAAAGAAAAAGGACAAAAAACGAGCGAAGTTGTTTCATCTAAAAATCCGGCGCAGATATCCCGATTTCCCGGGTGTGAAACGCCGCCTCCTGAATGGGTTCCTCTTTCAGACAAAAGGCATATGAACGACGTTCAGACGCCTTTCCCGACGAACACCGTGTCACACGTTCTGTCATCGCAGGGCAGTAAGAGCCGCTCTGACAATGCTTTTCTTGGTATTCCTTACCACAGTATGTGATACATAGCCTATTCAACCTTAAAGCTCAAGTTGAAACAGGGCGCTACCTCACAATCCATGGAAAGCCGGATCCGCCGGCGCTCTTCCTAAAGCGTCGTCCTTGGGCTATAAATGGCCTGAACACTTGATGTATCAGTTCATGCCACCGCGTAACGAACCGGACAATGATTACTGTTTCCAAAAGGGCTCTGCCATGCAGGAACAAGAGATGGAACTTCGCAATATCGGTATCATCGCTCATGTGGACGCCGGAAAAACGACTCTTTCCGAACGTATTCTCTATCTTTGCAAGGTCATAGCCGTAATGGGCGAGGTGGCAAACGGAACGGCCGTGATGGATTTCCTGCCGGAGGAGCAAAAACGGGGCATCACAATCGGCGCCGCCTGCATCTCCTGCGACTGGAAGCACTGCAGGATCAATCTTGTGGACACCCCGGGACATATAGATTTTTCTGAAGAAGTGGACCGTATTGTACGGGTCATCGACGGATCCGTCGTCGTCTTTTCAGGCGTGGAGGGAGTGGAGTCACAGTCGGAAGTGGTGTGGCGTACGGCTGACGATCATGCGCTTCCGCGCCTTGTCTTCATTAACAAGCTCGATAGGCCGGAAGCCGACTTTGAACGCGTTCTCGATGAAATTCAGATACGCCTCGGCGTTCAACCTCTTCTTATGACCATTCCCACCTTCAGCGGGGAGAATCCCGCAACCCTCACGGGAATCAGAAATATTCTGCGCCTTGAGGAGGACCTCTACGATCAGGAGTCCAGGGGATTCAGGAGAATAACATCTCCTCTTCAGGGTGAAGCCCTTCTTGAAACCCGTCGTTTGCGCGACAATCTTATTGAGACCCTTGCCATCCACGATGACGAATTTATGAAGGCCTGGATCGAAGACCGTGCGGACGAAGAACTCTGTCTCACAACCATACGGAGACTTGCCGGCAAAGGAGTACTTGTTCCGGTATTCTGCGGTGCGGCAAAGAAAAACATTGGTGTTCATGCCCTTCTTGACGGTGTTCTCTCTGTTCTTCCCTCTCCTCGCACACGGATTGTCCTTGCCGCACGGAACCGACGCTTTGAAAAACCTGAACCCCTTGCACCCGCAGATCCCGGGGAGAGCGTCGCCTTTGTCTTCAAGGTTGTACACAGCGACGGCAAGCGCCTCCTCTGGCTGCGACTCTATAAGGGAAGTATCCGCGCGGGAAACATTCTGCGTACAAGTGGGAAAACGGCCACAGGCGAACCCGTCTCTCTCTTCCGCCTCGATGCGGAACAGATTCATGCCATTGAAGAGGTCGGAGAAGGGGATATCTGTGCGGTCACGGGCCCGGATGCGGATACGGGGGATACACTGACCCTGACGGGGAAGGATATCTACCTTGCCCCCATCCGTAATGAGACCCCCGTCCTCTCCCAGGCTCTTGAAGTTGAGAGGGAGGAAGACCTTCCTGTTCTTGAAACGGCTCTTTCCCGCTTTTGCGACGAGGATCCGAGCCTTGCCGTCCGCGTTGATGCCGAGACGGGGCGTGTTCTTGTGTCAGGCATGGGGGAGCTCCACCTCGAGGTCATCCGTGAGCGGCTCCTCCGCGAATATGGCCTTTCAGTAAAGGCCTTTGCCCCGGTCGTTCTCATAACGGAAACCATCACGGAAGAGGTTTCGGCACTGCATGAAAACGATCTCGGGGACCGTCTCTTCCTCTCCCTTTCTCCCGGAGAGGAGGGCTGCGGACTGTCGGTACGCCATGCTCCACTTGACTCCCGGAGCGGGGAGAACGGGCTGCAGAACACGGACCGCCTTTCCGAAACGGCGCACCGAATCCTTTCCAGGGGCGCGCTTGGACATGGTCCTCTGACTGATATGTCCGTCGTGATAAAAACGCTGACAACAACGGGAGAATCTTCGTGTCAGACCCTCTGCCTGCTTCTTGAAAAAGCTCTGGAAGATGCCCTGTCGAAGGCAAAACCAGTTTCTCTCGAGCCGATTATGCGCCTTGAAATACGCTGCCCGGACGAAATGCTCGGAAAGACCCTGAATCTTCTGAAAGCTCTTGAAGCCGAGGTGTTTTCCGTACTCGATGAAGGAGGTGACAGAAAAGTCAGCGCCTTCGCCCCTCTGGCAGACCTGCTCGATTTTTCAACACGCCTGCGTTCCCAGACAAAGGGGCTCGCCAGGGCCTTTATGGCCTTTGACCACGCTGCGCGGTGTCCCATGCGCGGTCGCGCGGAGTAAGCCCATGGCACGCTTCCAAAACCGTGAACTCAAAAAGAGCCTTGGGCAGCATTTTCTCCATAATGACGCCATCTGCGAAAAAATGGCATCACTGATCCATCCCGGAGAGGAAGACCGTCTTCTTGAAATAGGACCCGGAGCCGGAGCCCTCACACGCGTCATAGAGACCCTTCCCCACCAATGCCTTCTTCTGCTTGAGAAAGATGAATACTGGGCCCGCGAACGACAGCGGATGGCTGGAAAAAAGACTCACTGCATCCTCCAGGATGCCATGACCTTTGACTTTACACGTCTCGGACCGGAACCATGGACGGTCCTCGGCAATCTTCCCTATAACGTGGCCTCACCGCTGATCTGGGACATTGTTTCCGGGGCCAGACTTTGCGAAGCGCTTTTCATGGTGCAGAAGGAAGTGGGGGAACGACTTTGCGCAGGGCCGGGAAATAAAACCTACGGGGCCCTCTCCGTCTGGGTGCAGAGCTTCGTCGTCCCGGGTCTTGCGTTTACAGTCGGGCGCGGTGCCTTCACCCCTCCGCCCAAGGTGGAATCGGCAGTGGTCCACATGATGCCGAGGAACGATCCCCCGGATCCGTCCCTCCGAACCCCGCTCAGGCTCCTCCTTGCCCTCTCGTTTCAAAAACGACGCAAGCAGCTTGGCGGTATTCTGGAAAAGGCCGGCCTTCCAAATGTTAAAGTAGTACTTGAAAAAGCCGGACTTTCACCACAGGTTCGTCCCGAAGGGGTCAGTGTCCAAAAATTCCTTTTATTGGCGGGTTTTTTTAGTGATGTATTGACAGAAACCTTTCTATTGGGCTACACCAAACCACCGAGCGCGTAATTCGGCTTGTGTCGGTTGTTTTCGTGACTTTTTCCACATTTTTTCTCCCCGTACTGGTGTTTTTTTCTAGAAACACTTGCACACGGCCATCTGTAATACTTCACCCACTTCTTGAGTTTTTTTTGCCTTGCGCGGCATGTTTTTTCTCGGCGGTTGTCTGTTTCGGACGGCGTTGGCGCAACAGCGCCCATGGGCTCCTTAATCGGGGCATAACAAGGAACTTCTTGGAGGCAGCGTATCCTCCCCACTCCCTCTGGGGCATCCACGCTGAATTTTTGATGACGAAAGCAGATTTTATCAGCAAGATTGCTGCTAAGACGGATTTGTCGAAATCGGTCACGGAAAAGATTATCAACTGTTTTGTTGATGTTGTCAGCGAAACACTTCGTGACGAAGGACGCCTTGCGTTAGCCAATTTTGGAACATTTTCTGTCTCCGAGCGCAAAGAACGTCAGGGTCGCAATCCCCAGACCGGCGCTCCTCTGACCATCCCTGCCTGCAAAGTCGTCAAATTTCATGCAGGAAAACAGCTTCGTGACGCGGTGAACTAAGCCATTTGGCAACGGAATCGTACCGTCGCCCGTTTACCGCGCATTAACCACTTGCCCTTTGTATTTTTTTTACGTATAGAAAAAAAAGGGGTTGGCCCTCTGTCCTTGTGACACGGCCCGGCTTTGGATGTTTTCTCCTTTGCCGTCCTGGCTTCCCGCTTCGAAGCCAAGACCCAATGCAGGTGTGAAGGAGGTGATTTTCTTGCCGGGTGTGTTTTTAAACGAGGATGATTATAATTTTGATTTGGCCTTGCGCAGATTCAAAAAGCAGGTTGAAAAGGCTGGTATTCTTTCTGAGATGAAGAAACGCCAGCACTATGAAAAACCGAGCGTGATGCGCAAAAAGAAAAAGGCTGCAGCCAGAAAGCGTCTTTTGAAAAAAGCGCGTAAGATGAATGTATCCTAATTCTTTACGGTCTTCTGATCTCTTGGGACCTTTCCAGCTGTCGTATGCAGCAGGTACCATGGAAGGGTTGAGATGAAAGTCTCCCTTCAGTGATTCCGGTATTCATATCCGTTCACGAGAAGGTCCGGGGGTGAAGAAACCGCGTGCCGAGTTTCATTTGGCAACCTTAAACCATGGTAGGGGCGTCGACGAGAAGGAAAGTCCTCAGTCATTCTGAAGAGTGTCGCTCAGACACGGTGCATCAGCCTTCTGTGCGGTTTCACTTTGACGATCCTGTATCATTCCGTCTCTGACGGAAAAGACGCCTGGAAATCGCCACGGGTACCTGCCCCTGGCAAGCACTCTGGAAAGTTTCTTACCGAACTTTTCTTGCGGTGTTTAAGCCCCCGTCCTTCGGGGGCTTACCTTTTTACTGAGCCCCATCTTGCGTCTCCGTACCATTCCCCGTTTTTGTTTCTTCCGCATCTCTTACGGACCGCCCGCCATTTTGGCGGAGGTCCACGGCCCCTGGCCATGCCCCGTGCACGTACGGACGCCCCCCTTCTTTTCAGTTCCTTCCGCGGGGCAGAACGTTTTTTAACAGCAATCCCGGAGGAGGCAGCGCTTCTCGAAGGTATCCCCACGACGCAGGCGCTGATTGAGATGATTCATCTTCGCACCCTGAACGCCCTCGAATTTTCCAAGATTACCGCTCTTCTTGCCTCCTTCTGTCTCACAGAGGAAGGCCGTACCCGTGCCGAATCACTCCTCCCGGCACCCACCCAGGGGGAGGCCGACTTCGCGCTGACGCTCTTTGACGCCTTTCTTGCCTGGCAGGCGGACACTGACGTACGCAGACTCTACGTGGTTTCTGCGGTCCCGGATGTCTCTCCTCTTTTCCGGGCCCTTTCGCGTCCGTCCTTCCTGCCGGATGCCAATGCGTTCTGGGCGCTGCGCAGTGTTCTCAACACCGCCAAAAACGCCCGTTCTGCCATTCTCCTCTCAAAGTCCGCGGCATGGCAGCCCCTTGCGACCTTTGCTGAGGGCCATGAACTACCAAAAACCCTCCTTCAGGCGTTGAACCGCTGCATTTCCGACGACGCACTTTTGAAGGATGAAAGCTCTCCCGAGCTCTACCGTCTCCGCACGGAAATCAGAAGCCTCCACCAGCACTGCCTCGGAAAGGTCCGTGACTTCGCAAACAAGTACAACATTCTGAGTTATCTCCAGGAGGAGTTCATGACGATCTCTCAGGACCGTTATGTCCTTCCTCTCAAGGCGACCTACAAGGGCCGCCTGCAGGGCATCCTCCACGACTGGTCCCAGACAGGAGAAACCTGCTATTTTGAGCCTATGTTCCTGGTTGAACTCAATAACCGTCTTCAGGGGCTCAAACGCGAGGAACGCGAAGAGGAAATGCGGGTTCTTGACTATCTTGCCGATCTGCTCCGCAGGGAGCGTGAGGCCGCGGAAAGCGCCCTTGCCCTTCTCTCCGAACTCGATTTTCTGAACGCGAAGAAACGCATGGCCGAAAAGCTCTCCGCACGCATCGTCCGCTGCACCCCGCGGGAAGAGGGACTTCATCTCTATGCGGCACGCCACCCCCTTCTTGTGCTGCAGGAAGAGGAGGCGAAGGAGAGGAAGGAAACGCCACACCTCGTTCACCCTCTTGACATCGCCCTCCGTCCGGATGACAGATGCCTTCTCATCACGGGTGGCAACGCAGGCGGAAAGACCGTATGTCTGAAAACCCTCGGTCTTATCCAGACCATGGTGCAAAGCGGTCTTCCCGTTCCCTGCGATCAGGGCTCCCACCTCTTCTGGCTTGAAAGGATGGACGCCTTTATCGGTGACGAGCAGGATCTTGGCGACCACGTCTCGACCTTCACGGCCCAGATCAAACACCTTGCCAAGGCATGGAAGCATCTGACAGAGGGAAGTCTCGTGCTTCTTGACGAATTCGGGGCCGGCACGGATCCGACCCATGGCGCGGCCCTTGCCCAGGCCGTTCTGGAACGCCTTCTTGAACGGGGAAGTGTCGTCCTTTGCGCGACCCATTTTCCGACGCTCAAGATATGGGCCCTCTCCTCGGAGCATGTACGGGCTGCCTCCATGCTTTTTGATCCTCACAGCAAACGTCCTCTCTTTCGCCTTGCCTACGATCAGGTTGGACAGAGCCAGACCCTTCTCGTTGCCCGTGAACACGGTCTGCCCGAGGAGATCATCTGCCGCGCTGAAAAAATCCTACTTGTCAACGATGAGGAGACAGGCTCGCTTCTTGATCGTTTGAATGCCCTTGCGCTCAGCCGTGAGAAGGAGCTTGACGAGCTGCGGCGTCTGCAGAAAAAAAACGATGCCGACACCAGAAATCTCCGGGAAAAGCTCTCGAGGGAGCGTGAGGACCTTATCGGTGAGGTATCAAAAACCATCCAGGAACTCATGCGGGCGTGGAAGAGCGGAAAGATTCAGGCGAAGGAGGCCATGACGCAGCTCAAGCAGGAGCGGGCGAAGCTCACGGCACAGCGCACGGAGGAGACAAGAACGGCCTCCGAGCCCCTCCGTGCCATCAGTGCGGGCCAGAAAGTACGCCACAAAACCCTTCAGAAAACGGGCCTGGTGACCGATGTCGACGAGCGAAAAGGCCGGGCCCGCCTTGATCTCGGCGGCATTTCCATCTGGGCCTCCCTTGCGGATCTTCAGGAGACGGCCGGAGCCCCCCGGATCTCCGCAAGCCCTGCGGGGACCGGAGTCACGGATCCCGGATTCATGCCTCTCCTCGACGTACGCGGAGAACGCCTCGAAAGTGCGCAGCGGGCCTTGGAACGCTTTCTTGATAAAAACGTCCTTGCAGGACTTTCCTCCGTTGAAATCGTTCACGGACGGGGGACCGGCGTCCTGCGGCGAGCCATTCATTCCTATCTTTCCACCTGCCCCGGCATCGACCATTTCGAGCTCGCACCGGAAGATCAGGGCGGCGACGGTAAAACCATTGTGTATTTTCGCTGATGCAAGAGATCGGAGCACACCATGCAACGAAACGAGGCACGTCTCGCCGTCAGAGCGCGTATTAATATAGTTTCGCTCATAAGCCGCTACATTCATCTCGAGCACAGGGGAGGACGCTGGGTTGCACCCTGTCCCTTCCACCAGGAAACAAAGCCCTCCTTCTACGTCAACGAGGAACGGGGCACCTATTTTTGCTTCGGCTGTCAGGCAAAAGGCGATGTGATCAGCTTCTACGCCCACATAAACGGCATACAGTACCATGAAGCACTGAAAATCCTTGCAGCTGAAGCGGGCATTACCCTTGACGGCCAGGCCGACAGGGCCTGGGTTCTTAAGGAACAGAATGCACGACGGCAGAAGGCGGCCCTTTTTGACGTTTCCGTCAGAGTCTCCGGGCTCTTTCAAAACGCCCTCAAAAACGCGCCGCCTGAAAGCCCCATTGCGGCCTATGTGAAAAAACGCGGCCTCACGCCCGAAATCATCGAACGCTTTGGCCTCGGCTATGCCCTTCCCTCGTGGCAGGCCCTCACCTCAGCCCTCAGGAACGAACACGTTTCCCTGGAACGCGCACATGAGGCCGGCATTCTCGGACAGAACAAGAACGGCCGCTACTACGACCGCTTCCGGGGACGTCTCATCTTCCCCATCATGACCTTTCCTCGCCAGGTCATTGCCTTCGGAGGACGCATCATAGAGGACCGTCCCGATGAGCCCAAGTATATCAACAGCTCCGAAACGCCCATATACCGTAAGGGGGAGCATCTCTACGGTCTCGTCCAGGCTGTTCCCGGCATCAGGAAAAAAGGCTTTGCCATTCTGACCGAGGGCTATATGGACGTGGTCACCCTCCATCAGTTCGGCTTTGACAATGCCGTGGGCGTTCTCGGAACGGCTCTTACAAAAGAGCAGGTTGACCGTCTGACGAAGGAGTTCACATCCCGTCTGCTCCTTCTTTTCGACGGGGACAAGCCGGGGCAGAAGGCTGCCGAACGGGCGTGCCAGATGATCCTGCCGAAGGGGGTCGCCTGTGACGTCGCGGTTCTTCCGGAACAGGATGACATCGACAGTCTCCTCAGAAGCGACGACGGAACAAAAAAATGCACCGAACTCCTTGCAAACGCAAAAGACGGTCTTACCTTTTACTCCGAACGTCTGTTGAAGCTGGCACCCCGGGAAATGATACGGGAGCTCAATGTCTTTCTTGGCAAAATTGCCATCCCCGAACTCTTTCCACCCATGCGTTCAAGACTGTGTGCCCTTCTGGGACTTTCGGAGGAAAGCATACGTCAGAAGCCGTGTCCTGAAACGGAGCGTGAGGAAGGCCGGCGGGCCGAGATTTTTCACCCGAAGCGTCTGCCCGAGTCACTTTCCCGAAGCGAAGAGCAGCTTCTCATGTATGCTGCACGCTATCCCGGGGATATTCATCTGCTCTACGACCGGGGCATTGAGGTACTCCTCAAGTCCGGGACGTCAAAGGAACTCTGGGAAAAACTGCAGCATCCCGAAGACTGTCCGGACATTCTTAACGAGCAGGAGCAGCGCTACTGGGAGCAGTGGTGCGGCCGTTTCGCTCCCCCGATAACCGAAGACCACCGACAGGAGCGTCTTGGCAGCATCCGCCTGATTGAGCAGCTTCTGACGCTCGAAAACAAAAATCTTGTGGAGAAAGCGCTTCGGCGAAACGCAAAAAATGATGACTTTGAAAGCGACTTGGTATATCTTCAAGCGTTGCAGCAAACGGTGGCTGAACAAAAAAAGCGTCTTTCACTTCGGGAGACAGGAGAGACCGAGTAGGAATTTCTGACCGTCCCCTCCCCTTTTGTGAAGAGACGCCCCCTTCTTTTATCCGAAGAAATCCCCTGCTGCGCATTGCAATAACGAATCGCACATCCCCTGACGCCGTTCCGCCACTCATCCCGTCGCGTCACATTCTCTGCGGGAAAGGGCGGGTGAGCGCCGTTCACTCCATATCGGGCCGGAATCCCGGAGACTTCCTTTTACCGCCATGCAGCGAACCGTACAGAAGCCCTTCCTGCCACGGACGGGATATCTCCGTCTTCTTGCGGTCTTTTTTTTTCATGGATCTACAACGGGAGCAGCGTTTCCTCTCTGCCATTCTGAGACAGGACGCTGAACAAATGCTTGATGAATAATCTTAAAGACATTCCCCAGATTCAAACCCTTATCGACAAGGGCAAGGCCATCGGCTATCTCACCTTTGACGAAGTGAACAAGGCCCTGCCTTCTGAAATACATCCTTCTCCCGATTTAATTGAAGAAATAATCGGCATTTTCGAACAGCTTGAGATTGCCGTCGTGGACTCCGAAAAGGAGGGAAAGCGTCTGTCGAGCGGCGGCCCGACTGATCCCGAGGACCTGTTGCCCGAAGATCAGCTTGAGTTCGCGAGCGAAGAGGACGATGTCGTCGACTATTCCTCCCGCAGCACGGACCCTGTACGCATGTACCTGCGCGAGATGGGCTCGGTACCTCTTCTTGACCGGGACGGAGAAGTGCAGATAGCCAAAAAAATCGAAATCGGTGAACAGGATGTGCTGTACGCACTCGTTGAGGTGCCGGTGGCTGTTGAGGAACTTATCCGCGTAGGCGAGGACCTCCAGCAAAACCGCATCAAACTCAAGGAAGTAGTCAAAACCATAGAGGAAGACGATCCCACCGAGGACGAGATGAATCAGCGTACCCGCGTGATTCAACTCCTTGATGAAATCCGCCATATTTTCCGGAAGAAGAAAAAAATTTACAAGAAGCTTGATGACTGCAATACCCTTGAACGCAAGGTTGCCGGCATACAGAAGGAAATCATCAGCTTCAAGGAACAGATCGTCGTGCGGCTGCGCGACATCAAACTTGAGAAGACCCTGATTGACCGTGTGATCGAAACCGTGGATGACTATGTGCGGCAGATGCACAACTGTCAGCGGGATCTTTCCGCCTATCTTATCTCCACGGGCCGCAAGCAGGATGAAATCAAGCAGCTTTTCACGGAAATCGACGAACGGACCATCTCTCCCGATGTCGCGGCGCAGGAACTGCATCTGACAGTTGATGAATTTTTCTCCTTCAAGGAAATGATCAACGGCAAGATGGAAATTCTCAGGAACCTGCAGGAACGCTGCTGTCACAATGTGACGGATCTCGAAGAGGTTCTTTGGCGCATTAAAAACGGCAATAAGGCAGCCATGCGGGCCAAGCAGGATCTCATCCGCTCCAATCTCCGTCTTGTGGTCTCCATCGCCAAGAAATACACCAACCGCGGTCTGCAGTTTCTTGATCTTATTCAGGAAGGCAACATCGGCCTGATGAAGGCCGTGGACAAATTTGAGTATCAGCGCGGCTACAAATTCTCGACCTACGCCACCTGGTGGATCAGACAGGCGATCACAAGAGCCATTGCCGATCAGGCGCGGACCATCAGGATACCCGTGCACATGATCGAAACCATCAATAAGCTCATCCGTACCTCACGCTATCTTGTCCAGGAGCTCGGCCGTGATCCGACGCCGGAAGAGATCGCCGAACGCATGGATTATCCTCTTGACAAGGTAAAGAAGGTTCTCAAAATCGCCAAGGAGCCCATAAGCCTCGAGACCCCCATCGGTGACGAGGAGGACTCAAGTCTCGGAGATTTCATCGAGGACAAGAAGGCGGTGGCCCCTGCGGAAGAAGTGATCAACACAAAGCTCTCCGAACAGCTTACGGCCGTGCTCGGGGAACTGACGCCGCGTGAGGAACAGGTTCTGCGCAAGCGTTTCGGCATTGAGGAGAAGAGCGACCACACCCTTGAAGAGGTCGGAAAACTCTTCAATGTGACCCGTGAACGGATCCGTCAGATCGAGGCCAAGGCCCTTCGTAAACTTCGTCATCCCGTACGCAGCCAGCCCCTGCGTTCCTACTATGAAAACTGAGTTTTCTGGTTCCACCGGAAAAAAAGGGGCCGTTCTTCTCCTCATTCTCGTTGTCCTTCTTTGGGCGTTCGGGGATTCCTGCGCCGAAGAAAACAGGGCAACGGTGGCCCGTTGCTTTGATGGAGACACGGTCAAGCTCATGGACCGCCGGGTCGTTCGACTTGCCGGGATCGACACTCCGGAACTCGCCCACGGGGAAACGGCCGAGCAGTTCTACGCGCGCCAGTCCAAAAAGGATCTCGAAGGACTTGTTGCCGGTCAGAAGGTTCTTCTTGAGGAGGCAAGTGTCGGAGAGAAAGACAGGTACGGACGCATCATTTCGGATCTCCGTCTTCCCGACGGTCAGTCCGTCTCCGACCTCATGGTCCGTCAGGGTTCTGCCTATTTTTATCCCCACGGAGATCTTTTGCCGGCGCTCCAGGAACGCCTCCTCAAATTGCAGAGGGAGGCCATAAATGAACGGGCGGGCCTCTGGGAAGAACTTCTGCGGAGCCCTGTTGCGGCGGAGAATTACATAGGCAACCGGGAAAGTCTGCGTTTTTTTCCGTTGGACTGCGCCCATGCGCAAAAGATCAAGCCCAGAAACCGGGTATACTTCGGCACGCTGATGGACGCCTTTCTGGCGGGCTTCGCCCCGGCGCGTGTCTGTCCGTTTTGGCCAAAGGCCCGCTAGATACAGTGTTCGGAGGCAACCATGCCTGACAACAAAGAACCTCAAAAGGAAGAGCCTTCCGTCGCCATGCCGGGCATTGGAAACGAAGCCCCCATTCCCCAGGCGCACCACAGGGACATAACGGACGACCTTGATCTTGATGAAGAGGATATAAGTTCCCTTCACCTGCTCGCCTGGAACCAGAATCTGCGCCTGATCCTGGCCATTGCGGTCGTTATTCTCTCCGCCATCTTTCTCTGGTGGTTCATTTCCTGAGTTCCCTCCATGCCGGAACACTGTCTTCTCCATGCCAACTGCCAGGGCGCACCCCTGAGGGATCTTCTACTCTCCCATCCGGATTTTGCCCGCCGCTTTACCGTGCGCCACGTGGTGAACTATGTCCGTGAACCCATAACCCAGGAAGAACTGGACCGCACATCCCTCTATCTCTATCAGTATCTCGGTCCCCATTTCAACGACTACTCTACCGCCTCCTTTCTTGCCAGGCTGCCGGCAAAAACGATGGCTGTTCCCATCCCCAACATGTTTTTCAAGGGCTACTGGCCCTTCTGGTTCAGTGCCCCCCACCTTATTGATTTTGCCGACTCCGTTCTTGAAGACCTTTTTGCCCGCGCCCTCGAACCGCACATGATCCATGCTATTTACTGCAAGGGACGTCTCGAGGAATTTGACGGTGTGGAAAAGACAGCCATGGACTCCCTTGCCATTGAGCGGGAAAAGGAACGTTCTCTTCCGGTGTCCTACACAGGGGTTCTTGAAGAATACTGGCAGGAGGAAATGCTCTTTTATACCGTGAATCACCCCGCCGTCCGGTTGACCCTTCATGTGGCCGACGCCATTCTTTCTCTTCTCGGGTTTTCACCTCTTCCGCCCCGTGTGAAAACACAGTTCAGACACCCCGACGCGGAGTTCTGCGTGCCCGTCCACCCGGAAGTCGGACGGCGTCTCGGTCTTTCCTTCACGGGAAAAAACGTGACCTATCCGCTCTTTGGAAGCAGGCACACCCATGCGGAGTTTGTTTCGGCCTATATCGCCTGCCGTCTCCACGGCGTAACAAATCTCCCTGCCTTTCTGCGCGAGTGGAACAATGGTGAACACGCTCAAGAGCCGCTGAAAAGGACGTTTCAAACGTAACGACCACAGAAGCACGATGCCAAAAAGCCTTCTTCTCCTCTTGATATTGCCACTCCTGCTCTGCCAGTGTGCCGGAAAAAATGCGCGTACGCTGGCAACGGAAGAGGCAGTCCCCCTTGGCTTTACGGAAGTGATACACGACACCCCCTTCTTTTCTCTTTTCTCCCTTCTGCGCCGGGGGGAAATCGGAAAACCCCTCCACGTCTACATTGAAGGAGACGGACACAGTTTCCTTTCGGCAACAAGAGTTTCACCGGATCCAACCCCCCGCTATCCCGTAGCCCTCCGTCTCGCCCTGGGCGATCATACTGGCGCCCACGTTCTCTACCTTGCAAGGCCGGGCCAGTATCTTGACAACACGGCGTTTCCCTGTCCGGAAATCTTCTGGACGGAAGAACGCTTTGGGGAGGAAGTTCTCTCTGCCTGCATGCTCGTGATCGACCGCGCTCTCCACCTGTTTGGTGCGAAAGGAACGGTTCTCGTCGGCTTTTCTGGCGGAGGAACCCTTGCGGCACTGCTTGCGGCCCGACGTACTGATGTGCGCTTTTTTGCAAGCTGTGCGGGAAACCTCAATCTCGGACGATGGGTTCAGGAACATGATCTCACACCTTTTGATCCGTCCCGGGATCCCATGAACGTGTGCGGAAAGCTTGTCTCCCTTCCTCAGCGTCACCTTCTTGGAGCTCATGACACAGTGATTTCCCACCGCGGAACCCTTGAGTTCTGCAAAGCCGTTGGTGAAAAGGCTCTTTTTTTGCAAGTTCCGGGGCTTGGCCACACGGGGCCGTGGCAGAGGTACTGGTCATACGACTACGAGACCCCTTCTCCGTACACCTTTTCCTGGTCAAGAAAGGCGGATGCTTCTTAATATCCACCCATGAACTTATTAAAAGCCCCGGAAATCCGGACACCACGGTATCCGACGGATGCGGGGTGCTTTGTTATGATGAATGCATTTCGGGGATCTTCAGACAGAGGGGCAGAACGTGCAGGGGAAAGGGGGTGGCACGGCAAAGGTCAGTCGTTCTCTGAACGGGCAGAAGGGAGAGACGGGGAAGGTCTCCGCGCGTTCCCAGCAAGACCACGGTGCAACCTGGTCTCTGACGGCGGAGCATGGAAAGCGACGGCGCAACGGCGTGTCTACATGTCCTTGTATGTCTGTGAAATCTCCTTGAACTGCTGTTCACAGTGGAGAAATGCATTGCCTATAAGGGGATCAAAGTGGGTTCCAATGTTCTTTTTAATGATGGAAAGCGCTTTTTCGTGTGAAAACGGTTCCTTGTAGGGCCGCGTCGAAACAAGGGCATCATACACATCGGGAATGGCCATGATGCGTCCGGCAAGGGGGATGCTCTCTTCCCGAAGTCCCAGAGGGTAACCACTGCCGTCCCAGCGTTCATGATGGGTGAAGGCAATATCCTGCAGGATTTTTAGGAAGGAATTGTCGTGAATTTTCATTATGGCGTGACGGATGGCCTGGGCTCCAATGATGGTATGGCGCTTCATGGCCTCGAATTCCACCTCGGAAAGCTGGGCAGGCTTGTTCAGAATGTCGTCGGGAATACCGACTTTTCCCACGTCGTGAAGTGGAGCTGCCCGGATAAGATCCCGTACAAAGTCGTTGGTGAGCTGATCTTTATAGCTTCCCTCGGCAAGCATCTGTTTCATGAGGCAGCTGGCATAGGCGCGTGTTCTGCGGGCATGTCCGCTGGTCAAGGTGTCCCGACATTCAACGAGATCCGACAGCATGAGCATGATGGCGTCCTGCAACTCCATGACGCTCTGCATTTTTTCCTCAACGCGTTTTTCAAGTTCCTTGCGGTAGCCGTAGAGTTCAACAAGATGGGTGACACGGGAACAGATGACCTTCGGGGCAAAGCGGTTCCCCACATAGTCGTCACAGCCGCATTGAAGCAGAAGTTCCTCACTTTCCACATCGTTTATGGACGTGATCATGACAATGGGAACTTCACTGATTGAGGGAATGCTGCGTATGCTCTGAATAGAGGAAACGGGATCTTCGCCTGGACGCTCCATGTCCATCAGGAAACACGACGGAGCGATGGATTCGAGATGGGGAAGAGCCTCCTTGACGCTGGAAAACGTAAAAACGGTATAATCCTGCGCAAGAATATTTTTCAGAAAGGCCTGTTTAAGCTTGCTGTCATCAATGACGACAACGCGTGGCGTTTTCGTGGTCATAGGCGCCTTTTTTGTATGGCTGCTGCTGAGTGTGTGAGCCGTACGGAGGCCTTCCCTGAAGGGCTCCATGGCCGGTAAGGAGCACATATCCTCCGCGAAAAGGTCCTGCCGATCAGAACCCCGTGAAGGATTCCGTCTTTCAGCATATGAACGATTCTGCTGAAGACAAGAGTTGGATCACTCTTGGGGACATGGTCCTGAGGCAGAACGTACCGCCCACAATCAAAACGTACTGAACAGCTTCTTTCCGAATGACAACATAGGGTTCAGAACAAATAGCGCACAACATGTTCTGCAGGGGAACAAAGGATGTGAAGAGTGGCAGGACAGAAGAAGGAGAATATCCGGAAAATCGTTCCGTGCCACGGGGAACGTTTCTTCCCGGGGCGCCGTCCAGTGTCATGAGGACGGCGCCGATAAAACCGGGTCTCGGCAGTCCGCCGGGAGTACAGGGATTTTTTCCCGTTAAACGAGAAAGGGCGCGAAGCTAGAAAAGCCCCGATACCTGGCCTGTTTCGCAGTCTACATCTATCCGTCTGAAAGCCGGGTTTGAGCCTGTTCCGGGCATGAGTGAAATATCGCCGGCAACAGGGCAGACAAGACCTGCCCCGCCAAAGCAGATGCAGTCACGGACATGAAGACGCCAGCCTTTTGGAGCTCCCTTCTTGGATGGGTCATCGGAGAGCGAATACTGCGTTTTGACCATGCAGATGCCAAGCTCATGGCTGTCGGGCCTCTCCTCAAAGGAAGCAATGCGTTCCGAGGCAAGAGAGGTGTAGTCAACGCCGTCAGCGCCGTACACTTCCTTCGCAATGCGCTCGATACGATCCTTTATCGGCGAATGCCAGTCGTAGAGAGGTGTGAATGCAACCGGTTCCTCCAGAGCGTCAAGGACGGCATCGGCAAGCTCAAGCGCTCCGTCGCCCCCCTTCTCCCAGTGCTCGGAAATGGCCACGCGGGCACCGGCCTCTTCGCAGGCACGTCGGATGGCCGCAACCTCCTCCCTGGTATCCGTGTGAAATTTATTAATGCAGACAACGGCCGGCAGCCCTGATTTCTTCACGGTCCCGATATGGTGGAGAAGGTTGACAACTCCCTTTTCAACCATACCCACGTTTTCGTGGAGATATTCGTCGGGAAGGGGCAGACCGGGCTTCGGCTGCGGTGCTCCGCCGTGGCTTTTAAGGGAGCGCACGGTGGCAACGATGACGGCACAGTCAGGAATAAGACCGCTGTGGTGGCACTTGATGTTCCAGAATTTCTCAAAGCCCATGTCAGCGGCAAAGCCGGATTCCGTCACATGGATATCGGAAAGCTTTGTCGCGACCATATCCGCGATGACGGAGCTCTGCCCAAGGGCAATGTTGCCAAAGGGGCCCGTGTGGACAAGGACAGGCTGTCCCTCAAGGGTCTGGATCAGATTGGGTTTTGCCGCTTCTAAGAGCCATGCCGTCATGGCACCGGCAACCTCAAGATCACTGGTGGTCACGGGCTTGCCGCTGCGGTCATAGGCCACAACGATTTTTCCGAGACGGGCACGCAAATCCCTGAGATCATGGGCGATGGAAAGAATGCTCATGACCTCCGAAGCCACGGTGATGTCAAAATGCGAGCGCATCATGAACCCGTCATTCTTCCGACCGTCGCCTTCAATGCCGATGATGACGTTGCGCAGGGCCTGAACACAAAAGTCCATGACAAAGCCAAAGGGGACGCGTGTCGGATCGATGTTGAGTCTCGGCATGCCGGAGAGCTTCATAAGACGCTCATCGGTGTAGTTGCGCTCATGCTGCATACGGGCGGTAAGCGCGACCATGGCCAGATTGTGGGCCGCACTGATGGCGTGGATGTCGCCCGTAAAGTTCAGGGAATACGGGGTCAGGGGAATGCACTGTGCAAGACCGCCCCCCGCTGCCGAGCCCTTCATGCCCATGGTGGGACCGCCAGACGGCTGTCTGATGGCGGCTGAAACCCGTTTCTTCCGTTTGGCAAGGCCTTCGACAAGACCGATGGTCGAGGTGGATTTGCCTTCACCAAGAGGTGTCGGGGTTATGGCCGTGACATCTATATATTTGCCGCGCGGTGCATCGGCAAGACGTGTGCGTACGGCTTTTTCATCGATTTTGGCGATATGGCGTCCGTAGGGAAGCAGTTCCTCGGGACGGAGCCCGAGCTCCTCTCCGATCTGCTCAATACTCTTCATGCGCGTTTCGGCGTCTTGGGCAATTTTCCAGTCAGGATTGTGAACAGGATCAAGCATACAGGGCCTCCTAAGGAAAGGTGGGCATCAATCGGGAGGAAAGAGTCCGGATTCCCTTTTCGAACCAACGACTCTTTTCGGACCAGGACAAATTTTTTTGCGGTCAAGAGAACGTCAGGGGGCGTGTCGGGAACCTTCGGCAGGGGTGCCCTTTTTCTGGGCACCCCTGCTAAAAGACGGTCTCTTCCGCGGATCAGCTACATGCTGAAGGCACGAAGCGGTTCGCCGTAGTAGGCTTTGCGATAGAGCTCGCGGATTTCGGCAACAAGCGGGTAGCGCGGGTTGGCACTCGTGCACTGATCGTCGAAGGCCTGTTCACTCAGCGTGTCGAGCAGGGCCAGGAAATCAGCCTCAGCTACGCCGGCATCCCTGATGGAGGCGGGAATTCCCACATCCTTCTTCAGGGCCTCAATGGCACGGACAAGGCGAGCGGTCTTGACGGCTCTGTCCTCCGGGCTGTCCCCCTTGATGTCGTCAGCAAGGTGGAGCATATCAGCAATACGCGCGTACCGCCCCTTGACCCATGGGTACTTGTACTGTGGCATCATCCCCTGTTTCGTGGGTGTGTCGGTCGCATTGTACTCGATGACGTAGGAGAGCATGAGGGCATTGGCAAGTCCGTGGGGGATATGGAGATAGCTTCCTAGGGCGTGGGCCATGGAATGGCAGACCCCGAGGAAGGCGTTTGCGAACGCCATACCGGCCATGGTTGCGGCATAATGGACCTTTTCACGGGGAACCAGGCGATCTTCTCCTCCCTCGTATGAACGGCGGAGGTATTTGAAGATAAGACGGATGGCCTCCATGGCCTGACCGTCGGCGAAGTTTGTGGCCATGGTGGAGGTGTACGCCTCGATGGCATGGGTCAGAACGTCGATACCGGCGTTGGCAATAAGGGATTTCGGCAAATCCATGATAAAGGCCGGATCGACAATGGCCATGTCAGGCGTCAGGGCGTAGTCCGTCACGGGATACTTCACACCGGTCTTGCTGTCTGTAATGACGGCAAAGGGCGTGACCTCGCTGCCGGTACCAGATGTTGTCGGAATGGCGACCATGACGGCCTTCTTCCCGAGATCCGGGAAGGAAACAACACGTTTTCTGATGTCCATGAACCGCAGGGCGATATCGCCGAATTTGATGCTCGGCACCTCGTACATGAGCCAGACGATTTTTGCAGCGTCCATGGGGGATCCACCGCCAAGGGCAACGAACATGTCAGGCTGGAAGGAATTCACAAGGCTGAGAGCCTTTTCAGCCGTGGCGATATCAGGATCCGGGTTCACGTCCGCAAAAATACGCACATCCATTCCCATCTTGGTCAGGACATCGCAGACGCGGTCGACATGTCCCAGACTGACCATGGTCTTGTCGGTGATGATGCATGCCCTGCGACGGTCCTTGTATTCATGAAGAGCGGGCTCCAGGGCTCCGAGCTTGAAATAAATCTTCGGAGGAACACGGAACCAGAGCATGTTTTCACGACGCGCGGCAACAGATTTTACGTTCATAAGGTGCTTTACTCCGATGTTCTCGCTCACAGAATTTCCGCCCCAGCTTCCGCACCCAAGGGTCAGGGAAGGAGCGATGCGGAAATTGTACACGTCACCGATGGCACCCTGGGAGGCCGGCATGTTTATCAGAACGCGGCCTGTGGTCATGGTTTTCTCAAAAAGATGAATACGTTCTTCTTCGGTCTCGTTCACGTAGAGGACGGACGTGTGCCCTGCACCGCCAAGTTCAACGAGCTTCTGAGCGTTAGAGACAAGCTCCTGAAAATCGGACATGCGGTAGAAGCCGAGAACCGGCGAGAGCTTTTCGTGGGCAAAGGGATCAAGAGGATCAATGGCATCGCGTTCGGCAATGAGCACCTTGGTCTGCTCGGGCACACTGATATCCGCGAGCGACGCGATCTTCGCGGCCGACTGACCGACGATGGCGTTATTGAGCTTGCCGTTTACAAAGATGACATTCTTCAGTTTCTCCGCTTCCTCCTCATTGGCAAAAAAGGCACCCCGGCGAAGGAATTCCTCGCGCAGGGCATCGGCGATGGACGCGTGGGCAAGTATTGTCTGTTCGGATGCGCATATGAGACCGTTATCAAAGGTCTTGCTGAGCAGAATGGAGTTGACCGCCATTTTGACGTCGGCTGACTCGTCTATGACGACGGGAGTGTTACCGCTTCCAACGCCGATGGCAGGCGAACCGGAGCTGTAGGCCGCCTTCACCATACCCGCCCCGCCTGTCGCAAGGATCAGGTTGACGTGGCTCATGAGATAATGGGTGTCGTCAAGAGTGGGATTCTCAAGGCAGGCGATAATGTCTTTCGGGGCCCCGGCCTCGACCGCTGCCTTAAGAATCACCATGGCGGCCTGCTTCGTGCAGTTTTTCGCACGCGGATGGGGCGAAAAGATGATCCCGTTGCGCGTTTTCAGGCAAAGCAACGCCTTAAAAATAGTGGTGGACGTCGGATTGGTCGTCGGAATGATGCCGGCAACGATGCCGAGCGGTGCCGCAATCTGACGGAAGCCGGAAACCTTGTCGTCCTCGATGATGCCGCAGGTCTTGGTATCCTTGTACTGATTATAGATATATTCCGAGGAAAAGTGGTTTTTGATCACCTTGTCCTCGAAAAGCCCCATGCCCGTTTCTTCAACGGCCATTTTGGCAAGGGGAATGCGGTTCGCCGTCGCAACAGAGGCCGCGTGGTGAAAAATTTCGTCCACCTGTTCCTGAGAGAAGTGGGCATATACGGCCTGCGCCTGCCTGACCCGATCTATCATTTCTTCAAGAGGCGCTGTCGTCTTTTCTGTCTGTTCCATATTGGGAATCCTCATAGTTTGTACGAATACAGTAAAAATCAGAGTGCCTTCATGCGACGTATGGCTTCATCGGTGTCAGAAGGAGAACCAAACGCGGTCAGCCTGACGTATCCCTCTCCGCTTTTACCAAAGCCCACGCCCGGCGTACAGACAAGAGCAGCCTTGTGAAGGAGATGGTTGAAGAATTCCCAGGACTGCATGCCTTGTGGCACATGAACCCAGATATACGGTGCGTTCACCCCGCCGAAGACCTCAAGACCCATGGCTTCCATGGCCTTTGACAGACGGCTCGCATTTTCATGGTATTTAACAATGACCTTCTCTATTTCCGCACGTCCTTCGGGCGAGTATACGGCTTCGGCCGCGCGTTGTACAATATAGGGGCAGCCGTTGTATTTGGTGCACTGACGTCTGTTCCAGAGACTCTTTAACTGCACGGAGCCGCCCTTCCCGTCCCGAACGGCAAGTGCGGAGGGAACAACGGTATAAGCGCAGCGAAGCCCAGTAAATCCGGCTGTTTTGGAAAAGCTCCGGAATTCGACAGCCACTTTCTCCGCGCCGTCGATCTCGTAAATGCTGTGGGGGACGTCCTTGTCTACGATATAGGCCTCGTAGGCGGAATCGTAGAGAATCACGCAGTTTTCGCGCAAGGCATAGTCAACCCACATTTTAAGGGCGTCCTTTGAAAGCACGGTTCCCGTCGGATTATTGGGGTAGCAGAGGTAAATGAGATCCGGACGGGTTTTGGGCAGTTCCGGAACAAAGCCGTTTTCCTTGGTCACGGGAAGATAGAGAAGTCTGTCCCACTGCCCGTCCTTCATTTCTCCGTTGCGGCCTGCCATGGCGTTCGAGTCAACGTAGACGGGATACACGGGATCGGTGACGGCAACTCGGGCGTCGGCAGAGAAAAGCTCCTGAAAATTCCCGAGATCTGATTTGGCCCCATCACTGATAAAGATGTCGTCGGCATTGATGGAAAGCCCGCGACGGGCGTAATCATAGTCGGCAATGGCCCTGCGCAGAAAGTCATAGCCCTGCTCCGGCCCGTAGCCACGGAAATGCTCCGCCTCTCCCATTTCGTCAACGGCGCTGTGGAGGGCGTTCAGGACACTCGGAACGAGGGGACTTGTCACATCGCCTATGCCAAGGCTTATAACCTTTGTATCGGGATTCTGTTCCTTAAATTCCTTCACTTTGCGGGCTATATCGACAAAGAGATAATTGGCGGTAAGTTTGAGGAAATTCGTATTAACGGTGGTCACGGTAGGTCCTTTTCTCTTGAATGGATGAACGAAAAAAAATGGATGCGGATTCTTTGGTCCCGTTGACGAGGGACCATCGATCACGGAAACGTCACGCGAGGAAGATACCGTCGAAAACGGTTTCTGCGGCACCCGTCATAAGCACATGATCGGTATTCTCCTGCCAGGTGATGGAAAGGTCCCCGCCAAGGAGATGAACTTTGATGGTCCTGTCGCAGTGCTGATTGAGCACGGAGGCAACGCAGACCGCGCACGCGCCTGTCCCGCAGGCGAGCGTCTCGCCCGCCCCGCGCTCCCAGACGCGCATGCGAACCTCGTTCCTGCTAAGAATCTGCACAAATTCTGTATTGGTGCGTTCGGGAAAAACCGGATTGTTTTCGATAAGCGGGCCGAGATGCGGCAAATCCAGGTTTGTGAGATCGTCAACAAAGAGAACGGCATGGGGATTCCCCATTGAAACGCAGGTCAGTGCGTAGGTGACGCCGTCTATTGTGAGCGGGTTCTGCAGACAGGGGGTTCTCGGTGACCAGATCGGATCGAGAGGTATGCGGCCGGACGTGAGAATGGGTTTTCCCATGTCTACCGTTGCCCCGGTGACCCGCCCATCTTCGATGATGAGGGAGATTTCCTTGATGCCGGCCTTGGTTTCAAGCCGGATATGGTTTGTTTTCACAAGACCGTTTTCGTAGGCGTATTTGCCGACACAACGGGAGGCGTTTCCGCACATCTGGGCTTCCGATCCGTCCGCGTTGAACATACGCATCCGTATGTCGGCCACCTCAGACGGCATGATGAGCACAAGTCCGTCGCTCCCCACACCAAAATGCCGGTCACTGATCTTTCGGGCAAGAGATTCCGGATCTGCGATCTCCTCAGTGAAGCAGTTAATATACACGTAGTCGTTGCCGAGGCCTTGCATTTTCGTAAAGGGAATGTGATGTGCCATAGTAAGGATGCCGTAGTTGTTAAGAAGGAGAAAAAAAGGCGCACTGCGACGCAAAAAAAGAGCACGGCGCGTATCAGGACATATACCAGAAAACAAGCGGAGCCAGCAAAAGTCTGTAGTAGGCAAAGGGACGAAGCGTAATGCGGCTCACAAGAACAATAAAGACCTTGACGGCCAGGAGGGCAAAGAAAAAGGAGCCAACCATTCCCACGGCCAGAAACGTCAGATCGTCACGGTTGAACAGGGACCAGTTGGAAAGCATCTCGTAGCACGTTGCGGCGATCATGATGGGAACGGCGGCAATGAAGGAGTATTCAGCGGCGGTCCTGCGGTCAGCTCCAAGAAGCATACCTCCGATGATGGTTGAGGCTGAACGGGAGAACCCGGGCCAGACAACGGCGAGGATCTGAAAGAAACCGATCCCGAGCGCAAGCCTGGGGGTGATTTCATCGAGGGAGTGCACGCGTGCATGAAGAGTTCTGGATTCAGCGGCGATCATAAAGAGCGCACCAACCACAAGGGCGAGCAGGACAGGAAGGGGCGCAAAAAGGGTTTTCTTTATAAAGGAGCCGCAAAGAAGACCCGCCAGACCTGCCGGCAACGATGTAAGAAAAAGAAGCCAGAGTCCTCGCAGACCGGAAAAGGAAAGCTCCTTTTTCGGAAAAAGAAGAGCAAGAAAACGCCTGAAATAGAGAACGACAACGGCAAGGATGGCGCCGAGCTGAATAACGATATTGAAAATGACGGCTTTATCCCCTGAGAAGTCGAGGAGTTCGCTTGCGAGAATGAGATGCCCGGTGGATGAGACGGGAAGGAATTCCGTCAAGCCTTCGATAAAGCTGAGTATGAGAGCTGTAAAAAGAGAGTCCATGATGTTGGTGTATGCGGGTCAGAAAATATTCAGGTATGAAACGCGTTTTTGTCTTTTGGCGAGAGGAAGTAACGATGCGACATGCCGATACTGGAAAGAAAAAGTATAGACGAAAGCAAGATAATCATCAAGCAAAAAGGGCTCCCGGTCTCGTCTGAAGGGGCTGTTTCGCATACCTGCCCCCCCGGTACCGTTATCTTCACTGTCAGGAAATAAATCTACCTCCCGGCTGCCAAGCAGAAGTATGTTTCCATTCCCTTCTTTGTTTGACCTTTGTGCAGAAGAACTCTATAATTTCATGTGCTACCTTGCCTCCGAAACGCTTAAGCAAAAGTGTTGCGAGCACCTCTACCCCTTCCTTCAGTCTTCTGAATGCCCGCCCTTCCCAATCAAAAGGGCCTTTGTATGGTATTGCCCGCGAGAAAAAGGAGACAGGCCGTAAAAAAAACGCACCTGCCGTCCCCTTTTCTCCCAACGGAATACCGTTGTTCTCTTTTCTGCAACCCGTGGCGTGCTCGCTGAGTATCGGATGAATACGACTATTTGTATCACGGACCGGAATCCCGATTTCACAAGAACAGTGGAACGAATGAGCGGACAGAACATCATGCGATGTTATCAGTGCGGCAACTGTTCTGCCGGCTGTCCGGCCGACTTTGTCTACGATCTTTCCGTCAATCAGGTGATGCGGGCTGTGCAGCTAGGTCAGAAGGATGTCGTCCTGAACGCCAGATCCCTCTGGTACTGCCTCTCCTGCTCCACCTGCTCGCAGCGATGTCCAAACGAAATCGATGTGGCAGCCGTCATGGAAACGCTGCGCCACATGGCACGTGAGGAGCACCGCGTCACCGTACCGACGGTTGAAAAATTTTTCCGTTCCTTCCTTGCGAACGTCAGGGCCTTCGGACGTTCTTACGAAATCGGTACCATGGTCCTCTATATGCTGCGTTCCCTCCGTCTTTATACCGATGTTGATCTCGCCCCGGGTGCCCTGGCCAAGGGGAAGCTCAGTCTCATACCCCGAAAAATCCCGGGAGGCGCCGGCGAGGTCAGTCGCATTTTCTCCCGTTTTGCGAAAAAACAGGAGCAGACGAAAAAGGGAGAGACGGCATGAGGTTTGCCTACTATCCCGGCTGTTCGGCCCACGGTTCCTCCCTCGACTATGAGCTCTCGACAGAAGCTGTCTGTGAGGCCCTCGGCATCACCCTTGAAGAAATTCCCGACTGGAATTGCTGCGGGTCAACACCGGCCCATGCCGTTGGAACAAGCCTTTCAGCCGCCCTCTGCGCGCGCAATCTTGATATCGCGGCAAAAAAGGGAATATCTCTTCTTGTCACATCCTGTCCAAGCTGTCTTTCAAATCTCAGGTCTGCCTCAAAGCGCATGAAAGACCCGGCTTTCCGTGCGGAGGTGGACGATCTTCTCGATGCCCCGACAAACCGTACCTTTCCGCTTGTCACATCCGTTATGCAGGCCATTGCCGAGCATATCTCCCCGGACCTTATCAAGGACAGGGTCCGGGTCAGCCTTACGGGAATCAGGCTCGTCTGCTACTACGGCTGTCTCATGAGTCGCCCCCATGATCTCATGCAGTTCGGAGACCCGGAGAACCCCATGCTTATGGAAACCCTTCTCTCGGCTCTTGGTGCCGAAGTTCTTGACTTTCCTCTGAAGACGGCCTGCTGCGGGGCATCCTTCGGCATCCCGAAGCGCCCGCTGACGGCCAGAAACTCGGGAAGGATTCTTGAGCTTGCGCACTCTCTCGGCGCGGACGCCGTTGTCGTCGCCTGTCCCCTTTGCCAAATGAACCTCGATTTGCGTCAGGCCCAGGCCCAACGTGCCACGGGTGAACGCTTCCGCATGCCAGTGCCCTATTTCACCCAAATAATGGGTCTGGCCTTCGGTCTTCCGCATGAAGCGCTCGGCCTCAAAAAACTGAGCATCCCCCTTGATCCCGTACTCGCAAAGATTGAGGAAAACGCTCCTGTTCGTTTTGGAGGGGAGGCATGAGAATAGGCGTCTTTGTCTGCCATTGCGGCAGCAATATCGGCGGCACCGTGGACTGTGCCGAGGTGGCACGCATTGCGGGGACATTTCCTGATGTCGTCTACTCGACAGATCCCATGTATACCTGCGCCGAGCCCGGCCAGGCAGCCATTGAGGAAGCCATACGGGAACACAGCCTTGACGGTGTTGTCGTGGCATCCTGCTCCCCGCGCATGCATGAGCCCACCTTCAGGCGTACCGTGGAACGGGCCGGTCTCAATCCCTATATGTTCGAAATGGCCAACATCCGCGAACATGTTTCCTGGATAGGCAAGGACATTCCGTCCAACACCAGGAAGGCTGCGGAACTTGTGGAAATGGCCGTTGAAAAGCTCAGAAAGGACACGCCCCTCACCCCGGCGGAATTTCCCGTTACGCGCAGGGTCCTTGTCATCGGCGGAGGTGTTGCCGGTATTCAGGCCGCCCTCGACTGTGCCGACGGCGGCATTCCCGTGGTCATGGTCGAACGTGAGGCCACGATCGGCGGAAAGATGGCCAAACTCGACAAGACCTTCCCGACGGTTGACTGTTCAGCCTGCATTTTGGGACCAAAGATGGTGGACGTAGCCCAGCACCCCAATATCAGCCTCTACGCCCATGCGGAAATAGAGGATGTCCAGGGCTATGTGGGGAATTTTACGGTGACCATACGCAAGAAAACCACTTATGTAGACTGGTCAAAATGCACGGGCTGCGGCACCTGCACGGAAAAATGCCCCGCAAGGCACTCCGTTGATGCCTTCAATGAGGGCATAGGCGAAACCAGCGCCATCACCATTGCCTTCCCTCAGGCCATACCCAAGAAGGCCGTGATCAACAGGGATTTCTGCAGGCAGCTGACGAAGGGAAAATGCGGGGTCTGCGCCAAAGTCTGTCCAACTGGCGCCATTCGCTACGACATGGAAGACGAGATCGTAACAGAGAAGGTCGGCAGCATCATAGCCGCAACAGGGTATGACCTTATGGACTGGAGGGTCTATTCGGAATACGGCGCAGGCCGCTATCCCGACATCATCACATCTCTTCAGTATGAACGGCTCATGAACGCCTCCGGACCGACAGGCGGACATATCGTCCGACCCTCGGACGGACGTGAACCGAAAACCGTTGTCTTTGTGCAGTGTGTGGGCTCCCGGGATCCTTCCGTCGGCAGGCCCTACTGCTCTGGCTTCTGCTGTATGTACACGGCAAAGCAGGCCATTCTCACAAAGGATCACATTCCCGATTCCCATTCCTACGTGTTCTATATGGACATACGGGCTGCGGGCAAGATGTATGACGAATTCACAAGACGGGCCGTTGAGGAATACGGCACTGAATACATACGTGGCCGTGTTTCCCAGATATATCCGGACGGCCACGGGCAGCTGACCGTCATGGGCATGGATACCCTGCTCGGGAGACCTGTTGTTCTCAAGGCCGATCTCGTTGTGCTCGCCGTCGGCATTGAAGCTGCCAGAGGGGCAAAGGAACTTGCGGAAAAGCTCCGTATTTCCTACGACAGTGCAGGCTTTTTCCTTGAAAGCCATGTGAAGCTCAGACCGGTTGAAACCAATACCGCCGGCGTTTTCCTTGCCGGTGTCTGTCAGGGCACTAAAGATATCCCCGCCTCGGTGGCGCAGGGCTCGGCAGCAGCAAGCAAAGTACTGACGCTCTTTGCCCGTGAAACACTCAAAAGCAATCCGCAGATTGCCAAAACAATCCCGGGCCGATGTGTCGGCTGCGGCAAATGCGCACGCTGCTGTCCGTACGGGGCCATCAGGGAAAACGTTGCAAACGGTGAAACAACGGTAGAGGTCATCGAAACCATGTGCCAGGGATGCGGACTGTGTACCGCAACGTGCCCGCAGGGGGCCATACAACTTGCCCATGCAACCGACAATCAAATACTTGCCGAGGTGAATGCCCTATGTCAGGCCTAACGCAAGGGGAACGCAGGGAACTGCGCATAGTCGGCTTCCTCTGCAACTGGTGTTCCTACGGAGGTGCCGATACGGCCGGTGTCGCAAGGGCCAGCCAGCCGACGGATCTGCGCATTATCCGCGTACCCTGTTCCGGCAGGGTTGATCCCCTCTTTGTGGTAAAGGCTCTCCTGAACGGGGCCGACGGCGTCCTTGTCTCAGGCTGTCATCCCCGAGACTGCCACTACGGAACCGGCAATTTCTACGCAAGACGCCGCCTTGAAGTCCTCAGGCGTTTTTTGCCCGTTCTCGGTATTGATCCGAAGCGTTTTTCCTATACATGGGTTTCGGCCTCTGAGGGTCAGCGCTGGCAAACGGTTGTGACACGCTTTACGGAGGAAATTCATGAACTTGGGCCTGCACCGCGTTTTATGGATGCCGGTCCGTTGGAACGCGAAATAGAACAGCCCGCATCGTCCCCTCTCCATAGTCTTGACTCTGCTTCCCTTGAAAGTCTTGCAGCCCTTAAACAGGCCATCGCATCACGCCTCCCCGAACTTGACCTTGTTCTCGGCTGGCAGGAAGGACGCGATAAGGCCCATCTGGTTCCCCTCTTCATTCGGACACCGGAAGACCTGGACCGCCTCGCCATAGGTCCCCTTGCGGTCCATAATCTTGCCGTATACCTGCCGGAGCTGAAAGGCCGCAAGGTGGGCATCGTTGTCAAGGGCTGCGACGGAAGAAGCGTGGTCGAGCTCCTGCAGGAAAAGCTCATATCCCGGGAAGACGTTGAAATCTTTGCCGTGGCCTGTCACGGGACCTTTGACACCGGACGTATCGACCAGGCCCTCGGAAGGTACCAGCATCTTGAGAGTGTCCGGATGGACGGAAAAGAACTCAGGATTACCTGCGACGGACGCGAAAGACACTTTTCTCTCGAGAACGATTCCTCAACAAAATGCCTGCACTGCAAGACACCTCTGTCGCCGCTCTCCGATCATTCCTTTGGAAGCGCCCCTTCCGTGGGCGAAGGAGATTCGACGCCGCCCGATCTTGCCCGGCTGGACGCCATGACGCTGGATGAACGCCGTGCCTTCTGGCGTAGCCAGATGGAGCGTTGCATCCGCTGCTACGCATGTCGCAACGCCTGCCCACTCTGTGTCTGCCGCGATCACTGTATAAGTGACACCAGGGAACCTCATTTCACAACGCAGGAAAGCACGGCAAAGGAGAAGTTTTTCTTCCAGATTATTCACTCACTGCATCTTGCCGGCCGCTGCACGGGCTGTGGGGAATGCCAGCGAAGCTGCCCTGTCGGCATACCCATCCTTGCCCTGCGTGAACACCTCATACGTGTCACGGACGAACTCTTCCCCGAGTACAGGGCCGGCATGACGGTTGACGCGGCTGCGCCCCTTCTGACCTACAGTGTCGAAGAACCTCATATTCAAGAGAGGGAATGGTGATGAACTGCTACCGGTTTCTGGCGAAGGACGCACTCTCCGCCTTTCTCGCCTTCCTCGCCGAAAGGGAACGGGTTCTCGTGCCTGTTGAAAAAAACGGCGCCCGCTCTTCCGTTGTCTTTGAGGAATGGCACGAGGGTCTTCCCTTCACCATGCTGAAAAGCACTGTTCCCCCCAAGGCGGCCGTGCTTCCGCAGTGCGAGGTTCTCTTCACCTGCAGACGTGTGCCCGACGAGGGAGACCAGAACAGGCACGTCATGGTTCTTGATGACACCTTAACTGCACAGCCGACCGTGATCGTTGCCACAAGACCCTGTGATGCCAGGGGCTTTGCCGTACTCGACCGCCCCTATCTCAACGGTCTTTATCAGGATCCGTATTACGCGGCACGACGCAAGGAGCTCACCGTACTGACCCTCACCTGTCCGACGGGCTGCGAAAGCTGCTTCTGCCACTGGGTGGGGGGCGGGCCTTCTTCTCCCGAGGGCTCCGATGTCCTGCTCACGGAAATCGAGGGGGGCTATCTTTGTCAGTCCGTCACGGAAAAAGGACGCTCCCTCCTCGAACGAAGCGCTCTCCCGGACGGAGAGGACCGCCTCGCCAGCATGCAGGAGGCCAGAAAAAAGGCCTATCAGAGTCTCGGACGCGCTCCGGATCTCAAAACCGCCCCGCAACGGATTTCAGAACGCTTCAGCGACCTTGATTTCTGGAACAGATGGACCGAAGCCTGCATTTCCTGCGGCGCATGCACCTATTTCTGCCCGACCTGTTACTGTTTCACCATCACCGATGAGGGCGATCCCGCGCATGCGGAAGGAGGAAGACGGCTGCGCAGCTGGGACAACTGCATGTCGAGTCTTTTCACGCGCGAGGCGAGCGGACACAATCCGAGAAGGAAAAAGGCTGAGCGCATGCGTAACCGCATCTCCCACAAATACGCCACCTACCCAGAAAACTGGGGTGTTTTCTCCTGTTCCGGCTGCGGGCGATGTGTCAGCAACTGTCCGACAGGAATAGATATACGCGCCATTCTTCTCTCGGCTCTCGGCAAAGAGGAGGACATGATCTCACACGGTACGCAGAGCAAGGAGACAGGCCAATGACCACGATTACCAATCCGCGTATGCCACACGGCATTACGCCTCGCCCTCTTCTTCCTCACGCCAATGCCTATGCACCGATGCTGGCCACGGTTCACGAAATCATCGAGGAAAGCCCGACAATTAAATCCATCCGCGTTGTCTTGAACGATGATGAAGCGCAACGGTCCTTCACCTTCGAACCGGGACAGGTGGGGCAGCTGTCCGTGTTCGGTGCCGGCGAGGCAACCTTTGTCATCAGTTCACCGCCGTCAGAAAAACGCTTTCTTCAGTTTTCCGTGATGCTTGCGGGAGAAGTGACCGCAGCCATCCACCGTCTGTCTGTCGGTGAAACGGTCGGGGTACGGGCTCCGCTTGGCAATTTTTTTCCCTACAAAGACTGGTTCGGAAAGAATGTCTTCTTCATCGCGGGCGGCATCGGCATTGCCCCGATCAGAACAATCATGCTCCACGTACTTGAACACGCAGAGAACTACGGAAGCCTTCACCTTCTTTTCGGCGCACGGAAGCCCGGCGATCTTGCCTTCAAGCAGGACATTCCGGACTGGCTTACGCGGTCGGATCTCGACTGCACACTCTGCGTGGACAGGGCCGATGAATCCTGGTCTCATAAAACAGGCATGGTTCCGTCCGTGTTGGAGGAATTGGCGCCTCAGCCCGAGAATACCGTCGCTGTCCTCTGCGGTCCGCCGGTCATGATCAAATATACCATTGAAACGCTTGAAAAGCTGGGCTTTTCTCCTGAGCACATCATCACAACTCTTGAAAAGCGCATGAAGTGCGGCATCGGCATCTGCGGACGCTGCAATATTGGCGGGCTTTACGTCTGTGTTGACGGGCCTGTTTTCAGCTGGAAAACGCTGCAGGGCCTTCCGAACGAATTGTAGGTATCGACGTCGGGTGCGGCTTGTGCCGCACCTTTTTTTTGTCGCGCATCACGTTCTCTTCGCTGACCCATACGGAATTATACGGTATATCCCGTTGTCAGGCTCCGGCACCAACAGGCCCGAACGCAGGAAAGAACAGCGCTCTCGGCGCCCTCCCCGCCACTTCCGCGTAGAGACACTGAGATCGTTTTCAGGTACTATCCCCCACATGCTCTCCACTTCGTCACCCACCCTCCCGACGGATTCGCCATCCTTGCAGAACAGGGCTTTTTTGGAAGTGAACCGGCGTATCCGCGGTCTTATGGAGAAAGGCTCGTTTTTTGTCGCACAAAAGGAAGCGGTCCCTGCAATCGGGCGCTTTTTCGCGGAAAAAGATGCTGACGCCCTCCTCATGCTCGGCGAAACCCTCCAGAAAGGCGGTTTTTTATCCGACGCGGAAGACTGCTTCCTCAAGGCTATGGATTGCTGCGAGGGAGACGGGCAGCTGACGGTCTTGCATAAACAGGCTGCCCTCTTCAGCCTTGGAACGCTGGCTGCAGAAGCGGCCGCACATGACATCACAAACGAAATAGAAAAACGCCTTCTGCGTCTTTTTCCAGCCCACCGGGAAGTACTGCTCTCCCTGCTTTTTCATATGAGCTACTGTCCGCACAAAAACGTGCGAAAGCAGCGTTCTCTCGCTGAGTTCTGGGCACGCTCCCAGCCCCGTTCACAAAGGGAACCCCTCACGCCCAGCCCGTGTCTGGGAAGAAAACTTCGTATCGGGTATGTGTCCCCTGATTTCAAAGTGCATCCCGTGGGCTTTTTCATCCGTGGGATACTCCAGGCGCACGACAGCGAGCGCTTTGAAATCTACGCATACAACACGGCGAAGGACGATGATAATCCCATTGCGTCCATCATTAAACGCAGATCGGTATACAGGACGGTATACGAAGAATCTGACGACGCATTCGAAGACATTATCCGTCGTGACCGTATAGACTGCCTTGTTGATCTCGCCGGATTCACACGTGGCACAAGACTTTCGGTTTTTGCCAGAAAACCAGCGCCCTGCCAGCTCAGCTGGCTTGGTTATTGGGGAACGACCGGCCTGCCCGAGATGGACGCTGTTCTTCTTGATGAATGGCATGCCCCGCCCGGAATGGAAAAGTATTTTGTGGAACCAATCTACCGCCTTCCTGTTCCGCGTTTCTGCTATCAGCCCCTGGCAGAGGGGCCTGATGTCTCTGAAAATCCTCCGTGTGTCCGGAACGGGTACGTAACATTTGCTTCCATGAACAATCTTATGAAGCTGAACGGACCGCTCCTTGATACGTGGGCTGAAATTCTGCGTGCCATTCCCTCTTCCCGACTTCTTCTAAAATGGCGTGCCTTTCACGATCCTGCCTGCACCGAACGCATCATTCGTGCCTTTGAACGGAGACATGTCGAACGGGAACGTCTTCTGCTTCACGGATGGTCCTCAATAAGCGATATGCTGAAGGAATATTCGGATGTCGACATTGCTCTTGATCCCTTTCCCTTTACGGGAAGCATCACAAGCTGCAATGCACTCTGGATGGGTGTACCCGTTGTAACGCTTGCCGGGGAAAGTGTCATAGCACGGCAGGGGCATGCCATCGTCAGTGCCCTTCATCTTGAAGAACTTTCCGCCAATTCCGTTGAGCACTACATCAATATTGCCCTTGGCCTTGCCCGTAATACGCCCCTGCTCCTTGGACTGCGAAGAGCTCTGCGTTCCCGTATGACGGCCTCCCCCCTCCTTGATGTAGCGGGCTTTACGCGTGAGCTCGAAACAGCATTCCTCACGATCTACCAACGCTGTATCCCGCATTCTTCAAAGCACCTGATCGCCTCTGCAGATTCTTCCACAACCGAGGTCTGATGCCAAAGGAAGAGAGGACCTCGCACTGCCTCTCGAGACAGGCTCCCGTGTTCCGAAAGCCACTATAACACCTCCCGCATGCCCCATCAGCCGCCGTCAGGGAAAGGTTTCTTCAAGGACTCTTTGCTCTGCCTGCATCCATGAAAGCCTTCTTATGCATTGTCGCCCCGTACATATGGGCAACTGTTGAAAGGGAGACAGCGGAAAACAGGCTCTGATCTCAGAGAACAGGAGGTGCGACTCAATTCTCCCGTCGATTCCCCATGGAAATACAGAGAATGCGCACAAGAGGCGGTCAGTACGCAGACTTCGAAGGCGGGAGTCTTTCCCATGAGGACTGGCGACGACGTCAGAATTCAGGACGTGCATCCACCGACGATCCCCTGCGCCGACACATCAGAAAAGCCGCAATATCAGAAGATATCACGGCTTTTGCTTGGTAATTGACCATTATAGGACAACAGAAACTGGTCTGCCGGAAAAAATGCCTACCAGGGAGAAGAGAAGACGTTTTCGGGCAAAGAAAAAAGGGTACAACGCAAGAATTCCACTCTCAGGAAAATTCTCAGAGGCACATATCTGCAAAGAGAAGCAGACGGCTCCGTTATATCGTCCCCACGGATGAAATACCAATAAACGCGTTTTCTGCCGCAAGACCTGAAGGCCCCCGCAGCAAGTGCGAACAGGGGGCCTGCTGATACGCCAGGAAGAACGTTTTTAGCAATTCGGCAGCGAGGCAACTGCTAAAGAAGGGAGTTCAGAAGCGATGTCGGAGACCCGCCTGCAGTGACCACCTGGGAGTCCGAGGCATTTTTATACGAGGATGCCATGTCATTAAGTGTGTCATAGCGGTTTCCAAGCACACTTGCCTTTGTACCTGCGGCTGCCACCGCCGCATACAGATTGGAAACAATGGCATCAAGAGATGATGCAGTAACCGCCGTGCCGGATTCCATGTTGGAGATCGCCCCGCTGAGATCGCTGTAACCGCCAAGACCGGTCACATCAACCCCTACATCAAGCTCGCCGGACTCAAGTCCCATATCAACACCCGTTGTTCCGCCAAGGACTGCAAAGCCGTCAACTTCGGTTGCCGTCAGCTTTGCGAGCTCGCTCTTGTAGGCCGCCGCCATGGTTTTTAACGCTTCAGAATCCGTAATTGATGCGGCGCTGTTCTGTAAGGATTTGGCAAGATTAAGTACTTCCGTCAGGGCATCCTGCGTCGCATCGGCGATGGTTGATCCTTTGGCGACGTTTTCAGCCTGCACATTGAAGGTGTTGGCGGTCGAATCCAATTTTGAGGCGTTAATTCTGCCTGCCATGGTAAGGGTCTTGCCGTTTTCTGTACGGTACTGACCGTTCATGACTTTGTTGAGTAAAAGTTCAGCGGCAAAATCCGTATTCTTTACAAGACTTGTGGTGTCAGCCATGCTAACCCTCCCTGGTTATGCGTATACGGAATACAGTAAGGCGTCCGTGCCTTATGGTCCTATCGGTAAGCATATCGGTCGAACAAGAAAAGAGTTTAGGGTAAAAGGCATATTCTTTTCATTTTTTTTTTGCCCGGCATTCCCACGGCTATTTTCAACAGGTCTTCAGGCATGAAGGATGACACGGTCCGAATCATCATATATCGTTGTTGGTGTTTTTTTCTATGCGAGACCAGATATTGCGGAGAAATGTTGCAGAGCTGTCTAGAAGCAATGATAAATTCTTTTTTTTCTTATAATTTTCAGTTATGATACGCTGACTTTTTTTCAGTGCAGAAAAAATTTTTTTATATTCCTCTTTTTCTTCAAGAGTTACATGATAATCTACGATTTTTGTTATTTTATGCCTAGGTAATATTTTGTAATTTCGTATACATAAGCTGTATAAGCAAGCATTTATTGTATATAAACCAATGTCTCCATTTTTTTCTTTAAAAAGTTTGTTGTATTCATATTTTTTATTTAGATCTGTGCCTTCATATTCTTCATTTTCCCACATGCCTTTATGTTCAAAAAAATCATTCATTTTGAAATAATACTGCGGAAGGTTTACGGCAAGCATTCGCAATCCGTAATCACCGTCTTCACCACCATACAAGCCATATTCCTCATTCCAATATCCTATACGATCAGAAACACTTTTGGGTATGATAATGGCTCCGCCCGGAAGATTTTCTGAGCAGATACCAAGATCTCCATGGGGTGTGTGGATGGCACCCGGATTTTTTGTCATCCACGAGTCGAAAATTGCAGGTCCTAATGTGGACAAGGGTTTTCCATAACTCCAAAGTTGAAAAAGTTTTTCTATACAGTCAGTTGTTTTGGCGACCATATCGTTATCTAATTTCATGTAAAACGGCGCATCAACAGCTTGCCATCCAACATTGCATGCACAGGCAACTCCCATATTCTTATCTAATAAAAACAAGTTGTCTATGAGCCCGTTTTTTTTAAATTCTTTAAGTTTCTCCCGAAGATCATGATCACTTCCATTGTCGACAACAGTTATAACAAAAGGTATTTTTTTATTAACTTTATTTAATGCTATAATAGTTTTTTGTGTTAAATAGTATCTATTAAATACAGGTATTGTAATATTGAGGATTGGATCTGGCATAATATTACCTTATAACACAAAGGTACAAATACGAGTATAAAAGATTGTAATTATACATAAAATGATGCAGTTTTTTTTCAAAATAAAAACGTTTTTTTTCCTAACTAAGACGTCCAACACTCTATCTGATGCCGATAGCATGTCTGTCAGCAAGGAACAACCTTCAAGAAAACATTGTCCGATATTCACGACATCGACGCTTTTCAGTTGTTATGCAAGCCAAAACATCCAGGCGTGCAACCGTTCCAAAGGGCCATGCGGTCCCGCCACAAGAAAAAAATGTGGAAAAACGCGCAGAGCATTCACGGGAAGGATCATTCAAGATCCCCCAATGTATCAAGTCGTGGCGCCTCCATGAGAAAACGCAAATCGATACGACGGTTTGCGCTGAGGTCATCCTCGTTATCCCCCGGGCGTATGGGTCTTGACTCGCCATAACCACACACGCCAAGAAGTTTTTCCCCTCTGCCGTTAACAAATCCGTTAAGGGCCTCATGGCTTGCGAGAATCTTGTAGGTGGAGAGGGCACGGGCTGACGAAAGCTCAAAGTTGGAGCGGATCCCGCCTTTGAGATTCCCCTGCACGGGCCTTTTGTCCGTATGCCCTTCCACATACACGGCTTCCAGGCAGGCCTTTCTGGGACAAAAAAACGTATCGCCCTTTCTCTGCCAGACAAAGCCCGGAAGACGGCTCTGAAGCACCTCGGCCAGCTCTTTCAGCACGGCAGTACCCTTCTCCGACAGCTGATACTCCCCGCTCTGAAACAGGATACTGTCCGCAAAGCGCAGGACGCCATTCTCCTCATCAACAGCTGTCGGAAAGCCACGTTTTTTCATTTCCTGCTGAATTTCACGCAAAAGGTCTTTTTTAATACTGTTTGACTGCGCAAGAAAATTGTTTATCTTAGTATGCAATTCTACCATATTTTGGAGGTGTTTCTCTTTTTCTTCCGTTAACTCATTTTTAAGAAATGCATTTTCTTCGTTTAAAACAGAAATCATATTTTTATCTTTAGATATTGATTCATAAAGATAATTTATCTTTTCTTTTAGTTCATTATTTATTATGCTTGCATTTTTAAGTCTTTTTGATA
>JAIKXS010000030.1 GCA_024683955.1 Desulfovibrio sp. | reverse complement strand
GTAAAAATGTAAAAACATTTACTTCAAAATCATATATTTTTAATGGGTTGTATGAAGTTAATAATAAATGTCCAGTTATATATTTTATATCACATATCGAATTTCTATTTATATATTTATACTTTTCATATTCTTTATTTGTATATACTTTTAAAATTTGTTTTTCATTTAAATTATTAAAAAAAATAGAATCAACAGTTGTACCACCCGTTCGCGGTATATGCAAAAAAAACAGTGGTTTACTAAATTTTTTCATTATACTAATCGAATTATCATAATAAAAAATAAATTTTATCCAAATAAATAAACAATATTTCCTGAATCGTTTAAGTTTTGTGCAATCATTCTAAATTGTTCCTGCATATTTTGCTTTGAACTAGCTGTATACTCTAATTGCATTTGACTTGCTAAAGAATCATCATAATCAGAAGAAGCATATATAATTATAGAATCATTACAATTGTTAACACTTTGCATAAAAACTGACTGTTGAAATATTGGATCTAGACTATGCATAAATCCACCATATATATATATTATTAAAATTATTTTTCAAAATAACTATTCTAAATATAATAGATAATTATGTATTTAATATTCATATCTATTCTAATTAAAATAAATTCATAAAAATTTTAGCAAATAAATACACACAATTATTTAATATATTAAATTTTAAAAAAAGGAAACTTGAGTATTTTTGATTTTTTGGATATAATATATTTTTTAACAAAATGTTTTTTATCCATACCCAGGCCATATGACCGCTCGCCATGCTCAAAGCCAAGCTTCGTTCCACTTTTTCTCATTTCACCACAGAACCAGAATCATGGCTAGAAGGACTATCACTGACCATTGAAAATGGCGTACTCAAGGTCACTTTTCCTCACCTTTTTTTCGGGACGTGGTTTTTTCTAAACAAACAGGATATGTTCGAAAAGGCTGTACATATCTGCTTTGGGGATGAGGTTATACGCATTTCATATCAAGAACAAGAAAAAGTAAACACTGCGAAGGAGAAGAGAAAAAAAACGAATCCCGTACAACTTCCGTATGCAACAACTGTATACGGGGAGAACAAGGAAACTCTCGAATCATACTGCTACAACGAAAAAAATGCTTTTCCTCTCTCCATCATTAGGAAAATTATTACAGCTGAGCCGGGCTCAATCTACTCACTGGTCATACTTGAGGGTGAAAGCGGTACTGGAAAAACTCACCTACTTCACGCGATAGCTCAAAAATTCAGGAATAAATTTTTATCAAATGTTTTAATCAGTACTGTTCACGATCTAACTTACGCTGACTATTTGCGCTCTCCAGAACATTTATGGAAAGAATGCTCTGCTTTCTTTGTAGACGATATTCAAGATATCGAACACGAACCGCATGCTCAAAAAATCCTCTTACATTGCCTTAATTCCTGCCCCTTGGGAAAGCAATTAATACTTACCTCAGACAGATCAATCACAAGCCTTTCCCTGAATCAACGCCTACTTCAGAGACTCAAAGCCGGCCTTGTTCTTTCCATTCAAAAGCCTGACTTAGACGTGCGACTTCAGTTTGTTCAACAGCTTTGCGGACTTAAAAATATTTCTCTCGCGAAAAAACAAATGTTGCTCCTTGCCCAGCAATGTTCAGAATATCGTCAGCTCCAGGGAACATTACTCAAAATATCTGCCATAACAAGCGTCAAAAAGAAAAATATATCAGTTGGAGACATCGAAGAAATTATTTCAGACCATATTCCAAGAAAAACCATTGATTCATCAGACGTTGTGAAGTGCGTTGCCGAACTCACTGAACTCGAGCCGGACGAAATTTTAGGATCAAGCCGTCAATACAAGCTCGTCCTTGCTAGACAACTTGCTATGTACCTCTGCAGAACACTCCTTGGCCTTTCCTATCCGGAAGTCGGACGCTTTTTCGGGGGGAAAGATCACAGCACAGTCATTCATGCCATAAGAAAAATTGAAAAAAAGCTTGTTACCGACAAAGATTTGAACAATATGCTAACAGAACTGAAAGCTCTTCTTTGTTAAGACAGATCTGCTTTCATAAAAGTTTTTTTTGTCAAAATAAAGTCATCAAATTGTTCAAAAAAAAATCAATATTTTTAACTAGTTAAAAAACTTATCAACAAACTTACAGATCTAATAATGAGTTTAATATGAAGTTTTTATTTTCTCAAAATACGATCATTCAAGGCCTGCAAAAAGCTGTTTCGATAATTCCCTCAAAAACCGGTGCCGCATTTTTAAGAGCTGTTTGGATTGGTGCCGACAATAATTCTGTTACTTTTTTTAGCACGGATTCTTCTGTTGAATATTCTTGTTTTTATCCAGCAAAAGTTGAAGAACCTGGAATCGTCGGTGTTCAAGCAAGCATACTTTACGGGCTTTTAAATTCATGTGTAGGTGATATTGAATTTATCACTCATGACAATGAAAATGTATTGTACATTAAACATAAAAGTGGACTTTGTAAATTACCAACATATGATGTTAATTGGTTTAAACAACCACAGATGATTGATAATAATAATTATTTATTATGTAATTCTGAAATATTCAATGATGCATTTGAAAGAACTATTTTTTGTATTCCTGAATCTTCATCTATTCCATCTATAACAAATCTATATATAAGTAAAGATTATAATGAAAATGGTAAAATATCATTAGTAGGACTTGATGGATATAAATTTGCAATGTATTCTTTTAAAGATGATACTATATATAATAATTTACCAGATGAAGGTTTACTGCTGCAAAAAAAATATGCACAACAACTAAGCAAATTTACTTATAATAAAGAATTTTATATATCATATACAGATAAGCGAATTTTTGTGAAAACGTCTACTGAAATAGTGAGTTTTCCTCGTGCACTTGGAAATTTTCCTGATTCAAAGTTAACAAAAAATAAATTTAATGTTGATTATAAAAGTCGATTAGATTTTAAAAGAAGTGAATTTATGAGTACATTAAATAGAATAAGTGCAATTAATTCAGATAGAGAAAGTTATATTAGTATAAAACTAAATAAGAATTATGCTGAATTTTCATCATTTTCTGACTCAAACGGCGAGATAATAGAAAAATTAGAAATTAAATATGATGGTAAAATAGAAAAAATTGCATTTAAAACAAAGCAAATATTAGACGTTTTAGAACATTTTTCATCTGAAGATATGTATGCTATATTAACAACAGATATTGGACCTTGTATGCTTAAATGTGATAAAGATCCTTTTTATATTTCTATACTAATGCCATTAAATTATACCTCGAAGTCAACTTATGACTATGATGAATAAATAATATAATATTTATTGTATATTTACTAATTAGATAAAAAATTAAGGAAAAAGTGGATGAGTCAAAAAGAAGAATCTTACAACGCGTCAGCTATCACAATTCTTGAAGGGTTGGAAGCGGTTCGAATACGCCCTGCAATGTATATTGGATCTACAGACTCAAGAGGACTTCATCACCTTGTTTTTGAAGTTGTAGATAATTCTATAGATGAAGCAATGGCTGGTTTTTGTACCCGAATAAAGATAACACTCCATAATGATAATTCAGTTACAGTAAGAGATAATGGACGTGGTATTCCTGTAGATATTCATCCAAAAGAAGGTATTCCAGCTGTAGAAGTCGTTATGACAAAGCTTCATGCAGGTGGTAAATTCGACAGTAACAGTTATAAAGTTTCTGGCGGGCTACATGGTGTGGGAGTTTCCTGTGTGAACGCGCTGTCTGAAAAACTGACTGTTACAGTGAGAAGAGATGGTAAACGTTACCGTCAGGAATATGAATATGGTAAGCCAGTAACAAAGTTAACAGTTATAGGGGAAGCAGAAGATCACGGCACTACAATTCATTTTAAGCCAGATGAAAAAATATTTGAAACAACTGAGTATTCTTATGATATTCTTAAAAAAAGATTTGAAGAACTAGCCTACCTAAATAAAGGTTTATTAATAGAATGTATTGATGAAAGAAATGGAGAAACTCATACCTTTCACGCTGAAGGTGGACTCGTTCAATTTATTAAAGATTTAAATCAAGAAGAAGATGTTATACATGCACCAATATATGCTGAATCTTGTACAGAAAATGTAACTGTAGAATTTTCTTTACAATATAATAGAAGTTATAAAGATAATATACATACATTTGCAAATAATATAAGAACAATAGAGGGTGGAACTCATCTTATTGGTTTCAGAACTGCACTTACGAGAGCAATTAATAATTATATAAAAAATCAACAGGATCTTATTAAAAAATTAAAAAATACTTCCTTAACTGGTGATGACCTTCGAGAAGGTCTTACTGCCGTTATAAGCGTTAAATTGCCGAACCCACAATTTGAAGGTCAGACAAAAACTCGTCTTGGAAATAGTGAGATAGCAGGGATAGTCTCAGCTGTTGTTTATGAGAGACTTAATGTCTACTTTGAGGAAAATCCTAAAGATATAAAAGGGATTATAGAAAAAGCTGTTGACGCGGCTCGTGCCAGGGAAGCGGCAAGGAGAGCTAAGGACCTTGTACGTCGTAAAGGCGCCCTTACTGACAATGCATTGCCAGGCAAACTTGCTGATTGCCAAAGTAAAGATCCTGGCGAATCTGAACTCTTTATCGTCGAAGGTGACAGCGCTGGCGGCTCAGCAAAGCAGGGACGTAATCCAAAAATTCAAGCGATTCTACCATTAAGGGGAAAAATTCTTAATACAGAGCGTGTTCGCCTTGACCGTATGCTTGCCAATCAGGAAGTGAAAAGCCTCATCACTGCTATGGGTGCTGGAGTTCATGACGAAATTGATATTTCAAAATTACGCTATCATAAAATAATTATCATGACTGATGCTGATGTCGATGGCGCTCATATACGTACTTTACTTTTAACTTTTTTCTTTCGTCAGTTTCAGGAAATTGTTGAAAATGGGTATATCTATATAGCTCAACCTCCCCTCTATCGTGCTCACGGTTCAAATATACCTAACAAAGAGAAATTTTTAAAAAATGATGAAGAGCGTGATAAGTTTCTTCTCGAACGTGTGCGCTCCTCTGTAACCGTCACAGCAGAGAACGGACAAATATACACTGGAGATGATTTAGAAGTTCTAATGCATCAGATAGATTTGATTAATCACCATGTTGCAGAGGCAGAAGACAAGGGAATGCCAAAAGATCTTTTTCTTGCATTAACAATGTGGCCAACAAAAATAAATAGATCTGTTCTAGAAGATGAAAATAGTCCCCTTTATTCGTGGTTGAATGAACATCAATATTCTTTAACAGTAAAAAGAGATATAAGTGAAGATAATGAAGAAGGTGAAGAGACATTGAATTTACAGTTTGAAAACAGGGGACGTCATATTACCAGACGAAAAGATACTTTTTTTATTTCAAAAAATTATTTGACAACATGGAATGCCTTTTCATCGTTACGTGAAAATTATGGTGGGCTTGAATTTACGCTTAATCACAAAGATGGTTCGATGACACGTTCTGACAGTATTTTTTCTTTATATAATATGATTCTAGATGAAGGAATGAAAGGAATAAATATCCAACGTTACAAAGGGCTTGGAGAAATGGATCCCATCCAATTATGGGAAACTACTATGAATCCTGAAAAACGAGATTTACTTCAGGTTTCTGTTGAAGATGCAGTATCAGCTTCTCTAGCCTTTGAAGAACTGATGGGAGATCAAGTAGAAAAAAGAAAAATATTTATAGAAAGAAAAGCCGGAACTGTAAAAAATCTTGATATATAATTTTGTTTATCCCTTTAGCTGCTATGAGTGTATAATATGTCAGATACTATTGAAAAAGAAATATATCAAAGAAATATTGAAACAGAATTACGCGAATCATATCTTGAGTATTCGTTGGCTGTAATAGTAGGTCGTGCCATCCCAGATGCTAGAGATGGATTAAAACCAGTACATAGACGTATTTTATTCGCACAGAATGAATTATCAAATTTTTATAACCGTCCTTCAAAAAAATCTGCCCGCATTGTCGGTGATGTCATTGGTAAATATCATCCACACGGAGATACAGCCGTCTATGATGCCATAGTACGTCTCGCTCAAGATTTTAACATGAGGGATCCTCTGATTATCGGTCAAGGAAACTTTGGATCAATAGACGGTGACTCTCCAGCTGCCATGAGATACACCGAAGTTCGAATGGCTAAACTGGCTCAGGAGTTGCTAGCAGACATTGACAAAAAAACAGTTGATTTTCGTCCAAACTACGATAACACACTGGAGGAGCCTACTGTTCTGCCGGCCAAATTCCCTAATCTTTTGCTCAACGGCTCTTCAGGCATTGCTGTTGGCATGGCCACAAATATTCCTCCACATAATCTTGGCGAATTATGTGATGCGGTCCTTCATCTTCTTGAATATCCAGATGCTTCTGTTTCCGATCTAATGGAATTTGTGAAAGGACCCGATTTCCCGACTGCTGGTTTTGCATATATGGGAAGGGGCCTATTAGATGCGTATAATGAAGGTCATGGATCTATTAAAGTTCGTGGACGAGTTGTTGTTGAAGAGCGTAAGAAGAATCTTGAATCTATTGTAATTAAAGAGATTCCATATGCATTAAATAAATCAATACTCGTTCAAAAAATTGCAGCTCTAGTCAACGACAGAACTATCGAGGATGTTACGGACCTGCGTGATGAGTCAGATATGCGTGGAATTCGCATTGTATTAGATCTTAAGCGTGGAGCTATCCCTGATATTATAATCAACAAACTTTTCAAATATACCCCTCTTGAAACAACTTTTGCAGTAAATATGCTCGCTGTAGTCGATAATAGGCCTGTTCGTTTGACATTGCATAGTGCGTTGACCTGCTTTATAGATCACAGAAGGGAAGTTGTTATCAGGCGCACGCAGTTTGATCTGGACAAGGCCTTGGCCAGAGCTCATATTCTTGAGGGCCTTCGTATAGCTATTGATAATATTGATGCCGTCATTGCTTTGATTCGTGCTTCATCGACTCCCGATGAAGCGAAAATTGGTCTTATGCAGGCTTTTTCGCTCAGTGATGTTCAGGCGAAAGCAATTCTAGAAATGCGCCTGCAGCGTCTGACTGGCCTTCAGCGTGAAGAACTTGAATTAGAATACGCCGAACTTGTTAAGAAAATAGACTTTTTGAAGTCTATTCTGGCTGACACATCTGTTCTTAAGCAGGTCATGAAAGAAGAGATTACGGAAATAAAGAATACCTATGCAACGCCGAGGCGTACTGAGGTTCTTGCCGCAAGTCCTGACGAAATTGATATCGAGGATTTGATTCCCGATGAAGATGTAGTTATTACACTCTCTCGTCGTGGATACATGAAACGTACAAGCCTGGAGAATTATCAGCAGCAAAAGCGTGGAGGAAAAGGCATCGCAGGTCTGCATACTTCAGAAGATGATTGTGTTCAAGATTTTAATGTTACGAGCAATCATCAGAATCTTTGCCTTTTTACTAATAAGGGTCGTATGTACCGCCTTAAGGTTCATCAAATTCCAGAGGGAAGCCGTATTTCAAAAGGAGTGCATATTAAAAACATTCTCCCATTACTTGAAGAAAATGAATATGTAACTAATATTCTTTCTCTCAGAACATTTGCGGATGATAAATATTTTCTTTTTGTTACTAAACGGGGAATGGTAAAACGTTCATCCTCTTCACTTTATATGCACACAAGAACTGGAGGAATTATTGCAATAGGGATGCGAGATGACGATGAACTCGTCTCAGTCAATAAAATTCGAGAAGAAAACCAAATTCTTCTTGTTACGTCCCTTGGTATGTCCATTCGTTTCCCCTGTTCAGAGGTTCGCCCCATGGGACGCTCTGCTATTGGAGTAAAGGGTATAGCACTTCGTCGAAACGATACTGTTGTTTCTGCTGTTATTCTTAATAATAATAATGAAAATACAGAATTTATAACTATTTCTTCAAAAGGTTTCGGAAAAAGAACAAATATAGATCTTTATCGCCTTCAATCCAGGGGTGGTAAGGGAGTTATTAATTTTAGGGTTATTAATAAGACTGGCAATGTAATTGGTGCTTCTCCGATTTCTAATTCTGATGGTTTAGTATTGCTTACATCTTCAAATAAAATAATAAGAATTGGCGTTTCTGATATTAGAAGTATAGGAAGAGTTGGTATGGGTGTTACCCTAGTTCGTCTTGATGAGGGTGCACAGCTTGTTGCCTTTGATCGTATAAATGAGAATGGTCAATCACTTGTGAGATCTTCAGATTATAATGAAGATGGTAATGATAATGATAAAATAAAATAAAATAATAATTATTTTAATATGCCTATAAAGTTTAATTTTTTATAAAATAAGAATAATGGAGGCCACGCTTTTCCCTCAGTACGAATTGAGGTATTTGCGTAGAAGATTAATGAAACGTCATTATTGTGGTCTTATGGGTATCTTTGATCACGAAGATGCTGCCAAGCTTGTATATTTTGGCCTTTATGCACAACAGCATCGGGGTCAAGAAAGTGCCGGTATTGTTACATATGATAAAGATGGTTTGCATGAGCATAGGAAACTAGGCCTCGTTCATGATGTTTTTTCAGAGAATGATTTTCAGCATCTTCCTGGAAAAATTGCCATAGGCCATGTTCGTTATTCTACAACCGGTATTAGTACAACTCCAAGTGTCCCTCCTTTTATGGCCTACTACCATGGTCATTCAATTGTTATTGCCCATAATGGAAATCTCGTCAATACTGCAGAACTTCGTTCTGAACTTGAAAAAAAAGGATCTATTTTTACTTCAGATAATGATACAGAGGTTTTTCTGCATCTCATTGTTCGTGAATTATCCGGCAATTCCGTACATGATGCAGTCAAAAATGCCTGTTCTCATGTAAAAGGAGCCTATTCCCTTCTAGTTCTCATTGATGGAACGATGATCGCATTGCGCGATCCGTACGGAATAAGACCCCTTGCTCTGGGGCGCCTTAATGGCAAACCTATTTTTGCTTCTGAAACTTGCGCATTTGATTTGCTGGAGGCAGAGTATGAGCGAACACTTGAGCCTGGAGAGATGTACATCGTAGACGGAGATGGAGAGTATTCTGTCAAACTTCTTACTGCGCTTCCTAAACCAAAACAATGCATTTTTGAGCTCGTTTATTTTGCCCGACCCGATTCTTATGTATTTAATGAACAAGTCTATGTCTGCCGTAAGCAGATGGGGTGGCAGCTTGCGCACGAATCGCCCGCTGATGTGGACTTCGTTCTCCCATTCCCAGATTCCGGAGTATACTCCGCAGTTGGTTTTGCCCAGTGCTCAGAACTTCCCTACGAACATGCAATGATTCGAAATCATTACGTAGGAAGAAGTTTTATTCAGCCATCGCAAAATATGCGAAATTTCAGTGCTAGAGTTAAAATTAATCCGGTTAAACCCATGATTAATGGGAAGAAAATATGCATTGTTGACGATTCCATAGTACGTGGTACAACTATGATTACGCGTGTAAGAAAATTGCGAGAGCTTGGAGCGAAAGAAGTCCACATTCGTATATCTTGTCCGCCAATTAAACATCCATGTCATTACGGAATTGATTTTGCAAATCCACGAGAGTTGATAGCCGCTAGTAATTCTGTCGAAGAAATTAGGCGTATCTTGGATGTTGATTCTCTACACTATTTAAGTGTAGATGGACTTTTGCGTTCAGTAATGCATTCTGATGAATACTGTTTGGCATGTTTTACAGGTGATTACCCTATAGAATGTGATCATTGTATTCGATAAATATGTCTTCTGTTTTTTTAAGGCACTATGAAAAATTATTAAAAAATGGTTTTATCATTTTATTAATGTGTATATAATGTAATTTACATATTGGGAATTGTTGATGAAAATACATAGAATTAAAGGTTTTGCAGATCTCTTTTCTCCAGAAAGTGATACTTTTACCTATATAGAAAACTTAGCCCGTACTGTTTTTTCTGCTTGTGGTTTTACGGAATTGCGGACCCCTGTTATGGAAGAGACAGCTCTTTTTAGACGAGGTATTGGTGAAGAAACAGATGTGGTAAATAAGGAAATGTACTCTTTAACGACTGAGGGTGGTCACAACTATTCTCTCAGACCTGAAGCAACAGCTGGAGTCATGCGTGCTTATATAGAGAATTCCCTTTATGCCAAATCCCCAATATCCCGTCTTTTTACAATTGGCCCGATGTTCCGTCACGAAAGACCTCAAAAGGGGCGACTTCGTCAGTTTCATCAGCTGAATTGTGAGTGTCTAGGAAGTGATAGTCCTGTAACTGACGCTGATGTTATCTGCATGCTGATGCGTTTTTTGACAAAGCTGAAGCTTCCTCCGCTTGAATTGCACCTAAATTCTCTTGGCTGTCACTCCTGCAGGCCTGTTTTCAAGGAAGCTCTCCGTGAATATCTTGAAGGTAAGCTTCGAAATAATTCTGGTTTTTGTGCAGACTGCGAACGCAGAATTTCAACGAATCCGTTGAGGGTCCTCGATTGCAAGCATGAGCGCTGTCAGGCTCTTTTACAAGATGCACCGCGGATCAAAAATTATCTTTGCCCTGAGTGTCGAGATCATTTCTTACGAGTTTGTTCTCTTCTGGAACATGAAAGAATTTCCTTTATTCTGGACGATTTTCTTGTTCGCGGTCTAGATTATTATTGCAGGACGACCTTCGAGGTCCGCAGTGGGGATATTGGTTCACAAAGTGCTGTTGCTGGAGGTGGTCGCTATGATGCTCTTGTTGAGCAGCTTGGAGGTCCGAAAACACCCGGAATAGGTTTTGCCTGCGGTATGGAGCGCCTTGCGCTTCTGATGCCTAATGTGGAACGCAGAAAAAGTGATTTCTATTTGCTTGCAATGGACGAACAAGCGCTTATTGTTGGTTTCAGTTTGCTTCAGGATTTGCGGAACCACGGTTTTTCTGGCGAAATGAATTTTCAGATACAAAGCTTCAAAAGTCTTATGCGTCAGGCTGATAAATCTGGAGCATTATATTCTCTTATTTTGGGTTCCTCTGAAGTTGAGCAACGTTCTGTAACCATTAAAAACATGCGTGACGGCAGTCAGGTGACTATTTCGCAGGACTCTGCCGGCGCTTTTCTTAAAACAGGATTGTCTAATGAGTGAAGAGCAGAATTTAGATCTCCAACTGGAACATCAAAAATATATTCAGGATCTCGGCGGATGGTGCAGAACGCACACCTGCTCTGAGTTGACCATCGCAAATGATGGGGCAACAGTATGTCTTATGGGCTGGGTTCAATTTCGTCGTGACCATGGTGGTCTTATTTTTGTTGATTTGAGAGATCGCAATGGTCTTACGCAAGTTGTCTTTAGTCCTGATATTGCTCCTAAAGCCCATGAAAACGCGCATATTCTTCGCTCTGAATATGTGATCGCCATCAAAGGTCAGGTGAGGCCTAGACCTGAGGGGATGCTCAACCGGAATTTAGTCACCGGTGAGATTGAGGTGGTTGTTCATGAATGGAAGCTTCTGAATACCTCAAAAACTCCTCCCTTTGCCATAGAGGACAGATGTGACGCAGGTGAAAATCTCCGTCTTTCTTGGCGTTACCTTGATCTGCGCAGACCCAAGATGCAGTACAATCTGAAACTTCGTCATCAGGTGATGCAGGGAATACGACGTTTTCTGGATGATAGGGGCTTTCTTGAAGTTGAAACTCCGTTTTTAACCAAGTCAACGCCAGAAGGTGCACGAGATTTTCTGGTTCCTAGCCGTCTTAATCCCGGTCAGTTCTACGCATTACCACAGTCACCACAGCTTTTTAAACAGCTTCTTATGGTTTCGGGTTTTGACCGGTATTTTCAGATTGTCCGTTGTTTTAGGGATGAGGATTTGCGTGCTGATCGTCAACCTGAGTTTACACAGGTTGATCTTGAAATGAGTTTTGCAGATGAAATGCAGGTGATGACACTTGCCGAAGATCTCATGGCCAGTGTCTTTCAGGCAGTTTTTCAGCGTAAGATTCCTACTCCCTTTCAGCGTATGACCTGGAAGGAGGCCATGGAACGTTTTGGTGTGGACAAACCTGATACAAGATTTGGCATGGAGCTCAAGGATATTACAGCGCTTGTCAAAAATTCAGGATTTAAGCTTTTTGCCCAGGCTCCTCTTGTCAAGGCTATGAAGGTTGATGGAGGAGAGTCCTTCACTCGTAAGGAAATTGATGCGTTTACCGAGTTTGTGAAAGCTTACGGGGCTCAAGGTCTTGCTTGGATTAAAATCAAGAAAGAAGAGTGGCAGTCTCCTATTGCCAAGTTTCTTTCCGAAGAAGAGCGGGCTGGAATTAAGCAGCAGCTTGATCTTAAGGAAGGGGATATTGTGTTTTTCCAAGCTGCGGAGCCATCTGTTGTCAATGCCGCTCTTGGAAACCTGCGAGTGCACATTGCCAAGGAGAAAGGTATTATTCCCGAAAATACCTTTAATTTCCTATGGGTTACGGATTTTCCCCTTTTCGAATACAGTGAAGAGGAAAAGCGCTACGTTTCTTGCCATCATCCATTCACTTCACCCAAAGAGGGAGATTTGGAGAAAATGGAATCGGACCCGGCCAATACCTTTGCCCGTGCCTATGATATGGTTTTGAATGGTAACGAAGTAGGTGGAGGATCTGTTCGTATTCACTCTGCCGAAGTTCAGCGCAAAATGTTCCGTGCGCTTGGCTTTTCTGATGAATCTGCCGAAGAGCAGTTTGGTTTCTTCATCCGTGCTCTAGAGCATGGCGCGCCTCCACATGCTGGCCTTGCTTTTGGGCTTGACCGTCTTGTAATGCTTCTTTCGTCATCAACAAGTATCCGGGAAGTCATTGCGTTTCCAAAGACGCAAAAGGCAACGTGCCTTATGACCGAGTCACCATCATTCGTTGCTTCAAAACAGCTTCGTGAGCTTAATTTGCGTCTGCGTGAAGCGCCTCCTTCGGAAACTCCAGAAAGCTGATCTTGAGGTACGCGTATGTTGGATATTCTTACCTATCCCGATCCGCGTCTTTCGCAGGTATGTGCACCCGTTGAAGAAGTAACTCCTGAACTGCGTGCCCTTGCGGACGCAATGTTTGAGACGATGTACAAGGCTCCGGGTGTTGGTCTTGCTGCACCTCAGGTTGGACATTTTATCCGGATGCTTGTTATGGATGACGGAGTTCAACACGGCGAGTCAAGGAATCCCAGGGTTTTGCTAAATCCGGTCCTTGAACTAGAGGGAGATGATGTGAGAAGCGAAAAGGAGGGATGCCTGTCTGTCCCCCTCGATTTTCGCGCTGACGTTATTCGTAAAAGTCGAGTCCATCTGACGGCGAGAGATCTTGATTGGAAACCAGTTGATGAGTATCTTGACGGCTTTGCAGCCATTATTGTGCAGCATGAGGCTGATCATCTTGACGGAGTGCTATTTATCGATCGGATCAGCAGGCTTAGACGTTCACTTTACGACAGCAAGGTAAAAAAATGGCTCAGGAGAAAAAAGCATTCCGCCTAGTTTTTATGGGGACCCCTTTATTTTCCTCCCGGATACTTGAATATGTTGCCGGATGGGACGAAGGCGAAATAGTTGGTGTTTTTACACAGCCCGACAGACCGAAAAATCGCGGCCATGCCTGTATTCCATCTCCGGTTAAGGAAAGGGCTCTTTATCTTGGTATTCCTGTTTTTCAACCGGAAAATTTTAAGAATGATACTTCAATTTCGCTTCTTGCCGATCTTGCTCCCGATTTTCTGCTTGTTGCGGCCTATGGGCTTTTGTTACCCCGTGAAGTTCTCTCTATTCCGCGAGTGGCTTCCCTAAATGTGCATGCTTCTCTTCTCCCCCGCTATAGAGGTGCCGCCCCTGTTCAACGCGCAATTATGGAGGAGTATGGTGAAAACGCTCATACGGGAATTTCCATCATGGGTGTTGAGGAGGCCTTGGATGCCGGTCCCGTCTATAAGCAGGTTAGTGTTACAATCGGTGAAAATACAGCTGATACCCTCTTGGAGAAATTGGCTGAAACTGGTGGAAAGGCATTGTTGGGTGTGCTCCGCGCTTTTGCTGAAGGAAGTGCGCAATGCGTTCCTCAGGATGACTCTCTTGCGACATATGCCGCCAAAATTCAGAAAAGTGAGGGAATCATCCAATGGAATAGCCCATTTGATAAGGTTCATGCGCATATTAGAGCTGTTACGAGCAAACCCGGTGCACACACATGTTTTGCGGTTGCTGGACGTGACCTTCAAGTCATTCTTAGACCTGGCAGAAGGGGCAATATAAGCTCCGATGTACCCGGGAGTCTTGTATTGTCGGCGGATGGTCTTGGCGTAGCCTGCAGTGATTATTACTATATGATCACCGAAATTAAGCCCCGTGGGAAAGCCTTTATGTCTGCCAAAGCATTTGTAAACGGCTATCTTCGTGACTGTACGGGAAGGCTTTGCGGTCACGTTATAATGGGTGGGCAAGGAGAGGGGGGTTGTGAAAGGTAAAAAGAGCTTTCCCGATGTTCGTGCCGTTCTCTTGGATGTGCTTGAAAAAGTTGACAGAGGCTGCCCTCTACAGGAGGCTCTATGTTCTGTGGTTGTTTCTGAGAAGGACAGACCACTCTTGTCTGAGCTTGCTTACGGTTTTGTGCGTTCGAGAGAACGCCTTTTTTTTGTCATTGAGAAATTTTTGCCTAAAAAACACAAACTTCCCAAAAATTTTTACTACCTCCTCGCTATAGCAGTCTATTCACTTCTGTTTCTTTCGCGCATACCCTGTCATGCCGCTGTGCATTCTTCAGTGGAGCTAACGAAACAGCATTACGGTCAAAAACTCGCAAATATGGCTAATGCTGTATTGCGTTCCTTTCTCCGGAAAAAAGATTACTTCCATTCTTTTTCCTCTTATTCGTTGAAAAGTGATCCCCCGGAAAGTCGCCAGTTACATACCCTTTCGCGTTTTTACAGTCTTCCATTCTGGCTGTTGCGGTACTGGAAGACTGTCTACGGTTTTTCCGCAATGCTGAATCTTGCCAAACGTTCTTTCGATCGACCAGATCTTGGCATTCTTGTTTCTGGTGTTAATCCGGAACTTAGGGACAGACTTCTTCTCCAAGGTGAAGAAGACGCGCGTCCTCTCGGTGCTCTTGGCTTGTCTCTTTCTCTCCCCACATCCCTTCCTGTCACCACCCTGCATGCAAAAGGACTTTTGTCATTTCAGTCTGTGGGCACACAAAAGCTTCTTCTTGCTCTTGGTCTTACAAGATGGCGCTGCCCGGTGTGGGATATGTGTGCTGGTTTTGGCGGAAAAAGTGCCTTTCTTTTAAGCCATGGCGTTCCTGTAGTATTTTGCAGTGACATTTCCTTAAAGCGTCTAACAGGTCTTCGGCGCGATTTTCTGAGAAGAAATCTTACGCCTCCGCTACTTTTTCAGGCTGATGCTGCATCTCCTCCCCTTCGTTCTTTTGATGGCAATATACTTCTTGATGTACCGTGTAGTGGTCTTGGTATTCTTTCAAGGCGTCCTGATATCAAGGAAAAGCGTCATTCAAAACGTTCTCTCCGTGTTTTTCCCCCGCTGCAGCATGCTCTTCTCGAAAGCGCCTGCAAGTATCTTCTACCTGGACGCGAGCTTTGTTACATAACCTGCACACTGAATCCAGAGGAAAATGAGGAACGTATTGAAACTATCCTGCAACTTCATTCTGACCTATGTTTAGTTAAGCTTTGGCAAACTCCATGTGACGATCTAAAAACCGAGGGTATGTTCGGAGCATTGTTGCGACGTCGTATAATTTCTCAAATCTAATATTTGCTTTTCTCTGATATTTTACCCCTAGTTAACATCTATAATGTCTCCTCTTTGTCTTCTTTTGCTCCCATATGATAAAGGATTGTTTTTAATTCGTCTTGGCTTTTGTAAGTAATTGTGATACTTCCTTTTTTTTCACTCCCTCTTACACGTGTTTTGCAATGAAGAATGTTATTTAAAAGAATTTCAATTTTTTTCTCAATAATATTTTTCTTTTTTTTCTTTTCTTTTATTTCATTTGATTGTTCTGAATTTTTTTCCTGCCATGGTCCTGTTCCTTCGTTTTTCCACGTTGCAATAAGTTTTTCTGTGTCACGTACTGAAAGATTATTTTTAATAATATAGCTCCGTATTGCATCCAACTCTGTTTCGTTTTCAACCGCTAGAAGGGTGCGCGCGTGGCCTGCCGTAAGTCTTCCGCAACGGACATCTTCCTGTGCCTCTTTGCTTAATTGTAGTAGTCGCAATGCGTTTGCAACCGAAGAACGGCTCCTTCCAATTTTTGCAGCTAGTGCGTCCTGTGTGAGCTGAAGAGTCTCCCTCAGTTTTGCAAGCGCTTCTGCTTCTTCAATAGGATTGAGGTCCTCTCGTTGGAGATTTTCGATGAGTGCCGATGCCATAACGTCTTGATCAGTGAGATTGCGTATATAGACGGGTACGGTTCGTAGACCTGCAATCTTTGCTGCTCGCCAGCGTCGCTCACCGGCAATTATCTGGTACGATTCCTTGTCAATGTTGCGAACAAGCAATGGCTGAATAATCCCCTGGCTCTTTATAGATTCCGCTAGCTCATTAAGCGCATCCTCATCAAACTGCTGCCGTGGTTGCCATGGGTTTGGTGAGAGCAGTTCTGTGGCTATTTCTGTCGTTGTGCTGCTCTCAAATTCGTTATTTTCCTCAAGGAGGGCTGTTAGGCCTTTTCCTATTCTTGATGTTGCAGACATAGCTTCTCCTGAAGTACCAGAGACTTTTTCATCTCTTCTTTGCGCTTTGTTCCTTGTTTTTCTTCTAGCGTCCAGATTAACCTTGGTGTACAAAAAAGCTCGAAGACAAGTTTTTCATTTCTTTCTTTCGAAATTTAGGCGAGTAAGCTTTGCGTTTCTCTTTTTTATCTACCCAATTCTTATGTGGTTCAAGTTTTTTTCAGTTTATGTTTTCCTTAGCACATATGTAGTGGTGATGGTATTATCCATCTTCACAAATTTATATTTATGAATTCAATTTTATTTTAATTTGTTTTTTATGGTTTACAATGTAAAAATTCTTTTTACGTTGTGTAAGTTTTTAAGTAATACTTCTTTGTTTTTAATGGATTGGATTATGGCCGACGATATACTTTATCTTCTCGATGGAAAAGGGGCTCTTCAAGGTGTTCAACTTTCAGTATCTCTTTGGCGTGAGGTTGAATCTCTCGTTAAACCCAAATTAAAGAAAAAAGAGATGTTTGTTGAACAGGAGGAAGGTCCTCTTCGTGACTTTGAAACTTTTATGAAATACTGGGATTTTCCTTATCCCTATTCTCCGCAGGTAACCTGTCCCCATTGTGGTGCGTCTACTGATGACTGGCGTAAAGAGGGTGGAAAAAACTTTATTTTAACCAATGCCAATCTTGGCGGACTTCTTGTTTTTCATTGTCTTGCCTGCGGTACGACGATACGTCACAAACATTTTCGCGACCATGTGAGTCATGAACATACTGTTTTTGTGAAAAAATAGATTTTTCTCTTCCCTATGCTTTGTTGTTACGCAGTACGATTTCTTTCGCCAGTCCTAGATATGCCTCTGCGCCTTTTGATTTGACATCATAGTGTATAATTGATTTTCCGTGACTTGGAGCTTCAGATAGTCTTACGTTTCTAGGAATCACTGTTTCGAAAATCCCGTTGGGGTAACATTGGCGTACCTCGGTTCTTATTTCCCTAGTTATCCTGTTTCTTGAATCATACATTGTAAGAACAAGCCCCAGAATGCGAAGTTTTGGATTTAATCTTTTTTTTACGATATCTATGGTTTTTTTAAGCTTAACTATTCCTTCGAGCGCAAAGAATTCACATTGGAGAGGGATTAATACTTCTTTTGCGGCGCAAAGGGCATTTACCGTAAGAAGTCCAAGTGATGGTGGGCAATCTATTAGTATATATTCATATTGTTTTTCTATTTTTTTTATGCATTCATCCAAGTAGAATTCACGACCTAGTTTGTCCACAAGTTCAATTTCTGCACCCACTAGGTCCGTGCTTGTGGGGAGTAGATCGAGAAACTGACTTCGTGTTTTCTGGACGCATTCTTGGCTTATTTCAGGATTGTACAGACAGTCATAAAGTGTTTTTTTTAGCTCAGAGTGAGAAAAACCCAGTCCGCTTGTCGTGTTTGCTTGAGGGTCTGAGTCGATCAACAATACTTTTTTTTCCATGACGGCAAGAGCTGCAGCAACATTGATCGCTGTCGTTGTTTTTCCCACGCCGCCTTTCTGATTGGCAATAGCAATAATTCTGGCCACGGGCTTATTTGCTCCCTGATCATACGTCTTTCATAAAGGTTATTGTTTCACGTGAAACATATCGTGTCTTTGTAAGTTTGCGTAAATTGAGAGATCAAACTAGAAGTTTGAAGATAGCGAGTGCTCGAAAAGTACTGTATGGCTACATAGAAAGTCAACACCTTGTATAAATGACAGAAGAATTCGGTTTGCTCACCCTCATAACCTGTGTTTGCGGACTTGAGGTAATGCCAGAAAACAAGGGCATCACTGAATAATTTAGCAAGATTCTAGATTTTCTTTTTTTAAGTGGCGCTGAGGTTCGTATACAAAGCATGATTGAACTTATTGCTCAATTATGAAAATTTTTTAAGATTGGCTGCAGAAAGACAATATATATGATTGCTCTTGTTTGACACTAAGCTCTGTATTCATCGCCAAATTCCGGTGACTTGTTACTATTAGAAGCCAGATTTATTTTTCTGGTCAGTGATGAATATAACATATTCGTGTCATTCTTATTTTTTCGCTCAAAACCCAGATTCACTTCTGTTTTGCATTGGAATGTAATGCTCCACCGAAATGGAGTGGAATTTTCGGTGTTCGGAGAATTTTATGGATTCGGTAAAAATTCTTCTTGTTGACGACGAAATCGAAGTCACCTGTCTTCTAGCAAAACGACTCGGTCGAAGAGGATACACTTGTGAGTGTGCCGAAAACGGACGTATCTGTCTTGAAAAAATGCATGAATTCCAGGCAGAAATAGTTATTATGGATGTTAAGATGCCGGTAATGGGTGGACTCGAGACATTGCCTGTACTTGTGAAAGAGTACGAGCATTGCAAGGTTATCCTTCTTTCCGGACATGCGGACATGAAAATAGCAGTTCAGTCAATGCACATGGGGGCTTTTGGATATCTTATGAAACCCATTGATTTCGATGAATTGTTATTTAAAATCGAAGATGCTGTTCAACAGCTAGAACTGGAAAATGTATAGCCAGTTTCAACATGCATAGCATTTAAAACACGAGGAATTTTTTTATTTGTTTATCTTTCGGAGGAACTATGCTGCGTGGATATCGTTATTTATTCATGTTGCTCTGCCTGGTTTTGTCAATGGGAATATCCCCTCTATACGCACAACCACAAATGGGTGACGCGGAGTTGCAAACCTTTATTTTAAAGACTATACGCGAAAATCCGCAAGTTTTGATAGATATTTTGCGGTCAAATAGTGAAGCCGTACTCGATATAGCACAGGCTGGAAGTAATCAGCGGAGAAAGCATATTTTAGAAAAACAGTGGAAAAAAGACCTGCATGAAAGTAAAACCATCAGACTTGATGACCGCCCAGTATTTGGGGAGAAGAATGCGAAGGTGAGGATAGTGGCTTTCTCTGATTTTACTTGCCACTACTGTCAGGCATCCAAAAGCGTTATCGACAGCATTCTCAAAGAATTTGAAGGGAAGGTTGCCTTCGTTTTCAAAAGCATACCTCTTGAGGAAAAAGGAATTTCGGCTCAGGCTGCCCAGTGGTTTCTTGCCATTGCACAGCAGGATGAGGGAAAGGCGTGGGAATTCTATAATGCCATGTTTACGGAGCGTGACGCTCTCATGACGGATGGAGTGCGTTTTATTCGAAAAGTCTGCAAGGACTTAGGGCTAAGTGTATCTAAAATTGAAAACATTGCTCGCTCCAATAAAAAAATCAAAACTCTGCTGGCAGAGGACAGGGAAGATTCGGACAAACTGCATGTGGAAGGTACACCGTGTTTTTTTGTTAATAATCTTGTTGTTCGCGGTGCTCAGCCACTCGAGTTCTTTCGCCTTGCGGTCCAGATGGCTCTTGAGGACGCTGATAAGTCCATGTAAAAAAACGCGCACCGTGTCTCTGAGTGCGCGGAATTTCCATCGGGGAGCTCGGGCTCCCCTTTTTAGCTGGCGTTGGCTGTTTTTCCTGTTGTCTTAAGAAATCTGGCCATCCAGGTACGCAGTTGTTCAAGATCGGCCTGTTGATTTTTTTCTGAGGCATCAAGAAGTATGGCCAAACGAGAGACTTCTTTTTTCAGATCATCTATGGAAGAATTCTGGACTTCGGGTAACGCAGTATGGCTTGTCAGGTGGCTCATGAGAAGGTTTAACATTGTGGCTATGCCTTCAAGAGCCACTGTCTGGCGCTCCATGAAGGTGAGCATAACGGGTGGGATCATTGATTTATCTTCAGAGGGCAGATTCGTTTTTTGCTCGGTTACTAAAGTATGTTGCTGCACCATAAGCGCATTGCGGGGGAAGCGTATGGCAAGAGCGTCTTCAACAGCATTTGCGGTACGCGATTTTTTCATTTCTTCTAAAATTGCTTGAATTACATCAAGTGTGGTCTTGCGGTAGCGTCGACGTCGCCCTTCCCCAACAGTCGGAATATAAGGTGAAAAACGTTTGCAGTAATATCGGCAGGTTGATTCAGGAAGTGAAAAATACCGGGCAATATCAGCAATGCTATAGAGTTGGTCATCATTTGTGGTAATACCCATGGTATCCTCCTTCCCAGATATATTTGATTATTTCTCAAATAGCCTCATTGCGGTAGAAAAGCAAGCGATAGCAAGATATTTGCGCGCCTACTGCCAGCAAAACTGTTCTCGGACAGTAATGCTGTTGGAGATTTGCCGCCGCTGAGGGTGTAGAAACTGCTAAAAACGTGATGACGAGTATCCGGAAGGATGAAGAGTTCTGCATTTTAGAGCAAAAAAAAGCGGCCCGTAACAGGCCGCGTAATAATGGGGATCCGTAGTTCCTTAGTTGTGCTAGCTATCTCACGACACGACGAACAGCAACCAGTTTATTCTTCCAGTAATTGTTGCGCAATGTGTCAATTTTAACCGTTTTTCCCTTGCTCGGACTATGGATAAATTTGCTGTTTCCGGTATAGATTCCTGTATGGAGCCCTCTAGGACTTTGAGAGATTTTGAAGACCACAATATCTCCTTCCCTCGCAAATTGCTGAGCAACTCCTTTGCCACATTTTGCCTGTGCTGTAGAGACACGAGGAATCTTGTAGCCGTTTTTCCTGTATGCCCAGTAGACAAGGCCTGAGCAGTCAAATCCCTTGCTTGGGGAAGCTCCTCCGTAAGAATACTGCTTCCCTATTTGGGAGTAGGCTGTATTTACGACCTTGATTGCCTTGGCCGGAGCAGGATCTGAATCGCCAAAGCTGAAAAGACCGCAGCCAGACAGGGCCAGAGGAAGAAGTAGAAGAGCTAGAAAGCTGAAAATACGCATATGAGGCTTTTTGTGTTGACTTGCCATGACAAGGACTCCGGGGCAAGATGTGTAACGATCTTTACCTGCTTATCGTCCATTTGCTCTTCTTCAATAGTCTATGCCAACAATGAAGAGTCCGGCTGCTAGCCAGAGAGAAAACCTGGCGCGAGCTTCTGCCCAGGTTTTGCTATTTCTGCGATGATTTTTCCTTTTTTTCCCAGTTCACGCCTGCACTTGTGCTTTTAAAGCAGTTCTCTTTTGAAAAAACTTTCTCCTCTGAGATTGACACCAGTCCACGATTGACCAATGCGACCAAGGTAGCTATTATTAAAAAGCAAATTTGCAGACTTCTCTATGGAAGTCATAGTCCCAGTACGGATATGCGCTGCTCTGCAACGTACCTGATTGACGCCTTCTCGGGGAGTATTGGTGCATAGCGCATATTCACAATGTATAACGGCTGAATCGTAAGGAGGCAGTGTGTACTTTCGGACCGTGCTCGGGTCCGCACGCTGAATTTCTGATGAAGAAATCATTAAAGGGTATAGTAACGTCTGTGCCTCTTGACTCAAAACAAAGCAGAATCGCCATACTTCAGGATGATATTGAGTATAGAATTATCCCCAAGGCTGCTGGCGTTGATCTGGAAGACGAAATTAACGTTTTTGTTGAGGTGACGGGCGATCTTTTTGAAGAAGATGAAGTGCAATACCTTACGGTACGCAGTTTCAAAGTGCTTGAAGATGATGCGTGGGATGATGAAAACTGATCTATGATTTCCATGCATTGGAAGTGAAAAGCGGTTCCTGATCCACTATTTTTACCTTTTTTTTCCGTACGCTTGTTAGTCTGCAGAAAGGCTCTATGGACGGAATAAAAGGCGAAGGACCAAGTTCCCGTCTCTGACCAAATATGGACCGTCCATCGGCATAGCTCGCGAAAAGTAATTCGCTCGCGCGTGTGATACCGACGTAGCAGAGACGCTGCTCCTCCATGAGTCTTGAGGAAAACTTAACCGGTTTCTCTGTACTGGCCTGTTTTTCTTTACTATCTTTTCTTTCTTCCTCTCCTTTTTTTACGCCAAATAGCGCTTCACTGGCCGGTAGTATCCCGTTTTCAAGGGCAGGAAGGAAGACTGCTCTGAATTCAAGTCCCTTTGCAGCGTGTATCGTGATAAGAGATACGCTGTCTCCCTTCATCCTCAGCCTTTCTTCGCTCTGTTCCCAAGCAAGCTCCGCAAAGAAGACTTGCCACGATCTGTGATTATCCCACATCTGACATAGAAGTTTAAAAGCCGGGCTTTTTCCGGGTTGATAACCTGACCAAGGTTGCGCTTCGAGCCACGGAAGAAGTTCCTGTGGTCGAGTTGTGTCGCTAACTGAAATCTTATGCTGAGGCATAGCCGGATCCAGCGCTTGCAGAAAACGGTGAATGCACGGATCATTCCAAAATGACTGGGCATTCGGGCATGAGTATGGAATCCCAGCTGACTTCAGAGCCTTTGCAATAGGTGGCATGAGAAAGGAAAAGCGTACAAGAATAGCAATATCTTGTGGAGCGAGGGCGGCTGCAAAGATATTTTTGTTTTTCTTAGCGTCCTGAAGGGTATGGGATGAAAGTCCCAGAAGTGTCTGTATTTTCTTGGCAATCCAAAGGGCTTCCGCATGTTCGTCAGGCGCTCTGCAGAGCGTAAGCTCGGCGTGAAGATCACGCGCTGCATGAAGCATCCCACACTTCGGAGCATGAAGGACACTTTGCGCCGTAGAAAGAATGGACTGACTTGCGCGGAAACTTTGGCTGAGCTTGTGTAGTGTAAGCTTGGGGTAACGGCCTTTTAATGTTTCCTCAACGTTATCTAGCGCACCCCGAAAGCCATAGATTGACTGGTCAGGATCACCGATTGCAAAAAAACCGCGGCCATCTTTGGGAAGAAGAGTTGAGATCACAGCAATATTGAGGGCTGAGCAGTCTTGTACTTCGTCGACAAGAACGGCATCAAATGATGGTGGTTTTTTCTTGAAAAGAGCCATTGCCTCTTCAAGTATATCCACGAAGTCAAAAATGCCTGAGCGAATTTTTTTTTGGGAGTCGTAGGCCATATGGAGTCTTAAGGCCCCTGAATGTTCCCTAAGAATCATTTTTTCGCGAAGAGTCGTACAGAGGGCCAATAAATTTTTTGACTCGCGGGCTGAAAGTTCGGGGTTGGCCTCACGAAAAAGAACCAATGCAGCGTCGTCATTCAGAATAAGTGGATTGATCTCGTTTTTTTCGAGCTCTTCATAACAAAAAGCGTGGAGAGTCCGACAGCGAACATGACCGTCAGGATCTAAAAATGCAATGCGCTTTTGCATTTCATTTGCCGCTTTCTGTGTAAATGTCAGGGCAAGTATTCTGGTGTAGCCATGCTTAAGGAGCCATTGGACTCGACCAGTGAGAAGATGTGTTTTCCCGGCCCCAGGGCCCGCGAGGACAAGTGTGGGATCAAGGCTGTTTCCGATTGCAGCATTCTGCTCATCGGAAAAAACGGGTGATGAAGAGGGCTCGGCATGTATTTTTGGCTTGAGTCTCTGAAATGCTTCCAGTTGCAAGAGGTTGTCTTTGGAGAGGCTTGTTTTTGGCGTCCTTTCTTTTTTCTTGCGGGATTCTTTGTGGGATGGAAAGGATGATAGCTCTGTATCGGTAAAAAGGTGGACGTGTCCAAATTCGCCGTCATATCCGCCTTCCAGAAGAACCTTTCCTGTACGGAGTCGTTCACATGCAAGACCAAGCTCCGGCCAGTAAGCAGAGAGCATGTCGATCGGCTTTTCCAAAAGAATTTCCAGCTCTGGTCCAAGGGTGGTGATCGCTTCTGTGTATTCGCGGGAAACAGAAGCTGATCCCGCTCCCATTCCTAGCAGTTCTGCGATGATTTCCTGCAAGGGAACGATGGATCGGAAAGGCGGTTCGAAGGGAAGGCTAGGAACCTGTTTGCGGTCCGCAAGGTCCATGACGCGGTGAAGGACACCAACAGTAAGCGGCTTATTGCATACCGGGCAGTTTTTGTGACATTTCTCCGTCTCAACGGGATTAAGAACAATGTTACATGCCCGGTGTCCGTCGAGATGGTACTTACCCTCCTCTGGAAAAAATTCGACTGTTCCCTTAAAGGAGCATGGAAGAATTTCCTGCTTATCAACGCGTTCTGATGCTTTTTTTAGTGCCGTGAAAATTCCGCTGAAGGAAGGGCTGCCCTCGAAGACATTGGCCTCGCGAGCAAGTTTCTGTCCTGAATGGGCATCTGAATTAGAGACAAGAACAAAGCGGTCAAGTGCGCTGACATAGCGGTTCATTATGGGATCAGAAGAGAGTCCTGTTTCAAGGGCGAAAATTTCATCGCTGAGGTCTTCGAAACATTCCTCAATACTATCGAAGCCGGACCGCGAGCCAAAAAGTGAAAACCATGGCGTCCAGATATGTGCCGGAATAAGGATCGCATCTGGCACGGTTTCAAGCAGAAGGGAAAGGAGATCCTTTGCGTCGATGCCAAGTATAGGACGGCCGTCAGAATGCAGATTCCCGATCTTTTCAAGACGGTTGCTGAATCGGTCGGCGTCTTCAAGGCTCGGGACGTAGAGAAGGGTATGTATCTTACGAACCCGGCCGTTTTTTTTGTAAATGGAACTGATTTCGGTTTGAAGGAGAAAACGTGGTCTGCGGTGAAATGCCGGAGCACTTGCTAGACCAGAGGGGTAGGATGGCTCCCCTTTCAGTGTATAAAGTCCTGTCGCATCGTCTCGCTCAAGTTGCTCATGGAGAAGAGATCGCCATTTTGGATGGGTGAAATCCCCTGTCCCGATGACATCGAGACCCTTTATTCTTGCCCAGCCATCGAGTGTTTTTGGGGACAGGTCTTTGCTTGTTGCACGTGAGTAGCATGAGTGTATATGGAGGTCGGCATAGAAGTGCATAGAATGTCCGTACGCGGCTTATTTTCCGATATGAAATCCCAGAAAGACGGCAAGAATGCCGGCGGCAAGACTGGAAAGTGTATAGAAAAGGAAGGATACGTAGTCTCCTGCCTGCAGGAGTTCAAGGCTTTCCTTTGAGAACGTTGAGAAGGTTGTTAGGCCACCGCAAAAGCCCGTTGTCAAAAAGAGGGCGAAACGTTCGTCAAGAAGACGTGGGCTAATAGCGGCAATAACACCAAGAAAAAGGCAGCCAAGAAGATTGGCGCAGAATGTTGCGCAAGGGAAAGACATTGATGTGCGAATGGCAGTGGCAATAAGATAACGGAGAATTCCGCCAAAAAAACAGCCAAGCCCAACAAGTAGACCTTCAAACATACGAACGTCAGGGTACGTAAAAATATTTGTTGATGCAAACACTGGCCGGAAAATGTTGTTTTGCGATCAGCATGTCCAGACACAGCGTTCGGCGGCATTTTTTCTTGCGGTTATATAGATGCGCGAGGCCTCGCTGTGAGGGCGAATGACAAGTTTCGCTCCCCGAAGGCCCAAGCGGTAGGTACGAAGGAGAGCGAAGAGAGACTGTGCCTTTGCCGCAGGGTAGACGAGGAAGAAAAAACCGTGGTGACTGAGAAGGCGGGAGGCGTTTTCGCAGAAAATGGGGAGCGCTCGGGAGCTTCGGAGGGCGGAATTACGTAAGTCGTTTTTGGAGGGTCGTCCCTCGATCGGCGTGTAAAATGGCGGATTGGCTATGACTGCGTCAAAGCTTTCTGAAAAGAAAGCCCCTCCTGAATTGTGTCCAAGTTCACATTGAATAAAACGTGTGCGTGTTTCGAGACCGAGATATCTCGAGTTTCGTCGCGCGTACCCTATATGCTCGTTCTGATTTTCAAATCCTACACAGAAAAGGTCGTTTCGTAGATCGGCAAGGTAAAAAAGTGAGGCACCGCAACCGCAACCAAGTTCAGCAACGGTTGCAGCTTTCTGCGGCAATAAGCTTGCTGCGTATTTTGCAAGTTCCAACGCCTCTTCTCCGTATCGGTAGGAGCCTTCCGCCTGAATAAGAGGAAGAATGTTTTTTTCTGTTTTGTGAGACGGATCCTGCCGTGATGGTGACGTCTTAGAGAAGTTCATGTTCCCAATTAAAGAGTCCGGGACGGCCTGTCTTGACCATGTTTTCCGGAGTTGTTTCGGAGAGTGTCGCAAAGAAGGTGTATCCGGCATTAAGAAGTTCGTTTCTTTTTTCTTGAAAATTAAGGGGCCACGATGGGTATATCCAGGTATTTTCGCCGTACTTTCTTGTAAAGAACACTTCTCCTTTCGGGCTTTCGAAAAGAGTATTCGGCTTAAGCCCGAGCAGACCGAAGCGACTGATGCCAACGGGCCAGAATCCTTCAATAACAAAGCCGAGGGGAATGGGGCTTGCTGTCGGGAGCGCTAAAATTTCGTCTTTGCTGAGTTCTGGCGAGACAAAGGCGGCTTTTATCCCTAGTTTTTTCATCTCCCCCAAAGCCAGGCTGTTTGTGATGTTACAGAATGGCCCGGCAACAATGTCCGCACCTTCGCTGAGGTCCTCTGGAAAAAAAGAACGTTGCCAAGGCGAGTTTATGACAAAGTGCCGAGCACCGTCGCGCCAGAGTCCGTGTACTCTGTGTACGAGTTTTTGAGATTCATCAGGCCATACAACCGGAGGAAGCCACCAGTAGATACGCCTCGCTACGGTTCGGGAGATTGAGACAGACCGCTGGCTGATCCAAAGAGCAAGCATAGTGCGAGATCCAGCCCTGTTCTCCCGTCCCTGAGGAACGGAAGAGAGCACACGCATGTCGGCTCTGCGCTTGCTGTGTTGCGGTACTGGAACTTGCGGTTTTGCGTCAACCGGATCCGTTCTTCTTCCAGTGAAGTGAGAAAGTGCCTCCTGGGCGTTCCTCAGTTCGGAAACCAGCTCTTTTTCCCGACGGTCAATGAGAAAAACGGGTGTTCCATTGGGGGGAGTTTTTTGTTTCGGTGTTTTTATGACGTAAGTCGCTCCCTTGGGAAGAGCTCTCTCTATACGCACGGTGGTATGCCACCGCTCATCTTCTGTCCCTATTCTCAAATAATCATGAGGGAGGAGCTTTTCACGTACTTTGATCGTCGGATGGTCTGTATTAACGATCTTTCCGACAAGGAGTCCCGAACTTGTAAGTCCTGAAGGGTCGGTCGGAACTCGTGATTTCTGAGGAAGAAAACGGGCGTGTGTTCCTGGCCTCCCAAGGGCCATGGTGAGAATTTCCTCTGCCATGCGGCGAGCGCCGGCGTCGTGAGGATTGTCCCTAAATATGCGGTAAGCACAAACTGTGTGGTAGACGTAGTGAGGTCCTTTCTTACGCCCCTCAATTTTCCAGGAAGCTAGGTGAGGAACCGTTAGTAAGGTTTTGGAAAGAACATCAAGAGAGAGGTCTTTGCATGAAAAAAATCGCGCTCCATCTTCCTTTTTCTTGTTTTTTTTAGCTGTGCGCTCGTTGTGTTGTACCTGATGATAGAGACGCCTACATGGTTGCACACAGCGTCCTCGTAAGCCGCTTTTTCCACCCATATAGCTTGACCAGTAACATCGTCCGGACACGCAGTAGCAGAGTGCTCCGTGGACAAAAAGTTCCATATCGAGCCCGGGAGGGCAGGCTTCACCCATAGCATGAATTTCGTCAATGGAAAGTTCTCTCGGCAAAATGATGCGGTTGACCCCCCTTTGGGCAAGAAGAGGAAAAACTTCCTGGTGAGTCACATTGGCAAGGGTTGAAAGGGCAAGGGTTCCGGTGAAGCCAGATTGGCGCGCAAGGTCAATGTAGGCGAGATCTTGAACTATGATTCCATCGGCGTGAACCTGTTTTTCTAGGCGTACGAGCAGGTGATAGGCCTGTGTGAGCTCCTCCTGTTTGAGGATAGTGTTCATGGTGATGTAGACTTTTTTATCTTTGCTGTGGGCAAGGTCACAAAGGCTTGAAAGTTCTTTAAGTCCGAAATTTTCAGCTTCCATTCGGGCAGAAAAGTTTTTAAGCCCAAGATAGATGGCGTCAGCGCCCGCGCTGAGTGCTGCGAGGAAGCATTGTGTGTCCCCGGCCGGAGCAAGTATTTCCGGTTTTGGACTGTTAGTGGGGGTTGATTCCATCTGTGGCTCCTTTTGGAAGGGGAAGAACGGAAGGTTTGTTTCGTCAGATATGAGGCGGATAGCGAAGATCGTGTATGCGTTGCGCCATGTGTGTCAACCTTTTTTCGTCTCTTTTATGCCGTATCGCTTGAAAAAGCGCTTTTCGTTCGCCAACAAGGCAGACCAGCTTTTTTCCCCTGGTCACGGCTGTGTAGAGAAGATTACGCTGAAGCATCCACCAGTGGGTTGAGACTAGCGGTATGACAACACAAGGATATTCGGAGCCCTGAGATTTATGGATGGAAATAGCGTAGGATGTAATGAGTTCGTCAAGTTCGTCAAAGGAATACGGAACGAGATTTTCTTCAAACTGCACTATCAGCTCACGTCTTTTCGGTTGAAAATCAACAATTATCCCCGTATCTCCGTTAAAAACCTCTTTATCATAGTTATTGCGGATCTGCATTACCTTGTCGAGATATCCGAATGAACTTTGGAGACGCTCCACCCTGTCAGTCTGCGGGTTCAGAATTTCTTGAAGTCTTTTGTTGAGTTCTATAACCCCTGCTTCTCCCATATGCATGGGACTCAAAACCTGAATATCTCGACACGGATCAAATCCATAGTACCCCGGTAGCCGTGTTGTGACGAGTTCCGTAATGGTATCTGCTGCTTCGTGTGCGTTTTTTACTTCTAGAAAATAGAAGTCGTTCCTGGTTTCATGGTCGTTTTGGAACTTCGGCACCTGACCTTTGTTGATTTCGTGTGCGTAGCGGACAATGGCGCTTTCAGATGACTGCCTAAAAATGGTGTAGAGCTTGACCATTGGCAGCGTGTGTGAGGAAATAAGGTCTGCCAGCACCTGCCCCGGACCTACGGAGGGTAGTTGGTACATATCTCCGACAAAGATCACCGTGCAGCCAAGGGGCGTGGCCTTAAGCAGCTTATGAAGCAGGCCTATATCGATCATTGATACCTCGTCAATGATCAGCAGGTCGCAGCTGAGGGGATTTGTCTCGTTGCGCTCGCAATACTCTCCGTCGGGGGAAAATTCTAAAAGTCTGTGAATGGTTTTGGCGGAATACTGCGTTGCTTCCTGCATCCGTCTGGCGGCCTTTCCTGTCGGGGCTGCCAGCTGTATGGACGCCTTTTTTGTTTTGAAGAGGCTTATGACGGCCTTGAGAATAGTTGTTTTTCCGGTTCCCGGACCGCCTGTGATGATGAGCATCTTTGATTTGGCGGCCATGAGAATGGCCTCTTTCTGTGCTTGAGCAAGGTTAAGCGGAAAGCGTTGCGTTATGGCCTCCGCCTCTGCGTCTGGATCATTGAACAGAATTGATTTGGGAGAGCTCAGGATGCGCAAAATATTTTTTGCAATCCCGGTTTCGTATCTGTAAAAATGCGGCAGATAACATGCTTCCTCATGGACGGTTTCTGCAGAAAGGTCAGAATTCGCGTTCTTTTCCTCGTTCGATTGTTCAACAATATCCCAGCGTTCGAGGACGAGGCGTTCGTCTTCGCCTAGTCGCAAAAGGGCCTCTTCAGCCTGTTCCTCGCGAAATTCCGCCAGTTTGCACGACTGCTTCAGTATTTGTTCTTTAGTGAGATAAACATGACCTTTGTCACGTGCCTGGAGAAGAAGGGAGATAATATAGGCTTCGAGACGAAGAGGGGAATCCGGAGGAAAACCGAGGTCCTTTGCAAGAATATCTGCTTTTTCAAAGGATATATCGCAATTGCCGATTGTAAGGCAGTATGGATTTTCCTTGATTTTGGCAAGTGCTTCCGACCCGTAGACAGCATAGACGCGGGCGGCTTTTTGCGGGAGAATTCCGTGGGGCTGGAGAAATAGAACAAGGTCACGAATGACCGTGTGGGCGCTCCAGGATTCAAGTATTGCGTCGAATGTTTTTTTCCCGAGCCCTTCTATCTCAAGAAGGCGCCTAGGTTCTGTATCAAGTATTGTTATGGTATCTGAACCGAATGCATTGATGATACGAGTAGCGAGAGCAGGGCCAATCCCCCTGATAAATCCTGATGTAAGGTAAGCGTGAAGAGCAGAGTCTTTGGTCGGGAAGATTTCCCGGCTTTCAGAAAATTGAAACTGATGCCCGTACTGGTCATGGGTAACCCAGGTTCCTTTGAGAGCCAGGTGTTCGTGTCCTTCAGGGTTCAGAAGGATTCCGACGCACGTTACTTGGTGCTTGTTTCTTCGGCTTCTTAGAGTGACTGGGATACTTGTGTCCGCATGAAAAAGGAGAACGGTGTAGCCATTTTTCGTGTTATGAAAGATGATCTTTTCAACAACACCTGTCAGCTCTGTAGTCGTTGTTTCCTGCTGTTTTGAAGCTTGACTGTCAGTTATCATGTTTTGTGCTGATGCACGTGCCAGGCCTGGCAATGCGCTTTGTATGTTAGGCTGGGAGCGCTAGCAGACGTTATGCGTAGTGTAAGTATGTTGCACAAGAAGCGAGTCACACAGAACGAGCTCAGTCATTGCCTTAAGAACAGGAACGATACGGGGGATGGCCGAAAGATCATGTCGTCCCCCAATGCGTATTTCCCTGACATCCCCATGAATATCAATGGTTTTTTGGGGAAGACTTATGGACGCAATTGGTTTTACAGCACAGCGCAGTATAATTGTCTGCCCGCTTGTTATCCCGCCAAGAATCCCTCCCGCATGGTTTGAGGCGAACAGGGCTTCTCCTGGCTTTGCTCCCGGGAGTATGGGGTCATTATTGATGCTTCCTCTTGACGCACTTGCCGCAAAGCCGTCCCCGATTTCAACGCCTTTTACTGCTCCTACGCTCATGAGTCCGTGTGCAAGGAGGGCAGAAATTTTGTCAAAGACTGGGTCCCCAAGACCAGCTGGAACATTCATCGCTTCAATTTGGACAATGCCACCGAGAGTATCATGCGCTTTTCGCGTTTCTTCAACAAGGTTGTCCCATAAGGCAATAACGGTGTCAGATGCGGCAAAATAGGAACGTGAACAGGCGTGCAAAAGATCGAGTTCCTCTGCATTCACCTGAATGCCACCGAGGGAAACAGTCGCTGCGTTGACCTTTATACCATATTCATCAAGAATCTTTCCCGCTATAGCGCCGGCTGCAACGCGTATCGCGGTCTCTCGCCCAGAGCTTCGACCTCCCCCCCTGTGGTCCCTGTTTCCGTTGAATTTTTTCCAATATGTCCAGTCCGCGTGTCCGGGGCGAAACACGTCTGCCAGAGCGTCGTAGTCGCTTGAGTGTTGGTTGGTATTTTCGATAGTAAACGCAAGAGCCGTTCCCGTAGTTTTTCCGTTGTATACACCGGACTGAATACGTACCGTGTCGGACTCTTTTCGGCTGGTGGCCGTAGGACCTTTTCCTGGTTTACGCAAATCCAGTTCTTTCTGAATATCCGTTTCGGATATCTCGATGCCTGCCGGCACACCATCAAGAATCCCGCCTATGGAGGGACCGTGTGATTCACCAAATGTAGTCAACCGCAAAAGGCGACCGAAGGAGTTGCCAGCCATTTTTTCTTCCTCAGCTGTATTGTACACGCAACAAGGCCTGTTGCGGACTAAAAGATACTTCTTGTAAGCATCTTTTAGATGAAGGGTGAACGGTATGGTAAGACCATTCAGAAGTTGATCTTCCTGAATGGTCTATATGTTGTTTCCGATCTTCTTATAGCAAAGAAAGGAGAAGAAGACCTGAATTCCCTTCAGGTCTTCTTTAGTTTTTGAGGCGATGCTATATATGCGCAGCTGTTTTGAGATCCGCTACCGCATCTGTCTTTTCCCATGTGAATTCGGGAAGTTCACGTCCAAAATGGCCGTAACAGGCCGATTTTTGATAAATTGGCCGTTTTAGGTCAAGACGTTTTGTTATAAAATAGGGTCGCAGATCGAAAACTTCTCGTACCGCTTTTGTGAGTATTTCATCTGAAATATCACTTGTGCCATCAGAAGATACAAGAACACTGACTGGGTCTGCCACTCCGATGCAGTAAGCAATTTGTACTTCACATACCGGTGCAAGTCCGGCCGCAACTACGTTTTTGGCGATATAGCGGCCCATATACGCACCAGAGCGATCAACCTTTGAAGGATCTTTTCCGGAAAAAGCTCCTCCTCCGTGGTGTCCGCTTCCACCGTAGGTGTCCTGGATGATTTTGCGGCCTGTAAGTCCGCAGTCTCCCATTGGCCCCCCTACCACAAAACGTCCTGTGGTATTAATAAAGATTTTGCAGTCAGCCGGATCAAAGTAGCCAGACGGTCCCAGAACCGGAGTAATCACCTCTTTTCGTACCGCATCCTCCACGTCTGCCTGGCTTGCGGTTGGTGCATGCTGAGTTGAAACAACAACGTCGTGGATCCGGACGGGTTTACCGTTTTGGTATTCAAAAGAAACCTGTGTTTTTCCATCAGGCCGGAAAAAATCGACAAGGCCCTGCTTGCGTACGAAGGCAAGACGCTGTGAAAGCTGGTGTGCCCAGTAGATGGGTGCCGGCATAAGAGTGTCTGTTTCCGAACAGGCGTAGCCAAACATCATACCTTGATCACCGGCCCCCTGTTCTTCCGGTGTTTCACGTGAAACACCCTGGGCTATATCAGGTGACTGGTGGTCAATGGAAGCAATAACGGCGCAGGTCTGCCAGTCAAAACCCATGTCAGAGCCTGTATAGCCAATTTCTTTTATAGTTTGCCGCACAACGGACGGGAGATCGGCGTATCCTTTTGTCGTGATTTCACCGGCAATGACGGCCATTCCAGTCGTCACAAGTGTCTCGCAAGCCACGTGGGCATCGGGATCCTGCGTAAGAAGGGTATCAAGCACTGCATCAGAAATCTGGTCTGCAACTTTGTCCGGATGCCCTTCGGTAACGGATTCTGAAGTAAAAAAGTATTTTCCTTTAGGTAACATGGTTGACTCCTTACGTCCTTTTTGGGGCAGGCAAAAGTATATTGTCGATAAGTCTGGCGGTACCAAGTCGAATGGCACAAGCCATTATCGCAGGTGAAGTTACTTCGGTGAGGGGCGCCAAAGATTCCGGATCGACGACTGAAAGATAATCAAGGCGTCCATGGGGAATTGTTTTCGCCCAGTACTGGAGAACACTGTCCCGAAGGCAGGCTGCATTGGTTTCTCCCTGCGTCACGAGTGAAGATGCAAGAGAGAGTCCTTTGAAAATATGAGGAGCCTCCTGACGTTCAACGGAACCAAGGTAGACATTACGAGACGAAAGGGCAAGGCCGTCGGATTCACGGACGGTTGGTCGCGTATGGAGTGATATGTCAACATCAAGATCACGTACCATTCTGCGAAGAATAGCCTGCTGTTGCCAGTCTTTTTCACCAAACACGGCATAGTTGGCTTTTGTAAGGAGAAAAAGCTTGAGACAGACCGTGCAGACCCCACGGAAATGTATAGGGCGTGCAGCACCGCATAAGAGTTTCCCCATTTCGGGAACTTCTACCCATGTGGCATGGTCATTTGCGTACATATCCGAGGGTTCTGGTATAAAGAGTGCGTCGACGCCGAGGGCTTCTGCAATGGCTGTATCTCTCTTGTGATCCCGAGGATACGAGTCTAAATCCTCACTGGGACTGAATTGAGTAGGATTGACAAAGAGGCTAACAATAAGCCTGTCTGCGAGAGTTCGCCCGTAACGCATAAGATCTTCATGACCGGCGTGGTAGTAGCCCATAGTTGGAACTAAGCATACGCTTGCCCTCTCATTTTGCCATGTCCGGGTAATGCTCTTAAGTTCTTCTTTTGTATGAATTGTGATCATAGCGATAGAGTTGCGCCCTTGAGAAAAGGAAAGACGCTTCCTCCCTGATGGGTGGATAAAAAAGTTGGCGCAGTATGCGCAAAAAACAGCTGCTGCCTTAGTGGCACTCCTTTCTTTGTAAGAAAAGTGTGCACGGTTAGGTAACGACTGAAGAGGCGGCAATCCTGATAAACAACGTTATAAAACAGATGGGCTACTCCAGTTGGGGAAGGGCAGAGGCTCTCGTTGCATCGAAGAGCGAAACTGGAGGCCCGTGAGGTACGCTGTGGTGCTACAGATTTCACCGCAGCCACGAAATTTAAAGGAAATTTCGGGTTTTGGCGAAACGTTGATACGCATGCTGGGGCAATGCAAATAATGACACAGGATAACTGGCATGAGGATGGTTCAGAAGTTGAAGCCGATTCGAAGAAACTCACGCTGTTTTTTCTGTGAGGCCTAAAATGATGCGTAAACGGCCAATATGCTACTTTATCGAGTGTGGTGTTATTTTGTACACCGCTAGAGAGAGCGAAAGCTGAAGTCGTTGTCTGATCTGCAAGGCAATATACGCTCAACCCTTCTCATGGTAGTAGCCAGTATGTCAAGAATACACAGTGAACGAGAGCAATATTGAAAAAAAAGCGATGTTACATGAGAAAAAACTTGGAATTTCTGCAACATCGGGTAGAAAGAGTTATTCGCGTCTTGAACATAGGTGGTGAGTAACCTATGAAAATCTTTTTACCAGATTTTGCATAAAAAATTGAAAAAAAAGGGAATGAACGCTGGATATTTTGTCCGGCTGAGGCGTTTTTCTGGTTTATAAAACGACATCAGGGGCATTGCCAAGTATTTCGAAGTTTTTGAGAGGATGCTCGTAATGTTTAAATTATAGCCATTAAATAATTCTGTTAGCGATTTTTTTAAGAAGGATGAATACTAGAAAAGAAAAAAATTTTTAAATACAATATTCATTTAGCTGCATAATGAGGGGAGCTGGCGTAGGCGTGGAAAAAAACAAAAGGGGAGAAAAGGCATTCTTTTCTCCCCTTTTGACGTATTATAAAGCGTAAAAAACCGTATGCTGTCTTCCAGTCAAGATTTACTCCTCGGCTTGCAACTGAATTCGGCTGTAACCAAGAACAGTTACGGTGTCCCCTAGATTTTTAGCTGCTTCCTTTACAACATCATTGACTGTTTTTTTGTCGTCGCGGATATATGGTTGCTCAAGTAGGCAAACAGATTTTTTGAATTTCTGAACTGCGCCCTCGGCAATTTTTGAAACAATCTGTTCGGGTTTGCCTTCTGCTCTTGCCTTGTCAATATATACCTGACGCTCGTGTTCAACAGCTTTAGGATCAACGCCTTCAGCATTGAGTGCAAGAGGATTGGTCGCTGCAATCTGCATCGCGAGCTCGCGAAGAAGAGTCTTGGTCGCCTCGGCGGAGCAGCTGTTGGATTTTCCCAGGTTTGCCCATACAAGGACGCCGATTTTACCGTTGGAGTGAATGTAGGTTCCTATGGCTTCATTTTCGCTGCCTTTTGTATGGCGCGCAAAGGCCCCAATTTTCATATTTTCGCCGATTGTAGCAATAAGCTGTTTTACATCGTCGCCCTTGATGGCCTCCAGGGCAGCGACATCTGCTGGATCATTATCCACAACCGCTTTGGCAATTTTTTTCGCTTCATCCTGGAATTTATCGCCACGAGCAACAAAATCCGTCTCACAGTAGAGGGAGGCAAGAGCTGTCACTGTGCGGTCTTCATTTTCGGCAATGCACACCAGTCCCTCAGCCGTTGCCCTCCCGGACTTGGTGGCAGCCTTAGCCATCCCTTTTTGACGCAGCCAGTCAACTGCCTTGGCTTCGTCGCCTTCAACGGCAACCAGTGCTTTTTTGCAGTCCATCATGCCTGCGCCGGTTTTCTCACGCAGATCCTTTACCATTTGAGCCGTAATTGTAGCCATATATGCACCTGTTTTCGAGTATATATATCAAAGTCGCAGAAAGAAGTAAGATTATAACGAGAGACAGAAAGGGCTGCAGAATTACTCGCCGTCCTTGGCCTCTTGCTCAACAACCTTCTGTAGTTCCTCTTCGGCGTTGCCTCCGTCCTTGTTCATGGCCTGACCCTCAAGGCAGGCCTCTGCAAAGGAATTGACAAAGAGCTTGATAGCCCTGATGGCGTCGTCGTTTCCAGGAATGATGTAATCGATGTTATCAGGATCGCAGTTCGTGTCTGTAATAGCAACGATCGGAATCCCGAGCTTGCGACATTCACGCACCGCGATGTCTTCACGATTTGGGTCAATAATGAAGGCAATCTGCGGAAGTCGATCCATATTTTTGATGCCGCCAAGAGTCTCTTCGAGCTTTTCCTTTTCACGCTCGAGCAGGAGAATTTCCTTTTTCTGGTATTTGTTAATGGTACCGTCAGAGAACATGCCTTCAAGTTTCTTCAGTCGGTCGATGCTTTTTTGAATCGTGACAAAATTCGTAAGCGTTCCGCCCATCCAGCGGTTTGAAACATAATACTGACCGGCACGTGCAGCTTCTACCGCAATGGTTTCCTGAGCCTGACGTTTTGTGCCAATAAAAAGGACCTTGCCCCCCTTGGCCACTGTGTTCACGACGGCGTCATAGGCGTCACGGAAAAGCTTTACCGTCTGCTGTAGATCAATGATATGTATGCCATTACGCGCACCGAAAATGTAAGGGCGCATTTTGGGGTTCCAACGTCGGGTCTGGTGACCGAAATGGACACCTGTCTCCAGCATTTGCTTCATGGTAACGTAGGCCATAAAAATCCTCCATGGGTTAAACCTCCACCCAGTAACGACCCCGTTAGGGAATTCGTATGTCTTTTCAGACACCCAAAGATGACTGGGTGTGCGAGATAAGGTTTGTAGCGGAATACTAAAAAAACATACTTTGGTTGACGGATAGGAAAAATCCGAAAAGAGCAGTATGCATGGACAAAGAGCGACATAATAGACATCAAAATCAAAAATGGCAAGTATTACTCCCGCTTTGGAGTTTTGACGGCTCCCAGGGACTTTGCCCTTTTTCCAAAAGCTAGGTACAAGAAGGTTAGTGGTTTAAGAATAAGTATCCCTTCAGGGACATTGCGAATATGACCTGTCGGGGCTAAGTTTATTAACTAATATTACAGCTCTGCACATCAGGCTGAAGAATATACCATATTATTTTACCATTTTTTGTATCTTCATAATACTAGTACTATAAAAGGAGGCAGCGATTCCTTCTTCCATACGTGTTGAAGTTATTCGCTGAATTTTGATGAATTCATATTCGGAAGCATACCATTTATTAGATAATGCTAATTTAAGCGAAGTTGGTGGATGTGTTAATTTGTGGGAACACGTAAAGACTAAAGCACAAATATTATCGATATGTAATGATGATGAAAATAAATGTTTTGGGGTAAGCTTTAAGACACCTCCATCAAATTCAACAGGAGTTGCACATATTCTTGAACATTCTGTTCTCTGCGGATCAAAATTATTTCCTGTTAAAGAACCTTTTGTTGAATTGCTTAAAGGGTCGCTGCAAACATTTTTAAACGCTTTTACTTTTCCTGATAAAACATGCTATCCTGTTGCAAGTGCCAATTTACAGGATTTTTATAATCTTATTGATGTTTATTTAGATGCGGTATTTTTCCCTCTTATTACGGAGGACACTTTCCGACAGGAAGGCTGGCACATTGAAGCCAACGATCAAGACGGGCCGTGGACCTACAAAGGCGTTGTCTATAATGAAATGAAAGGAGCGTATTCCTCTCCTGACGCCGTCCTCGCCGAGCAAAGCCAGCAGGCTCTTTTCCCCGATACGCTTTACAGCCTGGATTCGGGTGGAAACCCAGAAGTGATTCCAGAGCTGACCTATCAAGATTTTTGCAGTTTTCACAGCCGCTACTACCATCCATCAAATGCGCGATTTTTCTTTTGGGGGAACGATCCGGAACCGGCCCGTCTTCAAAAGCTTGCCGCTCTTTTAGAGGCTTTTTCGTACAGGAACGTGGATTCTGATGTCCCCTCACAGCGCCCCTTCAAACAACCTGTGACAAAGGAAGTTGCCTACGCTGCCGGAAACGGGGTGCAAAAGAATATGTTTACGATCAACTGGCTTCTTGGTGAGCGGGGGGATGTGAACGAGGCCCTTCAAATGGAAATGCTGCAGCATATTCTTGAAGGCATGTCGGGAAGTCCGCTGCAGCGTGCGCTTATCAGCTCAGGCCTTGGCGAAGAAACAACGGGCTGCGGATTGGAGACGGATCTGAAGCAAATGTACTACTCAACTGGTCTCAAAGGCATAAAACGAGAAGATATTTCGAGGGCTGAGGGCATAATTTTTGATACCCTCACCTCTCTTGTGAGGGACGGAATAGAATCTTCGACCGTCGAAGCCGCAGTCAACACTGTTGAGTTTGACTACCGCGAACGCAATACGGGCCCGTTTCCGAGAGGCCTAAGCGTTATGATTCAGGCGCTTTCTACCTGGCTTTACGGGGGAAATCCAATCGAGGTTCTCGCGTGGGAAAAACCCCTGAATGACATTAAAAATCGACTTGCATCCGGAGAAAAAGTTTTTGAGAACCTCATTCAAAAGCGTTTTCTCGACAATCCGCACCGCGCTCTTGTCATTTTAACACCCGATACGGATCTCGGGGCAAGAAGGGAACGCAAGGAGGCCGAGCGTCTTCAGGCTGTTCTCGATGGATGCCCTCAGAATGAGCGTGAGGAAATGGTTCGTGTCACTAAAGAGCTCCAAGAAGCGCAGGTACGTCCTGACAGCGCAGAGGCTCTCGCCACAATCCCGTCTCTTTCCATCAGTGATCTTCCGTTGCGGAACCCCGTGATTCGGCAAGAATGCCTTAAGGGCGCATATCCATTCTATGCGTATGAGCAGCCTACATGTGGGATCGCTTACGTTTCCCTCCTTTTTCCCCTGGAGGCTGTTCCCGAGCGCCTTTATCCTCTTCTGCCGCTTTTTTCGCGGACAATTACGGAAATAGGAACCGCAAAGCATGACTATACAGCTCTGGGAGAACTTATCAGCGCTAGGACAGGAGGTGTAGGGGCTGGTATAACCTTCGGGACGAAGATCGCGGACCGTGGTTTTTTCCGGTTTTTTAGATTGGGTGGTAAGGCAGTATACGGGCGGCTTGATGATCTTTTTGAGATTTTTGATGAGCTCATTTTTTGCCCCCAGGATAACGACGCCATTGCACTTGAGCGTATTGGACAGATGCTTCTTGAGACAAGGGCACGGCTTGAGGAGGCCATGCAGAGCTCGGGACATGGTATTGTCATGACACGGCTTGACGCGCGCTACAGCGCTCAGGGGGCAGCAGCGGAACAAACCGCCGGAGTTAGCTACCTTGAGTATATACGGGGGCTTCTTGACAACTTTGAAAAGAACCCTGGCGCCATTCTCGACGATTTAAGGACTCTCCGCTCAGCTATTTTCGCCAGCGAGGGCAGTCTGCTTAGCTGTACTGCTGAATCCTCGTCCATTGACCGTGTTCGGCAGCTTTCCACGTCCCTCTTTTCTGCCTTACCTAAAAAAACGCTCTTTCTGGGGGAATCCTGCGAGATTGCTCCGTTTTCGTCTCTTCCTCATGCCGAAGCCCTGATTACGCCGTCCCGCATCAATTATGTTGGAAAAAGCGTGAATTTATATGATGCTGGGTGGAAGTACATGGGACAGGCGAGCGTTATATTGCGTTCCCTTCGCATGGGCTACCTTTGGGAGCAGGTCCGCGTGCGTGGTGGAGCCTACGGAGCGTTCTGTTCCTTTCAACGGGCACGGGGAACCCTGCTGTGTGTTTCCTACAGAGATCCCAATACGGGGGAAACGCTGGCCTGCTATGACCGAATGGCCTCCTTTCTTTCCTCCTTTAACCCGACCCCCGCGCAGCTTACCCAGGCCATTGTTGGGGCGGTTGGCGATCTTGATACCTATTTGTTGCCGAGTGCGCGTGGTGCTGTCCAGCTTGGCCGCATGCTTTCCGGAGATAATGACGAGGTCAGGCAGAAGATGCGAGAGGAGATGCTTTCTACCAAACCGCAGGATTTTAAGGATTTTGCAGAGATCCTAGCCCTGTTGAAAAACGGTGATAGCTGCATTTTGGGAGGGGGTGACGCCAAGGGGTGGGCTGAAAAGAACGGGTGGACAGCGACCACTGTTTTGTGAGTGTCTGCCTTGCAGGCTCTAATATGGTATGCGCCATGGATAATGCGGAACTTATTCTTGTCCTTGGCATGCACAGGAGCGGTACGAGTGCCGTCACGAGGGCCTTGCCCTGTCTCGGGGTTGATATCGGCAACGTGCATTTGGCAAGGTACGATAACCCGAAGGGTTTTTTTGAAGAGCCGGCCTTTGTTCACATTAACGAGACTATTTTTGACGCACTGGCAGTGACCTGGGACGGCCTTGAATCCATGGATTTTCGTCGCCTTGCGGTGGCTGCCCCCGATGTAGCACAACGTGCGCGTTTATTTCTGCGTATTTTTTGCGCGGATGGCAGGCGAGGGCTTAAAGATCCGAGACTCTGTCGTCTTCTTCCTTTCTGGTCTTCTCTTTTTGCTCTTGAGAAGATACGCTCAAAGGCGATTATAGCACTGCGCTCCCCCGCAAGTGTTTCCGCGTCCCTTATGAAACGTGACGGTCTCTCCCGTGAGCGTGCCTGTGCCCTCTGGATCGTGTATATGTGCGAAGCGCTGCTTGCAAGCAGAAATATGCCACGTATCGTCGTGAGCTACGAACGTCTTCTGCGGGCTCCGCGCAATGAATTGACACGTCTTGCACATTATTTGGGGTTGCCCCTGATTGACAAGGAATTGCGTTCTTTTACGGAGCATTTTTTGGATCCGTCATTCTGCCACCATAGTCACGGCAATGGCACAGCAAACTGTGGAGGCACGGAGGAGGCACAATGTGCCGAAGCCCTCTATCAAGCACTTTTACCCTTTCAGGTTGCTTATGCGGGGGACGAACTGGCGAAATCGCGCATGGAGCGTATGTGTGTAGCACTGCTTGGCCGCTTTCGGAAACAGTCAGTCTTAACTTAAGCTGATAGCGATGGAGGATGTCTTTTGTCCGAGTTAACTGCCATGCGACAGTTTAAGGATTGGTTGCAGACGCAGGGACGCGATAACCGTTTTTGTCTTCTTGTCTTTGCCGATCCTGACGCGCTTGCTTCGGCTATGGCTTTGCGCCGCTTTTTACGCGGCCGAGTTGAACTGGTCGACATTCGTCATATCAATGATGTGACAAGACCGGACAACCTCGCCATGATGCGTTATTTGCGCATCCCCGCTAAAAAGTGGGAGGAATCGATGGCCGGGGACTACACGCATTTTGCGCTTCTTGATTCCCAACCGGTTCATCACCAGGCCTTGAAGGCTCTGAAATACAGTCTTGTTATAGATCATCATCCGGCAGAAGACTTTTCTGAATATCTTGAGCCCGACGCCTTTTGTACCCTGCCGAAAAACATCGGTGCAACCTCGACCATCATGACGAAACTCATGAAGAGTATGAAGGTGCGTCCAGGACCCCTTCTTGCTACAGCACTGCTGTACGGCATACGCACAGATACGGCAGCCTTTGAACGCTCTGGCGGACAGGAGGACCTTATTGCGTATCACTGGCTCTTCAAATTCGCCAACGCAGGTCTTTTGCGACGTATTTGCCGTAGCGAGTATCTGCGGGCATGGCTTCCTCTTTTCAGTCGTGCGTTCCGTTCGTTGAAGGACTGCCGTGCGAATGGCGCTCATGCCTCTTTGAACGATGTGAGCAATGCGGATCTGTTGGTGTGTATTGCGGATTTTTTCACTCGCGTGCACGGCTTGCGCTGGATAGCCGTCAGTGGCGTGGTTGAAAAGAAGGTGATCGTCATCTTCAGGGGTGATGGGACCATCGATATGGGACTGATGGCCAGTGAACGCTTTGGATCTCTAGGGCAGGGAGGGGGGCACAGGACGCTTGCAAGAGCGGAGTTCCCTCTTTCCGCAATTCCGCAGAATATAAGACCCTCCGATTTTGTCCACCAGCGGCTGCAGAAGAAACCGTGATTTTCTTTCGGTTTCGGCGTGATTTTTTTATCCGGGTGCTTGCCAAGCCTTTCTGTTTTGTGCTAAGACACTTAACCGTACTTTCTGTTAAAAGACGTAATGGTCTTTGCAGAACAATAACCCTACGCGAGAAGACAATGTTAAACGCTTGGACCACAGCTTCTTATCCTGAAGATTACGCACGATTTTATTTTGCGTATTTCTTCACTTTGTCCTGTGGTCAGCGTCGGTATTGATAGTCTGCAATAATAAATCGTGAGGCCACAGGTGAAGTAACCGCCTGTGGCCTCTTTTTTTATCCCTTAACAATGATAGGAGAATAAAGTCATGTATCTCGGTAAAAAAATTCGTTTAGAGCGTATTATCAAACGGAATAACGGACGTACAATCATTGTCCCCATGGATCATGGAGTCTCCATGGGACGAGTGGAAGGCCTGATTGATATGCGTGAAACAGTGAGCGATCTGGCGGAGGGCGGTGCCGATGCCGTGCTTATGCACAAGGGGCTTGTCCGTTGCGGATATCGTAGTCGTGGCAAGGATGTGGGGCTTATCATGCACCTTTCCGCATCAACAGATCTTTCGCCCTCACCCAATCACAAAATTCTTGTAGGAACAGTGGAGGAGGCCATTCGTCACGGTGCCGATGCTGTTTCCGTGCACGTTAACATAGGTGACGAGCATGAGGTCGACATGCTTGAAGCAATGGGCAAGGTGGCGGGAGCCTGCGATGACTGGGGAATGCCCCTTCTGGCCATGGTTTATGCCCGTGGCCCCAAGATCCCAAACAGCTACGATCCCAAGGTGATTGCGCATTGCGCACGAGTCGGCGTTGAACTTGGAGCCGATATTGTGAAGATCGCCTATACGGGTGATACGGAAAGTTTTGCTCGCGCTGTTGAGACAAGTTGCGTACCGGTTGTGATCGCCGGAGGACAGCGTATGGACTCAACTCGGGACGTGCTTCAAATGGTTTATGATTCACTTCAGGCAGGCGGATCTGGGATCTCCATCGGACGTAATGTCTTTCAGCACGCCAACAGACCGGCTCTGGTCCGTGCCCTGCGCGCTATTGTGCATGAGGATGCAACGGTGGAGCAGGCGATGACCATTGTGGGAGAGTAAGATGTCAAAACTCTATTTTCTGAGCGATCCCTTTGATAAGACTTCGGTTACGCTGGCTCTTGAAAGCGGAGTGGACGGCATCATTGTCGGAAGCGAAAAAGTGGAAAACGTCCGCGTTCTTTCTCGGTGCGAGGTGCTCAGTCTGGAATCCATCCGTTTTATTGAGCTTGCCGGCAAGGATGACGAACTTGAGGCGCTCAAAGGACTGCAAAGTGGACAGTGTGTTGTGCTGTCGAGGGGATGGGAGGTCATCCCTGTTGAGAATCTGCTTGCACAGAGTGATGCTGTTTGGGTTGAGGTGGGCAGTATTGAAGAGGCCAAGCTTGCTTCTGGGATCCTTGAAAAGGGCGTTGCGGGCATTGTGATCAGGCCTGAAGCCGTATTGGACCTTAAGTCCATTGTTATGCAGTGCAAGCTTCGACAGAAATCCGAATCTCTTTTTCCCGCGACTATAACCAATGTGCAGTCGGTTGGGCTCGGACATCGCGTATGCGTTGATACGCTCTCTCTTCTTCACACAGGTCAGGGAATGCTTGTTGGCAATTCAAGTGCCTTCACTTTTCTTGTTCATGCCGAAACAGAACACAATGAGTATGTTGCGGCCCGTCCGTTCCGGGTCAATGCTGGCGGAGTGCACGCCTATACACGTCTTCCCCATGACCGTACCTGCTACCTCGGAGAAGTGCATGCCGCAACCGAGGTCCTTATTGTGGACTGGCAGGGCAATACGACCGTGGCAACGGTAGGTCGGGTCAAAATAGAAGTGAGACCCATGCTGCTTATTGAGGCCGAGGTGGAGACAGAGGAAGGTCTGAAGAAAGGAAGTGTTTTTTTGCAGAACGCTGAAACGATTCGTCTGACGACACCTGATGGAAAACCCGTCAGCGTGGTTTCCCTCAAACCCGGTGATGTTGTTCTTTGCCGAACCGACGCTGCCGGGCGGCATTTCGGGATGCGTGTTGTCGAGGAAATACAGGAAAACTAGGCGGATAAACAGGGAAAACGCCTTTTTCACAGGGGTGTGAGGGAAGGCGAAGGCGGGAGTATGACTGAGACGCACGATAACGGATGCGTGAAGGCGGACGAGGATCGTCTTGCCGAGGTACGCGTTGCCATAGACGAGGTCGACAGCGCATTGCTAGAACTGCTCAACAAACGCGCTGCGCTGAGTCTTGAGGTTGGTCGCATCAAGGCCAGAGACACTGACAGTATTTTTAAACCTCTGAGAGAACACGTCCTTTTGGACACCCTTTCAAAGCGTAACAAGGGACTTTTGCCGGATGAACACATGCGTTCCATCTGGCGGGAGATCCTCTCTTCCTCTCGGGCGCTGCAGCGACCTCAGGACGTCGCCTATCTCGGACCCGAGGGAACGTTTTCTTTTTTTGCAGGGTTAGAGTATCTTGGGCATTCTGCCTTGTATCACCCTTGTCGGGACATAGCCGGTATTTTTGAGAGGGTACACGAGGGAAGCTGTTCTCTCGGGATCGTCCCCCTTGAGAATTCTCTCCAGGGGACAGTGGGGGTGAGTTTTGACCTTTTCCTGCGTTATCCGGTGAGTATTCAAGCCGAGCTGTATTCTCGTATTTCACATTGTTTCCTGAGCAGGGCAGGAGATTTTGCATCCATTAAAACCATCTATTCTCATCCTCAACCCCTTGCACAATGCGGAACATGGCTCCGTACACATATTCCCAATGCTGTCCTTGTTCCTGTCGAGTCCACGGCCAGTGCGGCGTGCAGGGCCGCTGAAGACGAGAGTGCGGCGGCCATAGGACATAAGGGCCTCGCCGTAATGCATGCACTGTCCGTACTGGCGAGTCGCATTGAGGATGAACCGGACAATTGGACCCGTTTCGTCATCATTACCGGCAAAAAAAGCAAGATGAATAGACATGCACGAAAAGGGGAGGCTAATAAGACATCTCTTCTTTTTACCTTGAACGACAAGCCCGGTGCCCTCTCTGAGGTGCTACGGTGCTTTGCAGAACAAAAAATTAATATGCGCAAACTTGAATCACGTCCCCTCAAGGGACAGGCCTGGAAGTATGTTTTTTTTGCAGATGTCGAGTGTGATCTTGAACGGTCTGAGTATCATGATGTTGTGAAATCCCTTAAGGACTGCTGCAATACGTTCCGTATTTTAGGCAGTTATGTTATGGGTGACTGTGTTGATCAGCCAGGAGTGTCTGCAACTCACTGATTTTTTGATCGCTCGTCGCAAGAAATATATTACTCTGTTTTATAGAATTTTTTATATGTTGTTTGTTGTAACTGCTCTACATAAGATATGTTGGAATAGTATATTTATATATTATTTTTATATAATATAGAATTGTAAGTTATTGTTCGGTGACTGCTTGAAAACAGTATATTGTTCTGATTTGGATATATCTTTTTGGACTTGTGGTGACTGGGCAACACGATCCCATGGTGCAGAGCGGCGTGTGCCTGTGTTTTTAATGGTTCGGAAAGCCGTAAAAAGAGGTGAAAAATCATGGAAAACGGAGAGCGCGCGCAGGGTGTTGTAATCAATGTGCCCGGATCAAAGTCATTGTCTCATCGATATCTTATCGCAGCTGCCCTTGCGTCTGGTTCGTCCACAATAACTCATTCGCAGAAAAGTGCGGATCTTCTTGTAACGCGTTCCCTGCTTAAACAGATCGGGGCTGAGATTACGGAGACGGATTCCGATACGCTTTCCGTCCGTGGTGTAAACGGCCAGGTGCGAGGTGGGCAGGGGAGTCCTCTGCTCTGCAATGTGGGAGAATCGGGGACAAGTTGTCGACTTATCAGTGCAGTTTTGGCCTCGGGTGACGGACTCTTCCGCATCGAAGGAAAGGGCCGGATGCACAGTCGCCCTATTGAGGAATTGTGTTCAGCCCTCACGCGGCTCGGGGCCGGCATTGTGTACACGGAAAAAACAGGATACCCGCCTTTCTTGTTGCAAGCCCGCGGTCTTAATCCTGAACTTGTGAAGGGGGAACTCAGTATTGGCATGGATTCCTCTAGCCAGTACTTTTCGGGCCTTCTTTTAGCAGCGCCCACATGCCCTTCTCCGCTGGTGCTGGAGCTGGGAGGTAGAAAGGCTGTTTCCTGGCCGTATGTGGGGCTTACGTTGCAGTGTCTTACGGATTTTGGCATTGCCTTTTCCGTTGAGACTCGTCCGTCAAATACGGCCCCCTGGCAGCTTCTTCCACACATGGCATGGAGGGAGGTTGCCTTGGCTGAGCCCGGGTGTCTACGCATTACGGTGCAGCCAGGATCCTACAAAGCGGGGTCCTTTGCAATTGAGGCCGACTGGTCGGGAGCCTCGTATTTTCTGGCGGCTGGTGCTCTTGGCAAAAGAGCTGTTACGGTTGAAGGTCTGCGTGATGATTCCCTGCAGGGAGACCGCATCCTTCTTGATATTTTGAGCAAGATGGGGGCACACGTACAAAGTACCGCCACATCTGTTACTGTTTTCCCTTCTGAGCTCCATGGTGTCGATCTTGACATGGGATCCTGTCCTGATCTTGTCCCGACGGTTGCCGTGCTTGCGGCCTTTGCCCACGGTTCGACTCGTATCCACAACGTAGCCCATCTAAGGCTTAAGGAAACTGACCGAATTGCCGCACCCTGCGAGGAACTTGCAAAGGTCGGTGTCGTTGCGGACGCTATGTCGGACGGCCTTTTGATCAGCGGGCTGGGCGGGCATGTGCACCATAAGCGGGGGGAGGATACCCTGCCGCGTCTTCCCGAAGGAGCCTGCCTTTCGGCGCATAACGATCACCGTATTGCGATGTCCCTCTCCCTTCTTGATGTTGTGAACCCTGATATCCGGGTTCGCGGGTGCCTCGACGACAGCACTGTGGTTGAGAAATCGTTCCCGTCCTTTTGGGGTGAATGGGAGCGTCTTTTTTCATAAGAGGAGAGCACAGGTTTATCCCGTGAAAACAATGGAGTGACAGCGATGGCGGTGCCTGCAAAGACCCTGCTTATTGGAGGATCAGGCCGGATGGCGCAAATGCTCGCCACACGGGCAAGAGAACGCAACCTTGCCGTTTCTGCTGTTGATCGTCCCTTTGCGGCGGACGTGATGAAGAAAGAAACGTGTGGTGTTACCTTTGCCCTTTTTTGTGTTCCAGCACTTGTACTGAAGAAGGTTTTAAGGACGGTCTGTCCTTTTTTGCCGAAGGCCTGCATTGTTGCGGATATCACATCCGTTAAGGAAATGCCTGTTTCTGTTATGGAGGAGGTATGGGAGGGGCCGGTAGTGGGGACACATCCGCTTTTTGGACCGAAACCGGATGATTCAGGCCCACTGCCCGTCGTGCTGACACCCGGGAAAAAAGCTACTGAGGGCGCCCTTCTAACTACGGAAGAGTTTTTCTGCTCCCTTGGCTTTCAGACCTTCCGATGTACTCCCTCAAGGCACGATGAGGCAATGGCGAATATTCAGAACCTGAATTTTATAACGACTCTTGCCTATTTTGCTCTTCTTGCAAACCGCGAGGACCTTTTGCCGTTTTTAACCCCTTCGTTCCATCGTCGTATGACAGCGGCAAAAAAAATGCTAACCGAGGACGCCAGCATGTTTTCTGGGCTTTTTGAGGCCAATCCCCATAGCCATGAAATTGTGCGCAGGTACCGCCAGATTTTGAATGTTGCGGCTTCCGGTGATATTGAAGTGCTGTGTCAACGTGCGAGATGGTGGTGGAAGGACGGGGACAGAACATAGTTCCGGGAGCTGGCATCTTGGACAGTCGTTCTGTTGTTGGAAGGAAGCCTGGGAAGTAAGGGCTTTCTGAGGACTGCTGGGGGGCGTGGCATTTATGACGACCTTCTTGTAGAGACCTTTTGTCACGTCTTGCCTTCTGCTGGTCGTTTGCTCCGTTCCCAGGAAGATTTTGCTGTATTGTTGTTGCGCCTTTTCGTACGTTTACGTGGCATCGGCACTTTTTTCTGCTGCTATGTGAGGAATGTTACCATTCCTCTCAGGTCGTTTTTGTTCCATGACCTTTTTTTGCCACGCTCGGATTTCCTCCCGAATGCACTCCCATGACGGGGGCTCCCATAGTTGATTGCGATCCGCAAGAACGCATGCCTCTCCGTGTCTTTCTCCTCCCCTGTCAAAGACTACCGTGGCTTTTGGACTTTCTTTGAGAGCCTTGATTGCATAGGAAAGTGTTAATTTTGCAGCACTTATGAGCATGTCTTTGGGCCATTTGATCCCGTGCCGGGCCAGAGCGAGGGGGGCCGGAATACCTGGAAAGCGGAGAAGGACGTCGTCTTCACTCTGAAGGAGCCTCAAGCTTTCGTTGTCGCGTTTATTGCGTCCAAAACTAAGCCAGAATTCATTTCCTCCCTGTATCCTCCAGCCTTGACGGGCGGTATTCGCGAGGAGAAAATCCTTGACGGATGGTTCCTTTTCCCTTGTCAGGACCATCCAGTAACGGCGTGCATTTTCCCGCTCTGTTAGTTTGCACCCGCCTCCCGGAGTTGGAATTCCAGAAAACGGAAGGTATTTTTCGGCCAAAGACAGCTGTTCCTTTCGTCCTCTTCCTGATATGCCAAGGAGTCGTGATCGGTCGACAAGTCCGCTTTTTTCAACAGGTGTTGGATCAAGAGCCTTGGCCGAGAGTGGCCTGATAAGGCAGTGTCTGACATCAGCTTCTCGCAAGATAGTATTCATTACGTCTCTGCGTTGGGACATCGGGCGTTGCCCGACGACGGCCCCTGAAGCGATGGCCTTTGCGCCATGGAGCTCCATGAATTTCTTTGCTTCCCGGAGCATGAGAATTTTGCAGTCAACGCACGGATTCATTGTTTTTCCGTAGCCGTGTTTAGGACCTTCCCTAAGCATGTTGACAAAGGCTTCGCTTACGTCATGATGGATGATTCGAAGGCCGTATTGGTTTTCCCATTTTGTGCACTGCTCCGCATCCCCGAAGAAGGGTGAGGTCATATGCACACAGAGAACCGAGAGCCCCTGTTCCATGAGCAGTTTTGCGCTGAGGAAGCTGTCGAGGCCGCCGGATACGAGACAAATGACATCTGTTGGCATGGTTGTTTCTCTGATTGTGCTGACGTTTGTTGCGAGCGACCGCATGAAGTGATCAAGGGCCTTTGTATAATGTGTATGTTTGCTTGTACCTGCATTTTCAGTACGGTGTCAAAAGGTCTTCTGTTGCGATTTTGCGAACCGGATCCCCAACGGCTTGCGAAGTGGTAGGAGAGAATCTCTTATAAGGAGGAAAAAGTGGAGAAAAAACTCCATGCGGCCGTAGTCGGCGCCACGGGTGCTGTTGGAACAGAACTCATAAGAACGCTTGAATCGCGGAATGTCCCTGTTGAAACTCTTATTCCGCTAGCTTCTGAGAGATCTCTGGGCGAGTGTGTATCGTTTCGGGATAAGGACATAGACGTTTGCGTTCTTGAGAAAGGAAGTTTTTCCGGTATTGACGTGGCGTTTTTTTGCAGTACGGAGGATATTGCAAACCGTTATGCAAAAGAGGCTCTTGAATCCGGGGCCTGTGTGATCGATACATCGGGCGCCTTCCGACTTGACGAGCGCTGTCCACTTGTGGTCCCTGAGGTGAATGCTGAGGACCTCGAAGATCATTCGGGCATTGTCACATCGCCCGGGAGCCTGAGTATTCCCCTTTCTCTTGTTCTTAACCCACTTCACGAAAAGGCTTCCGTGAAAAGCGTTGTGGTTACAGCACTTGAATCAGTGTCCGGCGCAGGTAAACGGGGAATTCAGACGCTTGAGAAGGAAATCACCGATCTTATGAACATGAGGGAGCGAGAGGAAAAATCCCTTTTCCCCCGGCAGCTCGCCTTTAATGTGTTTCCGGAGACGGGTGACTTCCTTGAAAATGAGTATACAGAAGGCGAAATCATTCTCGGCAGGGAAACGCAACGGATTTTGCATGCTGAATTTCCCCTCACGGCTACCTGTATTCGTGTGCCTGTTTTTTTCTCTCACGCACTTTCCGTCCATGTCTGCTTTGAAAGAGAGCTGTCAGCCAGGGATGCAAGGGCCATGCTTGTGCAGACGGAAGGAGTGCGTGTGGTCGATAATCCAAGGGAACATCTCTATCCTTCTTCACTTGATGCGGGCTCGGAAGATGAGGTCTTTGTCGGGCGGATTCGCCAAGACCTTTTTTCGAAAAACGCCATGCATTTGTGGATAGTCGGTGACAACTTGCGCAAAGGTGGGGCGCTGAACTGCGTTCAGATCTGTGAGGAACTCATGGCGCGCGATCTCCTTGCCGTTTCTGAACCGACAGTTTTCTAAGGAGGCTTCTTATGCGTGTTTTGTCAGCCGAGGAGTACATCGAGGCCCTTCTTATGCGTCCGAACCCGGGCGCTGAAAAATTTTTGGCATTTTATAATCATTCACTCGGGGCTGTTTCTCACGATCCGAGACTCCTGCTAATTCCCCTAGATGACCATCTTTGCCACCGTGGTGATGGGCTTTTTGAAAGCATCTGTTTCAGAAAGGGACGTGTTTTTGCTCTTGATGCCCATATGGAGCGGATGCAGGCAGGGGCCCGGGCTCTTCGGTTATCCCCACCCTGTCCTTGGGAGGAGATGGCGAAAACGATTTTGGATGTTGCGCGATCGGTTGATCGGCAGGATGGTGATATACGGGTCTTTTTAAGCAGGGGACCAGGAGGGTTCGGCATCTCTCCGAAGGAGTGTCCTAACGCGGGATTCTATATTGTTGTTCTTGAGTCAAATCCTATGCGCGAGGCCCGTTATGCACAGGGCGTCAGCGCCTTTACAAGTTCTGTCCCGCCCAAACAGCCCTATCTTGCGCGAATCAAGAATACCAATTACCTCCCAAACGTTTTTATGGCTCAGGAAGCCGAGGAGAGGGGAAAGGACGTTGCCGTCAGTTTTGACGACGCCGGCATTATGGGTGAAGCAGCAATAGCTAATATTGCCCTGATTGATCAGAGTGGCGGGTTTGTCTATCCGAATTTTACCAATATCCTTCCGGGGACAACACTTCTTGCCGCTGTAAGGATCGTAACGGAAAAAATGCAGTCCATGCAGCGTGACATCAGCCATGGCGATGTTGAAGCGGCAAAGGAAGTCCTGTTGTTGACAAGCTCGAGCCTCTGCTCTCCTGTGACGGAGTTTGACGGGAGAAAAGTTGGCGACGGCACGCCGGGGCCAGTAGCAAAATGGCTTAAAAAGCGCCTTTTTGACGAACTATACAGTTCGGGCGCGAAGTTATGAGAGAATGTTTTTTTAGCAGGCCTTCTACGCGTATGATTGCGGTAAAAAAGCAGTTAGAGCGTCTTAGCCGTGGTGAAATGTTTTGATTCTACATGTTCAGTCTCATCCCTTACTAAAACGAAACCGGCCTATAAAAAACTATATGGCCCCGCATGACGCATAGAGATGTTCTTGAATATTTTTGATTGACAGTTACTGGGAATTCACAAAAAATAGAAAGATGAGTACTCCTTTTCTGGTCATGAGCCCTTGGCAGCGCGCATTGTTTCCCACAGAAGAGACTTTTTTGTCACTTCAAGAGAAGGTGGAAATCTCTTCCGCTCAACTTGCGAAGCCACTTGTTCCCCGTCAGCCTCTTGATCCGGAACCTGTCCATCTGCTCTGGCCCAACGTATCACGCCTGGATCTGCTACTCATTCCTGCAGGGCAGCTCCGTTCTACCTTTCGTCATTCAAACCTTCCTCATCTCTTTCGTCCACCGTTTTCAAACGCCTCCAGCGCTTCTCCTCAAAGGCAGTCAGGAACATCAACAAAGAAAAGAACCGGTCATCGCAGAATCCTCCAAGGGCTTATTACGCCAGCTGTTGAAGACGATCGCGTTCATGACGTAGATTTGCACTGGGATGGACCCGTTTCTGATAATCTCCACCGTTCACGGACCGCACATCATTTTGAGCAGCCAACCGTGCTTCAGAAGGGAAGCAGAAGAGGACAGATGTGTGAATTTCTGAAGAATATTCTTGGATTACACGGAAGTCAGGGGGCATCAAGTTCTTCAAAAAGCCTCCCTTGCTTCCCTGTATTACGGGAATGCCTGCCGAGCTCTCATTTCAAGATGTAATTAGGGGGAGAGGCGAGCGCTTATACCAAAGGAGAATACATATTCCCAAAGCTCTCTGAGGCATTGGGCTTTATGTCAAATACAATATGAAATGTAAGGTATGCAAAAAAGACGCGGTTGTGTCACTACGGAGTCATAATACTGCGTTTTGCGAGGAATGCTTTCTCGCTTTTTTCAGTCGGCAGGTGAGCAGAGGCATAGAGCATGAGCACCTTTTAACAAAGGATGACAAACTGCTTGTTGCGCTCTCAGGCGGCAAGGATTCTCTCGCGCTCATGCTTGAACTCTTTTTGCAGGGTTACGACGTGACTGGGCTGTATGTTGATTTGGGGATCGGTACAAGCTCGGAAAAGGCTCGAAAAGTTGTTGAGGACTTTTGTCGTGAACGCGGGATGTCTCTTCTCGTGAAAAGCCTGGAAGAAGAGGGCTTGCCCATACCTCTTGTCAAGGAGCGCCTGAGAAGACCAATCTGTTCTGCCTGCGGGTCTATAAAGCGGTATTTTTTTAATAAAACCGCCATGGATTTTGGCTTTAGCGTTCTTGCCACCGGGCACAATCTAGATGATGAGGTGGCGAGGCTTTTCAGTAATACCCTGCGTTGGGATACCGCGTACCTTTCAACGCAGGGGCCCTGTCTTGAAGCAAGAGACGGCTTTGTGCGTAAAATTAAACCGCTATGGCGACTTACGGAATTTGAAACGGCAAACTACGCCTTTTTGAAAGGCATCCAAAACCACTATGCACCCTGTCCCTACAGTGCCGGAGCGTCATTCAGCTCTCTTAAGGTTTTGCTGAACGATCTTGAACGACGTATGCCGGGCCGAAAAATGGATTTTTATCAGGGCTTTTTAAAGCGTGGAAAACCAGCCTTTTTTGAGGAAGGGCAAGGAGAGGAACGGAACAGTTTGCAGCAGTGTTCGCAATGCGGATATCCCACGTCCGCCAATGGGCTTTGTTCGGTGTGTAGAATACGTGAGATAGTGAGGGAATAAAAAAAGTCCCGCTGAATGCGGGACTTATCAACTAGATTTGCTGAAAAAAATCTATATAGACCTATCCATGGCTTGCATTGAGCTCTTCGACCTCGGAAAGCTGGGGAGTATCACTGTCCGTAAGACCGCAAAGGTTCCGGACGACATGCATCAACATATCGAAGGGAAGGGTGACGGAGGATTTCCCATTGTTAATGACACAGTTGTCTCCGTTGACGGTGAAGCGATAGGCGTGGTGAATTTTTTCCTCACCGGATGAACGGACTATATAGTAGACCTGTTCATTGGTGTCTGTCACGTACAGTTTCTGTTTGGTCAGCTGGTTTGTATCGTCATCAAACCAAGAACATTCGGAATAGAGACTCCCGCGAAAGGTTAATTCCTTGCCATTATCTTGGGTGAGGGAGATGGTTTCGTATTCTTTTTGCACGGGATTTCCTCCATCGGTAACGTGCAGATAAGATGCTTTAAGGCTTAGCAGGAGGGTGAGGTATTTCGTGTCCCCTACTTTCAGCCTCTGAAGATACTTGTTGAGAGAGGGAAAACTCTTGAGGAATGATCGTACCACATTGCGCATGCATGTCAATTCTTGTGCTTGTCTTTCTGGTATCTTTTCATTCTCTCCCGTTTGCGGAGGGAGTATTCGTCTATGCTGGATACTTGGCATTTTGAAAATTCGTTATACGGTCAACTTTTTTTGATTGCGGTTGTCGGGTTTTCTGGGCAAAAATTGTTGCCGTAGAAAGGCAAAGGGAGAAATTTCAGGTCAAGCGGTTGTATTTGTACCGCTAAGATTTCCTTTTTTCGGTCAGGACGTGAAGAGTGCTCCGGAATTCGGCACTGAATAGCCAGGTGTCAGTGATGCCGTCTTGACATCTGGCCCAGAATGAGGTCACGAGCCGTTTTTATGAAATAAAGCTGGTTTGGAAGAAGGTCGTGCTTCCCCTTCCAGGACAGCAGATCACTGTTTTTTTGCTGTAAAGGACAAAAAAGTCGGGATGATGTCAGAGGATACTTCTGCGTTTCATGACGCCAGCTTTTGTTTTGCGGGTGTCAGGAATTTTTGTCGCAGTAGGCCGCATAGCAACGGGCAACAGGGGACGAGGGGTCCATTTTGTCTAAATACGATCCATTTGCCTTGTGAATTGGTTTCTCCGGAGACGGCAGAGGCTTTTCCTTTGTATGTATAATCTGACTCTCATCGATAACAATTGTGAAAATGACTTTGTTGAACATTTTTGTGGCAAGAAATGCGTTTACACGTTCAAGAATGTCTTGCTCGTACATTTTAAGATCCTGGAGCTCCATGCTGTCCCTGCAGCCTACAATCAGGGACTTTTTTCTGTGACCGAGAGGAATTGCCATATGGTTCAGATCGTCTCCGAGGACAGTTTCCCAGCACTGCCAAAGCGGCTTGAGTGAACGTTGAACTTCTTCCTTGTCAAGGCGAGTGAGATAGTCGGAAAAAGTAAATTGTGTGTTTGGGGAGAAGAGCGTAGACTTTCCACCTTTCAACAGGTTTTTTTTCATGGTAGTGCTCCAGAAGTGCAATGCCGTATGTTTTTCTGCTTGAGGCCTCTGGTTTTTATTTTTCCCAGAGAGGCTGGACCGAAATCAAAGAAATCTCACAAAAAACATAAGGGAGAATTCATGACCCAAGAACTTGACCTTACTCTGCAATATAAAGTTGCTGATATGTCTCTCGCCGAATTTGGTGCTAAGGAAATGCAACTTTCCGAAAGGGAAATGCCGGGACTTATGGAGTGCATTCGGAAGTACGGGCAGAGCAAACCTCTTGCCGGCCTTAAGATAACTGGTTCGCTCCATATGACAATACAGACAGCCATGCTTATCAAAACGCTTCATGCCCTCGGTGCGGATTTGCGCTGGGCATCCTGCAATATTTTTTCAACGCAGGATCATGCGGCTGCAGCAGTTGTTGAGCAAGGCCTTGCTAAAGTGTTCGCCTGGAAGGGAGAGAGTCTTGAAGACTACTGGTGGTGCACGGAAATGGCGCTGACGTGGCCTGACGGAAGCGGTCCTGATCTGATCGTTGACGACGGGGGTGACGCAACCTTGTTCGTTCACACTGGTTTTGAGGCGGAAAACACTCCATTAATTCTTAAAAAGGCTGCAGATAATAAAGAATTTCAATGCGTCCTCGACAGACTTGCCCTGCGGTATGAGAAGGATTCCAATCACTGGCACCGAGTTGTGGAGTCGATTCGAGGCGTTTCGGAAGAAACTACGACCGGAGTGCACCGCTTATATCAGATGCAACGTGATGGCCGTTTGCTTTTTCCCGCCATCAATGTGAATGATTCGGTAACCAAATCTAAATTTGACAACCTTTACGGCTGCCGCGAATCTTTGGCCGATGGCATTAAGCGTGCGACAGATGTTATGGTGGCTGGCAAGGTCGTTGTTGTGTGCGGATACGGCGATGTCGGTAAAGGTTGTGCCCAGTCCATGCGTGGTTTTGGTGCCCGTGTTATCGTCACGGAAATTGATCCTATTTGCGCCCTCCAAGCAGCCATGGAAGGGTATGAGGTGACAACAGTTGAGGAGGCCCTTCCAATCGGTGATATTTATGTGACCTGCACCGGCAACTATCATGTTATTACTGGGGAACATCTTGAGGGGATGAAGGATGAGGCAATTGTCTGCAATATAGGGCATTTCGATAGTGAAATTGATATGACCTATCTTGAAACCACTCCTGGTATCAGGAAGATCAATATTAAACCTCAGGTTGACAAATGGATTTTGAAAAGCGGGCGCAGTATCATTGTTCTCGCCGAGGGGCGCCTTGTTAATCTTGGCTGCGCAACTGGACATGCAAGCTTTGTTATGTCCAACAGCTTTACCAATCAGACTCTTGCACAAATCAAACTTGCTTCTGAAAAGCTTGATAAGAAAGTATATACGCTACCGAAGGAATTAGACGAAGAGGTTGCAAGATTACATCTCGGTCGTCTTGGTGTTAAATTGACGACACTAACACAGACCCAGGCTGACTACATCGGTGTAAAAGTGGAGGGGCCCTATAAGCACGACTCCTACAGATACTGATATTTATTTTTTATCGTATTTATTCACGGAGAGGTGGCTATCATCTCTCCTTTTTTATGTACATTAATCTGAGGAATATTTTTGCAGTAATGATGTCTGGGGATAAGGAGACTCCTAGATTCATCCTCGTGAAGAGACTTTTCTTACGATAATTTCGTCGTTTGCCTGGAGATGTAGATCGGGTGTGAGGAGTGTGCCGTTCCGAATGACAAGAGCGGATTCTTCAGGAAGAGCAAGCTTTTTCAGTAATTGCCAGACGGTCTTTACTCGGGGTAAACTGAAATATTTTTCCTCGGGCTGAAGAAGAATATAAAGGCGGGGGCCGCTGTACTCAGGTTCAAGGGCCTGCTCACAATATTCTTTGATTTCTTGTGGCATTGGAAAACTCCGTTTAAGCAATGTAGAAAACATAGGTAATCGTGACGAGAGTCATGCTGAGAGCTCTAAGAAGCTGATTGTGCACAATAAGTTCCAGCCCTAGTTTTGGGCTGAATAGACCAGCATATGAAGGCAGCTGATGTCGAATAGCCCTCACCGGTGTTGAGAGAATATTGCCAACGAGAAGGGCAAGTATTACTTCCTCCTCCTTGATGCCACCTGTCGCTAGGAGCCCCCCACACGCACCGAGGGCCGACCCGAGTTCCGCAAGGAAATGAAGTACGACAATGCTTGCCACCTGTGGAGAAAAATATTCGCTCCAGAAAGATTGGGAAGCAAGCCAGGTGCTGAAAGCCGAGAAGAGGCCTGAAGTCTGAATATAGTACATCAGACAATAGACGGGAATTGTAAAAAGAAGAAGCTTAGGAACACGACGTCGAAATTTGGTATATGCACTGTACAGGGAACGACTGAGACTGAAATGTGACCTTACGGTCGTATCATTTTCAGTTGTTTGGGAGACTGACGGAAGAATAGTCCGTGCTAGAAGGAGCGTTACAAAAGTCCTCATGAAGGCTGCAGCCAGACTTAGCCCAACGTAGACAAGGGCTGCGCTTCCAAGTATTGGCCAGATTAACAAAAAAAGCGTCGGGGTATGTACAAGATAGGCGGGAAAGCTGTTGAACAGATTTGAGAGAATCAGCTCTTTTTTTGTAAGTGTCCCAACATTATGGGCTTCGGAAAGCAGGGCATTGGCGGAAACGGGAGAGATGAAGGCAAGTGTAAAAGCCTGTTGACTTGTGGCTCCAAGGTGTGCGTAGCGAGAGAGAGGTGCACTCAATACGGTCAGGTATTGTGACCAACGCAGGGATTCAAGTATCTGCGCAAGAAAAAGACCCGCCAAAAGACCTGCAAGTAGGCGGAAAAGGGGCGTGAAGAATGACGAGGTAAGACCAAGAGAGGGAATGTCCATCAGAAACTATTTCCGGCATTTGCCCACGGGTCCTCTGGTAAATTTCTACGGGAGGCTGCTGTCCTCGCTAACAGATCACATCGTTCATTTTCAGGGTGGTTATTATGTCCCCTAAGCCAGTGCATGGTTATGTGGTGTCTCCGTAGGAAAGGAATAAGCTGTTCCCAGAGATCCCTGTTCTTAACTGGTTTTTTACTGGAATTAATCCAATTTTTTTGAATCCAACTATCGATCCATTTTTTTTCTATTGCATTGCACACATATTGTGAATCAGAGTATATTTCTATATTACATTGGCAATTAATTATTTTTAACCCTTCTATAACAGCAGTAATTTCCATTCTGTTGTTAGTTGTAAGCCTGTATCCTCCTGATATTTCAATGGAATTTTCAGTATAATTTTTTATAATTGCGGCCCATCCACCAGAACCGGGATTACCAAGACAGGAACCATCCGTAAAAATCTGAACTTTACATTCCATTATTATGTACATCCTGTAGGCTTACTTGTTGATCTCATGCATTTTTTTATTGCAAGAAAGGATCGAAAGAGGATTACCAGTTAACTTGGCGGTTCTGTGATTAAGGAATGCACTTCTAAGGCAGCCACATTGAAAACGTGCTTTTCCACGTGAGAGTCGCTTCAAATGAATGATCGAACGTCAAAGCCTCACTATAGAGCTATCTTTGAGAGTAGATGGCGCGAGAGCTGCAGCCTTTTTCGTATATCACGTCAAAGTCTTCGGATTGTCAATAAAAAAACACAAGGTGTGATTATAATCAAAATAAGAAATCCTCTACAGGTAGTTTGCTGGCTACTCGAGTTATGTTGACTCCGCAAAATTGATTATTCCCACCGAAAAGTCTAGAGGGCTTTGCCGCCTGAACATGACAAATGGAGAAGGGAGTATCTGTGTTTCATTCATGTGAAAGCTCGAAAGATGTTATGATGATTTGGCTGTAATCTTGAAATATAAACAAGATTTTGCGCTAAGTTGCGGCTTCCTTGAATAACACATCTGCAGGCGTTACTGGGGGGTAAAACAGGGAAAAGTCAGGTCAAAAAAACAGCGCGCACGTAATACTGTCGTGAATGTCTCATGGCATCACGATCAGGCCTTATTTAATAACTCCCATGAAAAGTGAACTCTTTGTTGTTTCGGCAGGTGTATTGCGGTTCAGTATTCTCTGACATTGAGAAAATATGATTCTAAAGATCTTTTATAGCTTTCATTGAATCCGGATAGAAGAATTGTTATATCGTTGAGTAAGAAACAGCTTAAGCAATGAATTTATGTGATTTAACCGCTATAACATCGACCATCTCATCATTTTTGAAATGCATGCTGAGACGACCGTATGAGCCCGGCATGACTTTGCCCATGATGCTTGATCTGGGAGTGGTTAAAAAAAAACACTTACGCCTTAATATGCCGTAAGTGCCTATTATATTGGTCGGAGCGAAAGGATTTGAACCTTCGACCCCCTGCTCCCAAAGCAGGTGCGCTACCAAGCTGCGCCACGCTCCGAAAATTGGGAAAACGACAAAGGGAACTTTCTCACTTTAGATCTATGCGGGTAAGCTACTTCGAGAACTGCGATGCCAACTGCCATCGAAAGGTTATTCATAATATACTCTTCTTTTGACGTTGTCAAATCTGATCCGTTGTCATACGGTCTTTTAGAAAATGTCGTAAATGACTTTCTTACTGCTGTCTGAGAAACATATAGTATAGGGCTACGCTTCTTGTCACTGTACTCCCCTGCCGTTGCAAAATTATTTTTTTGGCTAGTGCGTAGAAGTCCGCAAATTTTCTAAAAAATCGATTGAAAAAGAGGAGGAAAATACCTACTATCCTATTCCTTTACGATTTGCTAACGTACAATCGCAACTTTTGATTTTTTGGGGTGGACAATGCTTGATTCTATCCGTTCGAATGCTCAATCATTTGGCGTTAAAATTGCCTTTGGCATCATAATTCTCGTTTTTGTGTTTTGGGGGGTCGGGAGTTTTACGGAAGGAGATTCCAGCCGTGTCATGGCCAACGTAAACGGAGAGCCCATTCTTGAACCACAGTTTTATAAGCATTACCAGATGATTGAGGAGCAACTCGCGCGCCGTGGAATGAGCAGGGAGCAGATGAAGGCAGAGCATCTTGGCCGTCAGGTTTTGCAGAACATGATTGCTCATGCATTGGTTAGGCAAGAAGCAGAAAGATTGGGAATGCAGATTACCCCGCTCGAATTACGGAACGCTATTGAGCAGAATGAACTCTTTCAGAATGACAGCGGGAAGCTTGACAAGGAGTCATATGCGCGGGGACTTGCATCCTTGCGTCTTTCTGCGACGGATTTTGAACAACAGATGCGTGATGAATTACTTTTTAACAAAATGCTTGAACTTGTTTCCTCCTCCGTCTGGATTGATCCTGAGGCGGCAAGGAGTCGCTTCGATTTTTTGTTTGAAAAACGTGTTCTGGACTATCTCTTTATTCCGTCCTCGGATTTTCTCTCAGGTGTGAGTGTGACAGATGAGGAGAAAAAAACGTATTATGAGGGGCATAAAACCGAATTTACGCTGCCAAAGAAGGCCGAAATCAGTTTTGTCAGGCTTGCACCAGCCAAACTTGTCGATCCAAAGAGTATTTCAGAAGCTGACGCCAAGGCATGGTACGATAAAAACCGTGACCGCTATGTCGAGCATGAGGCTGTCCGGGTAGCTCATATTCTTGTTCCTTTAGATCCCAAGGCCTCAGAAGAGGAGAAAAAGGCGGCTGATGAAAAAGTGCAGACCATTTATGCGGAATTGAAGGGGGGCAAAAAATTTGCTGATTTGGCAAATAAATATAACGATAGCCGTGCTGCCGGAAAAGACGGAGAACTTGGCTGGATAGAACGTGGTGTTACGGTTGAACCATTTGAAAAGGCAGCATTTTCTCAAGAAGTTGGTGTTGTTTCAGAAAAACCTGTTTTGAGTCAGTTTGGTCTGCATGTCATTCTTGTTCATGAGAAACGTGAAGAAAAAGTACGGACCTTTGACGAAGTGAAAAAAGAAATTCTTGCCAGTATGGCACTTGAACTGGGGCAGGATAAGGTTGCTGAGGTGGGCGAGACCTTGCTTGAGAATACCCTGTTAGGAAAGGACCTTGGCGAGAGTGCTGCTTCTACAGGTCTTTCTGTTGAGAAAAGCGGCTACTTGAGTGCTGATGACTTCGTCTCCAAAATGGGCTTCAGTTCCCAGGATGCTGCCCTTCTGCTTTCTGGCATGCCCATAGATACATTGCTGCAAGCAGGCGAAGACGCTGTTGTTGTTAAGGTAGATGGGCTGCAGAAAGAGAGTATATTGTCCTTTGAGGATGTGCGGGAAAAAATAGAAAAAGCACTTCTTGCGAAAAAAGCACAGGAAGCGGCCCTTAAGAAGGCGGAAAAAGTCAGAAAAGAACTCGTTAACGGGCCAGTATCTCAAGAGCAACGGGCTAAACTCGGGTTGAAAACCTCCGGTGAAGTTGAGCGTTCTGGCGAAATATCTCCCTTTGTAGTTGACGATGACTTGATAACTGCATGCTTTGCCGCTGCAAAGGATGAGTGGCTTGGTATCCCATACGTTGTGCGCATGAAAGAAGGAGGGGCAACGGGTGCCGCTCTTTTTCATGTTCAGTCTGTCAAAAATGCTGACGAGGCTGACTGGGAACGTATTGGAGGTATTCTGAAAAACGGTTATGCCGCTGACACTGCTGACAATATTCGATCGTTCTTTGTTAATGAGCTTCGTAAAAAAGCTAAAATAACCAATGTCCAGTATGAAAAGGCAGATCGTTTTGACAGTTAGGAGCACGACTGAGAGAACAAACAAGAGAGAAGGGCGGAAGTGCTTTTTTCCGAGTTGTTGTATATGCCCTGGGTGTGAACCTTTGGATTTTTTAGACGTATCTGTTTTATAAGGCGGTTCAGCGTATGTGTGGGATAGTTGGCTATACAGGACATCGACCTGCGATACCTGTTGCCTTTGAGGGCCTAGAACATTTGGAATATCGTGGGTATGACTCAGCTGGCATCGGATATGGCTTCCAAAACAAGCTTGAAGTAGTTCGATCTGCTGGAAAACTTAAGAATCTTTCAGAAAAAATTAGTCATAGTACTACGGCGTTGACAGTGACGTGCGCAATTGGGCATACACGCTGGGCAACCCACGGTGTTCCCGAGGAACGGAACGCCCATCCACACATAAGTAATGATAAGAGTCTGATCCTTGTTCATAACGGTATTATCGAAAATTATCTGGAAATAAAGGAAAATCTCGTCCGCAAAGGATATACGTTCCATTCTGATACGGACACTGAAGTGCTTGTTAACCTCATTGCGGAAGAGAGAAAGAACCAGCCTGATCTTCTTCATGCCTTACGGATCGCCCTCCAAAAAGCTCATGGGGCCTATGCAATCTGTCTTCTCGAAAGAGAAAATCCGGAAATCCTCTACGCAGCTCGTATGGCGGCGCCTCTTATTTTTGGCATTGGCATTGGGGAAAATTTTGTAGCATCGGATATTCCCGCCTTCCTCTCATATACCAGAAATGTAGTTTTTCTTGAAGACGGAGAAATTCTCGTTGCAGATGCCAATTCGTATTCCGTGTATCGAAGTGACGACCTTGCTTGCGTGCAAAAGCAGGAACAGTGTATCCAGTGGAGCATGCAGGCGGCTCAGAAAGGCGGTTTCCGCCATTTTATGCTGAAAGAAATTTTTGAACAGCCTCAGGTTATAAAAGACGGCCTTACGGGCCGTATCAGAGAATGGCAGGGGGTTGTTCTTCCAGAGCTTGATAACCTTACTATCCCAAGGCGTCTTCATATTGTTGCCTGTGGTACCTCCTATCACGCCGGTCTTTGGAGCAGCCATCTTTTTGAATCCTGGGCCCGTATCCCGGTACAGATCGAGATTGCCTCGGAATTTCGTTATAAGGAACGTTTTCTTCTTGATCCCGCAGAAGACTTGGTCCTTGTAATCAGTCAGAGCGGAGAAACGGCTGACACTCTTGCAGCTCTGCGCATTGCACGTGAGCAGGGTGTTACAACCGTCGGTATTTGCAATGTTGTTGGTTCATCCATCGCCCGAGAGGCGGATGTTGTTCTCTATACGCAAGCAGGACCTGAAATCAGCGTTGCGTCGACTAAGGCAATGACGAGCCAAATGACCATGCTTGCCTGTCTTGCCATCTATTACGGTGAGCGGAAGCAGGTTCTTGAGGAAGGGCGTGAGGAGAAGATCTTGCGTGCTCTTGCCGATTTGCCGAAACGTCTTGAGGAAGCGCTGCCGGTAATGCATACTGAGGCAAAACGCTTATCGAGGAAATATGCACAGGCAAAAAGTTTCTTTTATCTTGGACGAGGGCATTGCTTCGCCCTTGCTCTAGAGGGTGCTCTTAAACTGAAAGAACTTTCCTATATCCATGCCGAAGGCTATGCCGCAGGTGAGATGAAGCACGGGCCCATTGCGCTGATAGATCCCAACTTTCCTAGTTTTGTCATTGCGCTAAATGACAGGCTCTATCCGAAAGTGAAGTCAAACATTGTGGAAATTCAGGCAAGGCAGGGACATATTATCGTGCTTACGGATTTCAATGTTGATATTAAGGTCGATGATATCTGGCAAATTCCTTCGGGAATGGGGGCTCTCGGTGCCTTTTTTGTTCTTCCGTGTCTGCAGTTTTTCAGTTATGAAGTTGCCGATTATCTTGGAAAGGATGTCGATCAACCGAGGAACTTAGCGAAAAGCGTTACGGTTGAATAGATGGTTTCATGTTAGGAGTATGACCCGCTTTTTGTATGAATCATAACCAATGCGACAGATCGGTCCAAGTCCTAGCGGGTTCACATTGTCTTCTGAAAATCATATGAAGCAGCCCCGCTGAGCAATGTTGAATGAAACATTGGGCGGGGTTCATATTTCTGGTTGTACATTTAAAGACCACTTGGAGACAGATCTCTCCGGGTGGTCTTTATAATGCGCTCGCCCAGGTGTTCCTCGGGTGGGGAACGACGAGGGTTCGACCTCCTCTTTAAGACTGATGAACAACAGTTGGAGTGTCCGTATAGTGACTCGGATTGCGCAATGGCATACGGTTTTTGTTGCAGGTAAGATGATAGGGACGTGTGACGCTGATTTCATCATGTCGAGACCACTGAATAATATGGTCGTAAGGGAATTTTTTGGCTCGGTGTGAAAATTTTTCGCTACAATGTATCCATTTCTTCGCGATTTCTTACATTTTTATAGCTTTTTTGCTCGTTTTCATGGTTTTTGGGCGCACTGCTCCTAGGCAGAGCAGAGTGTTCGTGCACGAACAAGGTTGTACGACAGGGCAACAAGGAAGAATTCCTGTACCACCTTGGCTTGTCCTACGTAACGGCTTCGCGAAAAATTTCGACGGCGCTTGAATGTGCCGAAGATTCGTTCAATAGCGCAACGTACAGATGAGATGCTCTTGTTGCGGATCTTCTGCCAGTGGCTCAGAGGTTTGCCTCGTACAGCTTTTTCCATAATACCGTCTTTGAACTCTTTCTGGCGAACAACGGTACGATTGGCTTTGCTGGTATAGCCCTTGTCTGCATAGCAGCGTCCGCGTATTTCGGTAGATAATTTCTGACAGCAGCTGTCCAAGCTCATTCATATCGCTCCGATTTGCTGGCGTGACATGTCCGCCTACAACAAGTCCATACGTGGGATCGGACGCCATATGCACCTTGTAGCCGTAGTAGGTTTTTTTGCCTTTCTTCAGCCATGCCGCTTCTGTGTCATCTGAGTGGAAAACGGTGACCTGCGGGGCATCTGCATCACCTTCAGCCCTGTCCTCCGGTACAACGTCGAGGGTCGTTCGCGGACGTCTTGATGATTCCACAACCGTTGCGTCCACGCAGACGCCCTGCTTGAAATCACCTTTTTTAAGAAGCTGGCTCAAAACGATATGGAAGAGGCTTTCGCTAAGATTTTGTCCCAGCAAATCCTGTCGAAAACGGCAGAAGGTCGTGGCATCAGGCACGTCATCCATCATGCCGAGTCCAATAAAACGGCGAAACGAAAGCCTGTCACAGATATACTCTTCAAGGGCCTCATCGCTCAAATTATACATGCGTTGCAAAACGAGACCCTTAAACAGAACAAGAGAAGGATAAGCAGGCTTGCCAACCGCATTTGCAGTCCGTTTAAGGACCCTGTTAAGTCGTTTGGCGATTGGGCTCCATTTGATCATTATATCAATGGCATCGAGTTTTGTGTTGTTTTTACGCCACTCGTTAATAAAACAGTCAAATAAGGTGTATGTTGATTCCTTTTCAGCCATATTGAACTCCTTTTCTCCTTTTCTGGAGTCAAATATAGTATAGTTATTCAATAATATCAATGCGTTATATTAGATTTACCGTGCAGTGGTCTCATGTCACTAGAGATTTCACCTGTAACGACACCGCAGATAAGCATGCATTCGACACGATGCAAAAGATCTTGCCGGCAAGGGAGGATTTAAAGATGCACCTTATATCATCGCCCAGAAGGGGAGGTGGCGAAGCGCGTTTGATAAAAGAATGCAGAGACGGAGAGACGGGAAAAATGATGGCGTTCTGAACGGGGAGAAGGTGTGAGGGCGTAAAGAGTGAATCGAAAAAAGTTATCAGAGAGCGAAGGTGAGATATTGGGGAAGATCTGAGGTAAAGCTGTAAATGTACGAGGTGTTCGACGGACTATAAGGTTAGGAGCGAGGTTAGATCGTATGCTGAAGAACCGTGCGCGGGGGGACCGTACGTCTTGTGGGTGGCATTAGGATGAGGCAGGGGGAGCGACCAGCCCCGCCTCATCGATTTTAAACTATAAGAGGAGCACACCGGTACTTGCTTTATTATTTACGGATAATCAAAAGCGTTGTCGCAGTATTGCGAAGGACACGTTCTGTGCAGGAGCCCAGAAGCATGTCTGTGACGCAGTCCCTTCCGTCGCTAAACATGACAATAACGTCTACTTTTTCCCGTTCAGCTACTTTTACAATGATATTTGCCGGGACTCCGCGGTCTATAATTTTTGAGCAATGGATATTGGCTTTTTTTATTACGCTTTCATATTCGCAGAAAATATTTTGTACAGCCGCGTCAGCTTCTTCCTGAAGATGTTTTCTGTCTCGACCTCCGATCATTTCAGGTACAGGATCGAGAACATGTAAAAGCAGTATTTCACTAGGGGAAAGTTGCAAGGCCGCCTCCACTGCTTTTTGAGAGCGTTCTTTTGTCTTGCTGCTAATTGGTATTAAAACTTTTTTAAACATGGAGTATCCCCCCTATTTTATAATGTATTTAAACTAAGTGCGAATAAAATAGATATTCCTGCTAGCGAATCTGTTTTAATGCAATGTTGCTACGCTCAATTTGATGAACAAGTTCAGGAAGAAGATCAGCTAGTGCATGGATGTCCCCTGCTTTTCCTGCCTGTTCAACGCAACGTGCAATACGCGCTAGAACACGGAAGCTGAAAGCATCGCATTCTGCAGCTATTCGATTCGCAGCTTCTGCGACGCGCATTGTTTGGCCAAGTTGTAAGGCTTTTTGTGCGTCGTTAACTGCTATCTCAAGACGCTCCACAAAGGCGAGGAGCGCCGGGTCAGGACCTCTTCCCTGTTCTTCCACGGGTGCGGAAGGCGTGAGATCATTAGGAAGGGTGGACAAACTCGCTGGGAGCGGAGACATCTGTACCGCATCAACGTCCTTAATTCCTTCGATAAAGTCCAGCACGTTGTCTGAGTCCTGTCGTCTATTTTGAGAGTCTCCCTCATAGGTCCATGACGAGGCCTTTTTCTTAGGTATGTCCTCCAGATTTTGTCCGGTAACATGGATGGGGTTCCCGACTGATTTGTCATGTGTGGAAGAGGATTCGGGCATTGATGAGGCAGATGATGCAGATTCCTCAGAAGTGGTGAATGACGGTTTGCTTACGGGGAAAGGTTCTCCCACCCACTCGTCCGCTGATGTCCATTCTGTTGCAGATTTTTCTGGCACATTTTCCGATTCTTTTGGTAAGGGGTTCGATAGTGCAGGCGAAGGTTTTTTGCTCGAGTCCAATGAGAGCCAGGATGGAGCTTCCTGTTCCAAGGAATCGTGAGTTTTTTCAGCAGGGCAATGATCCAACTCCCTTTCATGATCATTCTCATTCAGGGAATTTTTTACAGTTGGATGAGAATGTGTATCTTCCAATTTTATTTCGTCGCAGGCAGCTGCCTCTTTTTTAGGACTTTTAACAGGAAAGGGCTCTCCTACCCATTCGTCATCCATGAACATGGTTCTGCGAGCATCATCGCTGACGTATTCTGAGAGGGGACTTCTATCCGACGGCTGCCCTGCCACAGTATCGGGGAGCTCGTGATCCGTAGCTGGGTTGGTGACCGCTTCTTCAGTCGTTATGATTCTTTTTCTCTCCAGCTGGCGAGTTGCTTCGGGATGGGGCAAGGGAAGAGAAATTCCGTCCAGAGAGGAACTTTCGGCATCAAGAATTGGTTGTGCAGGTCTTTCTCTTGGAAGTTCTGGAGGTTGTGAGAAGGTCCACCGAACTTGATCCTTTGCAGGCGAAGTTTGAGATATGGCGGAAGGTATGCTCTCTTTTGAAAGTTCTTTCTGATCGAGCAAGGGGGCATGTTGTTCTGTCGAGCTATCCGTGCTTTCGGAGATTGGGGGTATTGTTTGTTTATGGATGTCATTTGAGGGCGTTTCTTCAGGACATTCATTTTTTTTCTGTTCAAGGGTGGTCGAGGGCTCTTTATGAGAACTTGGCGGATTGCTTTGTCCTCTTGTGCTTTCACAACGTGCTTTATCGTCGGAGAAATCAGCTGGTGAAAGTGTTTTTTCTTCCATCTCGTTTGTCACATCTACGAGTGTGGGAGGACAAACTGCTTCATTTTTTGGAAGATTGTCGGAAAACGGCTTTGGCAAGTCCTGTTTTTCATTGTCTGGGGTAAGCGAGAGAGAGTCTAAAGACTTGTCCGAGAGAGGAGGTATTATATTTAACTTGTCTGTCTGGGCTGAAGGGACGGAATTCTGAGGTGATTCAGATTCTTTGTCTTCAAAAAGTGCTAGATCCGGATTCTCAAGATGCTCTTTGCTTGGGAGGGATGAGAACGAATGTATTATTGAGGCAAGCCCCTTGAGTTCATCCATGTGTTTGGGAACTCGGCGGTTTCCGGAGCCAAAAAGATCAGGCAGTGGGAGATCGATTTCTTGAGATCTTTGCGATTTGCGGCTTCTGTCAAGCCCTGCTTCAAAATCCTCCTTAAATTCTGCTACAGTTGTCCTCAGCGCTTCAACATCAAGTGGTTCCAGAAGGGCGAGGGTATAACCAGCCTTGCCCAGTTCTGTCCATTCGAGATCGGTTGTTGTTATGGCAAGAATTTTACAGAAGGGAGCCCCGGCATTAAGCGCTACTTTTCGGAGCTCTTCGATCAGGGGCTTGGCGAGTGGAGTGGCCGACCCCCCGTGAGTGATAACAAGAGAGGCAGGATCTTCACGCTGTACAGATAAGGCTTCCTGAAGAGAGTCAACATCCGTAGTTCGTAGGTGCATGGGCTCTATGATGCTGTGTAGCTGCTCATGCATCGCGCTTTTTTCAGTAGAAATTAGAATATGCGGCTTTTCGACAATGAATTTCTTCTGTTTCATTTCTGCTTGTGAAACAAGGTGAACCGATAAATAAACTGTCGTACCTTCTGTGCTGCTTTCAAGGGAAATGGACCCACCACTTGAAGCAGCCACTTCCCACGCTCTCGAAAGAGCAATGCCACTGCGATCTCTCGGAGGCATGCCTTTACCTGTATCTGTGACTGCGAAGAGAAGATGTCCCGGATCATCGGATTCAGGGTATTTTTGTACAGTAAAATGGACGGAACCCTGATCCGTGGCTCGGACCGAGCTTTCAACCAACATCTGCAGCGCGGTCCGTAACGCCTTGGTATTGCCGGCGTAAATTGAGGGAAGATCAGGAGGCATATACCATCCGAGGGCAAGTTCGGAATTTTTCGAGGCTTGCAACGCATTATTGTAAATGTCACGCATCATGATTTGGAGATCGATGAGAGCGTTCTCTTTGTCCTGAGAGCCTGTTTCCAGGCATTCTCCATGGACAATGGAAAGAAGTCGCTTTGCGCAGTCAACCATGGTGTTTGCATGGGAACGCACTGCAGGCGGAAGAGCGCAATTTTCAAGTTTTTGTGACTCGGTAAAAAGCGTGTAAAGAGGCTCTTCAAGGTCATTTGCAAGTGAGGATGGTATCTGTATTCGGTTGTCCTGAGAAACGATGCTTTTTTCTTTTTTTTCTTCTTGCAGGTTTGTTGTCTCTCTGGGGGGCATTGGGGCGTCTGGTTCAAGTGATACAATTTTCAGGTTTGGATCTTCAAGATCCTTGAGTGTTATCGTTTCCTCCTCAGCTTTTTTTTGTTCTCTCGCTGGCTTTGGATTCGGCGCGGACACAAGTAGAAGGGCGCTCATAGTGATTCCCCAAAGGGGCATCGTACCGAAAAAGTCAGGTGGAAAGCCGCTTAAAAGGCCAAGGATGCCACTTGCGGTGAAGATAGGGGGAATGAGACAGACGAGAAGGAACCGTTGGGAGCGGGGTAATCCGAGGAAGAGGGCCCAGAGGGCTGTCGGAATAAAAAAGACGGTGCCGAGTGGCCACAGTTCCAAGAAATGCGCTAGCCATGCACAACCCGGGGCCAGTGGCAAAAGGGTAACGCAGGCACCAACGAGAGTGAGAAGAATAAGCTGTGCGTCGATGATGCGCGAGAGCTTGCCTGTTGAAAGTATGTAGCGCGCTATGTGAGGAAGAAGCATAAGCGCGACACCCGGGGCAAGTACACATGCATACTGATCGAATCCAACATGTCCCGTTTCAACGGTAGGGAGGCCCATATAGGCAGACGCAAGAGAGCTTGCAACAAAAAGAGCCGTCCATATCCTCCATTGACCTGATTCCGCAAAACAGCGGACAAGACAAAGGAGAAGGAGAAGCCCGAGTGCAATTACGGCGGCGGGATGAGCTAGAGCTCCCCAGTTGTTTGCCGCGTTGTGGGGGGAACGGAGCGTTGGATTAAACCACAGCCCAGGAGGGCCCGCTAAGCGAATGTAGCAGGTTTTTGCTTCTGTATCGTGCTCAGGCAGACTGATAATATGCCTGTCAGTTATTGGAATTTCTCGCCACTGAGGGGCGCCTGAAGCTGGTGCTAAGTCAGGAACATAGAGTTTCGGATCTCCGGGAAGGCTTTCGCCAAGTGCCAGAAGCCATTCAACCTGTCTGGTTCCCTCTGTCTGGGATGCTAATGTAAAGCGAAGCCAATACACACCTGTTTTTGGGTCGATTTCGAAAGGATGTAGAGGAAAAAACTCTAGAGATTTTTCAAGAGCAAGAGTCTCTATATCAAGATTTCCCTTTTCATCAAGTGTGTACTCAAGATATGGAAGAAAAGGGACATTTTCTCCTTTAAGATCCGAAGGAACTTCAGGTGCTGAAAAAACAGTGGTGGGAGAATGTACAAAAATAGTGATCAAAAGAGATAATAAGATAACACAAAAACATTTCAAATGTATCTCTATGCGCATATCAATAGCCTGAAAAGGAAACGTTGAAGGAAAGATTGTTACAAATTATTTGGCCTGCTGAAGCTCTTTTACTATAGACTCAAGTGTGTCCCCATTGCTTAGACGTATATCAGGATTTATAGCGAGAGCTTCTTTCCAGGCGGCGACGGCCTCATCTTTTTCAGAAAGATCATAAAAAAGAACAATGCCTTCGTTTAAACGGGATTGCAAGTGCTTGGGGTCGCGATTTTTTGCCTGACGAAAGGCAAATACGGCATCTTCAAAACGGTGGAGTTCACGGTACATGATCCCGAGGTCTGTTAATAAGTCAGCTGATGCATCACCAAGAGTCAGAGCCTTTTCGTAGGCTGTTATAGCTTCGGCTGCTAACGATGCATCAAAGTAGGCATTTCCAAGAGCAATCCATGCTGACTGATCCTTGGGAGCAACCGTGACCTGTTTTTCAAGCTCGGCCAGGCGCTTTTGGGTCTGTTTGTCTTGGAGGGGGGGGGTATTTTTTGAGGGCGTTGAAATGTCCTGCTTTTCTTTTATGTGTGTCTGGCGCTGAAGGGTTTCCCGATAGGATATGTCTGAAATGACTGAACCGGCAAAAAGACCGAGAAGGAGACAGACTCCCATGCAAAGCAAGGCTGTATCCAGTCGTATAAGGCCTCTCGTGCAGACCAGGGAGGCGGGAGAATTCTGTAGCGGTGGGGATTTTTCTTTTTTCTTCATTGTTGTGGCAGGTTACGTGGAGTTGTGGGCCTGTTTCGTGCAAGGCCTAAAATGACCATGAACGCATTGTCGTTTAGGGATTATTTTTTGTATGACGCTTTAATTCTTCCTCAATAGCTTTACGCAGCCCCGGTTCTACATCCTCCAGCTTGAGAGCTTTTTGGAGGTGGTCAATGCCCTTTTGTTCTTGGTTAAGATAGTAAAGGCAGAGAACGGCGATGCTATATCTCGCGGCAGCACTGTCACGGATGCTCAATGCATTCTCAAGTGATTTTGCTGCCTCAGTCGGCTTGTTCTGCTGGTGAAGAATGATTCCAAGGAGATAGTGCGGCTCATAGTCTTTTGGGGCAATATCACGGGCCTGTTTCGCAAAGTTTTCAGCAGCCTCCCATCGTTCTTTTTTCATCAATAGATCCGTAAGTTTGAGAAGTACTACGGAGTCCTTTGGGTTTGTCGCAAGTATTTGCATGAGAGCTCCGATTTCATCGGTGTCTCTTGCTATTACGTTACTGCTGGCCTGAAAATGGATATTTTGCGCATTGTTTTGAATGGTAATATTGGGGTGTAAAAGTCTATTCTTGACAATAAAAAAAAGTATTGCAACTGAGAAGAGTGTAACCGTAATCAATACAATTTTTTCCTTGATAGGTATGTTTTTTTTCATATTAAATACCATTATTACTGATATCGGATAATTCTTTTGATGATGTTGTTTTTTTTCTGTATTCAAGTAATTTTACTTTTTTTTCTATACTAGATATCTTTTTTGATATATATATAGTATATAGTCCAATGCCTGACCATACAGCAATATTCGCTATTAGTATATAAGTCGTTGCTTCCATATATTACCTACATGTTTTGTGTTATATCCTGTTGATAATACTTTCTATGAATAATTCTTTCTCTAATGTCTTTATACGAAGAAGCAATAGTCCAATGAAGAACAACCCAAAAGAAGCAATAGAGAATAGCACTGTTAGGATCATTTCATGAGTCATGCCAATTCCATTTGAAGTAAAAACTGCAGGATGAATCGAACGCCATATTCTTGCTGATATAAAAACAAGCGGGACATCAAGAAAGGCAATAATACCAGTTACTGAAAGAATAGTTGCTCGTTTGACAAGTGGCCATTCCATAGTTCGCAGAATGAGCCATCCTCCATAAATAAAACAAAGGACAAGGGCGGTTGTGAGGCGAGGATCCCATGTCCACCAAACGCCCCAAGCGATTTTCCCCCATATACTGCCTGTAGCGACGGTCAGGACGGCGAGCAGCTCGCCCAGTTCTCCGGCTGCAAGGGAAATGAAGTGGAAACGAAGGTCTCGTTTCCAGAGATAGAGGATAGATGTTGCAAAGAGAAGAAAAAAAGCTAGAAGCCCCCACCACGCGAGTGGCAGATGAATGTAGAAAATTTTTTGACTTATTCCAAGTGTCGATTCGATCGGAGCATAGAGAAAAATCAAGCATTGAGCAGAGATAATTCCGATGAGGCCGATTGCCAGAAATGGGAGGTACATTATTCATCGTCCGAGTATATAAATGAGAAGAAATAAGACGTAGACGCCAGAAATATGCAGTCAAATGCCGTGGCAAGGGTGAACCATTGAGATATGTTTTCCTGAAGCCCTTCCATACACTGGCTGTGGATACTGATGCCGGCAAGAAGAAGGGGAGTTAGAAGGGGAAAAAGGAGAATGCTAAGAAGTGATTCCTTAGATGCTTGCCCTTGGGCCAAGGCGCCGAGAAGGGATCCAAGGGAACAAATGCCGAGATCTGTGATGGTAATATTGGCAAGTGTGATAAGAAAAGTATTAGGGGAGGGCGCGTGACCAAGGAATACAATGCATGCGGGAAGAAATACAAGTTGACTGATGAGAAGGAGGCCCAATCCTGTGGCTGTTTTGGCAAGCCAAAGAAGGAACGGGGGGCTTGGAAGCATGCTTAAAGCAAATCGTTGCCCGTTTGTCTCTTCAACCGCGAAGAGCTGATTAAAAAGAAGAATTAAACAGAAAAGTGAGCTGATCCAAAATATGGTTGCAGACGTTTGGCAGGAAAGTGTATCCCCAGGGCTCAAGCTGAAACTGAAGGTAAAAATAAGCAAAAGACCAAGGAGAATCGCGTGAAGGACGCTACTGCCTCTGAGAAGGAGAATAGTGCAGTCTTTTTGAATGATCGCTAGACAGATCCGCCACATGGTGTTGATGATTTTGGGTTAAATTGGTCAATGAGGTTGGGATGGCTGCCCTGAAGTGTTTCGGTTGAAACATCGGAAAGAGATCCCCCTTCAATTCGGAGCACTGCATCGGCAAGAGACGCATCGTGAAAAATATCATGTGTTATGAGGATGCTGCATGTTCCTTTCTCTCTAACGTCCAAGAGTTTTTGGCGCAGCAATTCCTGTGAGGGGGAATCAAGTCCAGTAAAAGGTTCGTCAAGTAAGAGAATACTCGGATTCAACATAAACGCTCTGGCAAGATTAAGGCGTTGGGACATCCCTCTGGAAAACGAGCGGGTGCAGGTGTCCGCAAAAGGGAGAAGATTGAATTCCTCAAGGATATCGTAAATTTGATTTCCATCATCTGGTAAGTCGTAGCATTTGCTCCAGAAGGCGAGATTTTCAAAGGCGGTTAGGCTTGGGTATAAAAAAGTCTGATGGGCCACGTAGGAGATCCGTGCTGGTTCACCTTGATGTTCGTCAATTTCAATCAATCCAGAAGTTGGTTTTGCAAGACCTGCAATAAGCTTGAGCAGGGTTGTTTTACCACTTCCATTGTTGCCCGAAAGTAAGGTTGTTGTCCCGGGACGAAAATTCGCGTTCACTCCCTTAAGGACGGATCTCTGCCCGTACTGCTTAGCCAGATTATGTATCTGAATCATGCTTTGACAGTGGAGCTATTGTTATTCTTTAGTCGGCGTAGACCGAAAATTGGCATAAGACACATAAGAATTCCTCCAATCCAAAGCCAGTTTACAAGTGGTTTTATGCTGAACCGAATCACTACCTGCCTGTTGCTGTTAAGGCCAAGTAAGGAAACGTAAAGTTCATTACCGAGAGAGGCAATAGTGTCGACTTCTGAGAACTGCATGTCTCCAAACTTTTCATAAATACGGCGTTCGGGAACGAGTTCCCCAAGAATTTTTCCGTTTTTTTCTACTGATAACTTAGCGAGAAGGGCTGAATATCCAGGGCTATCCACCTGGTTTACAGAGGCAAGACTGATGGAATATCCATCAAGTTCACCGCGATCGCCTTCTCCAAGAAGGAAGTCCTTCTCCACGCTGTATGGACCCGAGAAGGCAATGCCAAGAGCCAAGATGGCAACGCCTAGGTGGGTGCCGATCATGCAGAGCAAGCTGGATTTTTTATACGCTTTCTGATCGATGCTTTTTATAAGGAGAGTCGCCATCATCGAAACACAGGCCCCTTGGGCAAGCAGGGGAACTGGTTTTGCGTAGCCCAAGAAAAACATTATCAGACACGTGATGAGGAAAAAAAATGCAGTGAGAAGCAGGGCCTTTGGGCGTAGTTTTTCGCTTCTGCTGGGAAGCCAGGGGCAAAAGGCCATGATAAGAAGAAGACCTGTTGCGAGGGGCAGGCAGACTTTATTATAAAACGTAGCATCGAGCCCTTGTGCCTGAGCAGAAAAAAGTTTGGAAAAAACGGGCCAAAGTGTCGCCGTGAAAATAATAAGACCTAAAGCGAGCAAAATCCACATCATAAGGGCGAGAAAGCCTTCCTTGGTGACTATGCCGGCCAGCCCTTCATCTGAATGCGGGCGTGTGATTGAGATACAGAAAGCCAGAACACCAAAGAGGAGAATGCCTGCCAAGAGAGGGTCTCCGACCGCGCCCTGGCCGAAGGCGTGAACAGAATCGATAACCCCACTTCGGACAAGGTATGTGGCGAAAAAGGTAGAAATGGTCGTAAGTTGTATAAGCCAGCAATTAAAGCGAACAAATGTTTTCGTTTTTTGTTCAATATGGATCGTATGCAGAAGGGCTGTCGCAAAGAGCCACGGAATGAGGGACGAGTTTTCAACAGGGTCCCAACCCCAGTAACCTCCCCAGCCGAGCTCCATGTAGGCCCACCAAGCTCCAAGGATGATTCCCGCAGTAAGGAACATCCAAGAAAAAAGGATAAAATTACGCGTGAGAGTATACCAGGGGGAACCAGGATTTTCCGCTCCGCACATTGCTTGCCCCAAGGCAAGGGAAGACGGGATAATAAAGCCGGCGTAGCCAATGAAAAGGAGCGGCGGATGTACTATCATTCCGGGGTTTTGCAGGAGGGGGTTGAGTCCATTTCCATCGGCTGGTGCTGGATGCTGCATAATAAAAGGATTACTGTACACAATGAGAAGAAGCCCGAAGAAAAAAACAATTAAATGGAAGAAGACCCAAAACCATGTTTTGCTGCCTTCAGGAATATTCTTATACGAAGGGGACAAAGCGAAAATTGTACCAAAAATACATGTGCAGATAGCCCAAAAAAGCATCGATCCCGGCTGCCCTGCCCAGAAAGCCGTTAGCCGATAAAAAATAGAAAGGTAGTCATCTGTATAGCTTGCGACATAAACTAGAGAATAGTCACGCCAAAAGAGGCCGTGCAACAGCACTGCCCCTGCTATAAGAAACGTAACTGTGGTTAAATAATGTATTTTTTCTATTATTTTTGCGTTTGATTGGTGGGGATTCCAAAGATGTAGCACCCCCAAAGATATTCCAAAAAATGAAGAAAGGGCCCCGATAACCAAAGAAAAAAAACCAAAATAATACATGACGGAATAAGCCCCACTCTCGAGTTAGACATCTTTTAAATGAACAATTTGAAAATTTAGTAATTAATGTAATTTTTATTAGTAATAGTTTTGGGGTGTACTACATTGTGTAGGAACTAATTTCTTGTTAGAATACGTAAGTGGGCCCCAGAAAAAATTGAGAATTAATTTGTGATAACACATATAAG